>SUWY01000010.1 GCA_015061245.1 Bacteroidales bacterium
GCGGCATTGCGAAGCAATGGCGAACACTAGTGCAAGGTGAGAGCAGAAGCCAAATTTATTTGGATTATGCCGAACCGCCGCCGATTTTGCGGCATTGCGAAGCAATGGCGAACACTAGTGCAAGGTGAGAGCAGAAGCCAAATTTATTTGGATTATGCCGAACCGACGCTGCGGAGCGAATGCAGAAACCAAGTTTACTTGGGTTATGCTGAGCCGCGAGGAGTAGAAGCACACGAAGTGTGGTTAACCGCCGCCGATTTTGCGGAAACACGAAGTGTTTGCGAATTAGGAATAGTGAAGAGTTAGGATTTACAAATTGCGTGCAATTTGCTAAGCCCCCTTATTAGCGAAAGCAAGCGCAGCGCGCTGAGCGAAGGGGGTTTGGGGGTTGGTAGACAACAAATTCAAGCAAATCCTCAAGCCAAGTTCAAGTCGTTAGATTGCTGTACATATAAGTAGTAAGTGAAGTGATTAGATTTGCGCAGATTTGCTTAGGGATTCCTGCAGAGTTTTGATGTTGGTGTGCTTAGCAACTATTTTACCACTGGTGCAGTCAATTAGATAGTAGGTTGGGATTGCATAAATGGCGTACTGTTTAGCAGCCTCAGATGTGTCCCAACTTTGTAGAGAGCTGCAATTAATCCATGGAATGGTAAAGCGCTGAGTTGTGTTTTGCCAAATCTCTTTTTGTGTGTCAAGTGAAACACTGTAAAACTCCACTCCATGGGATTTGTATTTTTGATACAACTCCTTTAATTGTGGAAGCCATTCAATGCAGGCGTGGCATCCTGATGCCCAAAATTCCAAAAGTACATATCGGTTGTTTGGGTTTTCAACAATGCTTTTTAGTGAAATTGTATCGCCATCGAGATTTGGAACCTTGATTTCTATGTAATCTGTGCCCTCGGCAACTCTTAAAATATCTTTGGCTCTTAGTAGCTCCTCGGCAAAATATTCTTCGCTATTAGGAATTAGTGATATTAGCTCAAGTTGTTGTGGAGCTTCAAGGTGAAATCCTATACGCTCTGCTATATAGTATTGTAGAGGAGAACCGGGATATCGCTCCATAATCTCTGCGGCCTCGCCACACATTGTAGCTGTTGCCGTAGAGTAGTCAATTTGGTTTTGCTCAACTTGGATTGCCAACTCTTTGAATCTGTTGCTTAACTTGTTTATTGCATCGTTAAGCGGAGTGTTTGATGGCATGTCAAATGTGTTGTCGGTTCTTGGTGATTTAATTGTCCCGTGTTCCAGGATAAATGTGGTTACGGTGAACTTTTGCTCCATTTTTTTGCCATTGACAATGTTGCTTCGAATTTGTGCAATGCGTGGAGTGTCAATCTCGCCTTTGAATATAGCAACTCCTATTTTGTTTACACGTGTCGAATCAATCTGTTCGAATTCACGTGAACCCTCTTTTTGTACGTAGAGATATGCCCACTCTCCTTTTGGTAGAGCTCCATAGTAGTCACCTGTAATTACGTAGTATGAATTTGGGTTGTTATCGGAACATCCCATTATCAATGCCACTGCCAATGTCATCAAAAAAGCAAATCTCTTCATATTCCTAATTATTTAACTCCTCACTCCTCACTTCTCACTCCTCACTCTCCTAACTTCTAACTTCTAACTTCTAACTCCTAACTTCTAACTCCTAACTTTTAACTGTTCCCTCCTCACTATACTTCGTTTGGCTCACAAGTTCGCCTGCACTAATAAGGGGGCTTTACTCGCTACGCTGAACCTGAACTCTACCAACCCCCAAACCCCCTTCGCCTTATTCGCTACGCTCATTACGGCTAATAAGGGGGCTTTATTCGCTACGCTGAACCTGAACTCTACCAACCCCCAAACCCCCTTCGCCTTATTCGCTACGCTCATTGCGGCTAATAAGGGGGCTTTACTCGCTACGCTGAATATTCACCTCTCACCTTATACCTTTCACCTTTCACCTTTCACCTTGTACCTCTCACCTCTCACCTTATACCTCTCGCCTCTCGCCTTATACCTTTCCCCTCTCCTAACTATACTTATTATGCGCTTTCATAGCGCGGTCAAGTTCCTTGCGTGAGTCATTCTTTTTGAGGGTTTCGCGCTTGTCATAATCCTTCTTTCCTTTTGCAAGGGCGATATGTATCTTTGCAAACCCCTTGTCATTTAGGAATATGCGTGTTGGAACAATAGTTAAGCCACTCTCCTTAACACTTCTCTCTAATTTGATAAGCTCTTTTCTGCGTAACAGAAGTTTACGTTCGCGACGCTCATTGTGATTGTAGTATGTGCCCAATTTGTATTCGGCAATGTATAGACCTTTACACCACAATTCTCCGCGGTGAAAGTAGCAGTATGAATCATTCATGCTGGCTTTGCCTGCACGAATCGATTTGATTTCGGTTCCTGTAAGAACCATGCCGGCATCGTACTCCTCGATAAATTCATAGTCGAATGATGCTCTTTTGTTGCGTATATTTAATTTGTTTTTTGGGTCGCTCATGATATTGGTAAATTAAAGAACAGATTTAAGATCCGTTGTATTAAAAATGGGAATGTAACTGTTGTTACGCCAATCAATATAATTGTGTTTAACTTTATTCCTTGCTCAATGTCCGGTGATGATAGCGTTCCTGCTATGATTGTTCTGATTGAGTAATACAGTGCAATAGCCCCGGCAATAAAACGCCATATATGCAACTCATTTGCATAAAAGAGCGATATGGGAACTATAAAGAGAGTGAAGCTGTTTATGATTAGCGGAGCCATGTAGCTCTCTCTTGAATTGCCTAATGGAGAGTCTGTTACATAGTAACACGCAATGCCAAGTACACTCCATGCTCCCAAATATAGCGATACAAAATTTATTATGGTTTTGGCAATGGCAATATACCAGGAGTAGTCAATAGATAGCACAAAAAATGATGGTATAGAGGCTAATATAAGAATTGGAAGCATGTAGCGATTAATCATGCGACGAGCAGCACCCGATTTCTCTGCAGTTTGGACTGAGAATTTCCCCGGGTGTAGATATAGTGTTATGCAATTACGCCAAGCCTCTTTAATTTCGTTGTGCATTTTTTTTATTCAAACAGCTTTAATATCCCTATTCAATTGTGCAAAATTATAAATTTTTATGGAATAGTATAGGCGCTTTAATCTATTTGTTGAGTACAAACTCAATGGTGGCGCGGATTACAGCGAGTTAAAAAATATTTTTATAAAAAAGTGGGATAAAGTGGGATAATGTGGTAAAGTTTTTATAATTTTACGCTGTATAGTTATCTGAGTATGTTAGCATTTATTGGAGTATATAATTGTAAGGCGGACAGTAAGTTCCGTGTTTCTGTTCCGGCAATGTTTCGTAAGGTTGCCGATTCAGAGATGCAGAACGTGTGGATTATTCGTCGTAGCTCTACAGATAACTGTATTGACATGTATCCGCTTAGTGTGTGGAGCGAGTTTCAGCAGAAACTTCGCACTAAGCTTAATCCTATGAAACCTCAGCACGCAACATTCTTAAGAGAGTTCTATAGAGATGTGCATATTTTGGAGGCAGATTCCAATGGAAGAATCCTTCTGCCTAAAGCTCTTCTTTTGGAGGTTGGGATTGATAAAGAGATGGTGATGGCCGGCTTGGATAACAAGATTCAGATATGGAATCCAGAGTGTTATGAAGCGTTGCGAATGCCACACGAGGAGCTGGCTCAGCTTATTCAGGAAATTTTTAACGATTAGAGTATGTCAGAATATCACGTTCCGGTTTTGTTAAAACCGTCGGTTGATGGATTGGATATTCATCCCGGTGGGAAGTATATGGATTTGACCTTTGGAGGTGGTGGCCATTCCCGTGAAATCTTATCGCGTTTGGATAGTGATTCTCAGCTTATGGCTTTCGATCAGGATGTCGATGCAATTGCAAATTTGCCAGAGGATGAGAGGTTGATTTTTGTGAACCATAATTTCCGCTATTTGGCTAACTTTATGCGTTACTATGGTTGGGACGGAGTTGATGGTATTTTGGCAGATTTGGGAGTTTCATCGCATGAGTTTGATGAGGCTGATCGAGGCTTCTCGTTCCGTTTTGATGCACCTTTGGATATGCGCATGAATCAGAGTGCGGATTTAACTGCCGAGAGGGTTTTGAATGAGTATAGTGTTGATGATTTGAAGAGAATCTTTGCCGATTACGGAGAGATTGATGGTGCATATAGAGTGGCAAGTGCTATTGTTCGTTACCGAGAGGAGAGTGAGTTGAAAACTTCCGGCGATTTGCATAAAGCTGTTGAGCGTTTTATTCCTCGTGAGAAGGAGAAGAAGTTCCTGGCTAAGTTGTATCAGGCTCTTAGAATTGAGGTTAATGGAGAGTTGGAGGTGCTCGAGGAGATGCTTTCAAGTGCAATGAGAGTTTTGAAACCGGGTGGACGTTTGTCGGTTATTACATATCACTCTCTTGAGGATAGATTGGTTAAGAACTTCTTTAAGTCGGGTAATGCCCAGGGTAAGGTGGAGAAGGATCCTATTACGGGCAGTGTGAATTTTGACTTCAAGGAGGTGAATCGCAAGGTTATTATTCCAAGCGATGAGGAGATAGCTTTGAATCCTCGCTCAAGAAGTGCTAAGTTAAGAATTTTGGAGAAGTTGAGATAGTATGGTTAGTAAGATAAAGGAGTGGCTCTCGGCAGAGTCGGTATCTCAAACGTTGAAAGCGGCCTTCGATGACAAGATTCAGGATATTGATTTGACTGGAAAGGTTGCGAAGAATAGTTTGAATATTATTGTGATTTTTCTGTTGACTATTTTGTATGTGGCAAATGGTTACTCAATGGAGAAGTTGCAGCGTGAGCATAACAGATTGGAGAGTCAGGTTAACGAGTTGAGATTGCGTGCTGTTGCAACCAATGCAGAGTTGATGATTTTGCAGAAGGCATCGAATATTTCACAGAGTGTTCAAAATACAGGATTGGAGTTAAAACCGAGCAATGTTGCTCCATATAAATTGAAACGCTGATATGGCAGGAGAGGGACAAAACGTACAGAGAGGTAAGCGAGGTAGCGCCAGGCAGGAGTTGATTCTAAGAATGGGAATTATTCTTGTCTTGGTTTTGTGTGCCTTTGTGGCGGTGGCGTTGAGAAGTTTTACCTTGATGACCGTGAAACGAGACTCTCTTATGCAGTATGCCTATAAAGAGACTACAGTTGAGATTCCTGCGCGCAGAGGTGATATCTTGGCTGCAAATGGGGTGCCTTTGGCAACATCGGTTCCGTTCTATGATATATTTGTAGATATGCGAGAGAATCACATGCATGATACAATATTTTATCGCGGAGTTGATAGTTTGGCGCTATGTTTGGCAAATCTGTTCGGGGATAAGGATAAGGCCTCGTACAAGGCATTATTGAACAGATCCCGCGATAAGAATAATGGTCATTTATTGATTCATAGAAGAGCAACCTACAATGAGTTGATGGTAATGAAGGGATTCCCTATTTTTAGGCGAGGTCGTCCGCGTGGAGGTTATATTGTTGAGGAGCGCTCGGAGCGTGTAAGACCTTTGGGTGATATAGGTGCAAGAGTTATAGGTGGCTGTTACCGAAATAATGGAGAGGGGCACTCCGGATTGGAACTCTATTTTAATGAGCAGTTAAAGGGAGTTCCGGGCGAGGCTTTGGTTCAACGGGCATCGGGTTCTACTATCAAGTCTACAGTTCTTGAACCTGAAGATGGAGTTACTCTGTTGACAACAATTGATGTTGAGTTGCAAGATGCGCTTAGCTCTTCGTTAATGAAGCATATGATTTATCAGCGTGCAGATAAGGGGTGTGCCATTTTGATGGAGGTTGAGACCGGAGATATAAAGGCTATCTCCAATTTGTCAAAAGTGGGCGATGGTATTTATGCAGAGAATGAGAATATGGCGGTTGAAGGTTTGGGTGAGCCCGGTTCTGTAATGAAAGCTGCAACTTCTATAGCCTTTTTTGAGGATGGATTATTAGCTCCAAATGATACTGTGCGCTTAGGAGGTAAGGGGTATTATGTATTTGGCGGAAAGCGTATTACCGATTCTGAGGGGCACGAAGGAATGGATGCTGTGTCGGTGAAGGATATGTTTAAATATTCGCTTAACGGAATCTCATTGGTAGCCAATAATTTCTATGGCAAGGAGCCGGCTAAGCTTATCGACCATTGGTACGATATGAAGCTAAATGAGAGAACCGGAATTACATTGAAAGGTGAACCTCGTCCGGATATAAAGCATCCAAATGATTCAACATGGGATCGCCATTTTAATAATTTGCCATGGATGTCTATCGGTTATAGTGTAACCTTGACGCCAATGCAGTTATGTGCCTTTTACAATGCGATAGCAAATGGCGGTCAGCGTATGAAACCAAGGTTGGTAAAGGAGATTCACCGAGGTGAAGAGGTGTTGGAGTATATCCCGATAGAGGAGGTTGGGTCGAAGATGTATGGAGCTCAGACCAGGGAGTATATGGATACGCTGCTGTTGGCTGTAGTTGAGGATGAGGGAGGAACGGGACGCAGAATTAAAAGTAAAAATTATAAGATTGCAGGTAAAACGGGAACAGCCCATATCTCTCAAGGTAGAGCAGGATATGCAAACGGTAAGCGTTGTACTTTTGCCGGATATTTCCCGGCAGATGATCCCAAGTACACCTGTGTAGTTGTAATAGATTTTCCTCGAGTAAACAGATCCGGAGCTGCGGTATCGGCTCCAGTGTTTAAGGAGATTGCAGACAGAGCGGTTGCAATTATGGCTCGAGAGATTGAGATGGTCAATAACGATGATATGGTTATTGCAACTCTTCCTGCAACTAAAAATGGTTATGCTGACGATTTGGAGAAGGTGTGCAACGAGTTTGATATTGAGATAAATCACGTTTCTGATGGCGAGTGGGTTAAGGTTGCCGAGAGTAAAGAGGGTAATGCTCTTAATTTTGAGCATTTGACATTGAAGGAGGGGCTTGTCCCGAATGTTGTAGGAATGGGAGTTCGTGATGCGGTCTATTTGATAGAGAATGCCGGAATGCGGTGTTCTGTTTCAGGGGTAGGCAGAGTATATTCTCAATCAATACCGTCAGGTTCGAGAGTTGTAAAAGGTAGAGAGGTTCAGTTGCGATTAAGATAACAATTATGAAGATAAGTGCATTGTTGAGTGGAGTTACCACTTTAACTTCGGGTTTTAATGGAGATGTTGAGGTTTCCGGAATCCATTTTGATTCCAGAAAGGTTGATAGAGGTTCAATGTTCGTGGCGGTTTGTGGTTACAATGTTGATGGACATAACTACATAGCATCGGCAATTGAACGGGGGGCTGTGGCAATTGTTTGTCAAAGAGTGCCAGATGAGCAGACTTTGGGTGTTGAGTATATTGTTGTTGAGGATAGTTCATTGGCTTTAGGTGTGATTGCATCTAATATGTATGACAACCCATCACGTAAAATGAAACTTGTAGGGGTAACAGGAACGAATGGTAAGACAACAACTGCAACCCTAATGTATAAGATGGCTCGTCTTATGGGTTATAAGGCAGGATTGTTATCGACTGTATGTAACTATATTGACGATGAGAAGGTTCCGTCAACACATACAACTCCCGATCCAATCGCTATCAATTCATTGATGGCTAAGATGGTTCAAGCAGGGTGTGAGTATTGTTTTATGGAGGTAAGTTCTCATTCTGCACATCAGCATAGAATTGCAGGATTGGATTTTGATGGAGCAATGTTTTCAAATATAACCCATGACCATCTGGATTACCATAAAACATTTAAGAACTATATTGAGGCCAAGAAGATCTTTTTTGATAATCTTAAGAGCGATGCATTTGCTTTGACCAATCTTGATGATAAGAATGGTATGGTTATGTTGCAAAACACAAAGGCAAAACGCTATACCTACTCATGTAAGAGAATGGCCGATTTTAATGCCAAAGTGATAGAAAGGCATTTGGATTCAACTCTTTTGGAGTTGGATGGAGAACAGGTATGGACAAAATTTACAGGCGATTTCAATGCCTATAACCTGTTGGTTGTCTACGCAACCTCAATATTGTTGGGTTTTGCCAAAGATGAGGTTCTTGAAAAAATCAGTATCTTGGCTCCGGTTGAGGGACGATTTGAGACAATTGTTTCAAAAAGTGGTGTGGTTGCAGTAGTTGATTATGCTCACACTCCCGATGCAGTTGAGAATGTCTTAAAGACTCTGCAGGCTTTGAAGCGTGATAATAGAATTATTACAGTTGTGGGTGCCGGAGGCGATAGAGATAAAACCAAGCGTCCTGAGATGGCGAAGGCTGCATGCGAATTGAGTGATGTGGTAATCCTTACCTCTGATAATCCAAGATCAGAGGAGCCGATGGATATCCTTAACGATATGGTTGCAGGAGTGCCTGCAGCTAGTACTGAATCCGTTAGGGTTGTTGTCGATAGAGCAGAAGCGATAGGCGAGGCTATTAAGATGGCTGTCAGTGGAGATATTATCCTTGTTGCCGGTAAGGGACATGAGGATTATCAAGAGATCAAGGGGGTAAAGTATCACTTCTCTGATAAAGAGGTTATTGGTGAAATATTTAATTCATAAACGACATGTTATACAGTTTGTTCGAGTTATTGCAGGAGTTGGATGTGCCGGGTGCGGGAGTCTTTAAATATGTGACATTCCGTGCTGCGATGGCGGCTATTTTATCGCTCTATTTATCAATTATAGTGGGTAAAAGGGTGATAAAGGTGTTGAAGAGACAGCAGATTGGCGAGGAGATTCGCGATTTGGGACTTGAGGGTCAGATGGAGAAGAAGGGAACCCCGACAATGGGAGGAGTTATAATCATCAGCTCAATTTTGATACCGGTTCTTTTGTTGGCCAGATTGTCAAACCCCTACATCATAATTATGTTGGTGACAACGATATGGTTGGGAGTTTTAGGTTTTGCTGATGACTATATTAAAGTTTTCCGTAAGGATAAGGAGGGCATGCATGGCCGATTTAAAATTGTTGGCCAAATAGGGTTAGGAGTTATTGTTGCTGTATCACTTTACTATATCAATAAGGGGGCGGATATAATGACAACAATTCCTTTCTTTAAAAATAATGAGTTTAACTATATGTGGCTGACCTCGTGGGCAGGAGATTATAGTAATATTTTGGGTTGGATTGTCTTTGGTCTTTTAGTGATATTTGTTGTAACAGCGGTATCGAATGGAGCAAATCTCACAGATGGTTTGGATGGTTTGGCGGCCGGAACCACAGCGCCGGTGGCAGGAACATTGGCAATTTTGGCATACGTAACAGGTAGTGTGGTTTGGGCTAACTATTTGGATATCATGTATGTGCCTCGAGTAGAGGAGTTGGCAATATATGGAGCGGCTTTCTTTGGCGCTACAGTGGGATTCTTGTGGCATAACTCTCATCCTGCTCAGGTCTTTATGGGTGATACCGGAAGTTTGACTATTGGCGGTGTTGTGGCAGTATTTGCAATTATAATTCATAAAGAGTTGTTGCTTCCTATTTTGGTAGGAGTATATTTGGTTGAGAATCTGTCGGTTATTATTCAGGTTTCATACTTTAAGTATACAAAGAAAAAGTATGGCGAGGGACGTAGAATATTCTTAATGTCTCCTTTGCACCATCACTATCAGAAAAAAGGAATTGCCGAGACTAAGATTGTGGTACGTTTCTGGCTTATTGCAATTCTATTGGCAGTTGTAACATTGGCAACATTGAAAATCAGATAAACGATATGAGCAGATTGGTTATTTTAGGCGGAGGCGAGAGCGGTGTAGGCGCTGCTAAGTTGGGTGTAAAACTCGGTTACGATGTCTTCTTGTCCGATAAAGGTAAATTGGCAGAGAAGTATGCAAATCAGCTCAATGAAATGGGAGTTGAGTATGAGAGTGGAGTTCATACTGAGGAGAAGATTCTTAATGCCGATTTGGTTATTAAGAGTCCCGGTATCCCTGAAACTGCACCTATGATAGTAGCTCTTCGTAGTGCAGGTGTAGAAATAATTTCGGAGATTGAGTTTGCAGGAAGAAACAGCAATGCTCGTATGATATGTATCACAGGAAGTAATGGAAAAACTACTACCACTCTCTTGACTCACCATCTGTTGACCAGTTCAGGAGTTGATGCCGGTTTGGCTGGAAATGTTGGACATAGTTTGGCCGCTCAGGTTGCTGATAATGCTCATGAGTTGTATGTTGTTGAGTTGTCAAGTTTCCAACTTGATGGAATGTATCAATTTAAGGCAGATATTGCCATCTTGACAAACATCACTCCGGACCATTTGGACAGATATGAGTATAAGTTTGAGAACTATGTAGATTCTAAATTCAGAATTTTACAGAATATGGGCGAGGGCGACCTTTTTATATATGGTCAGGATAGCCCTGCAGTAAGCGAGAAACTTGCCTCTTTTGCGTCAATAGCTCCTCAGAGTATAGGATTTACATATTGCGAGGAGTCATGTTGTGGAGCGAAAGTTGTTGGTGATTCTGTTCAGGTTGAGCTGGATGGACGTAAGTTTGCTGTAGATAAGAGTGGAATCAGTATTAAGGGAAGACACAATCTTTATAATGCAATGGCAGCTATCTGTGCCGTAATGAGAGTAGGTTTGACAGACGAGCAGATTGTAAATGGATTGCAGAGTTTTCCGCAAGTGGAGCATCGCTTGGAGACCGTTTGTGTTCGTGATGGTGTTACATTTATCAATGATTCTAAGGCAACAAATGTTGACTCTTCGTGGTATGCCCTTGATAGCATGACACAGCCTGTAATTTGGATTGCAGGTGGAACAGATAAGGGTAATGACTACTCGGTGCTTGATGATTTGGTAAAGGCAAAGGTAAAACGATTGGTGTGTATGGGCTTGGATAATAAAAAACTTATAGACCATTTTGGCGGAATGATACCTCTATCTGATACCAATTCGTTGGAGGAGTGTTATGCAGAGTGTGTGAAATATGCCGAGAGTGGCGATGTGGTTCTGTTGTCGCCATGTTGCGCAAGTTTCGACCTGTTTAAGAATTATGAGAATAGAGGAGAGTTATTTAAAGAGATAGTAAAAAATCATGGGTAGTGCATTAGAGTGGATATGGAGAGAGATTCGTGATATGTTCACGCTCGACTATTGGATTCCAAAGGGAGATAAACTTTTGTGGATTCCTATAATCATATTGGCTTTATCATCGCTGTTGTTTATCTATTCATCGACAGGTTATTTGGCCAGTCGTTTGAATGGGGGTGCAATGGCTTACTATTTGTGGAAACAGATTATCTTTCTTATTGCAGGATATGTAGTTATTATGGTGGTACAAAGACGCTCCTTTAAGGCTGTAATTGACTATGTGCCATGGTTCTTGCTATTTGGAATAGGTTTGATGATTCTGGCATGGATATTGGGCGATGCCAAAAATAGTGCAGGTAGATGGATTGTGTTGGGACCTATAAGTTTTCAACCGTCAGAGGTGGTTAAGTTGGCAACTATAATGTTTATAGCAAGGGATATATCATATAACCAAACAGCAGAGGGCTATAATTTTAGCTGGAAGAGAATGATATTGCCGCTTTTTGCGATACTCTTGATTTTCAAAGATAATATCTCTACTGCTATTTTATTGTCAGGAACCTGTTTTATGATGATATGTATTGGTAGATTACCATGGAGACAGATTGCAAAGGTGGTAGCGATTGCCATAGGTGGTATTGCAATTCTGGTAGGTTCGTTGCTGGCTATCCCAGATTCAACTATTAATGCCTTGAAAGATAACGAGGTACTAAAGCGTATCCCGACAGCACAGTCGCGAATAAAGACATTCTTCGATCCTGTACCACTCGAAGAGATGGAGTTGCAGGAGATTCGAGATTCCCAATCTATTCAGGCTCAGATAACCGTAGCATCGGGAGGAGTTTTGGGAAAAGGACCGGGAAACAGTATTCAGGGAATAAAGTTGCCCGAGGTCTATTCCGATTTTATCTTTGCTATAATTCTTGAGGAGACCGGCTTGTGGGGTATGGCATTGATAATGATAATGTACTCGATAATGTTGATATCGGCATTTAGGGTGCTGTTTAAGTGCAAGTCGCTGTTTTTAGGACTTTTAGTTGTTGGAATTGTAATGTGTTTGCTTTTCCAGACAATAATTCATATGTTTGTATGCGTGGGATTATTCCCAGTGACAGGTCAAACATTACCCCTGTTAAGTAAAGGTGGAACATCGACTCTTATAGTGTGTTTGGAGTTGGGAATTTTGCTTGGGGTTAGTAATATGATTCAACAAGAGGAGCAACAACAGTTGGCAATGAATCAGAGTGCCAATAATAATGAGTAGAGTTATGGGTAAAAGAGTAATTGTTTGTGGAGGTGGTACCGGAGGCCATATCTTTCCGGCATTGAGTATTGCGAATGCATTGAAAAGATTGGAGCCGGGTATAGAGATATTGTATGTGGGAGCTTTGGGCAGAATGGAGATGGAGAAGGTGCCTGAAGCAGGATACAAAATTATAGGATTACCTGTAATGGGGTTGAAACGTAAGTTGACACTTCAAAATATTAAGGTCCTTATCAATCTGTTCAAGAGCCTTAGAATGGCTAAGAGAATATTGAATGAGTTTAAGCCCGATGTGGTTGTGGGTGTTGGAGGATATGCCAGTGGACCTATGGGTAAAGTTGCTGCTAAAGGCGGAGTGCCTTTGTTGTTACAGGAGCAGAATTCGTATGCAGGTGTGACTAATAAATTGTTGGGAAAACGTGCATCGAAGATATGTGTTGCTTATGATGGAATGGAGCGTTTCTTCCCTGCCGATAAGATTGTAAAGACCGGAAATCCTGTCCGCAAAGATCTTTTGGAGGCATTGGAACATAAGAGCGAGGCTATTGAATATTATGGTTTGGACCCCCAAAAGAAGACTCTGTTGATTACTGGTGGTAGTTTGGGTGCCGGAACAATAAATAGTGCTATTGAGCACTCATTGTCTAAGATTGCTGAGTGGAGTGATGTTCAGGTGTTGTGGCAGTGTGGTGGTTATTACTACGAGGAATTGAAGGAGCGGGTGGCTGATAAGTTGCCTGGTAATGTTAAGTTGATGCCATTCTTGAAGAGAATGGATTATGCCTATGCCGTGGCGGATTTGGTTGTTGCTCGTGCGGGTGCAAGTACAATCTCGGAGTTATGTCTTTTAGGTAAGGCTGCAATTCTTGTGCCCTCGCCCAATGTTGCAGAAGATCATCAAACAAAAAATGCAATGGCTCTTGTTAATAAGGGGGCTGCAGTTATGGTTAAGGATTCTGATGCCGATAAAATGTTGTGCAGTAGAGTAGAAGAGATTATAGATAATGACAAAATGTTACTATCTTTACGAAGTGAAATTAAGAAACTGGCCTTTATGGACTCGGATGAGGTTATTGCTAAAGAGGTATTGGCTTTGATTAAGTAATTTATGGAAAAGGTTGATTTAAAAGATATTCAGTTTGTCTATTTCTTGGGAATTGGAGGAATAGGTATGAGTGCTTTGGCCAGATATTTTAAGGCTAAAGGGTTTGAGGTTGCCGGTTATGATAGAACAAGAACTCCATTGACCCAAAAATTGGAACAGGAGGGTATTATGGTAAACTATACTGATCAGGTTGCCGAGATTCCATTCAAGTATCGCGATAATAAAACAACTTTGTTGGTGTATACTCCGGCAATTCCTAAGGATAATTTGCAATTGCAGTGGTTTTTGAATCATGGATTTGAACCTCACAAGCGTGCAGAGGTGCTTGGGATGTTGTCAAAGATGGGTAAGGCATTGTGTATTGCCGGTACACATGGAAAGACAACCACAACAACTATGTTGACCTATTTGTTACAAAGTTCTCATGTAGGTTGTAGTGCCTTTCTTGGTGGAATTTCCAAGAATTACAATACAAATTTGATTCTGAATCCGAAGTCAGATTACATTGTGGTTGAGGCAGATGAGTATGATCGCTCATTTTTGCATTTAGAGCCTGAGATGGCTGCTATAACCGCGATGGACAATGATCACATGGATATATATGGCACTCGTGAGTCTATGCTCGATGCTTTTGCTCAATTTGCATCGCAGGTTCGTTCAGGAGGAGCCCTTTTCCTAAAGCATGGATTGGAGTTGCAAGGTCAATTTGCTTCGCAGACAAAGGTTACAGGTAGTTATGGTGTTGAGTGTGGTGCCGATTATGAGGCTCAAAATTTGAGATTGGTAGATTCAAAGTTTGAGTTTGATTTCCACTCTCCGGAGTGTGATATTAAGGGATTGCGATTGGGAGTTCCGGGAAGAATGAATGTTGAGAATGTCACTATTGCAATTGCTATAGCATTACGATGTGGAGTTACCCCCGATGAGATTCGTGAAGCCCTTCCGAACTTTGAGGGAGTTGTTCGTCGATTTAATCTGCATTCAGAGAGTGCAGTTGGTAAGTATGTAGATGATTATGCACACCATCCTGAAGAGATTCGTGCTACTTTGAACGTAGCTCGTGAGATATGGCCAAATGAGAAGTTGACAGTTATATTCCAGCCTCACCTATATACCAGAACTCGCGATTTGTATGTTGAGTTTGCAGAGACACTTTCAATTGCCGATAAGGTAATTTTGACTGAAATATATCCAGCACGAGAGGAGCCTATACCTGGAATAACCAGTGAGATTATTTTGGAACGTTTGGCTGCAGATACAGAGAAAGTGTTGGTTCCTAAGGCTGAGTTGATGGAGTATTTGAATAAAAAATTTGATGGAGGTGTATTGTTGACTTTGGGCGCTGGTAATATTGATCAACTAATACCCGAAATTAAGGAGTGGATGAAGTGGCGTAAACCATAAGTATCATGAAAAGAATATTTGCATTGATTGTCATATTGCTGTTGATGGCCTATATGGGAGTGGCCCTCTTCTATGCTTCCAACAAGCATAAGGAGGTGCTGTATAGTGGTATGAGTATCAGTGTGAATCAAGTTGAGATGAATTCATTGATAGATACCCTGACTATCTCAAGATTGATTGAGTCTCGTTTTGGCTCTTTTGAGGGACAATTGATATGTGCTATTAATACTGATACAATCGTTAACTATCTAAAGGGATTGGAGCAGGTAAAAGATGCCGGAGTCTATTTTTCCCAACAGGGTAGGATGTATATTACAATAGAGCAACATGAACCTCTCTTCAGAGTCTATCCTAACGGAGGAGCTCCCTATGCAATTGATGAAAAGGGCGAGGTTATGCCAATTCGTGGTTCTGCAGCATTTCGCTCAATTGTAGTAACGGGAGCTGTTACAAAGGAGATGGTCAAGAGCCAGGTTGTTGATTTGGTTGAATATATCAATGCCGACAGAGTGTGGAGGGCAATGTTTGAGCAGATTCATGTTGAGGAGTCGGGAGATTACATTTTGGTTCCCAATATTGCCAATATAAAGATAAGATTGGGAAGTTTGGATGAGATGGATTTAAAGTTTGAAAATTTACGTCTCTATTTGGAGCAAGGTGTGGATAAGAGAGGTTGGAGTGCATACAAAGAGATTAATTTGAAATTTACAAACCAGGTAGTAGGGGTTAAGCGATAGATATGGAGACAAGAGTTTCAATAGAGATAGGAAATCAGACCATTGTTGCGGCATTTGGTTATGTGTCGGATTCGGCAACTGTAAAGTTGAATGAGGTTGCTATGGCCCCTACCGAAGGGTATGAGAATGGCAAGATTATTGATAAGCCGGCTTTGATGCAGGTCTTATATGATCTGGTCAATAGAGTTACAAAACAGACCTCGCTCAGAAGTGCAGCAATTCAGTTCGTAATGCCGGCTGAAGTTGTACAGAGAGTAGAACATACAGTTAATTTGAAGAGTGTAAAGCTTTTAGATAAGAAAAGCCTTCGTGAGGCTGCAGCTCAATGTAAGAAGGAGATAACTTTGCAAGAGGGATATGATATTATTGATATGATTCCAAGCAAAGTAGTGGTGAATGGAGAGGAACGTTCAACCGTAAATATAGAGTCGGCAGCCAATGTGGAGCTAACATGGAGCGTTTTTGTTGTTCCCGAGAGTGTTATGACGGAGTGGATGGAGCTTTTCGATATATTTAAGGCTGATTCGATAAATTTCATTCCATACGAAAGAGCGTGTGGCGAGGCTTTTGCAGTGTTTGGAGGCTCAAAGGAGTTGTCGATAGTGGATTTGGGAGCTGAGAGTGAGCGTGTATTGAATTTTACAGGAGGTTTGTTAAAGGTTTCTGAGCGATTGAGGCTTGGCGCTGATACCATTGATCAGGATATTACATGGGCATATAAATTACCATTAGAAGATGCCCGAGAACTGAAACTATCACATGGAGAGGCTCTGTTGTATACATGTAAAATGGATTATGTTCCCCTTCCTGATGGCTTGAACGAGTGTAAAACAAAAGAGTTAATGGTGGTGATTCAGAGCCGTTTAGAGGAACTTTATGAGGGAGTGATTTACATTCTACAACAAAATGGTTGTCGAGGTGGCAATGTTGTTTTAATAGGTGGTGGTAATAATCTTAAGAATAGCGATCTTCTTTTTAAGATGTTGTCCGGGATGACTGTAATTCCTACTAAGTATATGGCACAGGCAAAATCAGAGAGTGATTTGATGGTTAAGGAGTTTGCAGTAGCAGTTGGAGCCTTGGGTAGTGAGACTCAAGAAGATGAGCCGGTTAAGAGTAAATGGTTCCCATGGTAAAATGATGAAATTTGGGTTATGAGTTCATATATCGATATAGAGGATTTAAGTGGCCGAGTTAATGAAGAGGAGGCCCCTATAATTAAAGTTATGGGTGTTGGAGGTGGAGGTTCCAATGCTGTAAACCACATGGCCAGAGTCGGAATTAAGAACGTAGAGTTTATTATATGTAATACCGATATTCAAGCTCTGCGTGAAAGCCCCATAAAGAATAGAATTCAGATTGGTAAGGATTTGACCGAGGGACTTGGTGCAGGATGTTTGCCAGAGAAGGGTAAGAATGCAATAATTGAGAGTGCCGATGATATTCGTGCTCTTCTTGAGAAGAATACAAAAGTCTTGTTCATTACAGCCGGTATGGGTGGTGGAACAGGAACAGGTGCTGCACCTCAGATTGCTAAGATAGCTCATGAGATGGGAATCTTAACCATAGGTATTGTTTCAGTGCCATTTGAGTTTGAGGGAGAGAAGAAGTTGAAACAAGCGATGGAGGGGATTGACGAGTTGGAGAGTTATGTCGATACTATTTCAATAATTGTCAATGATCGTCTGCTTGATGAGAATTACTCGGTTCCATTGTCAACTGCCTTTGCCATGGCTGATGATGTCTTGGCTATGGCGGCTAAAAGTATTGCCGATGTCATAATGATGCCGGGTTACATTAATGTTGATCTTCGTGATGTATGTACTGTAATGCGTGACAAGGGTGTAGCATTGATTGGAAATGGAGTTGGTGAGGGTGAAAATCGTGCAATAGATGCGGTAAAAGCTGCGCTATACTCGCCTCTATTGAAGGATCAGGATATCAAAGGGGCTGCCTATGTTTTGATACATATTCAATATGGTCCAAACGAGGTTACCATTCAGGAGCATGATGATATAACCGATTACGTATTGAGTAAGGTTGGTCAATTGACAAATGTTATTTGGGGAACAGCCTATGATGAAGAGCTTGGAGATAAGTTGAGAGTATCTGTTGTAGCTACCGGTTTTAATAGAAGTTCAATTAATGAGGTGCGTCAGCTTTCGGGTAGCACTAAGCAACCACGAGTAATGAGGGTAGAGAAAAAGCATACGCAGAGCGTTGAGACTGAGTTTAATGTAGTTCCAAAGCAGAGCGATTTGACAATGAAGATCGAGGACTCGGCAGCAATTGAGGCAAAGGCTCGAGAGCAGCGTGAACGTAAGGAGCGTGAACAGGCAGAGCGTGAGAGAAGGGAACAGGAGTTGCGTAAGAGGATAGAGCATGAGCAACAACAAAATAAGATTCAGAACCAGACTCAGGATAGAGATTTTCAACTTGATGATGACGATTTTGAAGCACCTCAAAAAGAGCAGAGTTCTAAGAGTATAACGAGTGCAGAAGCCGTTGATAAATGGTTTAAGAATAAGTTAGGCGGAGGCGAAGGAGTTGATTTTGAGTTAGATTAAAATGTAACGATATGGCAGAAGGAATGATTAATTTCGATTTAAGTGAGGATCGTCCCAATATCATCAAGGTTATTGGCGTTGGTGGCGGTGGCGGTAATGCTGTTCGTTACATGGCCCAAAAGGGAATTGTCGACGTTGATTTCGTTATATGTAACACAGATAAGCAGGTAACCCAAAAGGATGATTTGAATATCGAGTATATTCAGATTGGAGAGGAGTGTACCAATGGTTATGGAGCTGGTAATGATCCCAATATAGGTAAAGAGGCGGCTGAAGAGAGCATAGAACAGATAAAGAGCGTGTTGAGCGGTGATACTAAAATGGTATTTATAACTGCTGCTATGGGAGGAGGTACAGGAACAGGAGCTGCTCCGATTATAGCTAAAACAGCTAAAGATATGGGTCGTTTGGTGGTAGGTGTTGTTACAGTGCCTGCCCGTTTTGAGGGACCTATTCGTGTCAATAATGCCAAGGCCGGTGTTGAGGCTATGGAGAGTGTTGTGGATTGTTTGATTGTTATTGAGAATGACAGAATTAAGCGTATTCATAAAAACTCAACACTGTCGCACGCCTTCTCGCAGGCTAATGAGGTGCTATTAACTGCAGCCAAAGGAATTGCCGAGATTATTACATTGTCGGGATATATAAATGTAGACTTTGCCGATGTTAAGACCGTTATGGAGAATAGCGGAGTTGCTATTATGGGAGCAGCTAAGGCAGAGGGTGAAGATAGAGCTATCACGGCAATTAAAGATGCCCTTGAGAGTCCGCTTTTGAGCAATGATATTTTGGGCGCAAAAAATATTCTCTTCAATATTACCTCGGGCGAGGATGAGGTTCGTACCGATGAGTTGTTGAAGATTACCCGTTATATAATTCAAAAAGTAGGCGATAAGGCTTCTGTTATATGGGGAGTTGGTCGTGATATGAGTTTGGGGAAGGCTCTTTCGATAACAGTTATTGCAACAGGTTATCCTAAAGGATTGTTTAATATTGCAAATAACGGAAATGAGCGTAAGCCAATTACCGTAGAGCTGAATTATGTGACACTAACCCCTAATCTGTCCGAGACTGAGCGTTTAAGTTTGATAAATGAGCCGGCTTATAAGCGTCGCGGACAGATATTGAGAGTAACACATGGAGATTAAAGAGTATATAGAATGGAGAAATTTAGAGCGTTAGGATTATCTGAGGATATTTTAAAGGGAATAGAGGAGTTGGGATTTGAGACTCCAACACCAATACAGGAGAGAGTTATTCCGGTTGTTTTGTCGGGTTGCGAAGATTTGGTTGCACTTGCACAGACAGGAACAGGAAAGACAGCTGCATTTGGATTACCCTTATTACAATCTTTAGATCTTGATAGTAAATCGATACAAGCTTTGATTTTGAGCCCTACTCGGGAGCTGTGTGTTCAGATATGTAACGATTTGATTAAATATTCGAAGTATCTGCCTCAAGTTAAGTGCACTGCAGTTTATGGAGGTACAGATATTCGTAAACAGATAAATACCATAGAGAAGGGGGTACATATTCTTGTGGCAACTCCCGGACGTTTGTGCGATTTGATTCGTCGCGAGGCTGTAAATATAAATCAGGTACGTTGGGTAGTTCTTGATGAGGCTGATGAGATGTTGAATATGGGTTTCCAGGAGGATCTGAATTTTATTCTCGAGGAGACACCCAAGGAGAGAAATACCTTCCTTTTCTCTGCAACTATGCCTGTTGAGGTTGAGAGAATTGCTAAAAACTATTTGAAAAATCCACAGGAGATTACTACCGGAAAGAGAAATCAGGGCGCCGATACTGTCAGCCATATTTACTATCAGGTTATGGCAAAGGATTGCTATGAAACATTACGTAGAGTGATTGACTGTGAGCCGGATATGTATGCAATTATCTTTACTCGCACTAAGAATGATGCACGCGATATAGTTAAGAAATTGCAGAAGGATGGTGTTGATTGCGATGCTCTTCATGGAGATCTGAGTCAAGCTCAGCGTGATGATGTTATGTCACGTTTCAGAGCAAAACTGCTAAAGGTGCTTGTAGCTACCGATGTGGCGGCACGAGGTTTGGATGTTGATAATTTGACCCATGTAATCAATTATAATCTGCCCGAGGATATTGAGAGTTATACCCATAGAAGTGGTAGAACAGGACGTGCAGGTAAGGAGGGAATATCGGTATCTATTATCAATGCTCGTGAGAGTGGCAAGATTCGCAGATTGGAGAAGATGTTGCGTCGTCCGTTTACCTTCTGCAAGGTACCTAGTGGTGAAGATGTTGGTCGTGCTCAGTTACACTATTATGCAGATAAGGTGGTAACCGTTGAGCCTAAGGAGGATGTAGATAAGTATGTAGGCGAACTGTTTGCCAAGTTCCAGGAGATGGATAAAGAGATGCTTATTCGTAAGGTCTTTGCATATGAGTTTGGAAAGTTGCTGAAGAAATACAGAAATGCTAAAGATTTGAATATCATGGATGCTCCTAAGCCTAAGGGAGAGCAGAATGATCGTTCTACATATAAGGTGTTCTCGATTAATGTTGGTAGAAATGATGGTTTCTCTCCACGTAGCTTGATGGAGATTATCAACTATTGTGCTCCACGCAGAGGTATGGATATAGGAGGTATCAGAGTGGGTAATGATGAGACCAAGTTCGAGATTGATGTGGATGGAGTTAAGAACTTTCCAAGGTTCTTTAACGGTATTCAGTTCGAGGATACTCTAATTAAGGTAAAGGAGCTTGATGAGGAGCCGGTATCAACACCTAAGGTAAAGAAGGAGCGATGGAGCAAAGAGCGTCGTGATAGAGGCGAGGGTAAGTCTGAGCGTAAGCGTGGAGATAAGCGTTCGAAACGTAATAACACTGCTCAGAATAAATACAGACGAGCTAATGCTGAAGGAGCAAAGAGAAATAGTAAGGGTGGTAAACGAGGTAAATAGCAGACAATATGGAGATTACAAAGGCAGAATTTGTTATGAGCAATAGCTCTTTGGCAAAGTGTCCGCGTGAGGATCGCAAAGAGTATGCTTTCATTGGACGATCTAATGTTGGAAAGTCTTCGTTGATAAATATGTTGACTCGCCGAAAGAATCTGGCAAAGACAGCGGCAAAGCCCGGTAAGACTCAGTTGATTAACCACTTTCTGGTTAATGATGAGTGGTTTTTGGTTGATTTGCCCGGATATGGATATGCTGCAACCTCAAAGGGATTGCGTCGAGATTTTGGAAAGATGATTAGCGATTATGTACTGAAACGTGATAACCTTGTCTGTCTCTTTGTGTTGGTAGATAGTCGCTTGAAACCTCAAGCTATTGATTTGGATTTTATGCGTTGGTTGGGAGAGTCACAGATTCCGTTTGCTATGGTATTTACCAAGGCGGATAAGTTGACTGCCAATGAGAAGCGCAACTGTATAAATGCCTATAGTAAGGAGATGTTGCAGGAGTGGGAGAGTATGCCTCCATGTTTCCTGACATCGTCAGAGAAGGGTATTGGCAGAGCTGAGTTACTTGAATATATTGACTCGCTCAATAAGATGGAGTAGAGATGGATAAGCCAATTTCGCTATATGAGTTGAACTGTCGCATTAAAGCTATTGTCAGTGGTGCGATTCCGGCGGTGTGGATAACTGCCGAGATAGCGGAATTGAATTTGAATCGTTCGGGTCACTGTTATTTACAGTTGGCTGATAAAGGTGAGAAGAGTGAGCAGCCTATTGCAGTGGCCAGGGCTACTGTGTGGGCTTCAACCTATAGATTGATATCGTCCTATTTTGTGCAGGTAACCGGGCGTACATTGGAGAGAGGTATGCGGGTTATGTTGTTGGTTGAGCCCATCTTTCATGAACTTTATGGCTTTTCGCTTAACGTTAAGAATATTGAGCCCTCGTTTACAATAGGAGATCTTGAGCGTAGAAGAAGAGAGATTCTGGAACAGTTGAAGAGTGATGGAGTTATAGATATGAACCGCTCTTTGGAGTTCCCTGTTTTTCCGAAGCGTATTGCTGTGATTTCATCGCACACTGCGGCCGGTTGGGGCGATTTCAAAACACATCTTGCCGAAAATAGTTATGGTTATACCTTTAATATAAAGCTTTTTCCGGCAATTATGCAGGGTGATGGAGCAGAGAGTAGTCTGCTTAATGCTTTTGATCTGTTAGCTGAGGAGGTTGAGAATTTTGACGCTGTTGTTATAATTCGTGGTGGAGGTTCGCAGACCGATTTGGGCTGTTTTGATTCCTATAATCTTGCAAGTTATGTGGCGCAGTTCCCAATTCCGGTTATCTCCGGTATAGGCCATGAGCGCGATGTGACGGTTATTGATTATGTGGCCCATACCAGGGTAAAAACGCCTACTGCTGCAGCAGATCTATTTATTGAAGCTTTTGTAACTTGTGACGCTCTTTGTCGTAATATGGCAGAGAGACTAAAGCGTGTGGTTAACTCGATTGTCTCAGATGAGAAACTTTACAATGAGCGTTTGACAAACCGCTTTGCTACCAAAGTAAAGGATAGATTGTCGAGCGAGGCCTCGCTCATCAATCTGTATAGGCAAAAGGCGCTCTCGAATATGGTGTCGACCGTCGAGCGTAGAAAAGAGAGGCTTAATATGGCGGCAGTGAGAGTTAAGGGAGCAGTGAGACAGAGTTTAATTAAGAACGGAAACCGTTTGGAGAAGAGTGAATTGGTTGTGCGCTATTCAGACCCTGTTAGAGTTTTGGAGCGAGGTTACTCAATTGCTCTGCATGACGGTAAAGCTGTTAGGAGTGCAAAAGAGTTAAAGCGTGGAGATTGCGTTACTATGCGTTTTGCTGATGGATATGTAGAAACTACTGTAAATAAGGAATATGGAGAATAAATTAACCTATAAAGAGGCGCTTGCAGAGATTGAACAGATTGTTTCAAATCTCGAGAATGATAAGTTGGATATAGACCAGTTGTCGGTTGCTGTAAAGCGGGTTACCGAGCTTATCAAATTTTGCAAGGATAAATTGAAAGAGACAAGCGATGAGGTTGAAAAGACCTTACAAAGTTTGGATTTATAATACAAGGTATGCGTAGAGTTCTGCTCCTTATAGTTGCTCTATTGTTGTGCAGAGCGGTTGTGGCTCAGCCATCCGAGGCTTTGCGTGCTCTTCTTGCCGATACAACATTGCGTTGGGCATCGGTAGGTGTTGATGTGAGAAGTGTTGAGAGGGGCAACCATATTCTGGAGTATAATTCTCACTTGGCTTTGGTTCCGGCATCGGTTACAAAGTTGATTTCTACTGCCTTTGCGTTAGATGTGTGTGGTCAGAATTTTACAGTCGAGACCAAAGTTTATCGTGAAGGCGATGTTTTTAATAACTACTTGAATGGCTCGCTGATTATCTACTCATCGGGCGACCCCACATTGGATTCAAAATATTTTCCTGAAAGAGCCTTTATGAGAAGAGTGATTGCCTCTTTGAAGGAGCAGGGGATAAATAGCGTTTCAGATATCAGATTTATGCCCTTGGTTCCATATCAGGGTAGATATACCGGAGCTTGGTTAAGCGAAGATGTTGCAAACTATTATGGTGCAAGTTGGATGCCGTTCAATTGGCATGATAATAGTTGTAAGATAACTCTTCGTAGTGATTCAAAGCATAGTTATATGGTTTCGGAAGAGCCATCGGCTGAGAGTTGTAATTACAGGTGTACCGTTAAGGTAAAGGGTGGCGTTAAACCCGATGTTTGGATATATGGAGGCGCTAACGGATACCGTGAAATAAGAGGTGAAATGGCGCCAAATATGCCAAGCTACTCAGTAAATGGTGCAATGGGTTTTCCTGAAGAGTATTTTAAATCTGAGTTTAACAAGGTAACAAATCGCCCGCACGTTATCGAGGCAAAACAAAAGAGCGGTAACAGAGTGTTGGTAGCCTCGTATCTCTCTCCTACATTTGCCGAGATAGTGTCGATAGCCAATAAACGAAGTGTGAATCTCTATGTAGAGGCGCTTGCTAATATTGCAGCAAGCAAGATTCCGGGCGAGGACTCCTATTGTGATAAGATAGAGAGTTGGCTTGCGCCTATATGTTCTGATTGTAGAGGTGTAGTTATGAAAGATGCCTGTGGTCTGGCTCCCTTGAACAGAATTCCGGTTTCTGTATTTACCGATTTGTTGTTATGGAGCAGGGGAAAATGGGATGGCGCTTTTGATAATTCGCTCGCTGTAGTTGGAGATACCGGTACCTTGAAGAATTTCGCAAAGAGTTATCCATATCTAAATGGCAGAGTAATGGCTAAAAGTGGCTCAATGTCGGGAGTTCGAGCTTTGTCGGGCTATATAATTGCAAAGAGTGGCAAGCAGTATGCTTTTACCATAATTGCCAATGGCTTTACTGCGGCAGGTTCCGATGTAATGGGTAGCTTTGCTACATTCTTGAATAAGTTATATCACGAGTTGTAATCTTTTACTTGAACAAGGTGCGATTAATGATGGATTTGCCAAGGGTAAGTTCGTCAGTGTAGTCCAATTCGTTACCAACAGAGATTCCCTTAGCAATTGCACTTAGTTTAATGTTTAATTCGGCAGGAATTTTTTTGCTGATATAAAAGGCTGTAGAGTCGCCCTCGACAGTTGCGCTTAGGGCGAAAATAATCTCCTCTACCTTCTCATTTTGAAGCCTCGCCAATAATGATGCAATATTTAAATCATTTGGACCAATAGCATCGATTGGTGATATAACGCCACCAAGTACATGGTATACTCCTCGGAACTGTCCTGTTCGTTCTATGGCCAGAATATCTTTGATGTTTTCTACTACACATATTGTGCTTTTGTCGCGTCGGGGATTTTTGCATATCTCACACATATCATCTTCGCAGATATTGTGACACACACTGCATGAATGCAAATCTGTCTTTAGCGCTGATATAGCATTAAGAAAACGGGTAACCTCGGAATCGCCCCTTTTAATAATGCTTAATGCATACTTCAGGGCGGTTCTTCTGCCAACTCCGGGTAGGAGGGCGAATTGATCTATCGCCCTCTCCAATATCTTTGATGCGCTATTCTCCATTATTGCTCCTCTTCGGGGAAACGAATATCACGAATAATCATCTGGATATCGCTTCTTCCCATAAATCTGTTCTCTTGTAGTGAGTAGCAGATATCGAATTGTTTGCCTTTTGAAATCTTCGAGTACAAACGTCCCATTCCAAAAGCAATACCACTACGCTCATTATTGGCACCACTTCTAGTCTCAATGTTACCTACAACTGTTAGTTTGAGGTGCTGATGCTCAATGTTTTTACCTACAATTTGTGACTTGCCGAAATAGTCTTGCACCTCATCGGTTTCGAACACAGGAATTGTGTTGTTTGGTCCGAATGGGGCAAACTTCTCCAACATTTCGTAAAAATCGGGAGTAATATCCTCCAGGTGCAATTTTGCATCGATGTTGATTTGTGGGCGCAACATCTCCTCGTCAATAGTCTCTGCAACAATGCGCTCAAATTTCTCCTTGAACTTCTCTATGTTTTCCGGTTTTATTGTCAAACCGGCAGCATATTTGTGCCCTCCATAGTTCTCAAGGAATTCACTACATTGCGAAATTGCATTATATAGGTCGAATCCCTCAACTGAACGTGCAGAACCTGTTGCATAACCATTTGAATTTGTCAAGATAATAGTAGGCCTGTAGAAAGACTCTGTTAATCTTGATGCAACAATACCCACAACACCTTTGTGCCATTGAGGATTATATAGAACGGTAGTCTTCTTTGACTCTGCGGCAACCTCACTCTTAATCTTGTTGATAGCCTCTTCGGTAATGTTGTGGTCAAGTTTTTTGCGCTCATCATTGTAGCTATTGATAGTGCGGGCAATATTTTCAGCCTTTTCTCTATTCTCAGCTACAAGCAAATCAACTGCTCTTTGGCCTGACTCAACTCTTCCTGCGGCATTAATGCGCGGTCCAATCTTAAAGACAATATCGTTAATAGATATGCTCTTATCAATTTTAAGAGTGTCTATAATAGTTTTCAAACCCAAACTTGGGTTTGTATTTAGTTGCTTAAGACCATAATAGGCTAAAATTCTGTTCTCACCTGTGATAGGAACAATATCGCTTGCAATGCTTACACATAGCAAGTCCAACAATTCATACACTTCACTCTGCGGTCTTCCCTTCTTAATGCCGTATGCTTGAACCAACTTAAAGGCTACACCACAACCACTCAACCATTTGTATGGATAGTTGCAGTCCTCTCTTTGTGGGTCCAATACAGCTACAGCTGCAGGAATCTCATCGCCTGGAGTGTGATGGTCGCAGATAATAATGTCAATGCCTTTTGATTTGGCATACTCCACCTTGTCGACATCTTTAATGCCGCAATCAGTGATAATCAATAGACTTACTCCCGTGTCGGCAGCGTAGTCTATTCCCTTCTTTGAAACGCCATACCCCTCGTCGTAGCGATCAGGGACATAATAGTCCACCAATCCACGCTGACAAAAACGGTGTAGATATTTGCACAACACGGCCACAGCCGAGCATCCGTCCACATCGTAATCGCCAAATACCAGAATTCTTTCTCCCTTTTGGATTGCACGATCAAGCCTCTCTACGGCTTGCTCCATATCCTTCATCAAAAAAGGATTATGCAACTGTTCCAATTTCGGATTAAAGAAATCTAAAGCCTCTTCATAACTCTCTATTCCCCGCTGGATGAGCAAATTAGCCACCACGGGATTACAATTTAACCTACTCGATAATTCTGATACTTTTTTCTCGTCGGGGGTTGCGTTAACAACCCATCGCTTGTTCATTATTTTTTTATTTACTATTTTTTCAAATTTGGGACAAAAATGCACAAAATTCATCGAATTTCAAAGATAAATAGGAGAAAATATTTATCTTTGTCCGTTAATAGTTCACTTTTGTGGCTAAATGTTTGAAAATAAAGAGAAATTGAAAATATGAGTCTATTAGAGTTAAGCGAGCAAGAGATTATTCGTAGAGGAGCGCTAAAAGAGTTTGAAAAGTTAGGAATTGAACCATATCCTGCAGCAGAATTTCCTGTTACAGGTAAGGCTGCTGAGATAAAAGAGAGATTTGTGGATGGAGGAGAGGAGTCTTTTGAGATTACTGTTGCAGGAAGAATGATGAGCCGCAGAATCATGGGTAAAGCTTCCTTCTTTGAACTTCAGGACTCAACCGGAAGAATTCAGGTTTATGTGAGCCGAGACGATGTGTCAACCGACGAGAATTCTACAGAATACAATGTAGTTTTCAAGAAACTTATGGATATCGGAGATATTGTCGGAGTTGAGGGATTTGTATTCAGAACACAAACCGGAGAAATCTCGGTTCATGCCAAGAAGATTACAATGTTGTCTAAATCGTTGCGTCCACTTCCAATTGTGAAGGAGAAAGATGGAAAGTTGTTTGATGCTTTTACCGATCCTGAGCAGCGTTATCGTCAAAGATATTTGGATTTGATTGTTAATCCGGGAGTGAAAGAGACATTCCGTAAGCGTACTTTGATGATCAATTCAATAAGAAATTTCTTTAATGAACAAGGATATTTGGAGGTAGAGACTCCTGTTTTGCAAGCAATTCCCGGAGGTGCATCTGCTCGTCCTTTCATTACTCACCACAATGCGTTGGATATTCCTCTCTACTTGAGAATTGCCAATGAGTTGTATTTGAAGCGTTTGATTGTAGGTGGCTTTGACGGAGTGTACGAGTTTTCACGCAACTTCAGAAATGAGGGAATGGACAGAACCCACAACCCAGAGTTTACCTGTATGGAGATTTATGTTTCATACAAGGATTACAACTGGATGATGAACTTTACCGAGGAGATGATTGAGCGTGCATGTATGGCTGTAAACGGAACAACCGAGGTGACTGTTGGTGATCAGCAAATTTCGTTCAAGCGTCCTTTCCGTCGCGTGAGAATGGCCGATGCAATTAAAGAGCATACCGGTTATGACATTGAGACAATGAGCGAGGCCGATCTTTTTGAGGCCTGTAAAAAGCTTGGTATTCAGGTTGATGAGACAATGGGTAAGGGTAAGTTGATTGATGAGATGTTTGGTGAGACTTGTGAGTCATTATATGTTCAGCCAACATTTATTTATGATTATCCAAAAGAGATGTCTCCTCTAACTAAAAAGCACAGAACAAATCCGGATTTGACAGAGCGTTTTGAGCTGTTTGTTAATGGTAAGGAGTTGGCAAATGCATATTCAGAATTGAATGATCCTATTGATCAGCTTGATCGTTTCCAGCAGCAGATGAAGCTTTTGGAGCGTGGTGATGATGAGGCAATGTATATCGATTACGACTTTGTGCGTGCCTTGGAGTATGGTATGCCTCCTACCAGTGGAATGGGTATTGGAATTGACCGTTTGTGTATGTTGTTGACAAACAATGTATCTATTCAGGATGTATTGTTGTTCCCACAAATGAAACCAGAGAAGCGTGCGGTAATAGATTCTGATGATAAGTTTATCGAGGCAGGAGTGCCTGCTGAGTGGGTAGCTGTCGTTAAGAAGGCTGGTTACACAACTGTTGCTGCTTTGAAGGCAGTTGAGAATCCCAATAAGTTGCACCAGGATTTGTGTGCAATCAATAAAAAGGAGAAGCTTGGTTTGCAGGCTCCAAAACCCGAAGATGTAAAACTTTGGATAGCTTAACATGAAACATAATACGGTACAATATATGGTTGATATCCCGGAAAATCCACGAATAGCTCTTATTGGTGGAGGTAGTTGGGCAACTGCAATAGCTAAGATATTGATGGATAACCATCCTCAGCTTAGCTGGTTTATGCGTAATATAGATTCAATCAAGGCATTCAAAAAGTTGAGGCACAATCCTCGCTATTTGTGTTCGGTTGATTTTGATATTGAAAGAATCCACTTTTCGGATGATATCAACGCAATTGTAAAGAAGGCTGATGTTGTTGTTCTGTGTGTGCCGAGTGCCTTTATGCGAAATGTTTTGTCAAAGGTGACAGTCTCAATGCAGAATAAGGTTATTATCTCAGCTATCAAAGGATTGGTGTCGGATGATAACGAGACTGTAGTTGATTATTTGGCAAATACATTTAATGTGCCGTTGGATCACATGGTTGCGCTTTCCGGACCGTGCCATGCTGAAGAGGTTGCCTCTGAAAGATTGTCTTTCTTGACATTTGCTTCGCCATCGACCAAGATTGCAAGAAGAGCTGCTCAACTATTTGAGAATGCATACGTCCGTACCACAATTACCGATGATGTCTTTGGTGTAGAGTATGCGGCAATTATGAAGAATATCTATGCTATTGCTGCAGGAATATGTCATGGATTGCGCTATGGAGATAACTTCCAGGCTGTTTTGGTTTCAAATGCAATTCAGGAGATGGAGCGTTTTATGGAGGCTGTTATGCCACATCAGCGTGAGATTAAGGCTTCTGTATATTTGGGAGATTTGCTTGTTACATGTTATTCACAGTTTAGCCGTAACAGAACGTTCGGAACAATGATAGGTAAGGGGTATTCGGTGAAATCGGCTCAGATGGAAATGCTTATGATTGCAGAGGGATATTATGCAGTGAAGGGAATCAAAGAGGTTTGTGAGCAGCATAAGTTGGATTTGCCTATCGTTAATGCAGTATATAACATTCTATACGAGAGAATCAGTCCTGTTGTAGAGATTCATTTGTTGACTGAAGTTTTACGCTAATCATGAGTAATTTTAGATTAATTCAAGTTACTGATAGTAATACGGAAAAGGCGTTTTACGACCTGCCGGTTGAGTTGTATAAGGGTAATAAGTGTTGGGTACATCCGCTTCGTGGAGATATGCAATCTGTATTTGATACAGATAAGAACCCTCTATACAAAGCCGGAGGTGAGTTGTGCCGATGGATATTGGTCGATTCTGCTGATAGGTGTATTGGCCGTGTGGCTGCATTTATAAATCCTACCTCTTATAATGTTGATGGATATAAGGTGGGTCAGATGGGTTTCTTTGAGTGCATTAATGATGCAGAGGCTGCAAAGATGCTTATAGACCAAGCTAAAGAGTGGTTGATTGAGCGCAATATGGATTGTATGGAGGGCCCTGTCAATTTCGGTGAGCGTATGATGTGGTGGGGTTTGATGAATAAGGGATTTGACGAGACCCCTGTTTATGGAATGCCATATACTCATGAGTATTACGTTAAGTTTTTTGAGGATTACGGTTTTAAGAACTACTATAATCAATATGGCTGTCGTACTAAATTGGTTAGCGAGAGCTTGAATAAAGTGGTTATCTGGAAAGCAGATAGAATTCTTCGTGATCCTAACTATAAGGTGCTAACCTTTGCTCAGGTTGGTGAGAAGATGGCTATCGAGACTATTCTTACCGTATACAACAAGGCTTGGAATTTAGAGGTGCATGGAGTAAAGGGCGCTGATAGAGCAGAGATTATGGCTCTGTATAAGAGTTTGAAACCTGTTATAGATAAGAACCTAATCTATTTTGCTTATTACAATGATGAGCCTATAGGATTCTTCTTGATGTTCCCTGAGATGAATCAGGTGTTTAAGAAATTACATGGTAAAGTTGATTTTATAGGGGCAATTAGGTTGTTGTATGCGTTGAAGTTCAAGAAGATTCATGTTGCACTGGGACAGTTGTTTGGTATTGTTCCAGAGTTCCAGAATAAGGGAGTTGAGGCTGCATTGATTAAGAAATTCTATGATAATATAGTGGTGCAAAAGAGTCACTATGAGTATCTTGAATTGAATTGGATGGGTGATTTTAATCCTCCTATGGTCCATTTGATGGATTATATCGGAGCTAAGCAGATTCGAATCTATGTAACTTATCGCTACATGATAAATGATAAAATTCCTTTTGAGCGTGCAGTTGACAGAATGATGCGCTTAAAGACTCAGGAGTAATAAAAAAAAAGTTGAGCAATTGCTCAACTTTTTTATTGCTATTAGTGTCCGTGCTTACAGTGGAATTGCAGTCGCATCAAACGCAACTCCTCTTCGGTGTAATCCCCATCGAATTCATCGTAAGCCTCTGAAATATTATCGGTGTCGGAATCACGGAAGTAGTCCATGATCTCCTCTTGTTGATCCTTGTCTAACAGTAGATTCATGTAGTAGTCAATGTCCAACTTAGTGCCCGAGAATACAATAGCTTCCATCTCTTTAATCAACTCCTCGAAATCAAGATTCTGCTGGCTTGCAATATCTTCAAGGTCTATCTTGCGGTCAATACATTGAATGATTGCCACTTTATATTTTGATTTATTGGCAACGGTTTTGAATACCAAATCTTGTGCTCGCTCAATTTCGTTGTCCTCGACATACTTCTTGATTACCTCTGCGAACTCTTTTCCGTATTTATTTGCCTTTCCAATACCAACTCCCTGAATATTAGCCAACTCGTCGATGGTTATAGGATAGTTTGTACACATATCCTCGAGTGAGGGATCCTGGAATATAACGTATGGTGGCAGGTTGTTATCCTTTGCAATCTTTTTACGCAAGTCCTTTAGGATTGAGAATAGAGTATCATCAAGTGCTGAAACTCCACCCTTCTGCTCTTGTAGCTTGTCCTCAACCTCGTCCTCGTAGTCGTGGTCATCCATAAGCATAAAATCAACCGGTTTCTTGATAAAGGCCTCGCCCTCTTTGGTCAATTTTATAATTCCATATTGCTCAATATCCTTTTCTGTATATCCTGCAATAGATGCTCTGCGGTAAACCATATTCCAGAACTGTTTGCTCTTGTCTGAGCCGGCACCATAAAGTTCCAATTGGTCGTGTTCGTATGATTTTATATGAGAGTCCATCTCTCCTCGAAGGATATTTACAAGGTGTTCCACTTTGAACTTCTCTCCTACATCCTTTATAAGTTGTAATGCATCTACAACATACTCCTTCCCCTCGAACTCTTTTTTAGGGTAGAGACAATTATCACAACATCCACAATTCTCTTCCATATAATTTTCTCCAAAATAGTGTAGCAAAACCTTTCTACGGCAAATGCTGCTTTCGGCATATGAGACAGTTTCGTGTAGCAACAACTTGCCAACCTCTTGTTCGGCAACAGGTTTGCCTTGCATAAATTTTTCTAATTTCTGAATATCTTTATAACTATAATAAGCAATACAGATTCCTTCGCCTCCATCGCGGCCGGCGCGACCTGTCTCTTGATAGTAGCCCTCAAGGCTCTTAGGAATCTCATAGTGAATAACAAATCGAACATCCGGCTTGTCAATACCCATTCCGAAAGCAATTGTGGCCACAATTACATCAATCTCCTCCATGAGGAAGTGGTCTTGGGTTGCGCTGCGAGATGCTGCATCCATTCCTGCGTGATATGCTTCAGCTTTAATGCCATTCATACGTAGGATTTCTGCAAGTTCCTCTACCGTCTTTCTGCTTAGACAGTATATAATTCCTGATTTGCCTTCGTGATTTTTAATGAATTTGATCAAATCCTTCTGTTGGTCCACTTTTGGGCGTACCTCGTAGTAAAGATTTGGTCGATTGAAAGATGATTTAAATACCTGAGCATCGAGCATTTCGAGGTTCTTCTGAATATCGTTCTGAACCTTAGGTGTCGCTGTTGCTGTTAGGGCAATGATGGGGGCCTTGCCTATCTCCTCGACAATTGGACGTATTCTTCTGTACTCTGTACGGAAATCGTGTCCCCATTCAGATATACAGTGGGCCTCGTCAACTGCAAAGAATGATACCTTAACCTTTTGCAAAAACTCTACATTGCTCTCTTTTGTCAATGACTCGGGAGCTACGTATAGAAGTTTTGTTTTGCCGGCAAGGACATCCTCTTTAACCTTCTGAATCTCACTCTTGGTTAGAGATGAGTTCATGAAATGAGCAACTCCCGCCTCGGTTGAGAAAGAACGCATGGCGTCGACCTGATTTTTCATTAAGGCAATAAGGGGGGAGATGACAATAGCAGTGCCATCGAGCAATAGTGCCGGTAACTGGTAGCATAGAGATTTTCCGCCACCGGTTGGCATTAGCACAAATGTGTTGTTCCCGGCCAATACATTTCTTATAATGGCCTCTTGGTTCCCCTTAAATTGATCAAATCCGAACAGCTCTTTTAGTTTGGCATGTAGATCGATCTTAGATAAATCAGTTTTAGCCATAAGCAATTCCTTGTTTCAAACCATCTCTTTTATGCAAAATTATATTTTATTTCAAAATCTTCACTATCGAGGAGAAAAAAAATGTGTAATTTTGTCACGAATAATTTTTTATTCAGAGTGATTTTATCTAATAAGAGGTGCATATGGTTGATATTAAGCAGGTTGCAAAACGAGTGATAGTTGAGGAGGCAAATACTATTGCCAACCTGGAACATTTCATTGATGATGATTTTGTTAAAGTAGTGGAACTTATTCTCCATACAAAGGGGCGTGTTGTGGTCTCTGGAGTTGGGAAAAGTGCAATTGTCGCACAAAAATTGGTGGCAACTCTTAATTCAACGGGAACTCCGGCGCTTTTTATGCATGCTGCCGATGCTGTGCATGGCGATTTAGGTATGATCTGTCCCGATGATGTTGTAATATGTTTGTCAAATAGTGGAAACACTCCCGAGATAAAATCATTGATACCTTTAATAAAGAATCTCGATAACGAGAATATTGTTGCTATGGTTAGCAATAGAGAGTCCTATTTGGCAAAAAATGCAGCCTATATCTTGCAGGCTTATGTTGAGCGTGAGGCAGATCCTAATAACCTCGCCCCAACAAATTCAACTACTGCGCAGTTGGTAATGGCCGATGCTCTTGCAATTGCGTTGATTGAGTGTCGCCAATTCTCAAGCAACGATTTTGCCAAATATCATCCTGGAGGCTCTTTGGGTAAGCGCCTTAGAACAAGAGTGTCTGATATTTTTGATAAAGATAATAGACCAATGGTTGCCCCGGAAGATTTGTTGAGACAGGTCATTGTGGCAATGTCTGCAGGTCGTTTGGGTGCTGTTGCCGTTACAAATGAGAAGAACGAATTGCTTGGAATTGTAACCGATGGTGATTTGCGTCGTATGTTGGAGAGGCATAGTGATATTGAAACTTTGAAGGCAGGCGATATTATGACCAAAACTCCCAAGTGTATATCTGCCGATGAGTTGGCGTATAACGCTTTCAAAGTAATGGAGCAGAATAGCATTACACAGTTGGTTGTAACCAATGAGTGTGGTTGTTACTGTGGAATGATACACTTGCATGATATTCTAAAAGAGGGAATAGTGTAATTTCATTGAAAAGTCATAGCGGAAATATTGTATTTGGAGTACGATGGCTCTTAATAGTTCTGTTGTCTCTAGTTGTAGGGAGAATTAATGCTCAGTCATCGACCCGTATAAGGGGAGTCGTTACAGATTCCGCAACAGGAGAGCCTATACCATTGGTAAATGTATTCTTTCCGGGAACAGATGTGGGGATAACTACCAACTTTGAAGGAGAGTACTTTCTTGATACCAAAATTGAGGCCTCGCTTATCAAAATTTCTTGTGTAGGTTATAAAACAAAACAAATCAGGGTTGTTAAGGGAAGTTTTAATCAATTGGATGTAAAACTAGTTCCAGATATTCAAGAGTTAGCTACGGTAACTGTTCGTCCGGGCGTAAATCCTGCCTTTGCTGTTTTGGATAGCATTTCAAAGTATAAGAGGAGAAATAATCCGGATAAGTATGATTATTTCTGCAAAACATATACTCGTATGGAATTGGATGCAACCAATATAAATCCCTACTTTAAAAATAAAAGGTTGCAACGCGATTTTGGGTTCATTTTTCAATATATGGATACATCGGCCATTACCGGCAAGCCTTTTTTGCCTGTGATGATTACCGAAGGAGCTTCCGATTATTATTATCGCAGCTCTCCATTGATGAAGCGTGAGATTGTTACCGGTAGTAAAATTTCAGGGGTGAAAACAGACTATACTTTTGCTCAGTTTACCGGACAACTTCATCAGAAGGCCAATTTCTATGACAACTTTTTGGATCTCTTTGAGGTGAGATTTGTCAGCCCGCTGTGTGAAACAGGTAAAATGTATTACGACTATTTTTTGGTGGATAGTGTAAAGCGAGAAGGAAGAAAGGTCTATACAATGCGTTTCCATCCGAAGAGTTATTCTGTTCCAACTATGGATGGCGAATTAAAAATTGATTCCACTACATGGGCATTGGTCTCTGCAACGGCCTCTTTGGGTAAAAAGGTTAATGTGAATTGGCTGAGACATTTGGTTTTGAGAGCAGAGTATGATTTACTTGAAGAGCATAATGTTTGGTTTCCTAAACGTGACGAGATGTTTGCTGATTTCTCTATTTTCCAGAGTGATTCATCGAAATTGATATCGTTCCTTGGACGTAGGCATATTGACTACATGGAACCAAAATTGAATCCTGAATTTCCCAAAGAGATTCTAAAGCTTGACAATGATGTGACAATGCCCAAAGATGTGCTGGATAGGGATTCGCTCTTTTGGGATTCGGTGCGCCCATATCAATTAAGTAAACGTGAGGAGGATATATTTTTAATGGTTGATTCTGTAAAGAGTGTGCCATTATATCACTCTATTGAAACGGTATTGGAGACTGCTTTCTTTGGTTATTTCGAGACAAAGTATTTAGGATTTGGTCCATATTACAAGTTGTTCAGCTATAATGGAGTTGAGGGGGCGAGGTTTCAATTGGGATTGCGTACCACAGAGGATTTCAGTAAAAAAGTTAGGCTCTCAGTATATGGAGCTTATGGAACGAAAGATAATAAATGGAAAGGCGGTGGTGATATTCTTTATCAATTTAATACTCAGCCATTTTCTCAGCTTAGATTTAGCTATAAAAATGATGTTGATCAGATAGGTGCGGGTTTTAATGCTTTGACTGAGAGCAATATTTTGAGCACAGCACTATCGCGTGGGGATAACGATAAGTTGACCCCTGTAGAGCATGTTGCATTGGAGTATGAGAAAGAGTGGAAAGAGGGGTTTGATAACACCTTTGGAGTTTCGTATTCTCGAGTTAAACCAACTCACAAGGTGCCTTTTATTACCCCAGCGGGAGACTCCTTGAGTTGTGTCAGCACATTGGCTTTTGCATTAAAAACACGTTTGGCGTGGAATGAGATATGGATTCGTTCTGATTTTTCAAGAACAACTCTTTCTTGTCCATATCCGCGAGTCGGTTTGGATTTAACTTACGGAGTTAAGGGGACTTTTAAAAATGATTTCAACTATCTAAAGAGTGTTTTGTGGTCGCAATATGATTTCTATATAGCTCCTTTGGGTTATTCAGATCTCTACTTAAGCGTGGGTAAGATATGGGGAAAAGTTCCCTATCCTTTATTGAAGATTCACGAGGGTAATGGAACATATTTCTATGACAAGTATGCATTTTCGTGTATGAATTACTATGAGTTTGCATCAGATGTCTGGGCAACCTTAATGTGGGAACACCATTTTCGTGGTTTCTTTTTGGGGAAGATTCCTTTGTTGAAAAAGTTAAAATGGCGTGAGGTTGTTACATATAAGGTTTTGTGGGGCACTCTCTCAAACAAAAACAATGGTGCCGGCCCGAATTCCGAGGCAGTGTTGCTATTTCCTGCAGGAATGTCTAAGGTGGGTAAACCGTATATGGAGTTTGGTGTTGGTATTGAGAATATCTTCAGGATATTTAGAGTAGATGCGGTGTGGCGTTTAACTCATCGAGAACAGGTTCAGGGAATTAAACATCAGAATTTTGCTCTCAATGTTTCGGTACATCTAAGTTTTTAGTTACCTTTGCACTCATGAAATTAAGAGCAGAAGAGTTAGTTAAGAAATATAAGAGTCGTACAGTTGTTCGCGGTGTCTCTTTTGAGGTTGAACAGGGCGAGATTGTAGGATTGTTGGGTCCAAACGGAGCAGGAAAGACCACTTCGTTCTATATGATTGTGGGCTTGATTATCCCTAATGGGGGTAGGGTTTTCTTGGATGAGCGTGAGATAACCAAGGAGCCTATGTACAGACGAGCTCAACTTGGAGTTGGATATTTGGCTCAGGAGGCATCGGTGTTCCGCCGTTTGAGTGTCGAGGATAACATTAAGGCTGTCCTTGAGATGAGTGATATGAGTAAGGAGGAGCAGGCGGAGCGATTGGAGGAGATGCTTGATGAGTTTGGTTTGCAGCATATCCGTAAGAGCCTGGGAATTCAGTTGTCAGGAGGTGAGCGTAGAAGAACCGAGATTGCTCGTGCACTATCTATTCGTCCTAAATTTATTCTTCTAGACGAACCATTTGCGGGCGTCGATCCAATTGCCGTTGAGGATATCCAGAGTATTGTTAGAAAATTAAAGGATAAGAATATCGGTATTCTTATTACAGACCATAATGTTCAGGAGACTCTTTCAATCACTGATCGTGCATATCTGCTATATGATGGAAAGATTTTGCAGGCAGGAACTGCAGAAGATTTGGCAGCTGATCCGGAGGTGCGTAGAGTATATCTTGGTAAGAATTTTGAGTTACGCAGAAAGAGTGATTGAATAGATGAGTAATGTTATAGTTGTGAAAGGTGGTAGATGTGTACGGATTTTAGTGGTAAGTGCTCTATTGATAGCACTTGCTGCTTTTTTTGTTGGTTGTAGTAAAGAAAATAGACGACCTAAAACGGTACCATCAACTCCAATCGTAATTGATTTCCAGGCACTATTTACAAAATCGGTGCAAGCTATAATGGAGACTCGATATACCGATGCTGTAAGACTCTTCGACGCAGCAGAAAATCATGCTGTTAATTTGCCGCCAAGAGCAAAAGCTGCCTATTTGATTCAAAGAGCGCAGGCAGAAGCAATGCTTTTTCGTGGTCATGAAGCTAATAAACATTTGACAGAGGCTGATTCAATCACCCGAAGATATGGACTTGACTCTTTGCGTTGTCTGATGTATAATGCCTATGGTATTATGGCTCAAAATACCGAATCAGATAGATATGCAGCGCTGGAGTACTATATACAAGGAATAAATTTGGCAAGGGCTGTAGGATATGACTATATGAGAGCCATATTATCGACAAATGCGGCATGGCTCTTTTTGTTGGATCGTGATATGAGTGGTTTAGTCTATGCCGAGTGGTGTTATAATTATGCGTTAGAGAATAAAATTGATAATGCAATATATTGTGGAGCTCTTACTACTGCTCAATTCTATACACTGCAGAATAGATTAGATGAGTCTGAAGAACTGTTGAATGTTGCCAAGGAGGCTGCAGAGAGGTGTGCTGTGGCAGATTTGACAGAGCTATACATGGCTTATGGAGATTGTTATGCTGCGATGGGTGAAGATGAATTGGCCCATGAAAATTTTAATAAAGCAATATCATACAGTCATGTAGCAATGGTTGATTATACATTCTTTGCCTATGTTCACTATGCAGATTATCTATTAACAAGTAGCAGGTATACCGATGCCATTACAAATATGAGTAGAGGTTTAGAGTATGTCATGCACCACCATCTTCAGGTAGAGCGCCCGCGAGCATATAATATAATGGCGTCGGCTTATGACAAACTAGGTCGAAGCGATAGTGCCTCATACTACCGCAATCGTTCATCTTTAGAGAGTGAATCTCTTCACAGACGTGATTTAAGTAACGTTAAGAAGAATCTGATTACAAAATATGAGCATGAACATAGGTTGGAAATTGCAGAGATGGAGTTGAAAACCATGCGAGAGCGCTTGTGGCTCTATATCACAATATTTGTTTTGATGTTTGTCGCTTTGTTTGTATCAATTATTTCTAGAAATAGAAAGGTAAGATTGTATAAGCAGTTGGTTGCTCGTGAGGTTGAGTGGAATAAAGAGAAGAGCAGATTAGAGCAAAGGGAGGTTGTATCCTCTGCAAATGAGGAGATTGCTGAGGGTAAGGTAAGTGATAATGATAAACTGCTATTTGACAAAATTGATAAAAAGATGAGGGTTGAGAAGTTATATAAAGATCCCTATTTAGGACGTGATAAATTAGCAGAACTTCTTCAAACCAACAGAACTTATATATCGAAGGCTATTAATAGCGTAAGGGGAGAATCAGTCTCAAAATATATAGCAATGTATAGATTGGAGGCAGCAAGTAAAGCGTTATCTGATGTTGATGATAATACCCCTATTAAAGATATTGCTGCAGAGTTAGGATTTACATCGTTAAGTACATTTTACTCTTTATTTAAGGAGAGGTATGAAATGTCTCCCGATAAGTTTCGTAAATATGCACGTGAGCATGAAGAGTAGTGTATGATTCTTATTTTGGCAATTGGCAAATTAGGAGTTGACATAGAGATCTTTTTTATCTTACTTTGCTCAAAATTTAAAACTTGTAGATGATATGTTTAAAAAGAGCACATTTTGGATAGTGGGAGTTATATTTGCGTTATGCGCATGTAGCACTACACAAAAATCTTATACATTAACAGGTACTGTTAATGGAGTTGTTGATGGTACAATAGTAGAGATTATTCCTACAGCTACACATCAAGATGAAAAACCAATTGCTATAGTTGAGATAAATGGAGGGAAGTTTATTGCAACCGGTAGTGTAGAGTTTCCTATAGCTTGTCTATTGCATATAGGTGAGAATGGTTATCATACATTTATGCTTGAGAACTCAGACATTATTGCTGATGTTAAACTTAGTGATGATGGTTATGTAAGCTCTGCTGATATTCAGGGCTCTCAGAGTAATGATGTTTTTGAGAAAAAAATGGCTTTCCGTGATACTTTAAATGATATGCATGCAAAGTATCATGAGGAGTATAGTAAAGCTATAGCTGCAGCAGATGCTGAACCAAATAAGGAAAAGGCTGCCAAGATGAAGCAGGAGGCTTATCAGGTTATGGCAAAGGCTGAAGGCGATTTCTTTGATAATGTTGAGGTTGTGATGATGCGTAACTTCCGTGCTAATGGTGATGATTTTTGGGGACCTCTTTTGGTACTTCATAATATGAACTATTTTACTGAGGGAGATACAACATTTATTAATCTTTATAACTCATTCTCAGATAAAGCAAAAGAGAGTTATTATGGTCAAGCATTGAAGAGAGAGTTGTTCCCTCCAACTTTAGTTGGCAAACAGGTTCCTGAAATGACCGGAATAGACAAAAATGGTGTAGAACAATCATTAAAGGAGCTATGCAAGGGTAAGAAATATGTTGTAATCGACTTTTGGGCAAGTTGGTGCGGTCCTTGTAGAAAATCTATTCCTGCTTTGAAAGAGTTCTATGCAAAATATGCACCCAAAGGAGTTGAGATTATAGGAATCTCTATAGATAAGCGCGAGGCAGATTGGAAAAAAGCTTTGGAGCAAGAGCAGTTGCCTTGGCCAAATATCTTGGATAATCAAAGTGTGAATTCATCACTATTCCTTGTTCGTGCAGTTCCAACCATGTATGTGGTTGATGAGAATGGCATTGTTCAGAGTAAGGACTTCTATGATGCAGATGAACGAGCTAAATGGTGTGAGATTTTTGACAAATTGTAAGAGTTGTTTTCTATTATAGTTTTATTCGTTAGTATTTGAGTCGTGGGGAGCGTCGTGAGATGTCTCCCCACGTTTTGTATTACCTGAGTTTCAGTGAATTAATGTGAGAGTGTTATTTTGACAATTGGCAAATTACTAATTGTGAATATAGTCTCTTTAAGTTTACTTTGCGATGTTATAAAATTTAAAATTATAGAATGAAACAGAGAATGGTAATATGGGCAATTGGCCTATTGTTGGTATTTGGTTCATGTGGAACTAATTCCAAATCCTACGTGCTGAGTGGAGAAATTAGTGGAGTTAAGGATGGGGCAATTATAGAGATAATTCCATCGGCAACACATAAGAGTGAAAATCCAATTGCGGTAGATACCGTTAAGAATGGGGCATTTGAAATTATAGGGGCGGTTGATCAGCCAACGGCTTGTATTGTTCGAGTGAATGATAAGGGATATTATCGTTTTATGCTTGAAAATGCGAATATCACAATGAATATAGCGGTTGGCGAGAACGGAAATTATGAAACCGTAGAGGTGTTAGGCTCTCCATATACCGATATATATAAACAGAAGATGTACTTTAGAGACTCAATGGATGCCCTTCGAGATAAATATATAGAAAAATATTATCAAGAGGTGGCTAAGGCCGATGCTGAGCCGGACAAAACAAAAGCAGAAGAGATAAGAAAAGCTGCCTATGATGCGAGAAATGAGGCAGACTCAAAGTTTATTGAGGAGTTTAATAGAGTTGCGTACAAAAACTATGAGGCTAATGGCGATGATTTCTGGGGGCCACTTGTAATACTATGTAATAGAGCGTATTTTCGTCCGGAGGAACCAGAGTTACAGGTGATATACGAGGGTTTTTCTAATAAGGCAAAAGAGAGTTACTATGGACAAATATTAAAAGGGCAACTCTATCCACCAACTCTTGTTGGAAATGCACTCCCTGATATGAATGCAATTGATAAGAATGGGGTACAACAATCTTTAAAGGAGTTGTGTAAAGGTAATAAGTATGTTATTATCGATTTCTGGGCAAGTTGGTGTGGCCCGTGCAGACGATCAATACCTGCGCTCAAAGAATTTTATGCTAAATATGCTCCCAAAGGAGTTGAGATAATTGGTATCTCGATTGATAAGCGTGAGGCTGATTGGCAGAAGGCTTTAGAGCAAGAGCAGTTGCCCTGGCCCAATATTTTGGATGTAGAGTATGTAAACGGAACAAAGTTCTACGTTAAATCGATCCCAACTATGTTGGTGGTTGATGAAAATGGAGTAGTTCAAAGTAACAAGTTCTATGACCAAGAGGAGCGTGCAAAATGGTGTGAAATATTTGATAAGCTATAAGGTTGTAAAGTATCATACTTAAACATATAGATAATTATTTGGTAATCTTTAAGCATAGAAGAAGGTATTGTTTTGATTCTAAGATGCAGATTGTTAAGTAATTGTATATGTATCTGCTATTTTGGCAATTGACAAATTAAGTATTGTAGGCCTTTTTGAATTATATTTCCTTTGTGAAAAATTACTTTTTTTAACATAACCAAAAATGAGTACAAAAATGAAAATGCAAAACAGCTGGTTAAAGGTGCCTAAATGTTTAGTTGCACTTTTGACTATCATTTCTCTGATGTGCTCCCTAAATTATGGCGTAAGCGCCCAAAGTGGAGTGCGTACAATTACCGGAGTTGTTAAAGATATCCGCGGCGAGGTTATCCCAGGAGCTTCAGTGATTGTTGTGGTAGAGAAAGATCAACCGATTAGAGGAACTGCAACCGATGAGAATGGTGCATTCAAGTTGTCAGTAACCTCAATGGACAAAGCGTTCGAAGTGTCATTCGTTGGAATGGAGACACAGCAGGTTTCAATTACATCTTCAAATGAGTATACTGTAGTTATGGACGAGGACTCACAATTGTTGAAAGATGTTGTTGTAACGGGAGTTTTTGAGCGTAAGGCAAACAGCTACACCGGAGCTGTAACGACAGTAAGTGCCGAGGATTTGCAATTGGTGGGTAACACTAACGTATTGCAGAGTTTGTCTGTTATAGATCCATCGTTCATGATTGTTGAGAATCTATCTGCAGGATCTAACCCAAATGCTCTTCCTGAGATTCAGATGCGTGGTCAGTCAGGATTTGATAACAATGAGCCTTTGTTTATTCTTGACGGATTTGAGACAACTTTGACAGCGATTATGGATCTTGACATGAATATGGTAAATAGTGTTACCTTGTTGAAGGATGCTACTGCAAAAGCTATTTATGGTGCTAAGGCTGCTAACGGAGTTGTAGTTGTTGAGACAAAACGTCCAGAGAAGGGTAAGTTGAGAGTCAGCTATACAGGAAGCGTTGATGTTGAGACACCGGATTTGAGCAGTTACAACTTGACAAATGCTGAGGAGAAGTTGCAGGCAGAGAAGTTGGCAGGTTTCTATACTTCAGAGAATGCTATGACTCAAATTAGCCTTGATCAGACATATACAAAGATGCTTCAGAAAATTGAGGCTGGTGTAAATACAGACTGGATGGCTCAACCATTGAGAAACGGTGTGGGTCAGAAACACTCAGTATATCTTGATGGAGGTGATGGGGCAACTACATACCAGGCTAACCTTGCATACAATCAGGTAAATGGAGTTATGGATGAGTCATATCGTAAGACTATCAATGGATCGTTGTCAATTGTTTATCGAACCGATAAGTTTATGTTCAGAAATAAACTTAGTGTTGATGATAACAGAACACAGGAGTCACCATACGGAACATTTGCTCAATATACTCTTATGAACCCTTATAATGAGTTGGAGGATGAAAGTGGTCAGATGCCTGAGATGTACACTGGTATTGTTACTCAATACAACCCATTGCACAATGGTAAGATTGGCTCATACAATAAGACGAACTACACAAGTGTAACAAACAATACATATCTGGAGTATCGTCCAATTGAGCCTTTGAGAATTACTGCTCAATTCGGAGTTACCGTTAAAAATTCTGGAGCAGATAACTTCAAGCCTGCAGCACATACAGACTTCTTGTCATATACAGGAGATAAGCTATATCGTGCAGGTTCATACTACGATATGAACAGAAAGGATAATAGTTGGACAGCACAGGTTGGTGTTCAGTACTCTTTGACAAAGGATAAACACCTATTCTTCGTAAACGGTCAGGTTAATGCAAGCCAGACTAAATATACATACAGCACAATGAATGCTGAGGGATTCCCAAATAAGAATCTGTCTCACGTATCTTCTGCTGTTCAGTATGCAGAGAATACAACACCTGGTGGTGGAGAGGGAATCTATCGTGATTTTGGATTCATCGCATCAGCTAACTACTCATTTGATGAGAAGTATTTGTTCGATGCCAACTTGCGTTTGACCGGTTCTTCTCAGTTTGGAGCAGATAATCGTTGGGGATTGTTCTGGTCATTGGGAGCAGGATGGAATGTTCACCGCGAGAACTTCTTGAAAGAGTCAACATGGTTGGAGCGTTTGAAGATTCGTTTCTCAACAGGTTATACCGGATCACAAGGATTCAACACATACGATGCAATTGCAACTTTGAACTACAACATGGATGCACAATATAATGGAATGTTGGGTTCATACGTAACACGTTTGGCAAATCCAAGTTTGCAGTGGCAGAAAAAGTATGATACTAACGTAGGAGTTGACTTTTCGGTACTTAATGGTATCGTTTCTGGACGTTTCGATTGGTATAAGGCAACAACTAAGGGTTTGACTACATCAATTACAACTCCAGGTTCTACAGGATTTGTAAGTTATGTTGATAACCTTGGAGAGTCTGAGAATAAGGGATATGAGGCCTATTTGAATGTACGTTTGTGGCAGCAGCCTCGCTCAAGAAGCTTTGTAAGTATCTACTCTTCATTGGCATCTAATACAAATACCTTGAAGAAGATTGCCAACTCATTGAAGCAGCAGAATGATATGTCTGATGCAGCAATGAATGATACAAAGAGTGTTAACCTTGCAACTCGTTACGAGGAGGGACAATCTTTGAATACTATTTGGGCTGTTAAGTCATTAGGTATTGATCCTCAGTCTGGTAGAGAGTTGTATGTAAGACCTGACGGTTCTTTGACATACGAGTGGAATGCTGCAGATCAAGTGGCATGTGGTATTGATCTTCCAAAGATTTCAGGAAACTTTGGTTTGAATGCAGAGTGCCACGGAGCCGGAATCAATATGACATTCACATATAGAACCGGAGGTCAGATGTATAACAGTACATTGGTATCAAAGGTAGAGAATGCAAATGTTCGTTACAATGTTGATAAGCGAGTTTTGACCGACCGTTGGAGTAAACCAGGCGATGAGGTTCGTTTCAAATCAATTGCTGACCAGTCAGCAACTCAGCCAACTTCTCGTTTTGTAGAGGATTACACTTTGGTAAACTTCGCTACAATGAGTGTTTACTACGATTTCCGTGAGTGTAACTTTGTTAAGAACTCATTCTTGCAGAAGTTGAAAGCTACATTCTATGTGAATGATTTGGCTACATGGTCATCAGTTAAGGTTGAGAGAGGTACTGCATATCCATATGCTCACACATACTCATTCTCTCTATCTGCAACATTTTAATTAAAGGTTAGTGAATATGAAGTTAGTTAATAAAATAAGTACTTTAGCTGTTGTAGCACTTGGAACATTTGCTTTAAGTGGTTGCAACGATTGGTTCGATGCTCGTTCAGAGTCTGAGATCTATGCAGAGGAGCACTTTGCGAACCAGAGCGGATTTGCAGATCAATTGACAGGTGCATACACCTCAATGATCTCTACTTCACTATATGGAATGAATAGTACTTTCGGATTGATGGAGGTGCTTTCACAAAACTATGATATCAATACCTCAAACTCAACATATACAACTGCTGCATCATATGATTATGAGGCTGTAGCTGTTAAGAGTATGATTGAGAATATGTGGAATAAGTCATACAATGTTATTGCAAACTTGAATCTTATGTTGCAGTACATTGATAATGGAACATATTTTGATCAGGGTAACTACGAGATGTATAAAGGAGCCGCATTAGGTTTGCGTGCATTTTTGCATTTCGATTTGATGCGTCAGTTTGCTCCAATGCCAAAGAGTGAGCCTAATACGTTGTCTATTCCATACGTTAAGGAGTATACAACTCAGGTAACTCCTCAGTCAACAGTTGCTGAGAATATGGCAAATATCAAAGCTGATTTGAAGGCTGCAATGGAGTTGTTGCAGGTAGATCCGATTTACACATCAACTGCAGATAGCGCATATTATGTAAGAAGCGATGCTCAGATTCGTTTTAATTACTATGCAGCATTGGCAACTCTTGCTCGCGTGTACCAGTGGGAGGGCAATATTGATAGTGCAAGAATCTGTGCAGAGCAGGTAATTAATGATGATAAGTTCTCATGGGTTCACTATACTTCAGTAACAACATCTCATGCTTATGAGCGTGACGTATTGTTCTCGCCTGAGCATATCTTCCGTTTGTATTACTACGATATGGAGAGTGCAGCAAACAACTATTTCCATACCTATTCTGGTCAGGAGAATCCAAATTTGTTGTCTCCAAATGAGGCTAAGATTCTTGATATCTATGAGGTAAATACCGCTGCATTAGGAGGAGATTATCGTAATCAATATTGGTATATTTACGATGGTGGAGCTGAGAGATGTCTGGCTAAATTCTGGCAACCGGAGGGAGGAAGATACCTAAACCAAATGCCTCTAATCAGAAAGAGCGAGATGTACTATATTGCTGCAGAGAGTTATGCTAATAGTGATCCAAACTATGCTGCAAAATTGTTGAATGAGGTTCGTGCAAACAGAGGTTTGGCAAATGAGACAATTCCTATCTTGGATACTTTGAATGCAACTCCTGAGTATATCAATAATGAGGTTTACAAAGAGATGCGTAAGGAGTTAATAGGAGAGGGACAGATGTTCTACTACTATAAGAGACATGGATACGAGACAATACCGGGTTCTGCTGTAAGTGCAGGTCGCGATGTATATGTATTCGATATGCCTGAGAATGAGATAGAGTTTGGTGATCGTAAATAAAAAAAGAATATTATGAAACTAAATAAAATTTTGGGCGCTACAGCTCTTTTATTGGCTCTTTTCTCATGCGAGAATGATCCATATCGTTGGGAGGGTTCTGCGTACGCAAGAATTGTAGGTCCTGAGAATTGGACATTGCAGACCGACTCAATGGAGTTTACCTTTGCAAGATATGCAACCGATGTTACAGAGTATGTTGTAAATGCTGAAATTAAGTTAATAGGTATTGCAGCCGATTATGATCGCAATGTTGTGTTGAAGGTTGCTGATGAGCAGACTACTGCAGAGAGTGCTATGTACTCTTTTGAGACAAATGTTGTAGTTCCGGCTGGAGAGGTGGTTGCTCCATGTGACATTACATTAAAGCGTTCTGCGAAGTTGCAGGATTCAACTTATCGTTTGAAGATTGTGGTTACCGATGAGGGTGAAATAACTTCAGGTGTTGGAGAGTGGAATCAGTTGACAATTATCTTCTCAGATCAGTTGGCTAAACCAACAAACTGGGATGAGTATTTGTCTCAGTTCTTTGGCGAGTATAGCGAGGTTAAGTATAGATTTATTATCTCTACAACCGGAGTAACAGAATTTACATACGGTCAAGAGGGTGGTATGACTTGGGGAGAGATGTATAACTTCTCTGTAACTATGGCGAATGCCTTGGAGGAGTACAACGAAACTCATGCAACTCCTATGACTGATGAGAATGGTAAACTTGTAACCTTCTAATGATTATTGTGATGAATAAGATTTTTAAAGGAATATTATCACTCTCAATGGTTGCAGCTATAATGGTAGCTTGTGATCAGGATGAGGGTAACTATAGTTACGATTACGAGAACGTAACTAAGATAACTATTGACACAACCGGAGTTGACCGCTCAGAGTTGTGGGGATGGGCAGTTGGCGATACTATCGATTTCTGTCCAAATGTATACACCACAGGCGATACAGCAGACTTGAAGTACTACTACTTTGTTACTGCATCAAATTACCAACCTATTCAGGATGGTAATGCACTGGTATATCCTCCTGCTGATACAATCAGTAAGGGTAAAGACCTTCACTACATAGTAGATTTGACCCCTGGAGAGTCATATAGATTATACTTTATGGTCGAGGATACTAAGATTGGAGCAAAGGCATTTATGATGTTGTCAAGCTGGTTGTCTATCCCAATTAATGGAGAGGTAATTGGAATCTATTGTGCACATCAGAAAGATGGACACTTCGAGATTGACGTTGTTCGCTCTGATAAAGCTTTGATTCTTGGTTCTGGTCGTGATACTGCTATCTGGTCTAAGAACCACCCAACCGATCTGTTCCAGTCAGTTATTATCGACTTTAAGTGGTCATCTGCAGGACACTGGTTCTATATGTTCCTTGAGGATGGAACAGCAAAGCGTATCAATCCAGTAGCGTTGGCATATATGGATGAGAGCTGGGAGGATATGTTCTATGAGGCTCCTGTTTACAATCCACAGGGTATAGCGACAGCTAATGGATGTGACTTCCTTATCAACGATGGCAAGATGCATGTATTGTATAACTCAATAGCTGGAGATAGAAGATTCCCTGCTCCTGTAACAGGTTCTGATAATATTGCACCTTGGTTCAATACCGAGACAATTACAAGCTGGGGACACTTGGAGGGAGCTATTGATGCATACCAGATTGTTTACGATGCAGATAAAAATGCCTTCAGACCATACTATAATCAGGCAACTTCATTGGCTGGATTTGCTCCATCGGTTGCAGATGCTCAGTTCGATGTAAATAACGTTGAGGGTGAGATGCTGTATGGTGCAACATTCAACGGCACCGAGTCTATGTATATAATGAAGAATGGCTCTGCTTGTGATTTATATGTTGCATGTTTCAACAATGTTAAGGATGAGGGAAATTTGGCTCGTAAGAAGGTGTCTTTGGCAGGATGCCCTGGAATTACAGAGGCTAACGGCTTTACATCAACAACAGCCGGTTCTGCATTCTTCTACTCAACAGGAAATAAGGTATATTCATTCTCTTACTCTACAGGTCAGACTGAGGCTCACCTTTTGTGGGAAGGAGAAGAGGGCGATGAGGCGACTGCTCTATGTTTGTTGAGTGTTGGAGGTTTCCCAACTGCAGGTTCTATCCTTTGGTTCGGAGTTTGGAATGAGACAACTCAGAAGGGTAAGTTGGTTGAGTTTGAGATTGATCCTGTTGCAGGAACTGCCAGCAATATGTGGGGACCAATGTTTGCAGGAACTGAGGAGAATCCTATAATTTACGAGGATTTCGGTAAGATTCAGGCAATTACTGAGTACAATGGTTATTAATCATTTGTAGCTGACTAATATTTCAGGTGGTAGGACAAAATAGGTCCTACCACTTTTTTAAAAATTATTTTTGAAAAAAAACGCACTTTTTGTTTGTAGGTTTAAAATAAAGCATTACCTTTGCATCGCAAATCTTTGAAGCGGGTGTGGTGAAATTGGTAGACACGGTAGACTTAGGATCTACTGCCGCGAGGCTTGGGGGTTCGAGTCCCTTCACCCGTACTTTTCTTATGAAGAGATACTTTTAAGGTATCTCTTTTTATTTTTATATACTTTTAGAGTTTGTATATTGTTTTTTTTTCTATTAAATTTGCATCGTCAAAAATGGGTATAGGACTTTCCGTCCGTATTTAATTTAAATTTTCTATTCAAAAAATGAATGTTACTAAAAATCAGATTGATGAGCTAAATGCTACAATCACTGTCGAGGTATGTAAGGCAGATTATGCCGCAGATGTTGAGAAACAGTTGAAAAAATATCAGCAAAGTGCACAAATCCCTGGTTTTCGTAAGGGAAAGGCCCCATTCGGTATGATTAAAAAGATGTATGGAGACTCTTTGACCGGTGAGGCTATCAACAATGTGCTTGCAACCAACCTTAACAAATACATCAAGGAGAACGATTTGAATATCATGGGACAACCACTTCCCAACACAACCATCCAGAAGCCAATTGATATGGAGGCAGAGACAATGGAGTTTGTATATGATATTGCTTTGGCTCCTGCAATGAACGTTGAGCTTTCTAAGCGAGAGAAGATTGTTTACTACTCAATCGATGTTACCGAGGAGATGGTAAACAAGCAGATTGAGATGATTTGCCAGCAGAATGGCTCTTTGGTTGATGTTGAGGAGGCTACCGACAACGAGTTTATCAAGGGAGAGGTTATTGAGCTTGGTAAGGAGAATGGAATCAAGAATGAGGAGGCTTCTTTGTCATTGCATTACTTGAAGGACGAGGATACAAAGGCTGCTTTCAAGGGTAAGAAGATTGGCGATGTTGTTGAGTATGATGCATTGAAAGCTCACCCAAATCCAACTGACTTGGCTGCTATGTTGGGAGTTAAGAAGGAGGAGCTTGAGGGATTCGGTCCAATGGTATCTTTCACTATCAAAGAGATGAAGCGTCATCAGGCTGCTACTTTAGGCGAGGAGTTGTATGCAAGAACATACGGAGCTGAGGTAGTAAAGACTGAGGAGGAGTTCAAGGCTAAGGTAAAATCAGATATCGAGAATCAGTTGAAGGGACACTCAGAGTACCGTTTCACAATCGATGCTAAGGCTAAGTTGTTGAAGAAGAATGCTGATGTTCAGCTACCAGAGGAGTTCTTGAAGAGATGGATTCTTGCTGTAAACGAGAAGATGACTGCCGAGGAGGTTGAGAAGGACTTCGAGGGATTCCGTGAGGAGTTTAAGTGGCAGTTGATTAAGTCTGCTATCTTGAAAGCTGCCGGTAAGCAGGTTGAGGATGCAGATGTAAAGGCTTGTGCACGTGAGCTTGCAGCTGCTCAATTGCAACAGTTTGGTCTTTATGGTATGACCGATGAGCAACTTGACGGTTTTGCAGATCGCTTGTTGCAGGATGAGCGTCAGAGAGAGGGTTTATTGGATCGCGCAGTAGAGAATAAAGTGTTTGCTGTTGTGAAGGAGAGTGTGAAGTTGGATGAGCAATCTATCTCTATGGACGATTTCCAGAAATTGTTTGAAAAGTAATTTTTTAACGATATGATGAAACACATTTTTAAATGTGCCATGTTAGCCGCAGCATCAGCGGCTATTTTGGTTTCATGTAAACCGGCACTGCCAGAGGGAAAGGCAATCTACATCCCACGAGAGTTTGATACTGTGGATTTCTACAATCCAGAGAGTGAGTACAGCTATGACAGAATGGCTTATACCGATGATATCGTAGTCTTCTGGCAAAAGGGATTTGGTAAGGAGCTTACCAATGTTCCTGCGTTAGAGGGTACTGATATGAATGTAGATTTGGAGAGAATCTTGAATAAGACTCAAAGCTTCTACAACTTCTTTAAGGATACCATGAAGTTCATTCAGCCGGGTTCTAAGGCTGATACCTTCAGAATGATGGTTATGTTGAACTACTCATTGGAGGGAACTGCTTACGGAGGTGACTATGATGGTAAGATTGGTGCTTTGTGGGTAACTCCATTGCGTTTGCGCGATGAGAAGTTGAATTGTATTGCTCACGAGTTGGGACACTCATTCCAGGCTCAGTTGGTTATCGATAATGGTTCAAGAACCGGCGAGGGTGCTATTTATGAGATGACTTCACAGTGGATGTTGTGGCAGGTAAATCCTGATTGGATTACTGACGAGAATTACCACTGGGTAGATTTCATGAAGCAGACTCACTTTGCTTTCATGCACCACGCAAATATCTACCACTCTCCATACGTATTGGAGTACTGGTCTGATAAGCACGGTGTAGAGTTCATTGCTAACTTGTGGAGAGCTTTCACTCCTGAGGAGGATGTAGTATCTACATATAAGAGAATTACAGGAATCAATCAGGAGCAGTTCAATGCTGAGATGTACGATGCAGCTACAAAGTTCATGACTTATGACATGCCACGTGTACGTGAGAATGCTAAGCCATACGCTAACAAGCACACTTCTGCAATGACAAAGCAGTATGGTGGATGGTATAAGATTGATGCTTCAAGAACACCTCAGAACTATGGATATAACGGAATTGAGTTGGAGGTTCCTGCTCCAGGTAAGACTGTAACAGTTCAGTTCGAGGGATTGGTTAATGAGGTTCCTTCTATCTATCAGGGTGTAGCTGGTTGGAGATATGGTTTGGTTGCAGTACCAAAGAGTGGTGCTCCTATCTATACCGAGATGGTAAGCGATACAAAGGGTAAGGTATCTTATACTGCTCCTGCCGGTGAGGAGTTGGCTCACTTGTGGTTGGTAGTATTGGGAGCTCCAAGCGAGCACGAGAATAAGGCATTCCGTCGTCCGGATCCAAAGGATTTTGTTCCAGATTCAGAGTTGAGCCACGAGGAGATTGCTCCAAGTGCTGGTGGTCCAGAGGATCAGAAGACAATTCGTCGCAGAAGAGCACAGAAACCTACTGCTGAGTATCCATTCAGAATTAAGGTTACCAATTCAAAACCTATCTGCGAGATTAAGTAAAATAGATTAGTTCTATAAATTATGAGGGCGACTTACAAATAAGTCGCCCTCATAATTTTAGTGGTTGATACGGTTTTGTAGTTCAATGGTTCGAAGCCAATCTTTGTAGGTATTGAAACGGTTCAACTTCTCTATTGGAAGCGAGGCATCGGAGTTGCCCTCCCAGCGTCTGCACAGATATAGCGGTTCATATATTCTGCCTAGTTTATACTCTCCGCAGATTCTTATTCCGACAGCATAGTCCTCGCCATAACTGACATTTGGGAAGCCAATTTCTCGGATGATTGGAGTGTAGAAAGCTCTTGGTGCACCAAGTCCATTAATTCGGAGTGCATTATTCATGCCGTTGGTATCGCTCCACTCTTTATGGTCAATAATTCCGGGAGGTAACTCCTCTAACTTAAAGTTTACCATTTGATAGCTACCTACAACCATAGCGCATTGCTCTTTGATAAAACATTCGCGAATGCGTGATATAACATTCTCATCTATATAAAGGTCATCGCTATCTAATTGGATTGCGTATCTTCCGCACTCTTTATGACGTATTGCCAAATCCCAACATCCTCCAATGCCTAAGTCCTTTGCTTCAGGGATTACGTGAACAATTCTCTTGTCGCTGACGGCAAGATTACTTAGGATTTGAGATGTGTTATCGGTAGAGTGGTTATCTACAATGATTATATTGAATGGGAATTCAGCCTTTTGACTAAGTACTGATTTAACTGCGTCGGCAATTGTCTTTTCTCGATTGAAGACCGGAATGATAACACTTACCTCATTGTTAAAATGGTCCTCTTGAGTGTCAATCTTTTTCATTGGAGGAGTGATGTATGCTCCAACTCTTTTCAAGTAGTTTGAAAAAATCTCTTCCATTTCAATTTGAACCTCTCTGTTGCGAGGATTGACATAGTCAAATTGTTTCTCTCCTGATTTTCGTGAATCATACTCTTCTTCGGTGTATAACATTTCAGGAATGTGGTGAATTTTGCCACTTTGGCTAATTCGGAGACGCAAATCGTATATTGCACCATAGTTCAATTCGCTCTCATTCTCGTTAATAGCTTTTTTTACGCTCTCTGTTTTGCAATATGCAATGGCACCAAAATCGAAATCGTCACGAACAGAACCCTTTTGGTATTCGATTGTCGGATTGGGAGTTGTGGTTCCGTTTAAGGCTTTTCTATAGTCACAATATATCCAATCGGCATTTGTCGCTTTTGCAACCTGCTCCATGCGGATTTGCCAATTAGAGTCAAGAGTTACTTTTGTAGGACGAATACCCAGTATGAAATATTCTGACGAAACCTCGCCAATAGCCTCTTTCAAGGCTGAGCTGGATTGGTTTTTAGGTATAATTATCTCTCTATTCATAATTCTTATTTTTACTATCTCCTACAAAGTTACTCTTTTTTCTTTCTTTATTAACGATTAAGTAAATATTTGGAGTTTTAATAAAAAATTGCGAAATTGCACTCTTGATTTGTTGGAGTAACTCCACTTATGTAAAGATATTAACTAAGATAAATAATAGGGTATGAAGAGATTTTTTAAATTTTGTTGTGTGGCCGTTTTAGCAATGGCTTGTGCAACTCCGCTAATGGCTCAGAATAGTGTGCCAATGATGCGTATGGGTGGAAATATGAGTGCACCACAAGGTGGAGTATTATATGGACGTCTAAGCAAAATGCCGAATATCTCAAAGATCAGGAAGATTGAGACTCCAAGATTTGCAGAGAAGTATGAGGTGTTTATTGAGCAGGAGTTGGATCAGGTAAATAAGAATGCCGGTAAGTTCTTGCAGAGAGTTATTGTTTGTCACCGTGGATTTGACCGTCCAACAGTTTTGGTAACTGAGGGTTATGAGGCAAATAGAAATACATCGCCTGGTTATACCGATGAGTTGGCAGAGTTGTTTAATGCAAATATTGTAGTTGCAGAGTATAGATATTTTGCAAAGTCTATGCCTGAGCCATGTAATTGGGACTACTTGACAGTTGAGAATTCATTGTATGATTTGCACAATATCCGTCAAACATTTGGAGAGTTGTATAAGGGTAAATGGATCTCTACAGGAATTAGTAAGGGTGGTCAGACAACAATGTTCTATAGAGCTAAATTCCCTAATGATGTAGATATCTCTGTTCCTTATGTTGCACCTTTGAACAAGGGTATCGAGGATGGTCGCCATGAGAAGTTCCTTGCTAAGGAGGTGGCCGATGAGAAGAGCCGTCAGATAGTATTGGATTTCCAGATGGAGATGATGAAGCGTAAGGCAGAGTTGCTTCCAATGTTTAAGGCTCACTGCGACGCAAAGGGTTATGAGTTCCGTTTGCCAATCGAGGAGGTTTATGATTACGATGTAATGGAGTACTCTTTTGCTCACTGGCAGTGGGGATTGCCAATTGATAAGGTTCCAGGAGCTGATGCTACCAATGAGGAGATTTTCAAATATGCGATAGGAATTTTGGAGCCAAACTATTTTGCAAAGCAGACCCCTTACACTTCATTTAATGTGCAGGCTGTTCGTGAGTTGGGTTACTATGGCTATGATATGAAGCCATTTAAGAAGTATATGGATATTAAGAGTCCAAAGGATTATATGCGTCGTTTGATGATTATCGAGGAGCTTAGTGGAGATGAGTTTGATAAGACTCTTTATAAGGATACTAAGAAGTTCTTAAAGAAGAATGATCCTAAGATGATCTATATCTATGGTGAGTATGATCCATGGAGTGCATCAGGTGTTATGGATTTGAAGAATAAAGAGAATATCAAAATCTATGTTCACCCTGGAGGAAGCCACTCAACAAGAATCAATTCATTTGCAGAGCCTAAGAAATCAGAGATTATCAATACAATCAAGGGTTGGCTTGAAGAGTAAGTTCGGATAGTGCTTGGAGCGAGGTCTCATAATCGAAACCTCGCCCAAGGGCATAACGAAGTAGCTTGTTTTTAAGCTCTACAATATCTTTAGCTTTAGTGCTACGTGCCTTGTTCTTTAACAGAGCAAGGCACTGTTCTTTGTGACTGTTGTTATCAATTTGGTTTATTGCTTCAGTAATGATGGCTGTGTTTATATGTTTCATACGAAGCATGGCAATAATCTTCTGTTTACCCCATTTGTTGAATTGAAATTTGTCGTTGGCATATGCCATAGCATAGCGTTCGTCATTAATCATATTCAAACTCTTTAATATGGCAATTATCTCCTCGGTATCATTGGTTGAGATTGTTGTGCGCGATAACTTTTCACGAATGTCAAATTCGCAATATTCACGACGACTGCACGATGCAGCCATTTTGTTAAGAATTTTTTTGCTTATCTCATCCATTTGGCGCGTACAATTCTATCGTTGTTGAAGTTATCTTTATAAAGTTCTATTTTGCAATAGCCTATCTCCTGTAGCATGTTGCAACACTCTTTACCATACGCACGGTTAATTTCAAACCATAACTCTCCGCCATTTTCGAGATGTTTTGTTCCGAACTGCGCAATTCTCCTATAGAATAGTAGTGGATTGGTGTCAGGAACAAAGAGGGCAGAGTGGGGTTCGTGCTCAAGGACTCGTCTCTCCATCTCCTGTTTTTCACTCTCGGTGATATATGGAGGGTTGCTGACTATAATGTTGTATTGCTCAAATCTATAGTTCTCCCAATTTAGTATATCGGCTTCAATAAATTTAATCTCTACATTGTGACTCTCTGCATTTTGTTGTGCAATGCCAAGAGCCTCTTTGCTGATATCGCAAGCTGTAACTTTAGCCCTCTCTATTTTTTTTGCTAGTGCTATTGCAATGGCTCCGCTGCCGGTTCCTATATCTAGAATTGTTACTGAAGATTTGTCTGTTTTAGCAACCCTTTGAACTAACTCTTCGGTTTCCGGGCGAGGAATCAGTGTTGATGTGTCAACTTTTAATTTCAAACCCATAAACAGTTCATATCCAAAAATGTATTGAAGAGGTTCGCCCATGGATAGCCGTTTAAGAATATCTTTAATCCTCTTTACCGATTCGCTGGGTAACTGCTGGTCGTAATTTATAACCTGTTGAGTAAAACTCCAACCTTGACACTCTTCAAATATTATACGAAGAGTGGCTTTAATCTCCGTTATGTCATATTCGGGAGATAAAAGTGTTTGGGCATAGTTGCTAATTGTTCGGATAGTTTCACTCATATTTGCAAAGGTAAAGAAACTTTTTCATACCTTTGTAAAGTTAAGTCAGTTTATGGTGTGAACTTCAAACATAACTTGACGTGGATTTGAATTGGAGTTTTTGGGTCGCTTTGGCCCTATTGGTTGCCTACATCATATTGTTGTTGGGCGAGATTAGCCGATTGATATTGGAGAACAGAAATCCGGTACGCACATTGGCGTGGATTGTTGTGCTCATAACTCTCCCTTTTATAGGTATTTTCCTCTTTTATCATTTGGGTTTGGATTACCGTAAGAAGAAGATTTTCAATCTGAAGAGTATGTATGATATGCGTTGGTTGCAATATATGAGCGAGGATCAACGTGAACTTCTTAAGAAACAGAAGATATTGAAAGGGAGACGAATGGCTACCGAACGTAAACTGATGACACTTCTTTTGAATAACAACAAGGCTCTTTTGACTCTTAATAACCGAATGGAGGTATACAATAATGGAGTTGATTCCTTTATGTCTATCTTTAAGGCTATTAGCAGTGCTCGAAATTTTATCCATCTGGAGTTCTATATTGTTGAGGAGGGAGAGTTGGCAAGTCGACTTCATTCACTACTTCTTGCTAAGTTGCGCGAGGGGGTTGAGGTGCGCTTTATTTATGATGATGTAGGTTCGTGGAGTCTGTCTCAGAACTATGTTGAAACTCTGAAAAAGGCAGGGGCAGAGATATACCCATTTTTGCCATTGATGATTCATAGAAAGAAGGCAAATTACAGAAATCATAGAAAGATTGTGGTTGTTGACGGCGAGATGGCCTTTATGGGAGGAGTGAATGTTGCTGATAGGTATGTTGCTGGTTCGAATATCGGTTTGTGGCGCGATACATTGATTAGAGTTGAGGGTGAGGCTGTGACCTCGCTCCAAATTATTTTTCTGATAGATTGGTTATTTGTAAGTGGAGAGATGCTGATTAACAGAGATTTTTATATGCCTTTACCCCAAACTTCCGGAGATTCAATGGCTCAAGTTATTGCTTCTGGACCGGATAGTGATTGGGATTCAATACATCAGGCATACGTTGCATTGGTAAATATGGCAGAGGAGTATGTATATATATCAACTCCATATTTTATGCCTGGCGATGTTATGCTTAATGCTTTAAAGAGTGCGGCTATGAGTGGAGTTGATGTGATGTTGATGTTGCCGGCTAAGAGTGATACTTTTATAACGTATTGGTGCTCAAGATCATTTGTTGAGGAGCTTTTGAATGCGCATGTAAAGGTGTTCTTTTTTAAGCCTGGAATTAACCATAGTAAGGTAATCTCTGTTGATGGGAAGCTTGCTGCAGTGGGAAGTGCCAATATGGATTTAAGGAGCCTGGAGCAAAATTTTGAGGTAAGTATGATTATCTATGATAAGCAGGTTGTTCAGGTGATTGAACAGGATTTTATAGATGATTTGACTTTGTGTAGCGAGATTTCGCTTGAAAAATGGAGTAGTAGAAAACGAATGGATCAGGTAAAGGAGTCGTTCTGTCGTCTCTTTACCCCAATTTTATAATTGAGTTATGTATTCAAAAGAGAAGATATCGAAAGAGTTGAATTGCTCACCTCTAGTAGATGGCGATGATTTTTTAATGGGTAGTGTGTCGCTCGATAGCAGAACAGTTACAAATCCCTCGAAAACACTCTTTTTTGCAGTTGGAGGTAGCAATCATAATGGGCATGATTTTATACCCAAGCTATATAAGATTGGATGTAGAGCATTTGTTGTTGAGGAGTGGCGCGATGAGTTTGCTACAATGACGGGGGCAAATTTCTGGAGAGTTGCCTCTTCTGTTAAGGCGTTGCAATTGTTAGCCTCTTCATACAGAAGAGAGTTATCAATGAAGATTGTTGCTGTGGCCGGTAGTAATGGTAAGACAATCGTAAAGGAGTGGTTATATCAGATTTTGTCAGGTAGTGTTGATGTTTTCCGTAGCCCTCGTAGTTATAACTCTCAAATAGGAGTGCCACTCTCAGTTTTGGCTATACCGGAATCGGCAGATGTGGCTGTAATTGAGGCGGGAATCTCTTTGCCGGGAGAGATGTTCAATTTAAAGCGGATAATAGAACCCCGGTATGGAATCTTTACCAATATTGGCGATGCTCATGGTGAGAACTTTGCCAATCAGGATGAGAAATTGAAGGAGAAACTTTCACTCTTTGTTGATTGTGACTCTTTGGTTTGTAAAAGTGGTGTGATACTTCCAGATTTTTTGAAATCGCAACTGCCGAATGTGAAGTTGATGATGTGGGGGTATGATGAGAGTTGCGATATTCAGATCCTTAACCTCGAGCGTAAATCTGCGAGAACTTTGGTTGAGTTGAAATATGCCGGTAGCGTGGAGAGATTGTCAATGCCGTTTATTGATGAGGCCTCGTTCGAAAACTGCATGAATGTAGTTACAATGCTTTGCAAATTGGGTATTCCTTTTGAGACTATTGCTGAAGGGGTGAAGAGTTTGCAGCCAGTGGCAATGCGTATGGAGATAAAGCAGGGGGTTGGAAACTCGTTGCTGATACAGGATTATTATAACTCAGATCCGGAATCTTTCAAGATGGCTCTTCAGAGTATGCAGTTGCATGGAGCAAATAGAAGGCGAGTGGTGGTACTTTCAGATTTTGTGGGAATATCACGGAATGGACTGCGTCTATATGGAAAGGTTGCCAACCAGCTGGTGAGCAGTGGAGTTTCACTTTTTATTGGAATTGGTAAGGAGTTGTCTTCACATAGAGCACTGTTTCATGGAATGGAGTGTCGATTTTATGAGAGTACAGATGAGTTTTTGAAGGTAGAGAGTACCGAGTGTTTCAATAATTCTGTCGTTCTTTTGAAAGGAGCAAGAAAATACAGATTCGAGTATATAGCAGCTAAATTACAGCAACAGGCTCATAAGACTGTATTGGAGGTGGATTTGGATGCAATGAGAAGAAATTTGAATCACTTCCGCTCTTTGGTTCCTGCATCGACAAAGTTCGCAGTAATGGTTAAGGCATTCACTTATGGGTGTGGAGGAGCAGAGATTGCGTCAATGTTACAATATCAAGGTGTTGATTATTTGATGGTTGCTTTTGCTGACGAGGGTATAGAGTTGCGCTCGGCCGGAATATCTACTCATATAGGTGTAATGAATCCAGAGTCAGAAACATTCGATAAGATGGTTGAGTTCAATCTGGAGCCGGAGATATTTTCTTTGGATATGTTGCGCGAGTTTGATAGCGTGGCTCAACGTCATGGGGCGCAAAACTATCCAATTCATATCAAGTTGAATAGTGGAATGAACCGTTCCGGCTTTGATAGAGAGGAGTTGGATGAACTTTTGCAATTCTTCAATACAAAACGAGCAGTTAAGATTGCTTCTATATTCAGCCATTTGGCAGGTGCAGATGAAGCGTGTCATGATGCATTTACCTTGGAGCAGATTGAGCGTTTTGACTCGATGAGCAACTTAATTATAGCAAAGTTTGACTATAAGATAGTTAGACATATCCTTAACTCTGCAGGTATAGAAAGATTTCCGCAATACCACTACGATATGGTGCGTTTGGGTATAGGAATACATGGAATTAGTGCTGCCGGAGCCATTCTGGAGCCTGTGGCAACCTTCAAAACACATATTGCTGCAATTAGAAACGTTAAGTCATCTGAGAGTGTCGGTTATGGCCGTAAGGGAGAGTTGACCAGAGATTCAAGAGTTGCAGTTATTTTAGTTGGCTATGCAGATGGTTTGGATCGTCACCTCAGTTGTGGAGTTGGGGAGATGTGCGTGCGAGGTCACAGAGTTCCAATCCTTGGAAATATATGTATGGATGCCTGTATGTTAGATGTTACTGATTTCCCTGATATAGAGGTTGGTGATGAGGTTGAGATATTTGGAAAATCGATATCCATAGTTGAAATTGCTGATAAATTGAATACTATTCCCTATGAGGTGATTACCGGTATCTCTCGCAGGGTGCGTCGTCTGTTTTTTAAAGAGTGATTATGGAGATTAAGGATATATTGATACCTTTTCAAAAGTGCGATGCTGTAGAGAAGATAGCTTTCGAGTATAGCTCAATGCCAACATTTAAAGGAAGACTTCGTAATGGTGCGGGTTCTCAGGTAGCTATGTTGGTGGCTTCCTCTTTGCGTAAAGTGAATAGTATGCATATTGCTGTGCTTGCTGATCGCGAGGATGCGGCATACTTTTATAATGATTTATCTCTTTTTTTAGGTAAGGAGGTGCAGTTGCTACCTTCATCATATAGGAGAGTTATAAACTCTGAGGAGAAGGATACCGATGCCGTACTTGTAAGGACAGAGGTGTTGGATTTGATGCGTCGTGGTAAAATCAAGGTGTTGGTTACGTACCCCGAGGCGTTGGCCGAGAAAGTTGTTAGTAAAGCAGAGCTTGATAAGAACTCATTGTTGCTGAAAAAGGGAGAGAGTATCGCTATAACCGAGTTGGAGAAGTTTCTTTACGATAACCGCTTTGAGAGGTGTGATTTTGTGTATGAGCCAGGGCAATTCTCGGTGCGTGGAGGAATTGTTGATATTTTTTCGTTCTCGGAGGAGCGACCTGTGCGTATAGATTTTTTTGGCGATGAGATAGATTCTATAAGATTCTTCGATGTTGAAACTCAACTCTCAGATGAGTTGTCGGATCAAATCTCTATTGTGCCTGATATGAGTGACGGAGTTGGCTCCTATACTTATACGGATCTTCTTGAGTGGTTGCCGGCAAAGGGGTGTTGGTGGATTCAGAATGGATTGTATATGCACGACAGAATAAAGAGTCTGTGTGAAAATGGAGCAAAAGAGTTGTTGACCGATGCAGATACAATAGTTAAATTTCTGACTCGTTCCTTTGTTTTGGAGTGGGGGCCTGACCTCTTTTTCCGTGGCAAGGATATTGATTTGCGAGGAGAAGTTCAGCCTGTGATAAATAAGAAGTTTGAGATTCTTGCTGACACACTACGCTTGAGAATGGAGAATGGATATAAAATATATATCTGTTCTACCAATGAGATGCAGATAAACAGAATCAGAGATATATTTAAGGATCTTCATTATGATATTGATTTTACTGCAGTAAAAGGAACAATTCATGAGGGTTTTGCTGATAGGGTAGTGAAGTGTTGTTTCTATACAGAGCATCAGATTTTTGATAGATATCATAAGTATCGTCTGCAAGCCTCGCGCGTACGCAAAGGTCGTGAAACGATCAGTATAAGTGAGTTGCAGAATTTGCATCCGGGAGATTATGTTGTGCACGTCGATCACGGCATTGGCCGTTTTGGAGGATTGACAAAGATTGATGTTGGAGGTAAGGTTCAAGAGGCAATCCGATTGGTTTATAAGAATAATGCAGAGCTTTTTGTAGGGCTTCACTCTCTTCATAAAATTGCCAAATATAAGGGTAAAGATGGCGAGACTCCAATTATACACCGCTTGGGTGGTGAGGCATGGAATCGCTTGAAACAAAAGACAAAGAGTAGAGTTAAAGACATCGCCCGTGAATTAATTGCCCTCTATGCCAAACGAAAGCATGAGCCTGCGTATGCCTACTCGCATGATAGTTATCTGCAGGATGAAATGGAGGCCTCGTTCATGTATGAAGAGACTCCGGACCAATTGAAGGCTATTGAGGCAGTAAAGCACGATATGGAGCAGGCCCGGGTTATGGATAGATTGGTATGCGGAGATGTAGGTTTTGGAAAGACCGAGGTTGCAATGCGTGCAGCCTTTAAGGCGGCATGCGATGGTAAGCAGGTGGCCTTGCTTGTCCCTACTACGGTTTTGGCGTATCAACACTATAACTCATTCAAGAAACGATTAGAGGATTTACCGTGCAGGGTGGAGTATATCAGTCGTATGAGAAAGAGTGCTGATATAAAGAGAGTTTTGGCAGATTTAAAAGAGGGGAAGGTTGATATTGTAATTGGAACACACCGTTTGACAGGAAAGGATGTGCAATTTAAGGATCTCGGTTTGTTGATTATAGATGAGGAGCAGAAGTTTGGAGTGAGTGTCAAGGAGAAGTTGAAAAAAATGAAACTCAATGTTGACACCTTGACAATGACGGCAACCCCTATTCCAAGAACATTGCAGTTCTCTTTGATGGGAGCGCGCGATATGTCGATTATCAGAACTGCACCACCAAACCGATATCCTATTGTGACAGAGTTGCACCGTTTTGATGATGATGTAATCCGCGAAGCTATTCAGTATGAGATTTCCAGAAATGGTCAGGTCTTCTTTATTCACAATAGGGTAGATACAATTTATGAGGTTCAAATCATGCTTCATAGATTATTGCCTAAGGTTAAGAGTGTTGTGGCGCATGGACAGATGCCGGGAGAGCAACTTGAGCAGGTTATGCACGACTTTGTCCGTGGAGATTATGATGTGTTGATTGCTACGACAATCATTGAGTCGGGTTTGGATATACCGAATGCAAATACCATTATCATAAATCAGGCGCAGAATTATGGATTGAGTGATTTGCACCAGCTACGAGGCAGGGTTGGTCGCTCAAACAAAAAGGCTTTCTGTTATCTGTTGACCCCTCCATTGGATATGGTAAATCCTGATTCTCGAAGAAGATTAAAAGCTATTGAGGATTTTAGTGGCTTGGGCAGTGGTTTTAATATTGCAATGCAGGATCTTGATATCCGTGGAGCAGGAAATATTTTGGGAGCTGAGCAGAGTGGATTTATAGCAGAAATAGGTTACGAGACCTATCAGAGAATATTGAACGAGGCTATTCGTGAGTTAAGGAGTGAGGAGTTTCCAGAGATGGAGCAGGTTGAAGATTCTCCAAAGCAGAGCAAGGGGCTTTTTCTTGCAGAGTGCGTAATAGAGACCGATATGGATGTCCATATACCTGAGTACTATGTCGAGAATACAAGTGAAAGAATTAAGCTGTATCGTGAACTTGATAATATGCGCGATGAAACGGAGTTGGAGCAGTTCTCGGTAAAGATGGTTGATAGATTTGGACAACTTCCTGAGCCTTTGGTTAATATGATGAATATTGTCAGAGCCAGATGGCTGTGTGCAGAGTTGGGAGTAGAACGTCTATTGGTGCGTAATGGCAAAATGACGCTCTATTTTGTAGGTGATGCTAAATCTGCATATTATCGTTCTGATGTGTTTGCCAATATAATTCAGTATGTTACAAGGCAGGAGCGTAGTTGTTCAATTAATCAGAAAGGGGAGAAACTTACCCTTTTGTTTCCCAATATAACGGGCATTGATGTGATGTATGAAAATGTTCAATCGCTGTATGAGTACAGCACAAAAGAGCGTGTAAGATGAATGTGCTGATTGATGTAGGAAATACGCGAATGAAGTTTGCGGTTTTCAACAATGGAGAGTTAATATACAACAATTCCGGGTATTCGGAGTTGTTGAAATGGCTTACTGCAAATGAGCCTTTGTTGGCGGACTCCCACTTGCTTATCTCCGGAAGTGGAAATATATATAGCAAGGGCTTAAATCAGGTTCGTCAAAAGTTTGCCGCATACGTTGATTATACCAGAGCTAACAAGTTGAAAATTCCATTGTGTATGGAGTATGAAACTCCTAAAACCTTGGGGGTTGATAGAGTTGCCGATGCGGTTGCAGCGGTTAAACTTTTCCCGGGAAGGGATATTCTGATTGTTGATGCAGGCACTGCAATAACAGTCGATTATGTCAATTGTGATGGCTGTTTTATGGGAGGTAACATATCGCCCGGAGTAGAGATGCGATATAAAGCACTTCACGATTATACTGCTAAATTGCCGTTGTTGACGGGGAATGAGATGGTGGCCTCGACAATAGGAAGAAATACCGAAGCTGCAATCCATAACGGAGTTGTGTTAGGGGTGGTTCATGAGGTGCAAGGATACATTGATCAATTTCTGCAAGAGCGCCCCCATGGGGTGGTTATTTTGACAGGAGGAGATGTTGAATTGTTAAATAGTTGTAAATCTCATAGAATTGTATTGCTTCCGGCCCTTCAAATGATAGGTTTAGATGCAATTTTAACAAATAATATTTAGAGCAGTGAAAAAAAATGTCTAACTTTGCAAGGCAGTATGCAAGGGAAAAATAGATAGGTTTAAATAATAAAACACAAAGAGAGTAATTGGTATGAAAAAGTTAATGGTAGTAGTATGCGCCATGTGCATGATGAGCGGATCATTGTTTGCACAGAGTGGCACCATTGATTCAAAGTTCGGATTGGATAGTTTGAAAACTCTTCAGATGGCTTCAATCTGTTCTCAGTATGTAAAAAACAAGCAGTATGCAGATGCATTGAATTCATGGAGATATTTGTTCTTCAATGCTCCGGCATTCCAGATGCGTACATACATCAATGGAGAGACCATCGTTCGTGATGCATATAACAGAACGAAAGATGCTAAGTATATTGATACATTGATGATGATCTACGATCAGAGAATTAAATATTTTGGAAAAGATCCAAGATATGGTGAGGCATATTTGTTGGGAAAGAAGGGTGCTGATTTGTTGAGATATCGTAAGAACAATCGAGAGTCTGTACTTGAGGCATACAACTGTTTCGTTAAGTCATACGAAATGACTCAAGGAAAGACCCAACCAAATGTGTTGCGTAACATGTTTAACAGTGCAGGAACATTGTTGAAGATGGAGTCTATGGAGACTTCAGCATATGTAGACTTGTATATGAAGTTGACAGACTTTTTGGATAACGCAGTAACAATGGCTAAAGATCCTGCTCCATTCAAGGATGCAAAGGGTGATATTGATGCGATGTTTATTGATGCAGGAATTGCAGATTGCGAGATTTTGACAAATGTATTGTCTGCTCGTTACGAGGCAAATCCAACTGATGTTGTTAACTTGAAAGGAATTGCTTCTATCTTGCGTAGAAGTGAGTGTTTGGACGGAGAGTTGTATGCAAATGTTGCTGAGGCACTTTATGCAGCAGAGCCGGATGCTGATGCAGCTTATAGCTTGGCTATTTTGTTCGGTCGTCGTCAGGATTATGACAAGATGGAGGAGTATTTGAAGGCTGCTATTGAGAAGAGTGACAACGCTGAGAGTAAGTCTGAGTACTACTTGAAGTTAGCTTCAATTAAGTTGAGTAAGAATCAGTATACTGAGGTTAAGAAATTGTGTAACGAGGCTTTGAAGGGTAATCCATCAAGTGGTGAGGCATATATCTTGATAGGAAAGGCATATGCAGCTTACGCTCCAAAGTATGGTTCAGAGGATTTTGATCATAAGACAGTATTCTGGGCAGCTGTTGATAAATTCCAAACAGCTAAGAGAGTTGATCCTTCTCAGACAGACGAGGCTAATCGTTTGATTGCTCTCTATTCACAGCACTTCCCTGTTGTAAAGGATGGATTCTTCAACGGACTTCAAGAGGGCGATACATTCACTATTGGAGAGTGGATTAACGAGAAGACCGTTGCTCGCTTCACAAAGGAGTAATATATGATTATTGAGAAAATCAATAAATTCTACATAAAAGGCATTGTCGCACTATTTTGTGCGATAATGCTTTTGTCATGTAAGAACGATATAAAGGATGTCTACGCAATCCCATTAGATCAGGATTATCCGGAGATGAATGCTACCGGAATGACTCTGATATATTCTGATTCGGCACGTATTCAATACAAGGTTAAGACTCCCGAGTATATAAAGATGAATACCAATAAGGAGAAATACGAGGAGTTTCCTAAAGGAATTGAGGTTACGTCGTATGATGAAAATGGAAATGTAGTGGGCTCTATCCGTTCTGATTGGGCCAAAAAATTTGAAGAGGCAAATATGTGGGAGGCCAAATACAATGTGGTGGCCACCAATGCTGATGGAACAGTTGTTGAGACAGAACAGATGTTCTGGGATGTAAATAAAAAACTTATATTTTCGCATCAATATACCAGAATCACCTCGGGAGAGCGAATTATTGAGGGAAATGATGGTTTTGAATCGGATCAGGATTTGAAGAATCCTGTTATTAAGAATATCACAGGAGTTGTAGAGGTTGAACAGTAGTAGGGAATGGGAACTTTGCTTTTAGTTATATGTACAATGCTTTTGCTCTCTGCATTCTTTTCGGGAATGGAGATAGCCTATCTTGCTTCCAATAAACTAAGAATAGAGATTGAAAGCGAGAATAGAAGTATTACACAACGCTTAATAGAGTTCTTTCTGACGAAGCCTGGAATGTACATTACTACAATATTGGTAGGAAATAATGTGGTAATGGTTATCTATGGTGCAGAGATGTCGGAATTGATGCATGTTTACTTGGGGCCTTTAGGAATGTCTGTTGGAGTAGAGGCATTTGTGGTTTCTGTGATCTCAACCATTGTAATCCTATTCTTTGCTGAGTTTTTACCAAAGACCATATTCAGATTACAACCAAATATGTTCTTACGCGTATTTGTAATACCGGTATATCTTTTCTATTTGCTCTTTTATCCAATATCAAGTTTCTGTGTCTGGATAGGGTCTGCATTGATGAAGGTTACCGGAAAGCATGTTAAGAGTGATGAGGGTGTAAAGAGTTTTGGTAAGATAGATTTGAATAATCTGTTAGAGGAGGGAGTTGTTGATGATGAGAGTGCGGAGGAACATGATATTCAAATGTTGAGGAATGCGTTGGAGTTTCCTGATATCAAAATTCGTGAATGTATGGTTCCGCGAACAGATTTGATAGCCCTTCCAGACGATGCAACAATCGACGAGTTGATTGCTAAATTTGTAGAGTCGGGACACTCGAGAATATTGATATACAAAGAGAATATTGATAATATTGTCGGATATGTGCACTCTTCTGCAATGTTTCATAACCCGACCTCGCTCGAAGGAATTGTAACAGCTCCTATTATTGTCCCTGAGACAATGGCTGCTCCGAAGTTGATGGATATCTTGATTAAGGAGCGTAAAAGTATGGCAGTTGTGGTAGATGAGTTTGGAATCACAGCAGGAATTGTTGCCATGGAGGATATAATGGAGGAGATTTTCGGAGAGATTGAGGATGAGCATGATAAGGATGCATATGTTGAGAAACAACTGCCCGATGGTACCTATCTTTTCGCCGGTAGATTAGAGGTGGATTATTTGAATGAAAAGTACCATTTAGAACTCCAAGAGGATGAGGCTTATGAGACACTGGCAGGATATATACTCCATTTTAATGAGAGTATTCCGGCCCGAGGTGATATTGTTGAGATTAAAGATAAGAAATTCCGTATTGCAAAGAGTACGGGTGCGAGAATAGAGGAGGTTCAAGTGATATGAAATTTTTAGTTACATTTGGTCAGTATGTCTCCTTCATAGGAAAGATGTTCACTCGTCCTGAGAAGTTCAAGATCTATGCAAAGAATTTTGTAATAGAGTTGGATGCTTTGGGTTTGAGTTCAATATTCCTTGTGACTATTATCTCATTTTTTATTGGTGCGGTAGTTACGTTGCAGGGGGCAAATAATATGAGTAGCCCATTGTTGCCAAAGGCGCTAATTGGTTTCTTGACGCGTCAAACGCTGCTTTTGGAGTTCTCGTCAACAATTGTGAGTCTTATTCTGGCAGGAAAGATAGGTAGTAATATCGCATCGGAGATTGGTACTATGCGTATTACAGAGCAGATTGAGGCAATGGAGACCATGGGAGTTAACTCGGTCTCATATCTGGTAACTCCAAAGGTTGTGGCTGCTATGTTCATCAATCCCATTTTGTTTATATTCAGTTCCTTTATAGGAATGATAGGAGGATTGGTTGCCGGACTCTCTGCCGGAGTGGTGGGCGTTGGTGATTATGTGCAGGGATTGAATATGGACTTTAGAGTGTTTGATATAACATACTCTGCTGTAAAGTGTGTATTCTTTGCCTTTATATATACAACTGTGCCGGCCTTTTATGGCTACTATGTCAAAGGAGGAGCTTTAGAGGTTGGTAAGGCAAGTACCAAGGCTGTGGTGGATAGTAGTATTATCATATTGATGGTCAATTTGATTATAACTCAAATAATGTTGTAATGATTAAAGTAGAGCATCTAAATAAGTCATTTGACGGTAGTCCAATATTGAGTGATATAAACTTCTCTTTCGAGCAAGGTAAGGTGAACCTTATTATTGGAAAGAGTGGTTCGGGAAAGACCGTTCTGCTTAAATCTTTGATAGGCATTCATTCAGTTGATAGTGGCCATATCTATTTTGATAATAGGGATTTAACCGTAGCTAATGAGAAGACTCTTCGAGAGATACGCTCTCAGATAGGAGTGGTCTTTCAAGGAGGAGCTCTGTTTGATTCGCAAACTGTTCTTGAAAATGTTATGTTCCCATTGGGTTTGTTTACCCAAATGTCATATTCAGAGAAGGTTGAGCGAGCAAAGTTCTGTTTGAAAAGAGTTAATCTTGAGGGTGTAGATAATTACTATCCGGCAGAGATTAGTGGAGGTATGAAGAAACGTGTTGCAATTGCACGAGCTATTGTGATGCAACCAAAATTCCTGTTTTGTGATGAGCCAAACTCGGGCTTGGATCCCTATACCTCTGTCGTTATTGATGAGTTAATCATGGAGTTGACTCATGAGTACAATATGACAACTGTAGTGAATACTCATGATATGAACTCGGTATTTGGAATAGGCGAAAATATTCTCTTTATAGATAACGGTAAGAGAGGTTGGGCTGGAACAAGTGCCGATATTTTGACTACCGGTAGTGAATCGTTGAATGAGTTTATCTTCTCGTCAGAGTTATTGAAAAAGTTGAGAAAAGAGTTATAATGAAGCGTTTGATATCGTATATATTTCTGTTTTTATCCATAGTCTTGAGTAGCTGTTCCAATGAGGCTCCGATGGAGCGTGAAAAGTTCACAAGATTGATGGTTGAGGTCCATTTGACCGATGCTCTATTGGCGGAGGGTAAACGTAACTCTATGGGATTGACCGATAGAAAGAACTACTCTTTTTATGGAGAGTTGTTAGGACGTTACGGTTTAACCAGGGGCCAGTTTGATAGTTGTGTGGACTACTATTCACGCAATACAACTCTAATTGAGCAGATATATAAGGATGTTATAGATTCATTAAACAAGCGATTGACTGTAGTAAAAAGAGAGTTGGCTAAATTGCGTGTAAACGACACTGTAAATATTCTTCCAATTTCAGATACCGTATGGGTTGAAGGTTGGGCAGAAGATACTGTGGTAACGCTCGCAAATTTACGAGGAGGTAAATATTTCTTTGAGTTTGGTTTTAAAAGCGACTCTATTATTCGTTCGAAGAGGCCTCAGGTTCTAACATACTTCTTGAGAAACTACAACAAGGATACTGTCTATTATGCAGATTCTGCGTGGATAAAAACCCACTTTATGAGAATGGATTCTGTTGTGAATGAGATGGGCGAGGCCATAAGAGTAGACTCGTTATTCAACTATGAACAGCGTCAAGACTCTTTTGTCGTTTGTGAGAATAGGGTGCGTATAGATACCTTTAAGATGCGACCTATCAATTTGGCTAAAGATACAGCTTTCCATGACTACTCATGGAGCTATTTTGTTGATTCGACATTTGAGACGTTCCAAATGAGATTCATTGTCGATGATACAGTCGTTCCACAATATGGATATGCAACCAAAGTTGGTTTATATAATCAATATTTGTCGGAGTCAGCCAAGAGAGAGCAAGAGCGCGATTTTGAGCGTAGATCACGAAATAGTGTAGCATTGGGCGATTCCATAATTACCACCGAGAGAATCTCAGCACTGATTCATGATACATTGCAATGAGAAAGATTGCTTCAAATTACCTTTTGACTTCTGAGTTAAATATACTAAAGCGCAGTTATTGGCTTGTTGATAACAATGCAGTTGTGTGTGGGTATGGCATATTGAGTAATGATGCCCCGGAGGAACATGGTGTTGAGTTCTATGGTGGAATGGTTATTGCTGGTAGAGTAGATCTTGGCGCAGCCAATATTGGGGAGAGTATTGGTGATTATATTGCTAGGATTGGCCACTTCAATGATAAATCACATAGAGGGGTATCTCTGATTACTGCTTTAAATTGGGATTCAATGTCAATAGAAGAGGGAACAACTGTTTCATACATAACTTAGTTGTTAATTCCTCTTTTTTTATTAACTTTACAATCTTGAAGTAGAAAATATAAACTAAAATTATAATACAATGAATAAGAGAGTTTTATTGATGATTCTTGATGGATGGGGAATTGGTAAGCAAGATTCTACAGATGCAATCGCATCTACTCCAACTCCTTTTATCTCATCTTTGTATGGAAAGTATCCACATTCACAGTTGTTGACATGTGGTGAAAATGTTGGATTGCCTGATGGTCAGATGGGTAATTCAGAGGTTGGACACTTGAATATCGGAGCCGGTCGTGTTGTTGATCAGGATTTGGTTCGTATCAATAAGGCTTGTCGCGAGAATACAATTTACCAGAATCCGGAGGTTGCTGCAGCTTTTGAGTATGCAAAGAGCAATGGTAAGAAGGTTCATTTTATGGGCCTTGTATCTGACGGAGGTGTTCACAGCTCATTGGAGCACTTGAAGAAGTTGTGCGAGGTTTCAAAAACATACGGCATTGATAAGACCTATGTTCACTGTTTTATGGATGGTCGTGATACCGATCCAAAGAGTGGTTTGGGCTTTATCAAGGAGTTGGAAGAGCACATGGCTCAAAGTGCAGGTCATATTGCATCAATAGTTGGTCGTTACTATGCTATGGATCGTGATAACCGATGGGAGCGTGTAAAAGAGGCATATGATTTGATCGTAAGTGGTAAGGGTGCTGCATATACCGACATGGTTAAGGCTATGGAGGAGAGTTATGAGGCAGGAGTTACCGATGAGTTCATTAAGCCAATCGTACACGTTGATGAGGCAGGAAATCCATTGGCAGTTGTAGAGGAGGGAGATATGGTTATCTTCATCAACTATAGAAATGACCGAGCAAAAGAGTTGACAATTGCATTGACTCAAAAGGATATGCCGGAGAATGGAATGCATACAATTCCATTGTACTACTGCTGTATGACTCCATACGATGCTAAGTTTACCGGATTGCATATCCTGTTTGACAAGCAGAATGTTGAGAATACTCTTGGAGAGGTTATCAGTAAGGCTGGTTTGAAGCAGTTGAGAATTGCAGAGACTGAGAAGTATGCTCACGTAACATTCTTCTTCAATGGAGGTCGTGAGGCTCAATTTGAGAACGAGGCTCGTATCCTTGTGCCCTCGCCAAAGGTAGCAACATATGATTTGCAGCCTGAAATGTCTGCTCCAGAGGTTGCTGATAAGTTGGTAGCTGAGCTTAACAATCAATCTGCAGACTTTATATGTTTGAACTTCGCTAACGGCGATATGGTTGGACACACCGGAGTTTACTCTGCAATCCAGAAGGCGGTAGAGACTGTAGATACATGTGTAAATAAAGTTGTTACTGCTGCTGAGGCAAATGGTTACGATGTGTTGATTATTGCTGATCACGGAAATGCTGATAACGCAGTGAATGCCGATGGCTCTCCAAACACAGCACACTCTTTGAATCCGGTTCCATGTATTTGGGTAACTGATCAAAAGGAGAAGAGCTTGAATAGCGGAGTATTGGCTGATGTAGCTCCAACAATATTGGATATTATGGGAGTTGCTCAACCTGCAGAGATGACAGGAAAGTCACTTATCGTAAAGTAATTTTCAGGTTATGATACAAATCGAGGATTCAATTGTCACTTTTGATCTGTTTGAGAAACACTTCTCATGCGACTTGGCGCAGTGTAAGGGTGCTTGTTGTATTGAGGGCGATGGTGGAGCCCCATTGGATGAGGAGGAGTTGAAGCAGATTGAAGATAATTATGATTCGATTAAAAAGTATATGAAACCGGCAGGAATCACCTCGGTTGCAGAGTGCGGTTTTGGTGAAGTTGATAAGGATGGAGATTTGGTTACCCCCCTTATTAATGGAGTTGAATGTGCATACGCAATTGATGAGGGCGGTTCATGTTGGTGCGCAATTGAAAAGGCATGGGCGGCAGGGGAATCTTCATTTAGAAAACCTATCTCCTGCCACCTTTACCCTGTTCGCATAAAGCGATATGATAGTTTTGAGGCAGTTAATGTCCATAAATGGAGTATTTGTAAGTGTGCGTTTAAAAAGGGTGAGCGTGAGCAGATGCCTTTGTATAAGTTTTTGAAGGATGCTTTGATTCGCAAATATGGCGAGGAGTGGTATGAAATGCTCTGTGTAGCAGCCTCTGAGATAGAGTCAGGAGCTATTGATACCAGTAGATTGTAGAACTCTTTACCAATTTCGTAAAAAAACTTTTATAAAACTCTTGCGAGATTCAAAGTAATGCTTTATCTTTGCACCGCAAAACAGCGATGGTGGGATTAGCTCAGTTGGTTAGAGCGTCGGATTGTGGTTCCGAAGGTCATCGGTTCGAGACCGATATTCCACCCCAAAATGAGGGTGACTAAAAAGTGATTTAGTCACCTTCTTTCGTATTTATATGGATATGACGACAGTGGCGGTAGGGTAAG
>SUWY01000011.1 GCA_015061245.1 Bacteroidales bacterium
TCCTGTTGATTTTCAACGAGAAAGCCTATTTTTTACCATAAAAATAAGGCTGCCTAAAACTTGTTAGACAGCCCCTTTTTTGTGTCCTCGCTCAAAATAAAAATCTTGAAAACTACTCTTCGTGATGATGATGACCAATATTACGAATTATTCTGAAGATTCTGATATTTTTGATTCTGTCAACCTTCTTCTTATAATCACTATTATCTCCCTTGAAGTGTAACCAGATATTTCTGCTATAAGCAATAACAGCCGGAACATGGCCAGCAATCAAGGCCCAATCCTCACGAATTACTGCGTAAACAATAATAATAAGCGATGCAGCGATACTCATCATCCAAAAGAAAGGAGGAAGAACCGACTCCTTCTTATTCACAGAATAGTGCCACTGATATACAAAACGAATTGCATAGATGAACTGACCTATAACACCTAGCGATAGCAACCACATAGGAATACTGAAGTTTCTGAAGAATCTATCTACAAAAGAGCTAAAATCGGTCACTGCCATCGGTATAATCACTACCGGCAGAATTAAAATTACCCATTGAATAACTCCAGGTACTCTCTGCCAACTGCCCTTCATCTTTAAATTCCAAATAAAGATATAGTAGGTTACCAACTGGCCGAAAATAATTGAGAAGTCATCACGTATCCACCCGTAAAAAGCCAACAGATAGGTTGCAGCAAGGCTTAATTCCCAATATATAGCAGGGGATACAACCTTCTTTGCCCGTTCAGACAATACCCACTGCAATATCACTCTTGCAGAAAAAAGAGCCTGCGCAAAAATACCTATAAAAAACACCCACCAATTAAATTCCATACTCTAAATCAATACAGTTTTTGAATTTGATATTACTGGTGCAAAATTAATTAATTTCTTTCATTATCTTTGTCGAAATAAACGAATTGCGCAATTATTATGAAGTACAAAAGAATCCTTCTAAAGCTTAGCGGAGAGTCCTTGATGGGAGAACAGCGCTATGGTATTGATGTTAAGAGAGTTGAGAGTTATGCACGCCAAATTAAGGCTGTTGCAGCTCAAGGAGTCCAGATTGGAATTGTCATTGGAGGTGGAAACATCTTTCGCGGTATGAGCGGTTCTAAAAAGGGATTTGATCGCGTAAAGGGCGACAACATGGGAATGTTGGCAACTGTAATTAATAGTTTGGCATTAAGTTGTGCACTTGAAAACGAGCAGTGTAAGAATAAAGTTCTTACCGCAATCCGTATGGAGCCTATTGGCGAATTCTACTCTAAGGCAAAAGCTGTTGAGTATTTAGAGAACGGATACGTAACTATCTTCAGTGCAGGAACCGGAAACCCATACTTTACCACAGATACAGGAAGCAGCTTGCGCGCAATTGAGATTGAGGCAGACGCAATGCTAAAAGGTACTCGTGTTGACGGAATCTACACAGCAGACCCGGAGAAAGATCCAAATGCAACTAAATTTGACAAGATAACATACGATGAGATTTACAACAAGGGGTTGAAAGTTATGGATTTGACAGCAACCACCATGTGTAAAGAGAACAACTTGCCTATCGAGGTATTCAACATGGATATCGAGGGTAATTTGGAGAAGTTGATGAATGGAGAGCAGATTGGCACTCTTGTTTATTGATACCAAGACATAAGTATAGTTAATGAGTATATTGGATTCCATAAATAGTCCTGCAGACTTAAAAAAGCTTCCGATTGAGAAACTACCCGAAGTTTGTGCGGCAGTCAGACAAACCATTATTGATGACTGTGCTATGAATCCGGGACATGTTGGCTCAAGCTTAGGTGTTGTAGAGTTGACTGTAGCTCTTCATTACGTGCTTGACCTTCCCTACGATAACCTTATTTGGGACGTAGGACACCAATCGTATGCCCACAAGATATTGACCGGACGACGCGAACAGTTCAAAAACAAACGCAAAAAGGGAGGAATTAGCGGCTTCCCAAAAATGGAAGAGAGCGAATTCGACACCTTTGGTACCGGACACTCATCTACATCGATATCTGCAGCCTTAGGTATGGCTGAGGCTGCAAGATTGACCGGACAGACAAAACGTCAATCTGTTGCTGTTATTGGCGATGGCTCTATGACAGGAGGAATGGCATTCGAAGCATTAAATAATGCAGGAATATCAAAGGCCAATATGCTTATTATTCTTAATGATAATAATATGGCTATCGACCCTAATGTCGGAGCCCTTAAAAATTATCTTTTAGACATAACCGCATCACAGGCTTACAACCGAATTAAACACAAAGTGTGGGATTCGATGAATAAAAAGAGCAAGATAATGATGCGTATTCGCGGTGCAATAAAAAAGCACTACAACAACCTGAAGAGTACTCTTCTAAAGCATAGCAACCTATTTGAAGCTATGGGAGTTCGCTACTTTGGACCATTGTACGGACACGATGTTATCCGTATGGTGCATGTATTGCAACGCTTGACAAAACTTCAAGGTCCAAAACTCCTACACTGCATAACCATTAAAGGTTACGGTTTCGATGCAGCAGAAGAGAAGCCCACATTGTGGCACTCTCCAAGCAGATTTGACCCTGCGAACGGAGAGTTACTTCCAGAACCAGAGAATGAATCACTAAAATTCCAGGATGTATTTGGAGAGACCTTGCTTGAACTTGCCCGCCAAAACGATAAGATTGTCGGTATTACTCCGGCAATGCCAACAGGTTGCTCTATGAATATCATGATGAAAGCAATGCCGGAACGCTGTTTCGATGTTGGCATAGCCGAACCGCATGCTGTTACATTCTCTGCAGGATTGGCAGCAAAAGGAATGATTCCATTCTGTAACATATACTCTTCATTCATGCAACGAGCATACGATCAGATTATACACGACATTGCCCTGCAGAAGCTAAATGTGGTTTTGTGTCAAGACCGTGGAGGTTTGGTTGGATCGGATGGAGCTACTCACCATGGAGTTTTTGATTTGGCAATTTTACAACACATTCCAAATCTAACAATAGCAGCACCTATGAACGAGCACGAGTTGCGCAACATGATGTATACCGCACAACTCCCGGACATGGGCCCATTCTCTATCCGCTACCCTCGTGGACACGGATTCTTGGGCGAGGCCTGGAGAAACAACTTCGAAGAGCTTGAAGTAGGCAAAGCACGTTGTCTGAGTCAAGGTAAAAAGGTTGCAGTATTAACCATCGGAACAACCGGACACGATGTTGCCAAAGTGATAAACAACTTTGAACAAGACTCAATTGCTCATTATGATATGCGTTTCTTGAAACCTATAGATGAAGATGTTTTAAAGCACGTATTTACAAACTTTAAAACAGTTATCACTATAGAGGACGGAACAATTACCGGAGGATTGGCTGGAGTTGTTGCGTTGTATAAAGCGAAGCACAATTTCAGCACTAAATTAATATCACTTGGTGTTCCTGACAGGTTTATAAGTCACGGAACAATATCCGAACTAAAAACGGAGTGCGGATTTGATAAAGAGAGCATAGAAAAGGTTATTCGCGAAACTATTGCCTAAAGCCTATTATTTATTAATTTTGCGTAAACATTTTTTCACAAACATGACACATAATTCAGAGTACGATTCAATCAGACCCTATGAGGGAAAAGAGATTCAGGAGGCCGTTGAGCGAGTACGCACCTCTGAAGGCTTTTTACAGGTATTTTCACAGCTTTCAAATGTAGACCCCAAAGTTCTAGGCTCTCTACTAACCGGCATTGAAACACGCTATGACTGGCACCAAAAGGTTTGGGGACCAATTGTAGATTTCATATTGAAAAGAAGTTCACAAGGGGTTACACAAAGCGGCCTGAATGAGTTAAGTAAAGAGAGATCATATACCTTTATCTCAAACCACCGCGATATTATTTTGGACTGCGCAATTCTAAACTTCTTACTCCAAAGTAATGGTCACAAGATTTGTCGCACTGCTGTTGGCGATAATCTATTGGTAAATCAATGGGTCGAGGATATGATGAAACTTGCCTCAAGTTTCATTATCGAGCGGAGCGTATCTGTACGTGAAATGTTGACAAGTTCAATGTTACGCTCAAAATATATGCGTGAAACAATTGCTGAGGGCGAGGACTCAATATGGATTGCAGAGCGTGAGGGAAGGACCAAAAATGGCGATGATCGTTGCCAGCCTGCTCTTCTGAAGATGCTTGACATGAGCGGTTCGAAAGATTTTGTTGAGAGTTTCTCTGCAATGAATCTTGTGGTTGTATCTCTCTCATACGAGTGGGAGCCGTGCGATGCTCTAAAGATTCAAGAGAACTACTTGAAACGCCATGCAACTTACCAAAAGACAAAAGATTTGGATATGTTGGCAATGGTTTCAGGTATGCACACTCCAAAGGGAAGAATTCACTACGCATTCACACCTATCACCAAAGAGGAGCTTGAGAAGATTGGAGAGATTCAGAATAAAGGTGAGCGTATCAATGCATTGGCACAACTTTACGATGAGAAGCAACACGCTATATTCAAACTGTGGCCAAACAACTACATTGCGTACGACATTTTGAACAACACAGATAAGTATGCTGCAAACTACACCCCACAACAGAAGGAGGAGTTTGTTGGCAATATGCAATATAAACTTAGCAAACTTGAGGGAGACAAAGAGGAGTTAACCCAAATGTTCCTTGAGATTTACGCTAACCCGGTTAAAAACATTGAATAGTATGAACGTTGTAAAATATTTGATTATGGGAGCGGCATTCTTGATGGTTATTTCAAGTGCCATTTCATTGTTCGGAACAACACTGAACGATAAGACTCCCGTATATGTAAACATTGGCGCAATGGTATGCTTAATAGCTGCCATTACATTTATGAACTTTGAAAAAGGAAAGAAGCGATAATCGTTATGGAGAGACGCGTTAGAGTCAGATTTGCTCCAAGTCCGACAGGAGCACTACACATGGGAGGAGTTAGAACCGCCCTATTTAACTATCTTTTCGCTAAAAAACACGGCGGAGACTTTTTGTTGAGAATCGAGGATACCGACCAGACAAGATATGTACCGGGAGCTGAAGAGTATATTCAGGAGGCTCTTAAATGGTGTGGCTTGATTGTGGACGAGGGCGTAGGCGCAGGAGGAGATTGCGGTCCATACCGTCAAAGCGAGCGCAAACCTCTATACAAGCAGTATGCACTACAGTTGGTTGAGTCAGGTAACGCATACTACTCTTTCGACACAGCTGAGGAGTTGGCAGCCGAGAGAGCCGCTTGTGAAGCACGTAAAGAGACATTCATCTACAATGCACAGAGCAGAACCCACTTGAAAAACTCATTGAACATGAGCGCCGAGGAGGTTGAAAAAGCATTGGCCGATGGAGTTCCATACGTAATCCGCTTCAAAATGCCCGAAAACGAGGAGCTTGAGCTACACGATTTGATTCGCGGAGAGGTTCACTTCCAGACCTCGCTCCTTGATGATAAAGTGTTGTTCAAAGCAGATGGAATGCCTACATATCACCTTGCAAATGTTGTTGATGACCACCTTATGACCATCTCACACGTAATTCGTGGAGAGGAGTGGTTGCCATCAATGCCATTGCACGTTTTGTTATACAAAGCGCTGGGATGGGAGGATACAATGCCTGAATTTGCCCATCTGCCACTTATCTTAAAACCAGTTGGAAATGGAAAGTTAAGTAAGCGCGATGGAAACAAGATGGGATTCCCTGTATTCCCAATGGCCTTTACAGACCCAGATACCGGCGAGATTTGGCACGGATACAAAGAGGACGGATACTTCCCAGAGGCATTTGTCAATATGCTTGCACTTCTTGGCTGGAACCCGGGCGATGGAGATGAGCGCGAAATCTTTACAATGGACGAGCTTATCGAGATGTTCTCATTGGAGCGTGTAAAGAAAGCCGGAGCTCGTTTCGATCCCGAGAAAACCAAATGGTTCAACCACAAGTACCTTCAAATGAAGGATAATGCCGAGATTGCCGAGATGATGCAGGAGTACTTGAAAGCTGACGGCATTGAGTTCGATAACGAGCGCCTGGCAATGGTTTGTGGCTTGATGAAAGAGCGTGTAAACTTTGTTAAAGAGCTATACGATGAGTGCAAGTTCTTCTTTGTTGCTCCAACCGAGTATGTAGAGAAGGATGTGAAGAAGTTCTGGAAACCCGAGAGCACAGAGTTGATGAAGGAGTTCCACGCACTTCTATCAGAGCAACCGGTACTTAGCAAAGAGGCTTGCGATGCAACCATCAACGAGTGGTTGGCAGCAAAGGGACTTGGCTATGGCAAGTGTATGAATCCATTCCGCGTTGCTGTAATCGGTTACGCAAAGGGACCACACATGCTCGATGTTGCCGAGATTATCGGAAAAGAGGAGACTCTAACCCGCCTTCAACGCGCCATCGACCTCTTCCCCACTATCATCGGTCAATAAACAACCTAAAATAAATACCAAAAATCCACGAAGTTTTGCGCTTCGTGGATTTTTTATTTATCGATTAACTACAGGTACCGCTCCTCTATTTCATTAAAGATTTGCCACAATGACTCCTTGTCGTTGGCCTGAAGCATACGGATGCGAAGGTCTCGGAAGTTTGGCAACCCCTTAAACATTGCCGCCATGTGGCGACGCATATGCAGGATTCCTCGCACCTCATCAATCCAATCCATAGAGAGCTCTATCTGCTCTTTAAGAATAGAGAGTTGCTCGGCAACACTCAAATCAGGAAGAATCTCTCCGGTCTCTAAATAGTGCTTAATCTGCTTGAAAATCCATGGCTTACCTATGGTTGCACGTCCAATCATCACGCCATCAACTCCATACTTTTCAAATGCCTCTTTAGCCTTTTGGGGCGAGGTTATATCTCCGTTACCTAAGATAGGAATTTTTATACGAGGATTTGCCTTTACCCTTCCTATGGGTTCCCAATCAGCCTCGCCTGTATACATTTGTGAACGTGTTCTGCCGTGAATAGCAAGGGCCTGAATTCCCACATCCTGCAACTGCTCTGCAACTGAATCGATGATAATGTTATCACAATCCCAACCAAGACGGGTCTTAGCTGTCACAGGTATATTTACAGCCTTTACCACCTGCTTTGCCATCTCAACCATTAATGGAATATCGCGCAATAGGCCTGCTCCAGCACCTTTAGCGGCAACACGCTTAACAGGACAACCAAAATTTATATCAATAAAGTCCGGCTTAACGGCCTCTACAATCTTTGCAGCCTCGACCATTGAGTCTATAAAACGACCGTAAATCTGGATAGTTACGGGACGCTCGGTTTCATCAATTGTTAGCTTCTGAAGTGAACGGTTAACCTCGCGCACAAGTGCATCGGCCGACACAAACTCTGAATAGAGCCAATCAGCCCCATACTTTTTACAAAACTTTCTGAACGGAGGGTTTGTTACATCCTCCATTGGTGCCAAAATCAAGGGTCTATCGCCCACCTCAACTCCTGCAATCTTCATCATTCTATCAATTGAAATTCGGCTACAAAAGTACTATATTTTGTTCATACACCTCTTTCATACGCCTAAAAAACATTTTATATCCAGCACATAGATAGTTATGACGTTCAACTCCATATAGGGTCATTGTTTCCAATACCCTATCCTTAGGACAACCACCAAAACAGATGTCAACAACATCACAGTGTAGACATTTAGAGGGAAGACTTTCCAATTTATACTCTCCGAAGGCTCTATTGCTCTCCATCATAGTATTGAGATCTGTATTCAATATATTACCAACTTTGTACTCATCGAATACAAATCTATCACACCGGTATACACAGCCATTATGCTCCACCACAGCACAATGGCCACAGACAGCCTCGTGAACACAAAGTCCGGCAGGTCTGTGAGTTATATTACCAATTGCAGATTCAAATATCTGCACAAATTTTCTACCTATATCATTGACTCTCCACTCATCCAATACATCGCAAAGAAACTTTCCATACCCCTCAGCGGTTACATTGAATTGTGCCATTTGGCGAGGTTTCTCTATATTTGGCGAGTATATCCCCGGAGGCAAGCCTATACCACTCTCCTCACCAACACTCTCCACAACCGGCAGGAACTGCATATAATTCGATATTGAACGTAAAAATCCATATACCTCTTTCCCATGTTCAGCATTAATGGCATTTACTGTTGTCAGGGTATTGTATGAAACTCCATACTTCCTTAGTAGTTCCACTCCTCTCATTACCTGCATAAAGGTATCCTCATCTGAAACACCTTTACGAAAAGCGTTATGGAGTTGCTCCGGACCATCTATACTTATTCCTATTCGAAAATCATTATCGGCAAAGAATTTACACCACTCATCTGTAAGGAGCGTTCCATTGGTCTGCAAGGTATTCAACACTCTCCGCCCCTTTGCATATCTCTTCTGTAGTAGCAACGCCTGTTGATAAAAGGGTATTCCCGCCAAAGTTGGCTCACCTCCATGCCAAGCAAATTCAATCTCTGCGCACTCTCCGTGAATCTCCACAACTTGCCTTATATAGCTCTCCAATACCTCATAACTCATTATACTCCTCTCCTGCCCTACACGCTTACCCAAATAGTAACAGTAGTTGCAACGAAGGTTACAGGCAGAACCTATCGGCTTTACTATAATAGCATAGTGTCTGTTACTCTCTGGCATATTTCATTATTCCCCCATCAAAATATTGAGTTTCACGACCATCATCCACTCCAACCTCTTGCAGGATAAGCTGATTCAACATATTGTTGTATGAATTAACCAACTCCTGGTTATTACCTTGTGGCCACGCTAAATTTTCAGTCTCGTCCGAACCATATCTGTACAACTCAACGTCGTTCATTCTATATAAACTCTCAATGTCGGTTGGGGTATTGAAATGGAGTGGCGAAAAGTAACGGGCAAACTTATAATTTTCGGTAATAATTCCACGCAAATAGCCTCGTTTCTCCAAGTCCACTCTAATATCCATCTTAGATTCATTCACAGGCCGTGCTATCATTTCTCTATCCATCATAGAGATCATATCATAAACAAAGAGTGCTCCCTGACCATTACGAACATCGGCAGCAGGGTTCTCCACCGCCGGCATAAGACTATATCCTTTAATTCCCTCTTTGATTCTATTCATCTCTGCATCATTATCGGTTGCAATATCCACAAATGTCGGAGCAATATCCAAATGCGATGTTATATGTTGGCACGACGCTCCTCCGGCAATCTCCGGATGGTATACTACCAAAGGAACATGTATATTATTCTCGTAAATATTACCTGCCTTCCCCTTAAGTCCGTGTGCTCCTAATAACTCGCCGTGGTCTGAAGTATATACTATAATTGTATTCTTCATTAAATCGCAACTCTCAATCTTATCAAGCAATATCTTCATTTGGTTATCACAATCCTGAATACAGTTGAAATAGTAGTCCTGGAATGTTTTCCACATTGCCTGACTATTGGGAGTAGGACCGGTTGCCCCCTCCCATGCGTCACGATACTCTCCATGAACTGCCGGACGTCCGGCTTTATCAAGAGGCTCATCCCATGTATCAGATATAGCAACCGGATAACTCTTCTTATAAACAGGATCATCGGGAGCGACAGTTGCCTGACCAAACGCTCCTCCCTCAGCCTCATTGTAGTACATTATATCGTGAGGATTTATAAAATTCACTGCAAGAAAAAAGGATTTTCCACTCTTATTTAACTCTTTACCCTTGGTGTCCAACCATGCACAAGCGTTTTCTACAATTTGTTTATCGTGATTAAAACCCTCTAAAGGAGAACCATACATATCACCTTCAGTCCAATCTGAAAAGCCATACTCCTCCAGGGATACATCTCCTTCAGATATATGCCACTTTCCCTTATAAGCTGTGTAGTAACCTGCTTGTCGTAGCATATCGCCCACAGTCTTTAAATCCTTGCTCATATTGGGTTGACAGGTTAAATTTGTATTATCCATCATGTGGGTTTCTGTAACATGTCGTCCAGTGTAGATTACAGAGCGAGAGGAGGTTGAAACATTTGAACAGGCATAATGTTTCTCGAATGTCGTTCCAATCTTTCTTAAACGCTCACGTGCCTCATAATTACTACCTTCAGGATAACTCTCCATATATATCTCCTGATCAGTGGTAATGAATATAATGTTATATTTACCATCGGCATTAGTCTCTGGGTTTACAAGGGGCTTCGAATTATCTGACGTGCACCCCGGAAGCAATACAGAAAAGGGCATCAATATTGAGGCCACCTTTAAATGTTTCTCTCTTTTTGTCTTCATATCTGTATCAAAATAGTTAGTTATGGCAAATTTAACCAAATTCTAAAAAAATCCAAAACAACGTTAATAGCAATAAATTATAGAAGAATGTTATTTAAATATTGTAATTTTGGGATATGAAACAGATTGCATTGTTTATAACCGTATTTTTCATCGCTACAATTTCTCTGTCGGCTCAAAACAACAATACCGGAGAGTGGCACAGAGTTGAGACCCCTATGGGAATAACCTTTACAATGCCGGGCGAGGCCGCTCACGAGTTTTCTATTCAGGATGGAGTACCCACTCACATATACAAGAGTCGTGATTTAAACTGTATTTTTGGTGCAGTGTGTGCAAATTTCTCAAACAAAAAAGAGATGCTTGCTCCGGAGTATCATGGCAGTTTGGTAGAGATTCTAAAATTGGGCTCAATTCCAAAAGAGGATTATGGTAAATTGGTATCAGAGAAACTTATCCAAAAAGATGCTCCATTAATTTACGAGATTAACTACACTACAGAGAGTAACAAAATTCAGTGGAGCTATATTAAAAGGTTTATAATCACTGATAGTCACATTTATCAATTTACTATTGGAGCAAAGACACGAAACACAGATCAATTAAAGTTTGAATCAACCCTCTTTTTCGACTCCATAGAACTTATGGAGAGTAATGAAAAAGAGGCAACCGAAGTTGCCCCTTAAAATCGTTTCTATTCGTTCATCAACTGTGTTTGACGATCAATAGATGCCTGGTGAATTGCCTTGAATACTTTATCTACAAACTCTAAATCAAGGTTATTATCGCCTGCCTGTTTGTGAACCTTTGCAAGAATATCATCCCAACGACCAGATTGCAAAACGGTAATATTGTTCTGCTTCTTGTAGTTTCCAATCTTCTCGGCAACTCTCATTCTTCGACTCAATAACTGTATCAAATCGGTATCCAAATCATCAATATAGCTACGCAACTCATCAAGATTTTCGTTGAATTGACTGTTGTCGGTCTTTGTTGCACGAATAACCAGCTTATCCAACATAGCTTTCATATCGGTTGGAATGTACTGCTGCTTTGAATCACTCAATGCTACATCGGGGTTATTGTGCGACTCCACCATCAATCCGTCAAAGCCCAAATCCATTGCTTTCTGCGCCAACTCCGGAATCAACTCACGCTTTCCGGCCATGTGGCTTGGATCAACAATAATCACCATCTCCGGGAATCTTCTGCGCAACTCTACCGGCAACTCCCATTGAGGTTGATTTCTATATTTAGACTTTCCGTATGTTGAGAATCCACGGTGAATTACTCCCAATTTCTTGATTCCCGCCAAGTTCAAACGCTCCAAAGCGCCAATCCACAAATCAACATCGGGATTCACAGGATTCTTTACCAATACAGGAATATCCACACCCTTTAATGCATCTGCCAACTCCTGCATTGCAAATGGGTTTGCAGAGGTTCTTGCTCCAATCCACAACATATCCATGCCAGCTTTCAATGCTTCGTAAACATGCTTGGTATTTGCAACCTCGGTGGTTATCTTCATTCCCAACTCCTTCTGAATTCTACGCATCCAAGGCAATCCCTCTGAACCTATGCCCTCGAAACATCCGGGACGTGTACGGGGTTTCCATATTCCTGCTCTGAAGATATTTACACCTTGCTCTTTTAATTGTTTTGCTGTATCGAACATCTGCTCTTCGCTCTCTGCGCTACATGGTCCTGCAATCAATGCCGGAATCTGCTCGCTGTCGAAAATTCCCCACTCCGATGCGGGAATCAAATCCAATTGAACGTTTGCCATATCTCTATATTTTTAAATTTTACACTCTTTACCTTTCCCTAAACAAATTCTACCCCCTTCGCTCAGCGCGCTACGCCGAACCTGAATTCTACCAACCCCCAAACCCCCTTCGCTCAGCGCGCTACGCTTGCTTTCGCTAATAAGGGGGCTTTATTCGCTACGCCGAACCTGAATTCTACCAACCCCCAAACCCCCTTCGCTCAGCGCGCTACGCTTGCTTTCGCTAATAAGGGGGCTTTATTCGCTACGCTCATAATTCACCTTTCACCTTTCACCCTTCACCTTTCACCTTTCCCCTTTCACCTAAATCACCTTCCCCCAAATCACTTTATCTTATAATCCTCTTAATCCTATTCGCACCCTGTATCAGCTCAGTAATTGCAGCCTCGTCCATATCATCGATTGCCTTACGGAACGCCTGAATCTTCTCGATGTAAGTGTCCATAACAGCCAATACATTATCGCGATTCTGCATGAAAATAGGAACCCACATCTCAGGACTACTCTTTGCCAAACGCGCTGTCGATGCAAATCCTCCTGCAGCCAGGTCAAATATATGACGATCATTCTTCTCTCGCTCTAATACAGTCAACGCCAAAGCATACGAAATTACGTGCGATACGTGCGACACATAAGCAGTGTGAACATCATGTTGAGCCGATGAGAGGTGTATCAAACGCATATTCAATGCATCGTACATCTTCTGTATTGTGGCGAGGGCACGCATATCACTCTCCTCTGCATCGCAAATAATGCCGGCTCTTCCATCAAACAAACCGCTCATTGCTGCTCTTGGACCGGAATACTCGGTTCCCGACATTGGATGTCCCAATACGAACTGCTTTCGATTAGGGTGATACTTCACAACACTTGCTATCATACCCTTTGTTGAACAGACATCGGTTACAATCTGTTTCTCTGTTACTCTATCCAATATTTGGGGAATAAGTTTTACAGCTCCACTTACAGGAATTGCAACAACAATAATATCGCTTTCAGCAATACACCCATCAAGCGTTGCAACCTGATCAACAATTCCTAAATCTTTTGCAACTTGGGCATTTAGCGGATTCTGTTCTACTCCCAATATCTTATCGGCAAAGCCATTCTTCTTTAAGTCGATGGCTATTGAACCTCCTATAAGTCCCGTTCCTATTACACCTACAACCATAGCAACTCTCTATCCAAAACTTTTATACTCTCCCAACACCTCAATATCGGCAACCAAAGGTCTAACAGCATCGATAGCCTTCCTGTAACGGTCAAAATCATTAAACTTCAAATCTACATAGAAGAAGTATTGCCACTCTTTTCCAACAATCGGTAATGATTGAATCTTGGTCAAGTTCAACTCATAGAATGAGAATATTGATAGAATGTGCGATAAACTTCCCTGTTGGTGAGGCAATGTAAAGCATAATGATGATTTATTGATTTCGTACGAGGGCACAGACAATCTGTCATCCATAATAAGGAAACGGGTGAAGTTCTGTTTGTGAGTCTCTATACTTGGTGCTAATACATCCAAACCAAACATCTCTGCAGCCAACACCGATGCAATTGCACCTACACTTCTATCACCACGCTCGGCAACCTCACGAGCAGCCGACGCAGTATCGGAAGCCTCAACCAAACGGATGTGTGGGTAATCTTTAAAAAATTCACGACATTGAGCAATTGCCATGTAGTGCGAATGTACCTCTTTTAACTCCTCAATCTTTACACCGGGCATTACAAGCAGATTTTGACGGATTGGAAGAAAAACTTCGCCCTTAATTGCTTTACCATATTTATGAAGTAGCGCATAGTTTGGAAGCAACGCACCCGCTACAGTATTTTCAATTGCCATAATCAAACCATCGGCACACCCTTTGTTTACCTGCTCAAACTCATCCTCAAAGTTGGCACATGGCAAGATTTCAACATCTTTTCCGTAGAAAATTCGTGCTGCCTCTTCGTGAAAACAGCCTTGAATACCTTGAATTGCAATTTTACTAATCATATTTTCCAATTAAAAAAGCCCCGAATAACGGGGCCTCTATATAAATCTGATTTATTATTTTTACTCTATATTTACATATCACGACCCCATTTACTCTTTTCTGCTAAAAAAGTAAAAGTAAAAATAACCGTAGCTATTAAATCGTGTTGTCTTCATTATTTGTGCTAATTTTCGTTACAAATATATACGCTATTTTTATACGTTGTTCACCTTAACCCAATTTTTTTTGATATTTTTTCATAGCTACTTTTTTTATACCTTTACATTTTGAATTTTTGAAGCACTTTTATTGAAAATATGGAGAGTAAAAACCTATTTCTGGTCGATGCATTTGCAATGATATATAGAGCATATTATGCATTCATCAATAATCCCAGAATAACTACAACCGGAATAAACACTTCGGCTACATTTGGATTCTGTACCTTTATTACCGAGTTATTGGAGGAGCAGAAACCTACACATATTGCTGTTGTTTTTGATCCGGAAGGACCTACTTTCCGTAATGAAATGTATCCTTTATATAAGGCTCAACGCCCTCCTATGCCCGAGGATATCCGCAGCGCCATTCCATATATTAAGCAGATTATTCAAAACCTGGGAATAAAATATATCTCGGTACCGGGTTATGAGGCAGACGATGTTATTGGAACTTTGGCAAAAAAGGCAGAGAGCGAGGGGTATCATGTATATATGATTACTCCCGATAAGGATTACGCACAGCTTGTAAGCCCCAATATTACAATGTATAAACCAAGTCGCTCAGGCAACCAATCAGAGACGTGGGATATTCCAGAAGTTTTGGATAGATTTGGAATAGAGCGAATTGATCAAGTTATAGATATACTTGGATTGATGGGCGATACTGCCGATAATGTACCGGGATGTGCAGGAGTAGGCCCCAAAACTGCGGCCTCGCTCGTATATAAATATGGAGATATTGAGGGAATATATGAACATATAGATGAGCTTAAAGGGAAGCAGAAAGAGAGGCTTTTAGAGTGTCAAAGTACCGTTATGCTATCGAAAAAGTTGGTAACAATATGTACCCAAGTTCCCACAGAGATTACTATTGATGATCTAAAAAGAGGTAGCGTTGAGGTGAATGAACTGAAGGACGTGTTGCAAAAGCTTGAGATATTCTCATTGGTAAACAGATTGGTGAATTCCGGAAAACGACTTGAAGATGCCGATGATTTGAAACATGAGGAGGATTTGCATTTGACAATTAACAACTGCTCAAATATCACCGAGGTTATTGAGAGAGTTGCTACCAAGAAGAGTTTTGCACTAACATTTATTGAACCTGAGAATTTCAACCTATATGGAGATTGGCCCAAAGGAGTTATTATATCGGCAGAAGATAATAGTGTTGAGGTGATTAAACTATGTTGCTCTCCACAACAGGAGCTACTTGCTTTAAAAAGGTTATTCGAGGATAGTGAGCAGTGCTGGATTACCGATAGAGCAAAACACAATCTAATACTATTAAAGCGACTTGGCATTGATATCAAATGTAAGATATTCGATATTACAATTGCACACTACATTCTGCAGCCGGAGTTGAGCCACTCACTACAAAGAATGGCTCTTGAGTTGCTACATTACCAATTCACAGAGAAGGAAGTGATAGTACAACCTACACAACTTTCTCTCTTTGACGAGGTTGTAGAGGAGGACTATTCACGCCCTGCAACAGAGTGTAATTTAATGTTCCGACTTAAACCTATTCTGCAACAGAAGTTAGAGGAGAGCAACTTTACAAATCTATTCTACAATGTAGAGATGCCTTTGAGTTTTGTACTTGCAGATATGGAGTATGAGGGGGTCTCTATCGACACCACCACTCTAAGTAATTTGGCAACAGAGTTCAGAGAGAAGTGTCGTGCCCTGGAGCAAGCTATATACAATGAGGCCGGACATGAGTTTAATATCAATTCACCTAAACAGTTAGGCGATGTTCTGTTTGGTGAACTAAAACTTGATCCTCAGCAGAAGAAAACCAAAACCGGCCAATTCGTAACATCGGAACAGGTATTATCAAAATTAGAGAGCAATTTCCCTATTGTTCACTACATATTGGAATACAGAGGATTAAAGAAACTTCTATCAACCTATGCCGATGCTCTACCCGAGTATATAAATCAAGCCGATGGTAAGATTCATACTAATTTTAACCAAACAGAGACTGCAACCGGAAGATTGAGTAGCTTGAATCCAAATCTTCAGAATATTCCTATTAGAACAGAAGATGGACAAAAGATTCGCAAAGCGTTTATACCGGGAGACTCTGAGTATTGTTTCTTCTCGGCAGACTATTCCCAGGTAGAGTTAAGACTTATGGCCTCGCTCAGTAAAGATCCTGAAATGATTTCAGCATTCAATAATGGCGAAGACATCCACACTGCAACAGCATCGAAAATATATAAAACTCCACTTGAGAGTGTAACATCGGAGATGCGTAGAAGAGCCAAAACTGCCAACTTTGGAATTATTTATGGTATATCTGCATGGGGATTGGCAGAGAGATTGAAGATTAGCAGAAAAGAGGGAAAAGAGCTCATTGATGGCTACTTCGAAATGTATCCCGACGTAAAAAAATATATGGACAACTCCATAGAGCATGCTCGCAAGAAACGATTCGTCGAGACAATATTGGGACGTAGACGTTATCTGAACGATATAAACTCGCACAATGCTGTTGTTCGTGGAGTTGCAGAACGTAACGCCGTCAATGCACCAATTCAAGGTTCCGCTGCCGATATAATCAAAATGGCAATGATTTGTATATGGCGTGAACTTAATAAGCGAGGTCTTAAATCCAAAATGATACTGCAAGTACACGATGAGTTGAACTTCAAATGCCACAATAGTGAAAAAGAGCAACTTAAAGAGATTGTGGTAAATTGCATGGAGAAGATTGTTAATTTAAGTGTTCCCCTAACCGTTAGTTGCGGTTTTGGTGAAAACTGGTATGAAGCACATTAATTATATGGATACACTTACTCTACTGAACGGAGAATATATCACCATTCCATTCACACCGACAGAGCCTCGTATGGAGTATCTGTATGGCTTGATAACTGTCGCAATATTCATGTCTATTATTGCATTCCTAAGGCTTACCGATAGTGCTTTGTTCAGAAGTATAATAACCGGAATGTTCAAATATAGAAATGCAGCAAATCTACTTGGAACGGGATTTGCAACCTTGGGACAGCGACTACTATTATTGACTCTCTCATTCTGCATGCTTGCTATTTTCTGCACACAACTGACATGCAACACATTCTTCTCGGTTGACACAATTATACTATTCGTTATCCTGTTTATTTCACACTTTATTACGATAGGTATATACAATTATTTAGGGTGGACATTTAACAACCAACAAATAGCCAAAGTGAGCTCTATGAGTTTATGGCTCTCTAATATATCATTGGGGGTATTAACCTCTCCTCTCATTTTATCACTATTTTTTGTACGTCCAGAGTGGCAAACAACTCTGAAAGAAATAACTATTGGAGTTATACTATTTTTGCTTATTGTTAGAATTTTCAGGTGGATACGAATATTATTTGAGAATAAAGTTTTTATTTTGTATATGTTTTTGTACCTTTGCGCTCTTGAAATTGCGCCTATTTTACTGATAGTAAAAATGGCTCTAAAGTAGGGAATTGTAGAACACACAAAAAACAGCAAAACCTTGAAAATCAAGAAAATACTTGTATCGCAACCAAAACCGACAAGCGACAAGAATCCATACGCAGATCTTGCAGAACAGTACGGTCTTTCGTTGAATTTCCAATCTTTCATTAAGGTTGAAGGAGTTTCAATAAAAGAGTTTCGTCAATATCATATCAATATTTTAGATTATTCTGCAATTATATTAACAAGTAAGGTAGCTATCGATACTCTTTTCAATTTCTGCAAAGAGTTAAGAATTACCCTACCAGACACTATGAAATATTTCTGTGTAACCGAGGCCATCGCACTCTATCTTCAGAAGTATATCATATATCGTAAACGTAAAATTTTCCATGGTGAAAAGGCTTTCGAGGATTTGACAAAAGTTATCACCAAGCACAAAAACGAGAAGTTTCTTTTGCCTATGTCAGATGTGCACAAAGAGACAATCCCAGAGTTCTTGGATAAACTTAATATCAAATATACAAAGGCAGTATTTTACAGAACTGTTTCTGCAAATTTAAAAGATACTGTTAATCCAAAAGATTACGATATCTTAGCTTTCTATACCCCGGCAGGAATTAAATCATTGTTTCAAAATTTCGAAAACTTTGAACAAGGTGATACTGCTATTGCTGCATTTGGACAAGCAACATGGAAAGCTGTTGAAGATGCCGGCTTAAGATTGGATATCAAGGCTCCAACCGTACAGTTCCCATCTATGACAATGGCCCTTGAGGACTATATTAAACGCTACAATAAAGAGCATAAATCAAAATGATCCGTCAAACGCTTTCTAAAGCGGAACGACTATACCACAGAAAACTGTTCGAGGAGCTTTTAAGTTCCAAGAACAGTTTTGTTAAATATCCGCTACGCGTGGTTTACAAAGAGAGCTCGACTCCAGGCGAGTTCCCTATAAGAATTGCCATAAGCGTAGGAAAAAAAAGATTTAAACGTGCTAATAAGCGCAACAGAATAAAGAGACTTATTCGCGAAGCATACCGTCTTTATAAGCCAACCATTATTCCTCTAATTGAAGGAAAATTTTTCGACATTCTGTTTATCTACATAGATAACAAACTTCCCGATTTCCGTACCGTAAATAAGAGCGTACAAATTCTTATGAATAAAATAATCGAGAGTGAACAATGAATAGATTAAAACACCTTGTTGTAGAGGTTCTTATTTTACCTATTAAATTCTATAAATACGCGATATCTCCTCTACTTCCTCCAACATGCCGATATACGCCAACCTGTTCTCAATATGCTATAGAGGCACTTAGAAAACATGGAGTATTCAAGGGGAGTTATTTAACAATAAAACGATTATTGCGATGCCACCCTTGGGGAGGGAGCGGTTACGATCCTGTCCCTTAAATTATTATTAATCTATTTTATTATATTTTAGTTCACTATCTCGAAAATTTCAACTATTTTCGCATAGTTACAATTTACATACAACTATATGAACAAACTGATTAAAAGAATTTCGGTTACTGCTCTATTACTTTCATCATTTACCTTCATTGGTAATGCTCAGAACAGGGCCGATGATCAAAATTTTAGAGTCACAAAAGCTCTTAATACACAAATTTCGCTTCTACGCGAAGTTAGCCGTCTATATGTTGACACTATCAATCCTGATGCTCTTGTAAAAACTGGCATTGATGCAATGTTGGCAAGCCTTGACCCATATACAGTATTCTATCCGGAGACCAATATGGACGAGGTAAAACTCATGACAAAGGGTGAGTACGGAGGAATTGGCGCAGTTATTGGAATGAATAAAAAACGACAAATCATTATTCGTGAGCCATACCGAGGCACAGCTTCATATAAAGCAAATCTACTTCCGGGCGATGCCATTCTATCAATCAATGGACAAGATATGACTGGCAAAACTACTGTTGATGCTACCAATATTTTACGAGGAGCTGCAGGCGAGGAGCTAAAATTGATGATTCAACGAGGCGACAATAAACCGTTTGAGGTTAAAATGATTCGTGAAAAGATACAACTACCTAACATTCCATTCTATGGAATAATCAGAGATAGTGTTGGATATATCTACTTAAGTAGTTTTACAGAAACTTCGGCAAAAGATGTAAGAAATGCACTTCTTGACTTGAAGAAACAGGGAGCAAAAATCATGATTCTTGATTTACGTAATAATGGCGGAGGACTTATGGATCAAGCAGTCGAGATTGTAAGCATGTTTGTACCAAAAGGTTCTCCTGTTGTTAGTGTAAAGGGAAGAATTCCACAAATCAACCGAGAACTTAAGACTACACAGAATCCAATATTACCTGATATGCCACTAGCAATTCTTATTAACAGCGGAACCGCATCGGCATCGGAAATTGTTTCAGGTGCTCTACAAGATATGGATAGAGCCATATTAATAGGAACAAGGTCACTTGGAAAGGGATTGGTGCAGAATGTAAGACAACTACCATATAACACCCAATTGAAGATTACTACTGCTAAATATTACATACCAAGCGGACGCTGCGTTCAAGCTATTGACTACTCACATAAGGATGCAAACGGAATTCCACAACCACTTCCGGATTCACTAAGAAAGGAGTTTAAAACAGCTTCAGGCCGCCCGGTTTTCGACGGAGCAGGAATTGAGCCCGATATCAAGATTCAAGATTCTGCATATAAGTTGTTGACACAAGAGTTAGTTATTAATGACTACATATTTGATTTTGTAAACAACTATGCATTGGAGAATTCTGCCCCGACAAACGTAAATGATTTTACAATACCCGAAGGTATATATGATCAATTTAAAGAGTATGTCTTGAAGCAAGATTTCAATTACATTACTAAAGGCTCAAATATAGTCGATGGAGCAACAAAAGCGTTGGAGGGAGAAGATTATTCGGACGAGGTTAAAAACCTCTTAAATCAACTAAAGGAGGCCGTAAAACCGAATTTAGAGCAGGACATGGAGAGATACAAAGATGAGATTATGGAAGCTCTGATTGACCAACTTGTCACACGATACTACGATAATGAGGGATATATTGAGCATACAGTAAAGAACCGTGATAACTATATAGACACTGCTCTTAACCCACAAAACTGGGAAATACTAAATACAAAGTAGTATCACTCCTCCGGATGGAAATGTTTATATACAATAGCAGCTCGTTTAGCACCTAAACAAGCTGCTATTTGTTTTAGCTCCGCACTCTTTATTCGTTCAACACTTCCAAAGGTTTGTAATAAAGCACGTTCAGCAGCAGGTCCAACACCTTCAATTTCTCTTAACTGACTCTCTATCTGTGTTTTACTTCTTAATTCTCTATGAAATGTTATACCAAACCTATGAGCCTCATCGCGTATCTGCATTAAAACACGCAATGTATCAGATTTCTTTGATAATATCCAGGGTTCGCTATCGCCGGGGAAGTAGATCTCTTCCAAACGCTCAGCAAGAGCTAATATTTGGACTTTACCTCTCAAATCCAAGCGTTCCAAAGCAGATAGAGCAGCACCTAACTGACCTTTACCTCCATCAATAACTATAAGATCTGGAAGAGGTAGTTGTTCATTCAAGACTCTTGAGTATCTACGATAGACAATCTCTTGCATAGAGGCATAATCATTTGCACCAACAACACTCTTTACATGAAACTTTCTATACTCGCGCTTAGCTGGTTTTCCATTAATAAAAACAACACACGATGCAACTGGATTTGTTCCCTGAATGTTTGAGTTATCAAAACACTCTATTCTTCTAGGTTCTACATTTAACTTTAACTCCTGTTTCATAAGAGTCATTAACTGATTCCCAGCGAAGTCTGAATCTCTTCTAGCACTTCTTTGCCTATCTCTATCAGCCTTAAATTGCCTTGCATTTCTTTCCGATAGCTCAAGAAGATGGTGCTTTTCTCCTATTTGAGGTATTGTATATTGAACCTTATCTAATTGAATATCAGGCATAAAAGGAACTATAATCTCGCGAGATGAACTTTGAACAAGAGCTCTTATCTCATAAATGATATATGAAAGAATCGACTCCTTATCCTCGTCAAACCTCTGCTCTACTTCAATCGTATGTACTTTATTTACCGCACCATGCTCTACTCCCAAATAATTAACATAGATATATTTTTCACCTTCAATAAAACTGAAAACATCTATTGAGGCTTGAGTTGTCCTAACAATTGTTGATTTACTTCTATACTCTTTTAGTGAATCCAAAGCTAACTTTATCTCATGTGCTTTTTCAAACTGAAAGAGAGATGCATAATAGGACTCCTTATCTGATAGGTATGAAATGGCTTCAGAGAAATTTCCTTTTAAAATATTTCTTACCTGTGTTATATACTCATCATACTCATCCTCAGAAATGGCAGCTATACAAGGAGCACTGCAATTATGAATATGATACTCTAAACATGGTTTAAATTTTAATAATGAAATTGCGTTTCTTGTTAGTGCCAAATTACAGGTACGCAACTTATACAATGAACGAATTAACTTCATTAAAATATTTGCAAATCTTACTGAAGTATATGGTCCGTAATACTCTGCCTCTGCTCTATTAAAGCGACGTGTAATTTCTACTCTGGGAAATGACTCTTTACGAATTGCAATCCATGGATATGTTTTATCGTCTTTTAAAAGAATGTTATATTTTGGCTTATACTGCTTAATAAGATTATTCTCTAATAAAAGTGCATCCTGTTCAGTGTTTACAACAGTATATTTAAGATCCTCTACTCTTCTAACCAGATTTAAAGTTTTGGAACTTTGATTACTCTTATTCAGATATGATGAAACTCTACTGCGTAAATTTTTGGCTTTACCAATATATATGATGGTTCCTTCAGAATCCAGATATTGATATACTCCCGGACCTGTCGGCAAGTTTCTAATTTTCTCTCTTAAATTATCATCATATAGAGCCATAAAATTGCACTTTCTGAGAATTCAATATTTTTAAATTGAGTTAACTTCGGTCTTGAATATTAAAAAATGAAAATGTCTCAAAATCAAACAAACCTTGCTCCCCAAGTTTGATTTTAGGAATTACTATAAGCGACAAAAACGAAAGAGTCATAAATGGATCATTCAAAACTGAACCATAATTTTTTACTTTACGCTTCAATGTAGTGAAAATTTTATCTACATACAATCCACTTCTGTCCGACATTATTCCACCGATTGGCAATGGAAGAAGAGTCACCTTACCATCACAACATGAAACTAAACCTCCTTTATACTCTACCAACTTATTTATCGCCTTCAATAAATCCTTATCATTTGTACCCACTGCTAAGATATTGTGAGAATCATGAGCTACGGTTGAAGCAATCGCACCCTTCTTAAAACCGAAACCTCGCACATAAGCTATTTGAGGTTTTGAATCTTCATTATAGCGATTAATATAAACCAATTTCAATAAATCAGAATCAATATCTGATTCGAAGTTATCGTTATGGTCATGTATTGTAAAATTATAGTGGTCGGTTATTAATTGGTTCGGAACAATCTGAATAGCTTTATATTCACCTGGTGACAATGGATTCTTTATTTCATCAGGTAAAATTGCAGATCTTTTAAATTTATTTAAAGAGATATTTACCACACTTTCCTCGTTATTATCCAAAGTATATTCATCTGCCGAATAGACACATTTTCCAGCAACAAAAGTTTGAATAGTCTTAAATGTTTTCAAACTCTTCACTACTTGAAAATCTGCCTGCTCAGAAACTCTCAAAGTTCCAACTGAAAGATTGTAATGATTAATAGGATTAAGCGATGCTGCTTTTAATACATCAAAAATATCATACCCATCCTTTACCGCTTGACGAACCAACTTATCAATATGTCCCAATCTTAACAACATATCCGGATGTGAATCATCGGTACAAAACATTACAGATTCAGGATAAAGTTTTATGAGTTCCTTTAAATCATTGTAATTATTAACTGCACTTCCATAACGAATCTGTATCTTCATTCCGGCAGATATCTTCTCAGAAGCCTCTTCCAAATTTACGCATTCATGATCTGTTGAAACACCTGCTAAAACATATTTCTTTAAATTTTCGCCAGAGCAAAGTGGAGCATGACCATCAATTTTCAGACCGTTTCTTTTAGCTGATTGTAACTTTAACAGCATCTCTTTATCTCCATTGATAACAGCAAAAAGATCCATCACCTCCGATAAAGCAACAAAGTTTCCTGACTTAGCCAGTATCTCAACATCGGAACTACCAACTACCGCACCAGACCCATCTAAACTTGTTGCGGGAACGCACGAAGGAATTGTGAAAAACATTTTACACAATGCAGTTGCACTATTCTTAACCATTGCTAAAATTCCATTAACTCCGGTTACATTTGCTATCTCGTGCGGGTCTGTTACAATGGCAACTGTTCCACGTGGAACAACTAACTTAGAAAACTCTTGAGGAGTTAACATTGAACTCTCGATATGAACATGCGAGTCCACAAAACCAGGAATAATATAGGTATCAAATTTTTTACCTTCTACTCTATCAATAGCAACAATGATTCCATTCTCTATTTTAATCTTTGCAGGATAAATAGATCTACTATGGATATCAACTAAATTTCCAATAACCTGTTTCATATTAAAAATATTTTGTTCCACGTGGAACATTAACGTCCCATTAAAACTAAAAGCACACTAATATCAGCAGGTGAGACTCCACTGATTCGGGATGCTTGACCTAATGTCTTTGGCTGAATTTTCTCAAGTTTTTGACGAGCTTCAGTAGAGAGATTCTGGATATTTTTGTAGTCAAACTTACCCTCAATTTTAAGATTCTCTAATCTACTAAATTTATCAACAAGTAACTTTTCTCTCTCAATATATCCTGAATATTTTAAAAGAATCTCAGCTGATTCTACCACATCATCACTCAAATTATTATGAGTAATAAAGTAATTCAAATCCGACAATACAAAACATAATTTATTTATTGTTATAGTAGGTCTTGCCAAAACATCTACTAATTTACATCCCTGCTTTAACGGATTTAAATTTTGTTCAACTAAGAAATCATTAATCTGAGACTGCTTTACACTATAATTTCTAATATAATCTACAAGCAAATCTCTATCAGAATACTTTTTATTATATGTTGAATATCGTTCATCTGTAACCAATCCAATAGTTCTTCCTAACTCTGTTAGTCGTTCATCTGCATTATCCTGCCTCAAAAGTATTCTATACTCCGCTCTCGACGTAAACATTCTATAAGGCTCATCTACTCCTTTAGTAACCAAATCATCGATTAGAACGCCAATATATGCCTTAGAACGCGAAATTGTAAGCAACTCTTTGGAACTTGTGTAAAGATGAGCATTAATTCCTGCTAACAATCCTTGTGCTGCTGCCTCCTCATACCCTGTTGTACCATTTATTTGACCCGCAAAAAAAAGATTTGAGTATAGTTTGGTCTGTAAAGTATGGTACAACTGAGTGGGTGGAAAATAGTCATACTCTATTGCATAACCGGGACGATAAATCCTAACGTTCTCGAAACCCTCAACCTTTCTTAAAGCAGCTAACTGCACATCCCAAGGTAATGATGATGAAAAGCCATTCAAATAGTACTCATTTGTACTCTCTCCTTCGGGTTCAAGAAAAAGATGGTGAGAATCCTTACCGGAAAATGTATCCAACTTGGTCTCTATACTGGGACAATAACGGGGTCCTATACTCTTAATGGTACCGTTGAAAAGTGGACTATCTGTAAAACCGGTACGTAATATATCATGAACCTCTTTATTTGTATATGCAATGTAACATGGACGTTGTTTTAGTCCCACGGAACTATCACTTAAATATGAAAACTTATGAAAAGTCTCATCACCGTATTGTATAACAAGTTTTGAGAAATCAACGCTTCTACCATCAATTCTTAGAGGTGTTCCAGTCTTCATTCTACCAGTTTCGAATCCCAACTCAACCAACTGTTCAGTCAAACCATGCGATTCAGGCTCTGAAATTCTTCCACCTTTGAAACTTACCTTTCCGACATGCATCAATCCGTTAAGAAAAGTACCATTAGTTAAAACAACACTTTTAGCATTAAATTCAATACCTAAAGCAGTAACAACTCCTACTACCCTATCCTTATCAACCTTTAATCTTACTACATTATCTTGCAACATATCAAGGTTTGGAATCGACTCTAAAGCCGATCTCCACTCTGCAGAGAATTTCATTCTGTCACATTGCGAGCGAGGACTCCACATAGCAGGTCCTTTAGATAGATTCAACATCCTAAATTGAATTGAACTCCTATCGGTAATAATAGCAGACATACCACCTAAGGCATCAATTTCTCTTACTAATTGACCCTTTGCAATACCACCAATAGCAGGATTACAACTCATCTGAGCTATCTTCTGCATATCAATTGTAATTAACAAAGTTTTTGAACCTAAATTAGCAGCTGCTGCAGCCGCTTCACAACCAGCATGTCCTGCCCCTACTACAATAACGTCGTAATCAGGGAATAAATTCTCTATCATACACCAACCAAATTAAGCAATTGAAGGCAATTTTCCTCCTCTCCTCGCATTATTATTGAATCCTCGTCCGATTTATCTTTAAAACCAATTAAATGTAAAATACCGTGACAAAATACCCTATTGAACTCCTCTTCAAAAGTAGTAGCAAAAAGTTCTGAATTCGATTTTACTGTATCTATACTAATATAAATATCACCATTAAGAATATCTCTTCTACAATAATCAAAGGTGATTATATCCGTATAGTAATTGTGACTCAAAAACTGGTTATTAACCTCAAGAATTTTATCGTCATTACAATAAATGAAAGAGAGTTTTCCTACTCTCTTTCCATAGTGTTCTGCTATTATATCAACCCACCTATTAAAATTTTCATATGAGTAAAATGGTGGAGTGTCAATTCCATCAAATTCTATATACAGTGCTCTTTTCATATATTAAAATAGAGAGTTACCTTGCTGCCATTCTTCTCATAAATAAGTCTATCTGATAGTATAGACATAAGGTAAATTCCACGTCCACAAGTCTTCTCCAAATTTTCAGGTATAGTAGGATCCTCGGGATACTTAGAGTAATCAAAACCCTCTCCCTCATCCTCTACTGATACATAAAAAAGAGTATCATCAAGGGTTGCTACTATAGTAACATATTTACTCTCATCACGTTTATTACCAAAAAGAATGGCATTGTTAACTGCCTCTATAATAGACAAATCAATTTGACCATATAGACGTTGCCCTAAATTAAACTCAGTGGTGAAAGAGTCAATAAATTTTTCGACCTCAGAAATATGTTCAATACCTGAAGCAATTTTGAGTTCCAAACTTTTCATCTTTATAGTTTTAAATTCTATATATTAAACTCATAAACGAAGTTACGAAAAAAAAAGTAAAAAACAAAGTTAATTTCTTAACCAAAATTCAGGATTAAGCTTTGTTAACTCTTTCCATATTTGTAACTCCATGGTACTACCCTTCTCTGAACTATATGCAACTTTTCCCAATTTTTGCCCGGTCGTAATGCTATCACCCTGCTTAACATACACCTCAGATAGATTTACATATAGGGTAAAATAGTTACCATGTTTAATCAATACAACATTATTAGAACTAGATACAAAGTGAATACTAACAACAGTTCCCTTAAATATTGATTTTACCTGGCTATCCTTTTTACAACTTATTACAATACCTGAAGAGTTTGTTTGAACATTCTTAAGAACAGGATGCGTATGAGTACCGAACTTCTCAATAATAACTCCTCCATCAACCGGCCATGGTAATTTACCTTTATTTCCCTCAAAATCGTTAGCTAATTGTATATCTACTTGCGATACCTTTTGACCAGTAGAACTACTTTGCGTACTCTTCTTAACCTGTTGTTCTATTAATTTTTTTATTTTAGAATCAAGTGCTTTCTTATTAGCTATCTCTTTATTTAATTTATTTCTTAAAGAGGTTTCATTCTTCTTAATATTATTCAAAAGAGTCTGCTCACGATTTTTATCTTCATTTAAAGATCTCTGCATATTACTTACCTCAACCTTTGCCGAGACTTTTCTATCCAATAAAACCCTATTACGCTCATTTAAAGATTTTAAAGAGTCATTTATAATCTGTATCTCCTTTATCTTGTTTTTGGTAAAATACTTCATCTCTTTATAGTAGCGAAATCTTCTATAAGCTTGATCAAAAGAATTAGATGCTAAAATATAGAGAAATTGATTTTCAAAATTTCTTACTTTCCACTGCTCATATATAGCTTTACCATAGAATTCCAGAAGTTTTTCTCTTTGAATTTCGTAATTATTTATAGAATTGAAATTCTTATCAATATCTCTATTCAAATTATCAACCTCTTTATTTAGCGTATTTATAACATTATTGGTTTCTGATATTTTACGTTCGTATAAATTAATCTGCTGAATAGTACTATTCTTATTCTTCTTTGCCTCTTCTATTAAAGTATTTAATTTTTTAATCTCATTCTCACTCTTTGTTCTTTGTGATTTCAAAGACTCAACACTTTGAGCACAAAGAGTTGAAAATGAAAAAATTGAAAATAATATTAATAGTATTATAACTCGCATCTTTGTTACAATTAAATATCCTTTTTAGTATACTTGGCAGGTATTCTAAATGATGGTTTTACAGGTATATTAAACTCTATTTTAGAATAGTTCATATCTATTTTCATTGAATTCTCATTATACCTTGAAGATATTACTAAATTCTTAGGAAAATTAAAACCATTCATATATTCAAAATTATTATAAACAACTAATATAGTGCTATTTATGCTTGAATCATGAATATCATTTACTATAAGTTTAAACTTATCGTCACTGAAACTATTTGAATATGTTACTGTTGAAGATTGTAATGTATCGCGTTCACGTTTTTTATGACCTCTTCTTAAAATTCTATCTACAATTTCTGAATGTATTGTATATGAACGTATTCCTCTTTCAAATGATTTAATACCACCATCACCATGAATATTATTATTTAATAACTCATCTATCAAAGGTTTATTGGTAAAAATTTTTTCTATTAATTTATAGTTTACATCTATACCGTAAGTTTTTGAAAAATCATCATAATTACCTGATACATAATATTTTTCATGATAATTTATCATAGAGAAGCTATCTTGTGTTAAAAGAATTCTTAATACCTCAATACCTAATGGAGCATTTATTGATATCTGTATAAACTTATCACTCTCCATTTTAAGCGAGGCCTTAAAACTTTGGTTCTTCTTTTGATTATCTATCTCTACATCTATCTTTTTTATATTCATATAATCAAAAGATGTACTATAGGCTGTATCAATATTTCTAATTAATTTGTTAAAGGTTATAGGTGGTGCATCCGCAATTGGATTATCAACCAAATTACGCTTTGATGAACAGGAAAAAAATGATACAGTAAAGAGTATTATAAACATCATCTTTACAATAAACACCAACCTATGATTATTAACCTTTACCATAACATCATCTATTTTTTAATTCATCTGCCATCTTCATATATTGCTCTGCCAAATCAACCTTATTATTGGCTTTCAATATTTCTGAGTAGTGTTCATAATATGTCACTCTATCACTATCGTCATCCATATTATCAATGGCTTTTTTCATATATTTTTCAGCATTTTCATAATCCTCTAATAGATAGAGAATCCATGCGTACGTATCCAGATATACGGGATTTAATGGCTCTGCAAATATAGTTTTATATGACATTCTCCTTGCCTCTTCCAATTTTGATTTTTCTAAAGATAGATAGTAGGCATAATTATTCAGTATCATTAAGTTATTCGGATCCAATTTTAGAAGATAGTCAAACACTTCATAAGCCTCATCTCTCCTTTCAACTTTATAGTAGCTCTCGCCCAAAATTTCAAGAAAAGTTAAATGTAGATTAGAAAACTTATTAACATACTCTATAGCCTTTTCTGATAACTCTATGGCTGTTTTATAATCATCATTCAAATATGAATTATAGATTTTTGTATAGTAAAAAATTGCCTTATCAGGAAAATAGTTTAATGCTATATCTGAATAATATAGAGCACTATCAACATTATTTTTGTCGAGATAATAAAATACTATATTCTCGAATACATAATCATTTTCATTATTGAAAGTCAATATATGTTTTAACTCATCAATATACTTTGTACTATCACTCTTATATCCTCGAAGCCACTCACTATATAAAAGACAAATATTAAAGTCACTACTATAAACATCTCGTGCATGCTTTAATATTAAATCAAGTTTATCTCCATAAATTTCACGTATAGAATCATTTGCCATTTTTGCATATCCATCATAAAAATCAGAAAGATAACTTGATTTTAAATATAGATCAGAACTCTTCTCATCTATACCAGCCATTGAGTATTTGTAGAATTTATTATAATCTCCACCTACCAAATATTCCGATGCCTTATATAGACTTATAACTCCGTTCTTGCCATTTCTCTTTTCAAAATCTTTAAGTACCTTCTCAGCCTCCTTATTCAATTTAAAATCTTTATATGTAATGGCTAAATTTATAGCACCCGCTACATTTGATAAATCACTTTTATAAAAATCCTTAGCTAAATCAATTGCATAATTGGCTCCTTTAACACTATCATCCTTAGAAATTCTGGATATTAAATCTAATTTTATAGATATCCAATCGTGATTATATCCAAATTTAGATTCATATAACTTCATTAAATCAAGAGCCTTTGAAAAGTTTATCGCACAATAAAATTCAATTGCCCTTAAATAAAACTCCTCATTATATGGATAAGTTTTTATCAGTTCTTCATAAATATCTGCACTCTTCTGGTATTTAGCTAAATGATTATATATCATTGCTAAATGCTCTTTTATTACATAATTGTCTTTTAATAAAGAGTCAGCTTGCAAAGCATAGACCAATGCCCTATTTTTATCAGCTCTGTTAAAATAGTAATTAGATAACTCATATTTTATCTCAGCTGAATTAGGATATAACGAATCTGCCTTATTTAAAAATAACAATAGACTATCATTATCATTTATCAAATTCAATCTTGATATCTCAATAAGCGAGGTCTCAACTCCTGAATCTAAAATTGAATCAACATACAACTGACCACTAACTCTATTAGATAAAGTTAGTAGTAAAATAGATAATGATAATAGTAATCTATATTTCATAAAAACTACTTTGTTCCTGTATGGCCAAATCCGCCTGCTCCTCTCTCAGTCTCATCCAAAACTGAAACCTCGACCATAACAGGTTGTTCAATCTTTTGTATTACCATTTGACATATACGATCTCCATGGTTAATGGTAAAGTCAGTATCAGATAAATTAATCAAAATGACTCCTATTTCACCTCTATAATCGGCATCAATAGTTCCGGGAGTATTTAAAACTGTAACACCATTTTTAAGAGCTAAACCACTTCTTGGTCTGATTTGTGCCTCATATCCATCAGGAAGAGCTATAAAAAGACCTGTAGGAATTAATTTTCTTTCCAACGGTTTTAATACTATACTTTCAGTTAAATTTGCTCTCAAATCCATTCCTGCAGATTGAATAGTTTTATACTCCGGTAATGGATTGCTTGATTTATTTACTATTTTCAACTCCATAATACGCCAGTTTATTTAACGCCTAAAATTAATAATTATTCCTCATTCTTCTTTCTTTTTTTTTATTTATATTTTTTGATGAAGATGATGTAGTGTGTTAGTATGTCAGCAAATAATTTAGATAAAATTTGCATTTTAAGTTATTAAGAAATAAAAGTTAGTTACTAACAAGGTGTTAATTATTATTCTTTTAATAATAAGAAAGTTATATATTTTTTCAACAGTTGTTAGAAACGTTTATTGTTGAAAAGTTTCTTTCAAATTTAATAACAATGGTGTTAATAATTCTCTGAATTGTGTTGTTGAAATCCATTTTTGTAAAATTTTCAAAATTTCTGGTTTAACAGGATACTAACAGTTACTAACAAGTTATGAACAATTTACTAACAGTTTTTAAACAGGGTATTGGGATAGTTCTATTTTATTACTAACTTTGGCATATAGTTGTTAGAAATAAAACATAAAGCAAAAATATATGAAAAAATTTTTGAGTGTTAATGATTTAGGCAATTTAAAGGAAGCTTTAAATCAAGCCTTTGAAATTAAGAAAAATAGATTTGCTTTCCAGAATTTGGGAAAGAATAAGACCCTTTTAATGGTATTCTTTAACTCAAGTTTAAGAACAAGATTAAGTACTCAAAAGGCAGCAATGAATTTGGGTATGAATGTTATTGTTTTGGATGTTAATCAAGGAGCATGGAAACTTGAGACCGAGCGAGGTGTTATAATGGATGGAGATAAATCAGAACACCTGCTTGAAGCAATTCCTGTTATGGGTTCTTATTGCGATATTATAGGTGTAAGAAGTTTTGCTAATTTCACTAATAAGGCTGATGAGTATTCTGAGAAGATTATAAATCAATTTATTAAATATTCAGGAAGACCTGTATTTAGTATGGAGGCAGCAACTTGTCACCCATTACAGGCATTTGCCGATGTTATAACCATTGAGGAGCATAAAAAGTGTGAGAAACCAAAGGTAGTTTTAACTTGGGCTCCACATCCAAAAGCACTTCCACAAGCAGTTCCTAACTCTTTCGCAGAGTGGTGTGTTGCAGCAGGTTATGATGTAGTAATAACTCATCCAGAAGGATATGAATTGGATGAAAAGTTTACTAAGGGAGCAAAGATAGAGTATGATCAAAAAAAGGCATTACAAGGTGCAGATTTTGTATATGCTAAAAACTGGTCAGCTTATGAGGATCCTAATTATGGAAAGATTCTAAGTAAGGATATGTCGTGGACTATTGATAGTGAACATATGTCATGGACCAATAATGCTTACTTTATGCACTGTTTGCCGGTAAGAAGAAATATGATTGTAACCGATGATGTAATTGAGTCTGAAAACTCTTTAGTTATCAAGGAGGCGGCCAATCGTGAAATAAGTGCAGAGACAGTTATAAAAATGATGTTGGAGACTCTTTAAAAATATTTAAAACTAAATAAAAATGCCGCAATTAAGCGGCATTTTTTATATCAATTTATTTGTTGTTGTCTCTGGAAAAATAACGGATGGTTTGAATTTTTTTGCCTCTTCAAAATCCATCATAGCGTATGATATTATTATTACAACATCGCCAGGACAGCATTTTCTGGCTGCCGGTCCATTAAGACATATGGTACCGCTACCTCTATCTCCCTTGATTACATATGTTTCAAGTCTCTCTCCATTATTTACATTTACAACTTGAACTTTCTCATTTTCAATAAGGTTAGCTGCATCCATAAGATCCTCATCAATAGTAATACTACCTACATATTGTAGGTTAGCATCGGTTACAGAAACCTTATGGATTTTGGATTTCATTACCTCTATGTACATCTTACCTTCTATTTTAGAATTTTATATTATCGATTAGTCGTATTTCACCGGCATAAACTGTAATACAAATTACTTTATTACCAGGTTCACTCCAATCTTCAGTTATCTTCAAGCTTATTTCATCAACAATCTCAACATACTCTACTTCCAGTAGAGTATTTGAGTTTATTGATTTGATTATCCACTCCTTCAATTCATTTACACTCATAGTGTTATGAATATTTACAGCCTCGCTCAATACCTTGTGTATATGTGGAGCAGCTACTCTGTGTTCCGGAGTAAGTAATCTGTTTCTTGAACTCATTGCCAATCCATCACTCTCTCTGATGATTGGACATGATACAATTTCAATTTTATATCCAAGTTGTGAAACCATACTTCTGATTATGGCAATTTGTTGGAAATCTTTCATTCCAAAAAAGGCTTTATCAGGCTTTATAATATCGAAAAGTCTGCTTACAACTTGAGCTACTCCATTGAAATGACCCGGTCTTTTAGGGCCCTCCATAATATCACCAATGTATCCAAAATTGAATTGTCGAGTATCAGGTTCCGGATATATCTCTTTTACTGTGGGTGCAAATACAATATCACAACCTACTGTTTCAAGTAATTTTACATCATTCTCCAAGGTTCTTGGATATCTCTCTAAATCTTTTGGATCATTAAATTGAGTAGGATTTACAAATATGCTGACTGCAACTACATCACAACACTTCTTAGCCTGTTTTACCAATGATAAGTGACCATCATGAAGTGCACCCATTGTAGGAACAAAGCCAACTACCTTTCCCTCTTGCTTACACAGTTTTATATAACTGTCTATCTTCTCTTTTGTTTCAAAAAGCTCCATAGTCAAGCTTTTAATTTAAAGAATAAACTTTTAAAAGTCATTAATAAATTTGACTGCAAGTTTACTAACTATTTTTGAGATAAAAAAAATAATCAGACTATTTTAGGAGTTTACCTATGTTTTTAAAAAGTTTTGAAAGATGGTCAAGAATATCTTTATGTGAGGCATACTCGTGCATGACAATGAAAATTGTGTCATCGCCTGCAATAGTTCCTAAAATATTCTCTGAGTGGCTATCATCAATAATTACTGTTACTGCGTTGGCATAACCTGATAAAGTTTTTATGACAGCAATATTTCCGGAAAAGGCTACGCTTTTTATTGCTGCAGATAGACCATGTTGTTTCTGCTCCTCTTTTATGTTTTGTTCAACTGCAGATTCTGGAATATAGTAATATGGTGTCTCATTTTTACTGTTGTGTTTCACCACATTAAGTTCTTTTAAATCACGTGATAAGGTACTTTGCGTTACCTTAAAACCCGATCTTTTTAATTTAATAGATAGATCCTCTTGCGATGAAATTTTCTCGGTTGCCAATATTTTTCTGATGGCAAAAAGTCTTTTTGATTTTATCTTCATAATGTGGTGATATCCTTTTAGTACAACAAAGGTAATGAAAATAGAGGTTGTTTTTAATTTATTTCTTTAATTTTGTGGTTTACAATTGTAATATGTAGAGAAAGATATGAAGAGAATACATAAATTTCTACTGATTTTCTGGGGTCTTGTAATATTGGGAGTAGGAGCTATAGTTCTTATGTTTCACCTTATAGCAGCAGGAAAATTGGGTTTTATGCCAAGTTTGGAGGAACTTGCAAATCCTCACAATAGGTTTGCATCGGAAATATATTTCGATAATGGACCTATGATGGGGCAATACTTTAAGGAGGAGAATAGAAGATTCGTTGAGTATAAAGATATTCCCGAGTGTGTAGTTGATGCACTTATTGCAACCGAAGATGTACGTTTTTATGATCATAGTGGAATAGATGTACGAGGTTTGGGACGTGTTGTAAAGGGTTTGGCTACAGGTAACAGTTCGGCAGGAGGAGGAAGTACAATCAGTCAGCAGTTGGCTAAAATGTTGTTTCCTCGTGAACGGAATATGGGAAAAATTCAGTTGGTCTTTAGAAAATTCCGTGAGTGGGTAATTGCTGTAAAACTTGAGAGAAACTACACCAAGGAGGAGATAATTGCAATGTATCTTAACAAATATGATTTTGTTAATCTTGCAGTTGGAATCAGCTCTGCGGCAGAGATATATTTCAGTATACCAGTTGATTCGTTAAGGGTAGAGCAGGCTGCTATGCTTGTAGGTATGGCTAAAAACGCCTCTTTGTACAATCCATTGGTTCGTCCGGAAAAGACACTAAACAGAAGAAATGTTGTTCTTTCGCAGATGGAGAAGTATGGAATGCTTGATAAAAATGTAAGAGATTCATTAGCCGAGTTACCACTTGGAATAAAATTTAGTAGAGCAAGCCATAAAGAGGGATTGGCAACATATTTCCGTGAATATTTGCGTCTATATTTAACTGCAAATAAGCCTGATAAATCAAAATATCGTTGGAATAAGCAGCAATATCCAATCGATTCTGCGGCATGGGAGAATGATCCTCTGTATGGATGGGTGAATAAGAATGTAAAGGCTGATGGTTCAAATTATAATCTATACTCAGATGGATTAAAGATCTATACATCGCTTGATTCAAGAATGCAGCAATATGCAGAAGAGGCTGTTAAGGAGCATTTGTGTGGAACTTTGCAACCAACTTTTGACCGTGAAAGAAGGAATAAAAAGAATCCTCCGTTCTCAAATGACCTTGATAAGGAGGAGATAGATAAAATTATGAAAACCTCTATCAAGCGCTCTGAGAGATATACAGAGATGAAGAGTGCAGGTGCTTCTGAGAAGGAGATTATGGCTTCGTTCAAGGAGAAGCGGGATATGAAGATTTTCACTTGGAAGGGAGTTAGAGATACTGTTATGACTCCCGAGGATTCTTTGAAACACTATAAGTCTTTCTTTAGAGCCGGAGTTATGGTAATGGAGCCCTCGTCCGGAAAGATTAAGGCATATGTAGGAGGACCGGATTACAGATACTTCATGTACGATATGGTATCGGTAGGAAAACGTCAGGTTGGTTCTACTATTAAGCCAATTCTATACACTTTGGCAATGCAGGAGGGACTGAGTCCGTGCGAGGAGGTTCCAAATATTCCTCAGACATTTATTTTACCAGATGGTAAGTCTTGGACAGCACGCGGAGGTACCAAACGTATTGGAGAGATGGTGACATTGAAGTGGGGATTGGCAAACTCGGAGAACAATATTTCCGGATGGGTTTTGAAACAATTTACTCCTCAAGCTGTTGCAGATATGGCTGCAAAGATGGGCATCACAGGATTTATAGATCCGGTTCCTTCGGTATTCTTGGGAACTTCGGAGATAAGTGTAAAGGAGATGACAGCAGCTTACTCTATCTATGCTAATAAAGGTGTTTATAACACTCCTCTACCTGTAACAAGAATCGAGGATAAGTTGGGTAATGTTTTGGCGGAGTTTGTTCCTGAAACACGCGATGTTATTACAGAGCAGACAGCATATTTGATGTGTAATTTGCTACAAGGAGTTGTAAACGAAGGTACAGGAGTTCGTCTAAGATACAAATATCAGCTACAGAATCCAATGGGAGGAAAGACAGGAACAACACAGAGTCACTCTGATGGTTGGTTTATGGCTGTCACTCCTGAGCTTGTAGGTGGAGTTTGGGTAGGTGCAGAGGATCGCTCTGTCCATTTCCAAAATTTGGCAAATGGTCAGGGTGCTAATATGTCATTGCCTATATGGGCCCTATTCTTGCAGAAGGTTCAGGCGGATAAATCAATAGGTTATGCAGGTCTTGATTTTATTAAGCCGGCAGGAATGAATTTGAGATTGGACTGTAACAGTAGTGAGGAGAGTACAACAGGGCAGGGAGATACTATAATTATAGAGGAGGACGAGGAGGACTTCTATTAATCAGAACTTTATGGCTAAACTTAAAACTGTATATGTATGCCGCAATTGCGGAGCTAAAGAGAGTAAATGGGTTGGAAAGTGCTCGGTGTGCGGAGAGTGGAACAGTTTTGAGGAGGAGACAGAGGTTCAAGGGGGTGTTAAAAATAGCAGAATATTGCAGCCTAAAGCCCCTGTTAGAGCATTGAAACTATCTGAAGTAAAGGTAGGTGAAGAGAGTAGGGTAGATACCGGTGATAGCGAATTAAACAGAGTATTAGGAGGAGGTTTAGTTCCTGGTTCACTAATATTATTAGGTGGAGAGCCGGGCATAGGAAAATCTACACTATCACTTCAATTAGCTCTTAGCAGTAAAAGTAAAGTTCTATACTTTTCGGGCGAGGAGAGTGTTTCACAAATTAAAATGAGGGCTGAAAGATTAGAGATGAGTAATAGTGAATGTCTCTTTCTTTCCGGAAACTCATTGGAGATTGTTTTGGATCAAGCTACACAAATATTGCCTGAACTATTGATAATAGATTCAATTCAAACATTAGCAACCGAGAGTGTTGATGCAATACCCGGAACTTTAACTCAAATTCGTGAATGCACAAATGCACTTTTGCGTTTTGCCAAAGAGAATTCAATATCTGTAATTCTAATAGGTCACATAACTAAAGATGGTCAGTTGGCCGGTCCAAAGGTACTTGAACACATGGTTGATACGGTTCTTCAATTCGAGGGTGATCGTCAGCATATGTATAGAATTCTTCGTTCGATAAAGAATAGATTTGGTTCAACTTCTGAGATTGGAATTTATGAAATGTTACAATCCGGATTGCGTCAGGTAACCAATCCATCTGAATTACTTCTATCCAATGATTTAGATGAGTTGAGTGGAGTGGCAGTTGCGGCAACTGTTGAGGGAGTCAGACCTATTTTACTGGAGGTTCAAGCATTGGTTTCAACAGCTGCATACGGAGTTCCTCAAAGAACAGCAACCGGATTTGATGGTCGCAGGTTAAATATGTTGCTTGCAGTTTTAGAGAAACGTGTTGGATTCAAATTGGCAACCAAAGATGTATTCATAAATATAGCAGGAGGAATAAAGGTTGCTGACCCGGCAATGGATTTGGGAGTTGTAATGGCAATACTTTCGTCCAATATAGATATGGCACTTCCCTCTGATACCGTTTTTGCGGGCGAGGTTGGTCTATCGGGCGAGGTTAGAGCGGTTAGCCGTATAGAGCAGAGAATATTCGAAGCAGAAAAGCTGGGATTTAAGAGAATATACGTTCCCATAGGAAATAAGAAATCAATCACAAAAACACCAAAGTCAATAAAAGTTTGCTTCATAGGCAGAGTTTCAGAACTTTTCAGAGATCTTTTTAAGGGGTAAATGTCGTAAGAAAACATTTGGCACGTTTTTTGCTGTAGGCCTTGATGGAAAAAAGAACTATTTTTAATGAAGAGTCGATTTACTTTATTTTTATCATTGATAGTAGCACTATTAACGGTTGCTTGTCAATCTGATGATTTGTGCGAGAATGAGTCATTGGATAGGGTGGCAATAGATGTGTCATTATCAATAGATAACAGTTCAAGAATATCATATACATCCGATTTTGCATTAGCATTTTCTCCAAATGATAAGATGGAGATTATGGAGCGAAATTTGATGGATATCACTACACTTGTTTATAACTACGATTTAGGACAATTCCTTGGGAAGATATATGTTCCTCGTAATGCACAAAGTTATGAGGTATGTACTCATGTTGGAGCAAAGAGCTACTCAGCCGAGAAAGCAACATTTGAGATATCTTCATCACAAATTGGTTCTGCCGGAGTATATTTGGCAGGATTGTGGCAATTGACCAATTTCCAGGATTTGTCGCTTCAAATGGCTCAACTTTCATCAATGCTTGCATTTACAGTAAATCCGTCATCTGATGGAATATCTGAAATAATATTAGAGAGCGTTGCAGGAGAAATGATTGCCGGAACACTGGAGTATGATTATGAGGACCTTGTATACAGATTAAACGGAACTTCATCGAAGATATCTGTAAAACCTGTGGTAAGTCCTACAAGCGCAACACAATACGTTATCAATATATTACCGGTATCCCTATCAAAGGGGGCCTACTTGACTATAGTAGACAAGAAGGGTAATAAGATGCGTTTGACATTGAATTACGAGAGTGTATGTAACTTTGATATAAACAAGGTTGTAATTCTTCCGGATGTTATAAACCAGCAATCCGTGGGAGTTGAGTTGGGAAAAGTTTACTCTTCATACACAGTTGATGAGGTTCCAACACCCAATAACAACCTTGATGGCTCAACAATATGGGTAGAGCAGAGTAGAAGTGTTGGAATATCAACAGCCTTAGTCAAAGAGGCAGGATTATATGTAGACGGAGTAAAGCATATTGGAACCTACTCTACTGATGGAGTTATAAGTGCATTGACTCTATCTTCTCAAAGTTGGGCGGAACATTCAGTTGAGGCATACATTGTGGATTTAGATGGAGTTGAGGTGCGTTCAGCTGCAAAGAGTGTAGCGGTTACGGGATTGCCATACACTCGTTCTTTTGAAGGTATATCTTCTTCCATTCTTTCTGATAATTGGGGATGGAAACACTCTTCATTAGTTAGTGCATCAGATAACGGAGTTCAAATGACAATAGACTCATATATAACTACACCACAGTTTTATATTCCAAATACAATATTAGTTAATACAATTATAACTAATACAACTAATGATTTAACTGCCGCGAATCAGATTATTTATGCAACACCTGTTTCTCGAGAAATGGGAAGAACTATAACAGGCGGAGTTACAGTCGCTGCCAATTATAATGGAGATTATAGTCCATCAAACGCTACTGATTCTGAAGTATCATCGGCCATAACCTTAACGAAGGTAAAACCTTGTCTTCAATATAGTACGTTGGTAACAGGAGGAATGTTTTGGGTTGAATATACCTTGTACGTTACTAAGGTTGTTATTAATTACGCAAATTAATAGAATGAAGAATATTAAGAAATACATATTATCAACAATCTTGTTAATATTTTTTGCCTGTAGTGCAGATTCTGTGGTACAGGAATATGAAAAGATGGGCGAGGTTTCTTTTGAATTACAAGTTGATAAAGAGTTGGTCTCATCACGTTCAGCATTGCCGGTGGTGCCCGATGAGATTAACTTGGACATTGTTCCCGATGATAAGACTACAGGAACAGAGAAACGCTATATGTTATCAAGCACAAACGGAGTATTCAAGAGAAAATCAATTTTGGCTCCGGGTACATATAACTGTAAGGCCTATTCATATAGCAGTGTCGATAGAGCATTGAAAGAAGGAGAGCGAGGAGTAGCATGGTTCTATTCAGAGTTAGCTCCGGATAACCATTTTGAAATATCAACAGAAAACACCACTCCGGTAAATCTTGTATTGAAAGTGGCAAACAGTAAAATCTCATTGGTAAAGAATGGTGATTTTACCAATGAAGAGATTTTTGCATTGACAAAAGCTGCTGTCTATACTGCTGATGCAACATCGAGAAAGTTGGAGTATCCTTTGATGGATGGAACAGAGTATGGCTGGTTTAAAGCTAATCAAGATATAATGGTTCAGGTATTTTTCACCTATAAAGGGCAGAAGTACTATAAAATGCTTAACATAGGAGAGAAGAGTATAGCGGCTAACCACCATATAATAACAATGAAACCCTCGCTCGGAGGAATTGGCTCTATTACAATTCAGGTTGATAATGGATTGGAGGTTGAGCACAAGATTGTTGTATTGAATGTTGATGGTTCTATCTTAATAGGTTCTGCCTCAGGAATCTATAAGGTTGCTGTTGACAATGAAATAGATAAGAGTGAGGGAGGTATAGATTTTAACCCGGAAGAGTAACAAGATATGAGAATAAAGAGAGTTATATCTGTATTATGTGCACTATTGACATTTGGAGTGTCAATTTCGTGTAGCAACAGTGATATTGATAATTGCGGAACAGGAAATGTGACCTTCAATATCAGTGCAGATCACTATATAAATGAGTCGAGAGCAACAGTGGAACTTCCTGTTCCCGATACTTTGATATTGGGCATGTTGCGCGATGCTAATCAGGTTTACAAGGCTATTAAAGTTCCTTTGAATAATGGAGTAAGTTCTCCATTCACTCAGATTGTAAGCACAAATACATACACTTTTGTAGCAACAAACTATGTATTCCGTGACTCTGTTTACGCCCAAAATAAAGGTAGAGGTGACGCATGGTATTTGGCAGGAGAGGAGAGAACCGTAAATACCGGCGATGAATTCCAGATAAATCTAACCGCTTCTGTATATAACTTTAAAGTTACTTTGGAGTATTCTGACGGATTTAATGTATTAGAGAATTGTGTGGCAACTGTATATGTAAATTCATATCCGGATAGAAAGATAGAGTATCCCCACTCTACCGATTTAGGCGAGGCTTGGTTTGATTCCGGTTCTACTATGACTATTGAACTTGATTTTACATACAATGGAGTAAAAAAGCATAAAGTCTACTCAAATGCATTGAGTGAATTGGCACCAGAGGGAGTTGCTCAACCTGCAACATGGTATCATATAACTTTGACTCCAACCGTAGCAAGCGGTGATGTGTCAATTACTGTATCAAGTGTAATAGAGAAGGTGAACGGAGGTATAGATGTAAACCCCAAAAATTGATGATTATGAAGAAGATAGTATATATATTGACATTAGGGGCTATTTTTACAGCCTGTGATAGTAACATAGAGCCGATGAGTAATATGGGCGAGGCCTCGTTCAATATTAAAACATCGGGAGTGATGACCTCGGACAAGGAGTCAAGAGCAGATGGTGCGCAAGGTATTGCCGATGAGACAATAACCGTTGATCTACCGGAGGAGTTGACTGTAAGTTTTGTCCACACAGGAATCAGTGGAGAGGATGGCTCGGTTGTTATTGCAAAGAGTGCTAGTGACCAATATATGGAGAACTGTGCAATCATGACCGGAACGTACGATATGGAGGCTTATAACTATGCTACCGATGCATTGGCGCTTGCAGCTAATGGAGGTCGTGGTGATGTTCGATATCATGGTTCTAAACCAAATGTTACAATTCTTGATGGTAGTACCACAATTATTGATATGAATGTCTCAATTACCAATAGTATGGTAAAGATAACTGAGACAGGTTTCAACGAGAGTAAAAATTACACACTATCGGAGGTAACCGTAATAGGTTCAGTAAATGGATCTCCGTACCGCTCAGTAGTTTTCAATAGCTTTGATGGAACAGAGGAGGCGTGGTTTGCTGTAGGACAGGAGCTATCTTTAAAGATCTATTTTGAGTATCAAGGAGAGCAGTATTATAAAGTTGTAGGTTTTGAAGATCAGATAGTGACAGAAGCAAAACACTGTTACGATGTTGAGATTCGCCCATCGGAGAGTGGTTTTGGTTCATTAACAATTACAGTTGATAATTCGTTGACAGTAACAACAGCGGATATCTATTTTGATCCAATGGATGGAATACCTGTTACAGAGTAATAAAGTAAGAGTGTAATGAGGCTTTTGAATACAATATTTATAGCATTAATTGCAATAACTCTTTGTGGGTGTGCAGATGAGATTGATAGTAAAGAGCTCTTTACATACGATCTTCAAATCAGTGCAACCTTCAGTGAAGAGGAGTTGGCTCGAGCAGAATTTGACCCATCTGATTTGAGGAAGGTTGCTTGGCAGGCCGGCGATAAGATTGATGTCTTTGTTGTCGATGCTGCGGGAGTATATGCAACAGGTTCATTGACTACTCAAGATAGTGGAGAGAAGGCATATTTTACCGGACCGGTAACTGCATCACAAGCACTAACTCCTCCATTCTCGATTACAGCTACCTATGGAGCAGAGGTGTTGTCTACCGCAGTACAAGGAGGTTATGCTCAATTCTCTTTGGGCGCACTTAAACCGTTAATGGTTGCCCAAGATGAGGGGCCAATCTACTTTGTCAATAGAATAGCACTATCGTTTAATCAGGTGGCCTCGGCAATTCATATGCGTGATTTACCGTCGGGAATTACCAAAGTGACAATCGAGTCATTAGGAGACATGAAGATGGCCGGAGTGTATGGTTACAATATTCAATCGGGTAGCGGTTCCGGAAATTCAAACATTGCAGATGTTGATGTTAAAAATGGCTCAGCCCATATTGGATTAGCTCCGGGAAACTATTCAGATGGATTTAAGGTAAAGTTTTGGAATGAGAGCGGAGAGCTTCAATATATAAAACTACCACAACTACAGGTTGAAAAGGGACATAGTTATAATATCTCACCTATAAGTGAATTTGTTCCAATAAAATTGGAGTTATCGAGTGCCGAGGCATATCATATTGATGCTTCCGGTTCGCGTTCAACCGGAGGAGCAACATCGGATGTGGCGCAATCTTCAATAGCATGGGGTAGTGTTGAGTTTTTGGGGGCTCCAGCATCGATGATTGAAGAGATGGGAATTCGTGTTTATGACTCATCGAACAATATAGTCTATACAACATCAGGAACCTCGTTTACCTCGAAAGAGTATGGAGCCGGAGCTCATAACTGGGAATCATATAAGAGTCATGGAACAATATATACTGTGAAAGCATTTGCAACAGTTGAGGGTGAGACATATGAATCACCAGGAACAACGGTAAGTTATGTACGTCCAGCTATTATTGTAACGAACCCTCAAGACTGCTATACCTCCTATAGTAAGTATCTAACAAGTGGGGCGACCGAAGCAAATAAATGTAATGGTTCTTCTGTATATTTAGTTGGTAATTGCACGTATAAAGGTGTAACTGCAGAGGTCTTTTCACAAATGAATGGAAGTGCGTTTCTGAAAGTTGATGGGGGCTCTGCCAAGCATATAAGTTCTGTTTCCGGACAAAGTTTTACAAATAATTCGGCTGAGGTTAAAGATTTATCGTGGGCCACACATACTATTCAGTCTGGAGTTGATTTTGATGGAACAACATTTGTTTCTGCAGGTTCTCAAAGTCTTATTGTAACAGGATTGCCATACTATGCCAATCCCCCGACAAATACCGGAACTCATCCATGGACAGAACTTAGTGTGAGTGGGACTATTAATTGGAATAGTGATAATGTATCGCTGCAAGGAACATCGGCAGTAAAATATCCTTGTGTTGCTACACCCTATTTTAATATTCCATCCAATATAAATGTGAATCTTGCGTTTAAGGCAACAAGAAATAATCCGGCAATGGAATGGGGAACCAACAGTTATATGCATTTACGTCTCTCTCCATTAGATGCTTCAAATAATGTTGGAGACCATTTTTATAATGAGCGTTTAACAAAAGGAAGTACTGTAACAAAATCAGGAGTTAATGCTTATCTTTCTTCTACATATAATAGAATAAGAGTCTATTATAACTATGGAAGTACTGGACCTGTTACATATTTTTATTATCTAAATATAGAATATCGTTAATTTACAAGACTATTCAAATCACAAAATAATAGTAGTTCTTTTTCCTGAGCCGTGGGATTATCCTGCGGCTCTTTCCATATAGTGACATTAATAGATTAATTGTGTTTACAGGAAAGATTAAGCCTTAAATTTATAGGCAAAAGAATAGCCCCGACTTTTGGAATCAGGGCTATTGTATATTGTTTGTTGGAATCTTGACTAAATCTCAGGGTCAATTGTCGGGTCCATTGGAATAAATCCGTTGGCATCGGAAAGTGTTGAATTTACGGTTACTGTCAATTTACCGTCAGCAACGCTTGAACCGATATTAAATGTATATGCATGTCCTGCGCTTAAAGTGCCATCAAAGGCGGTTGGAACACCCTCAACACTAATCTCACTAGGAAGAGTTAGAGTAAAGGTCTTATCCTCGCCTCCGTATGTATATGCAATGTTTAGAACAAAATTCTTTCCTGCCGGGAACCACGCAGCAGCGCTCTCCGCCTCGGAGTAGACAATTTTTCTTGTCTCGTAGCCCTCGATATGTGCTGTTGCTTGCCAATTACTTACAATAGATGTGAGTGTATTGTCAAAAGTAATTGTTACCTGTGCATTTGCAACTTTTGCCTCCAAGGACAACTCATTTACACCAGTAGTAATGGTTTTTGCAACTACATTACTACGGTAAAGAGCCTGACCGCGTGAGTCCACAGGAGTTGCCTTATCGTCGGTATCGTAGTTATAGGCGATGAACTCGTAATCTCCTGGACGCAATGTCTGTTGGCGGAAGTTTGACTCGGTTACAGTCTGAAATGTATATGAATTTGTTAGGGTTCCTGTCCATGCAACTGTTAAACTGCTTGGAAGCGATGTAGTTGCTCTTGATTCTGCAATATTCGATATAGTCTTAATCGAAATATGTGCAATAGCATCTTCATCACCCAGCGGTGTCGAATTATCGCAACCGATAGTAAGAGCTGCAATGGCAGATAGTAGTAAAATGTTCTTATTCATAGTGTTGATTTAAATCAAATTACAGCCTGACCGTAGCAAAAATCGTGCCAAACTATTCAGACCAATATTCCAAGTTTTTGCCAGGGGTTATTGTCAAAATTACAATATTTATAAAATTTCTATTAAAATTAGTTTGAATGGGCAAATGTTGTGGCTAACTTTGTTCTATCGAGAACAATAATAAATAATACAATATCACTATGAAACAGATTACTATCATTTTGGCGGCATTGTTATTTTGCATAACAACGCTGAATGCGGCTCCTAAATTAGAGAGTGAAAAGTGTACGGCGAAGCTTACACTCAACGGAGTAACAACCGAGATTACCTTCTACACTCCAACTATTGTGCGAGTGTTGAAGTACCCTGAGGGGAACAAAAAGGCGAAGTATAGCATGGCAGTTATTCGCGAACCACAAAAGGTAAAGATTGAGAAAGCTGAGAGTAGTGGCGGCTATAGCTTTGCCAGCAATGAGATTGTTGTAAATGTAGATAAGAAAAGCGGTGCAATTGGTTTTAAAAGAGTCTCTGGCTCTTCAATTATAGAGGAGAAGAGTGGTGCTGTTATTTTTGAGCCTAAAAAGGATATAGGCGAGGATACATATAGAGTGGCGCAGACATTCACTTTGGAGGATGGTGAAGCGATTTACGGTTTGGGTCAACAGCAGCGCGGAGATTGGAATATGCGAGGCAAAAATTATTACCTCTTTAATAACAATATGCATATATGCATACCTTATATATACTCTGATAAGGGTTATGGTCTATATTGGGATAACTACTCGCCAACCACCTTCAATGACGATAACAATGGAATGTTGTTTGATTCTGAGGTTGGCGATTGTGTAGATTACTATCTTTTTGTTGGCGATAATGCCGATGAGGTTATATCTGAAATTCGTTATTTGACAGGTGATGCACAATTCTGCCCACTTTGGACATTAGGTTTCTTCCAGTGCCGTGAGCGTTATGAGAGCCAGGCTCAACTTCTTGAAATGCTTCACCGTTATCGTGCATTAAGAGTGCCTTTGGATGGAACAATTCAGGATTGGCGTTATTGGGGAGCATCGCTTCGAGATCCAATGTGGAACTCAATGCGTTTTGACAACCCTGAGTTCCCTGATCCGGTTGCAATGATTAATGAGGTGCATGCAAACAATGCTCACATTATGGTCTCTATATGGCCATCGTTTGGACCGGCAACAGAGCAGTATAAGTCGCTTGACTCAATTAACGCTCTTTTGGACTTCTCAACATGGCCGACAGGAATTGGTGTAATGGCATATGACCCGACTCACCCACAATCAAAGGAGATTTACTGGAATCACATGAAGAATATGCTTGCCATGGGATTCGATGCGTGGTGGCTTGATGGAACCGAGCCGGATCACTTTGATCGTACAGAGAAGGATATGCAGAATAAAATGTACTATGGTTCATATCGTAGAATGAAGAATATCTATCCTATTGCTTGTTCGAGAAACGTGTATGATAAATTGCGTAAGTACGATAAAGGAAGACGTGCCTATACAATGACCCGTAGTGCTGCATTTGGACAGCAAAGATACTCTGCAGGAGTTTGGAGTGGCGATGTTACCGCTCGTTGGGATGTCTTTGCAAACCAAATTCCGGCTGCACAGAATTTCATTCTAAGTGGAAATCCATATTGGAACTCTGATATTGGCGGATTCTTTGCATGGGAGTATTATGAGAATGTTAAGAATAAGGAGTATCAGGAGCTACATGTTCGTTGGATGCAGTTTGCAACATTCAATCCTGTGATGCGTTCACACAATTCAAGTCCTACAAAGGTTGAGATTTATCAATTTGGAGAACCTGGTTACTGGGCATTTGATGCACAAAAGAAGTTTATTGAGCTAAGATACAGAATATTGCCATATAGTTATACAACAGCATGGCAGGTAACAGCCAACCAAGGAAACTTTATCCGTCCATTGTTCATGGATTTCCCTGAGGATAAAACAGCACAGGCTCAGGCTTATCAATTTATGTATGGAAAATCATTCTTGGTATGTCCTGTAATACATAAAATGTACACAACTAAGGATGGAGCTTCTGACGGAAGTAGAAACGGTACCGAGGATTTCAGTAAAGTAAAGAGTACTAAAGCATATTTGCCTGCCGGAACTGCATGGTGGGATTACTTTACAGAGCAGAAATTTGACGGTGGTCAAACAGTCAATCGTCCAACTCCGATAGATGAAATGCCTCTATATGTAAAGGCTGGAAGCGTTATTCCTTACGGACCGAATGTACAATACTCAACAGAGAAAAAGTGGGATAATTTAGAGGTTAAGGTTTATCCCGGAGCAGATGGCTCGTTTGTATTCTACGAGGATGAGTTTGATGGTTACAACTTTGAGAAGGGTAAGTACTCAACAATCCAATTTACTTGGGATGATCAGAATAGAGTCCTAACTATAGGAGAGCGTGAAGGTAAGTATAACGGAATGTTGGAGAGTCGTAAATTCAATATTAAGGTTGCAGGCAGTGATAAAGAGCAGGAGGTTCTTTATAATGGTAAGAGCGTAACTGTTAAATTGTAAAGAGTTATGTCCGGCAATAATATTAATCTGAATATCTCGGTCGATTGTGTGTTGATCGGATATGATGGAACTTCGTTAAAGGTTTTGCTTGTCAATCAGACAGGCAAATCCTCGGACGGGGTATTCCATGACAGAAAGTTGCCGGGAAGTTTGATTTACGATAATGAGTCGGTTGATAGTGCCGCTAAGAGGGTTCTAAAAGAGTTGACAGGACTTGAGAGTATAGAGCTGCATCAATTCCGAACGTATGGAGATTTGGAGCGCACCTCCAACCCCAAAGATATTTTGTGGTTAGAGCGTTTTATGAGGCTTCCACGCCAGGTTAGTCGTATCGTGACGGTTGCCTACTTTGCTCTTTTGAAACTCGACTCTAAAAGTTCTCAACTCTCGGTTTTGCATAATGCTACCTGGGAGGATGTAAAAAATGTAGGGGTTTTGGCATTTGACCACAATAGGATTGTTCGTGATGCGCTAAAAACTCTGCGTAATAACGTTGAGGCCTCGCCTGATATATATTTTGAACTGTTACCAAAGAAGTTTACCATGATGCAGTTCAGAACATTAAGCGAGGTTATTAACGATACCAAATATGATGTGCGTAACTTTTCGCGCAGAGCGTTGGCACTTCCTTATATAAAACGAACCGAGGAGCGTGAAAGTAATGTATCGCACAGAGCTGCCAGCTTATACAGATTTGACAGGAGTGAATACAGAAGATTAAGAAAATAGAGAATATGAAACATAGAGAGTTTTTCCCTGAGATTGGCAAGATACCATTCGAGGGTGTTGATAGCAGAAATCCAATGGCATTTCGTTATTACAATCCGGAGCAGGTTGTTTTGGGGCGTAAAATGAAGGATTGGTTGAAATTTTCAATGGCATGGTGGCATACACTATGTGCAGAGGGTGGTGACCAGTTCGGAGGAGGAACAAAAACTTTCCCATGGAATGAGTGTGCCGATCCTATACAGGCTGCCAAAGATAAGGTTGATGCAGGTTTCGAGTTTATGCAAAAGGTAGGAATTGAGTACTACTGTTTTCACGATGTTGATTTAATAAGCGAGGCCTCGTCTATTGAGGAGTATGAAGAGAATTTGAAAACAGTTGTGGCCTACTTGAAAGAGAAGCAGGAGCAGACCGGAATAAAGTTGTTGTGGGGAACAGCCAATGTATTCGGCCATAAGCGATATATGAATGGAGCTGCAACGAATCCTGACTTTAATGTTGTGGCAAGAGCTGCGGTGCAGATAAAGAATGCAATTGATGCAACTATAGAGTTGGGTGGAACAAACTATGTATTCTGGGGAGGCAGAGAGGGTTATATGTCGCTTTTGAATACCGACCAAAAGCGTGAAAAGGAGCACTTGGCCCAAATGTTGAGAATGGCTCGCGACTATGCCCGAGCAAAGGGATTCACAGGAACATTCCTTATTGAGCCGAAGCCCATGGAGCCAACCAAGCATCAATACGATTTCGATACCGAGACAGTTATTGGTTTCCTGAAAGCGCACGGATTGGAGCAGGATTTCAAGGTAAATATCGAGGTAAATCATGCAACGCTTGCCGGCCATACATTTGAGCATGAGCTGGCAGTGGCTGTCGATAATGGAATGTTGGGCTCGATTGATGCAAATCGTGGAGATTATCAGAATGGTTGGGATACCGACCAATTCCCAATTGATCAATTTGAGCTTGTTCAGGCCATGTTGCAGATAATTCGTAATGGAGGTTTTGGCAATGGTGGAACGAATTTCGATGCAAAGACTCGCAGAAACTCAACCGACCTTGAAGATATATTCATTGCGCACATCGCAGGAATGGATGCAATGGCACGGGCATTATTAAGTGCAGCAGAGATATGGGAGAAGTCGGAGTATAGAGCAATGTTGAGTAAACGATACGAATCATTCGATACCGGCTATGGTAAACTATTTGAGAATGGTGCGTTGACAATGGAGCAGCTTGTAGAGTATGCCAAATTGCATGGAGAGCCGGAACAGAAGAGTGGAAAACAGGAGCTTTACGAGTCAATAATTTCGATGTATATTTAACTATATGTGTGCAAAAACTCTTTATCAATTCCTTATTGGGATTGTGTTACTCTCTGTGCTCTGTGTAGGGTGTAAAAGCGCAGTGCAGAGTGCGGAGTTTGTAAATCCGGTAATCTATTCCGATGTGCCCGATGTTGATGTAATCAGAGTGGGCGAGGATTACTTTATGATTAGCACAACAATGCACATGATGCCCGGTGCGCCGATTATGCACTCAAAAGATTTGGTTCATTGGGAGATAGTTAGCTATTTGTACGACTCCATAAATGAATCTCCTGCCAACAACTTAGAGGGTGGAGCCATTTATGGAAAAGGCCAGTGGGCAAGCTCGTTACGATACCATAATGGAGTCTATTATGCCTTTTGGGGTTCAGGAAACTATTCATACCTATACACAACAACCAATCCGTTTGGTAAGTGGGAGCAGAGAGCAAAGATGGATAAGTATTACCACGATCCATCAATGCTTTTCGATGACAACGGCAAGGTATATTTGGCATACGGAGCAGGTCATGTGCGTATAGTGGAATTCTATGATGATTTATCGGGAATAGATCATGATGGCTTGGATGTAGAGGTTGTGCATGGAGAGCCGAAAGGTTTGTTAGAGGGGGTACACTTCTATAAGATAAATGGCACCTACTACATGACCTTTATATGGTGGCCGGCAGGAGGTATCCGCACTCAGTTGTGTTTCCGCTCAGATAAAGTTGAGGGACCATACGAAATGAAGCAGATTCTTAGTTGTGATATGGACTTCCCCAACCATGGAGTGGCACAGGGTGCATTTGTTGATACCCAGTATGGAGATTGGTACGCAATGCTATTCCAGGATCACGAGGCGGTAGGCCGAGTTCCTGTGTTGATGCCATTGACATGGATTGATGGATGGCCAATGCTTGGAGATGAGAATGGAAATGTTCCTGTTGTGATGCAGGTTCCAATAAAAGGGGTGAAGCCGAACAAGGGTAAATTGGTAGTGAGTGACAACTTCTCCTCTCAGGAGTTAGGTTTGACATGGCAGTGGAACCACAACCCCGATAATTCTTTATGGTCATTGACCGAGCGTCCCGGTTATATGCGCTTAAAAACAGGTAGAGTAGTAAACTCGATATTTGAGGCTCGCAACAGTTTGACGCAGCGTACCGAGGGAGAGAAGTGTTCAGGTGCAGTCAAGTTGGATTTAAGTAATATGGCAGTAGGCGATTGTGCAGGATTGGCAGCATTCTCTTCGCAAGAGGGAACTTTGACCGTAAAGAGGGGGGAGAGTGGAATGACCCTTGCCATGACCGACCGCGGTAGAGTTATTGAAGAGATTCCATTGGCTCAAAACTCAATAGATTTGCGAGTTGATTTCGATTTTACTTGCGATGAGGCAACCTTCTTCTATTCATTGAATGGCAAGGAGTGGGTAGCATTGGGACAACCATTAAAGATGGTCTATAACTTGGTTCATTTTATGGGATACCGTTTTGCTATCTTTAACTATGCAACACTTCAATCCGGCGGTTTTATAGATGTTGACGAGTTTAAATATAGTAGAATAGAAAAACAATCAATTGTATTGTAAAGAATTACCCATATTGCAGATTGGGGCATTCAGTATATTAAAATATTGAATGCCCTTGTTGTTTAGTTCTGTAAAAATAGATAAATTTGTAAAAATTAGCTTTTTGTCTATTTTTAAAGCGACAGGTCATGAATACAAAGGTTTTTGCAGTGTTGATGCTAACCCTGATAGGGGCATTCACATTAAAAGCGCAAGATAGTTGCAAAGTTGAGTTATTACCCTTGACCGACATATCCATTACGCGTGGAGATTTTCGTGATATTCAGGAGTTGAATCACAACTATATAAACTCGCTGAGTGTTCACAAACTTGTGGCCTCGTTTAAAATGGGAACAGGACAGAAGAGTAAAATCAAGCCCTATCCAATTCATCAAACCTCGCTAAAGAGCGACAGTTATGGTTCTGTAAACGGAGAGTTGGCAGGAGCCTATCTGAGTGCAGCGGCTAAAATGTTCCAGACAACTGCCGATAATCTGTTGCTTGATTCTGCCGATATAGTGCTGCAGGAGTTGAATAAACTTCAGGTAAGTGGAAAAAATGCCGATCCATTGCTTGCTCCGTTGCCAATGCGAGGAGTGTGGGAGGTTATTGGTAATCCTAATGTTGAGTTAAGCGAAGAGCAATATGCGCTGGCAAAAGAGACAATCTATACCGCCTCTAAATTGTTGATGGGATTGTGCGATATCTATACAATAGCAAAGCGCGATATAGCAAAACAGATAGCCGTGCTCTATGCCGATGCTTTATTGGATAGGGTATTGCAAAAGGCCTCGCCTGAAAAACAAGAGGTGCTTTATAAGTTGGGATTGGGTTCGCTTAGCAGTTCCTATCTTTCACTTTACGGAATTACTCAAAATGAGAACTACCTGAATTATGCCAAAGAGTTGATAGAGGGCTCTACAATTTGTACTCTTGATTCTCTTGCAGGGCACGATGTTAAGGTGGTGATAGGGGATATGTATGGAGCAGCGCTCTTGGGTAGATATGTTCAAGATACAGTTTATCAGGAGCTTGTCTATACTCGCTGGAATGATATAGTAGATAATTACGTTTGGTTGACCGGCGGAATTGGAGTAAAGGGAAAGTTTGTCCACAAATCGGAATTTGTAGCCATGGCTGAAGATTTGTGTGGCTCCGAGTTGTGTAATACTCTCGATTTTATGGAGTTAACACAACTAATGTATGAAAACTATGCAGAGCAGAAGATGGTTTCATACTATGAAAGGGCCCTATATAATACACTCTATGCTGCATACGAATTGGACGGAGGAATGGCGGCATACTATTCAACCATGCGTCCGGGACACTACAAGAAGTATTCAACCCCATACGAGACCGTTTCATGTTGTGCTCAGGCGGCATACGAATTTGCAGCACAATTTACCCAAATGGTTTACGCTCATGCCGATTCTGCTTTATATGTAAATATGTTTGTTCCCTCGTCTATGTGGTGCGAGGAGTTGGGTATCTCTCTTATGCAGCAGACAAAATTCCCACATCAGGGCAGAACTACACTCTTTATAACCGACGCTCCGGGTAACGAGTTCTCAATCTTTTTGCGCCATGCCGATTGGTCATTGTCAAATGTATCGAATGCCTTTATCAATGGAGTGCGCTATAAGCTGGAGCCAAATGAGAATGGATATGTTGAGTTGCACCACGCTTGGAAGGAGGGCGATGTTATAACTCTGAATCTAACTCAGCAACTTGATTTGAATACAATGGGTGATAATCAAGAGTATGTTGCATTTTCGTATGGTCCTGTGTTGCTTGGTGCAGATATTGGAAACTATGGTCTTTACTACGATGATTTCTTTGGTACCAATAGAATGGCTCCGACCGAGAAGATTAGTGTTGAGAGCAATGTGCCAATGTTCTATGTTGAGCCCTCGCTTATTAAAAAAGGAGTTACAAAGGTTCCGGGCGAGGATGCAAAGTTTACGGTTGGTACAACTGTGATAACCGAAAAGGTTGATTTACTGCCTTGGTATGACATTCGCTTTACCCGTTCGGCAACTCTTTTCCGTCGCTACGATTCTCGCGATGAAGCCGATGATGTTCGCTCAAGGGCTGCCGTGACTACGAATTAGAGGAGGGCTCCGGTGGGGCCCTTACAACAAATTAAATAGTTCAATCGCTAATGTGATTTCTTTTTACGTTCTTTTATTATGTTGTATTATGTATTATATTTGCAACATAAAATAAAAGACATTGTAAGAATAATGGAAAAAAGTCCTATTTTATTTTGTTTTTATATGGAGATATTCTATTTTTGCAATGTCCTAAATAGTTTAGGATATGAAATATTCGGAATTTCACAGGTTAATCATTAAGAACGGCTGGAGATTTCATCATGCAGTTGGAAGTCACTATTTTTATGAAAAGGATGGGAAACTATCAGAACCGGTTCCTTTTCATGGATCTGCAGAGATGTGGGAACCGCTAAGAAAAAAAATTGCAAAGGGATTAAAGTTAAGATGAGGCTATGAAAAAACTTTTGATTCGTGTAGGTGCAAGCAAAGACTTTTATGGGGCTTTTGCCGTTGAATATAATGGCATTTGGGCAAGTGGCAAAACGGTAGCAGAATGTAAAGAGAATGTTGAGCAAGCTATTTCTCTTATAAAGTCCGAGTTGCCTGTAGACCAATGGCCCGAAATTCTCAAAGATGAGTATGAGATAGTATGGCAGTATGATGTGCAGAGTTTATTGCAGTTCTATTCAAAATATTTTACAAATACGGCTTTACAAAGAATGACAGGAATTCATCATAAGCAGTTGTGGAATTATTTGCATGGAGTATCAACTCCACGTGCTGCGGCAAAGCAGAAGATAGAGGATGCTTTTCATAAGTTAGGAGCAGAACTTATGTCTATAAAATTGTAGTTTTGAGTGGGGATGTAGATTCGGGATTGGCTCACGTTGTTCGCCCATCCCTTCGGTGGGGCCCTTACAAAGAAATTTAATGAAGGAGCTTTGCTCCTTTTTTGTTTTATGTATATCCATATTTTTGAGCAAGCTCAAATACGTATATACATAAAACAAAAGGTCAGCTTTTGCTGACCTTTATTAAATTTCTTTGTGGGCGATGAGGGATTCGAACCCCCGACCCTCTGGGTGTAAACCAGATGCTCTGAACCAACTGAGCTAATCGCCCGATTGCGGTGCAAAATTATATCTAATTTTTTAATCTGCAAAATTTTTAGCTACTTTTTTTCATGAAGGCAATTACAATGTCGCCTTCGTTCAGTTTCATTCCTTTGTATACTGTCGCTAAAGTGGTTGAGTGGTAACCGATTAAGGTGTTATTGTCTTGCCATTTCATAAGAAAGGGCAATTCGTTTTTGCCATATTCAATAATCCCGTAAATCGACGTTTTGTCCTTAATATTGTATAGGCATACATTTAGATTATTGTGTAAATTGTATGAAAAGAGTATGTGGTTATCTAAAATGAAGCCTCGGTACAATGCAGCTTTTGATTCTGTAATCTCTTTGTATTGATCGTCGGGGTGTATGTTGTAGGTGTTAAAGTCAATATTTACAGAGGTGTAGATGCTGTCTTTGGTGAGTTCTTTGATTGTGTTTTTAAAATCTGGTATATAGTATATTTTTGAGTTGTGTTTTGTAAAAGCGTAGCCGAGGGAGATGCTGAAAGGTAGATTAGACATATTTAAGCCATCATCAAATTCCGATATGATTTCTCCTTGAAGGTTACAGCAGTATATTTTTATATCTCCGTTATAAATCGAGAAACCTCGCCCCCATAAAGTATCATTAATTACAGAGAAAGCAAGGGTTTTCAAAGGTAATTCAAAATCGCTAATTCGATTAAGGAGTGAATCATAGACCGTGATTGTGTTTTGCACATTGTCAAGCAGATATAGTCTGTTTTTATCTACATCAATATCGCATATATCTATGTGTTCATTGGGACCTCGTCCAATATTGAAAAGACCATTAATATACTCTCCGCTCTTTTTATCGAATTGATATATGTACGAGGTCTGTTGTTCAAGTATGTATAACTTATCATCGGAATCAAATGCCATATCCCAAATTGTTCCGATGAATTTTGTTGTATCGGCAGTGAATTTTAATTGAATAAATGAGGTGTCAAGTTGTAACTCCTTTGAAGATATGGTGCGATTTACAATATTATCTAACTCAATGTTGTATAGAGTTGAACTATTTTTTGGTTGGCAGCATCCATGAATGAGGAGGGTTGTTATTATGGCAACGATATGCAGTACAATATTGTAGTGTCTCATGCTCAATTCTTTTTTGTTGAATACTATTCTGGATAAAGTTAATTCTTTTTTGTTGAATCTGTTGTACCTTTGTGTCCGTTTTGAAATTGTGAAAGTATGGCAAGTAAGGCGTTGGATTTTGAACATGGTAATGTATATTCTCTTTTCTATAAGTTATTGATACCTACACTTGTGGGAACGTTGACAATGGCAGCGGTAACCACTATTGATGGTATCTTTATTGGTCAGGGAGTTGGAGCTGCAGGTGTTGCTGCGGTTAATATTGCTGTACCTATATACCAAATCATGGGAGGTGTCTATTTGATGATTGCGGTAGGGTGTTCTGTTGTGGCCTCGATTCATGTTTCTCAGAAAGATATAGCGTTGGCTCGAGTCAAAATTACACAGGCTTTGCTTTTTACGGTGTTTGTGGCAGCTCTAATCAACATTATTGGATTCTCTTTTCCGCATCAGGTGGCTAAGCTGTTAGGAGCATCGGAAACCCTTATGCCACAGGTGGTTGATTATATGTTATGGGTACTTCCGAGTTTTCTTTTTCAAGTGTGGGCTGGTGTCGGACTTTTTGTGATTCGCTTGGATGGAGCGCCACGCTATGCAATGTGGTGTAATATAATCCCGGCAATAATGAATGCTTTTCTTGATTGGCTATTTATTTTCCCCTTGGGAATGGGAGTCAAGGGTGCTGCAATTGCAACCTCGATAAGCATGTCTTTTGGAGGTTTAATGGCAATGGCATATCTCTTTTTCTTTGCTAAAGACTTAAAAGTCATTTCTATAGATATTTCCGGGCGAGGTTTCATCTCTTGGGCACGTAATATTGCTTATCAATGCAAGATTGGATCATCAACATTGCTTGGTGAGCTAACTTTGGCAGTGTTGATTTATGTGGGAAATCTGACCTTTATGAAGTATTTGGGAGATATTGGTGTGGGTGCCTTTGGAATAGCCTGTTATTATATGCCCTTTTTCTTTATGATTGGAAATGCTGTCGCGCAATCGGCTCAGCCTATTATTAGTTACAACTACGGAATAGGACGATGGAAAGAGATAAAAATGGCGAGTAGTTTAATGTATGTAACCTCGCTCATGATGGGAGTTATTGTAACTCTGCTCTTTATCTTGATTCCGGATAAGTTGGTGGCTCTCTTTGTGGATACTCGTAGTGATGCCGGAGTGGTGGCTATCAATGGATTCCCATATCTGGCTGTCGGCATAATCTCCTTTATTCTGAATGTGTCAGTAATCGGTTATTATCAGAGCATAGAGCAGGTTAAGAGTGCAACTCTGTTTGTCTGCTTGCGAGGATTCCTGTTCCTGATACCATGTTTTATTCTGTTGCCTCAGTTTCTGCATATACGCGGAATCTGGCTTGCTATGCCAATGGCAGAACTGCTTACAACGTTAGTTATTATAGGAAAAACATTGCTACGCCGATAACGCTGGTAATTGCTCCGGCAATCTCGAATTTGGTGATTTTCTGCTTTTGCCATAACCAGGCCGGAAGTAGAATAATGATGGGTGAGAGTGCCATTAGAGTACTGGCCACACCGCTGCTTGTCATTTGTACTGCAACCAAAGAGAATCCTACTCCTACGAATGGACCGAAAATTGTTCCAAGAAAGATTGATAGGGCGGCCTTTTTATCGGTGAATGCCGGCTTTGTCTGCTTTATTCCACCGTGCAATGCCACAATAATTCCAAATACAACGGTAGCTATAACCATTCTGATTCCCGATGCCGAGAATGGAATCATGCTCTTTACAATCTCGGGGGCATTAGCAGCAGCTGCGGTATAGTACTCCATACCAATTTTGCTGAGTACGATGCCTGTTCCTTGTCCGACTCCCGCACCGATTGCTAACAATACGCCCTTAAGTGGAAGTTTGATTTTCACCTTGTGCGACTCTCTGTCTTTTCCCAGGATGCTCATGGCAATTCCTGCCATAGTTACCAACATTCCCAGAATTGCAGAGAAGCCCATCTTCTCGTTTAATGAGAAGAATGCCAATATCGCTGCTACAGGAGGTGCGAGGGTCATGAATAGCTGTGAAAATCGAGAGCCGATTATAACGTAGGCGCTATACAGACAAATGTCTCCGAATACAAATCCAATAAGTCCCGATAGCGACATCCATAGCCATGTGTAACTATCTGTGTATAGTGGAATTGCTGAGCCGGTAACTACTAGTAATAGAATTGCGGTCATTAGTAGGGAGAGGGTGATTCTTATCCAGTTTACCGGTAATGAGCTGATTCGTTTGCTTGCGTACTCCATGCAGAGTGCGCATATTGTCCATGAGATGGATACGGCAATTGAGATTAGTTCTCCTGTGAACATAGTATTGTGTGTTGGTTTTGTGTTTGTTGGGTGGGGATTGGCTCACGTTGTTCGCCCATCCCTTAACCTCCCGGTGGGGCCCTTACAACAAATTAAATAGTTCAATCGCTAATGCGATTTCTTTTTTTGTTATCATCCATATTTCGGGATTGACCTTTACTTCGTAAAGCTCCATCCCTTTCGCTCCGCGGGTACCCTTGCAAAGTGAAAACGGTCATTGTTTTACAATGACCACGTTTTTGCTTTAGTGTAATCCGTTTACAAACAAGTTTGTACGAATTCCCCTAAAACAAAAACGGTCAGCTTGCGCTGACCATTTTCTCTTTGTGGGCGATGAGGGATTCGAACCCCCGACCCTCTGGGTGTAAACCAGATGCTCTGAACCAACTGAGCTAATCGCCCGATTGCGGATGCAAAATTACACCTATTTTTTAAAACCGCAAAATTTTTGAGAGTTTTTTTGTGAAAATCTTTGTTTTCTTGCAGATTTCCAGACTGATTCCAATAAAATACGGGGTTTTTACTTAAGATAATCAGCAAAAACCTCATCAAAAAGCTCTCCTCGGGTTAGTTTTCCATGGTCAACCAATATGCTTTCAACCTTACCGCGAGTGCACAGTTTGTTGTCGCCTACGCGATAAATATCTTGATTGAAAACAAGTTTAGCTCCATCGCGCTCAATGTTTATACCTACAATGTATTTGTCTCCGCTACGTAGAGACTCTTTATATTGTATAGTAACCTTTGCAACCATGGCATCAATTCCGTCATCATGAAGTTTTCCGAAATTTACTCCAACCGATTCCAAAAACTCATGACGTGCGTGTTCCATGTAGTGTTGGTAGTTGGCATTGTTGACAATACCTTGCAGGTCACACTCGTAATCGCGAACTTTTTGTTCCAATATGAACATATACTCTTTCATATCTATTGAATTTCTAAGTGATGTTGTATATTTTCTAACGGCAAAGTTAAGAAAAATAACCAATTTACATTAACTTTGCACCTTTGAGATAAAAATCATAAGTTCGAGATTATTTAAAAACTAATAATATGGGAAGAGCGTTTGAGTTCCGTAAAGCGAGAAAGCTTAAGAGATGGGGTAATATGGCCCGTACATTTACCAGAATTGGTAAGGAGATTGATATTGCGGTTAAGGCCGGAGGTCCAAATCCAGACAACAATAACCGTTTGAGAATTCTTATTCAGAATGCTAAGGCTGCAAATATGCCTAAGGAGAATATCGAGCGTGCTATTAAGCGTGCGGTATCAAAAGATACAACCGACTATAAGATGGTTGTTTACGAGGGATATGCTCCATTTGGTGTTGCAGTTGTTGTTGAGACAGCTACCGATAACACAACAAGAACTGTGGCGGATGTTCGTCACGCATTTACAAAATATGGTGGTTCTTTGGGAACATCTGGTTGTTTGGATTTCATGTTTAACCACCAGTGTGTATTTAAGATTACAAAGCCAGGTGAGTTTGATGCTGATGAATTTGAGTTGGAGATGATTGACTACGGAACCGAGGAGATTTTCGAGGACGAGGAGGGTGCAATAAACATTTATGCTCCATTTGAGTCATACGGCGCAATTCAGAAACATTTGGAGGAGATGGGCTTAGAGATTATCAGTGGAGAGTTTACCCGTACTCCTACAGATTATAAAGAGTTGACTCCTGAGCAAAGAGCAGAGGTTGATAAAGTGCTTGATAAACTTGACGAGTGCGACGATGTAACCAACGTTTTCCACAATATTAAGGAGGACGAAGAGTAAAAATTTAGGTGCGAGGCGCATTTTTTTTCAAAAATGCTTGCAGGGAATTAAAAAAGGTTATATCTTTGCACCCGCATTTAAGGGTTAAACGATGACTCCGTAGCTCAGTTGGTAGAGCAATTGACTCTTAATCAATGGGCCGTGGGTTCGAGTCCCACCGGGGTCACCAAAATTGAGGCAGTTACGAAAGTGACTGCCTTTTTTGTCAACTAAGGAGTCAATCTAATATACAATTTTCATCTTAATATGTTTAATTTTTAACATTTGTGTAAAAAAGTTTCTAAAGGTGTAAAAAGAGTGTGATTCTTTATTATATTTGTGCAAACTTAACACACACAGCAATGAAAAAAGCAAAAACATTCCTTGGAGCGCTTTTTACCTTGATGATGCTATTCCCTGTGCTTAGCACATTCGCGCAATCGAATCAACAACAGCAAAGGCAAGTTGATCCGTCAAAATTGGTAAAGATTGAGAACGAGTATTGGAGAATTTGGTGCAGCGACAGCCGTTTGGAGTCGATTGTAAATCTCGACGATGAACTTTGCCCGGTATTCCCGGGACGCGCATTCGGAGATGTGCTTGTAAACTATAAGGTGAAAGATGGAATGTGGCAATCATTGTCTCAGAATAAGCGTGCATTCAAATACGATGAGGCAAATGGTTGTGTAATCTACTCAGATACTGCCCTTGCAAAGACTGTGGTTATGACCCAGAAGTTCTACTTGGAGGGAAATCAGGTTAAGTGGGATATTGAGTTGCAAAACTTCTCTAAGTTCCCTGTAATGTTGGGCGATGTTGCACCTGCATTCCCTTGGTCAAAACGCGGAGGCAATATTGTTCAAACACCCGATGAGCCAAAACGTGCAAAGGAGGAGACCTTTGAGAGAAACTTCACTAAGCACCAATTTATTAAGGGTGACAACTCATACCTATATTATACACGTTACGGCGGACAAATGCCAAGTTATGTGTGGACAGCAAAGAATGCTCACTTAGAGTATTGGACAAATGCAAACGGAGCTTTCCGTGTATATCTATATGCAGGTAAGGTTGGAGGCGAGGAGACTCGTGGTTCGTGGAGACTTCCTCACACCTACGGAGAGTTGAAACCTGCCGGACAACCTGGAGACAAGATCTCGTTCTCATTCGCATTTAATGATGCAAGAAGTTACGATGAGATTCGCGACATTATCTATAATGAGGGAATGATTGATATTCGAGTATTGCCAGCAATGACAATTCCTCGCACACAATATGGATACTTCTCTTTGCATACACAGTGCAAGATAGACTCTGTAACTGCCGAGTTCCCTGCTCAGACCAGAATAGAGTCATTGGGATTGTTGTCAGACAACACATACGGATATAAGGTTCAGTTTGATCGTCTTGGAGAGAATCAGATTACCGTTCATTACGATGGTGGCAAGAAGACCTATTTGGAGTACTTCTCAATTTTGTCACCCGAGACAATGATGAAAGAGCGTGCAAGATTCCTTGTTGAGACTCAGCAGATTAAAAATCCTGACAGATGGTTCGATGGTCTATATGGTCCATACGACATGAAGAATGGAAAACTTCTTACTCCTGACGAGCCGGATATTTACGACCGTGTAAGAACATACTTTATTGCCAGCGATGACCCTGCATTAGGTAAGGCTCCATACTTGGCATCGAAGAATGTTGTATTCCCTAACGACGAAGAGATTGCATCGCTTGAGTATCATATTGAGAACTTCGTTTGGGGAGGATTGCAGAGAACAGATAAGGAGACCCCATATCCATACGCTATTTATGGAACTCCAAACTACTACATTAACCGAAACTTGGATTTGAAGGATACTCAGGGTAACTTTAAGCCTGGTGTAATGAGAGCATGGCGTAGCTTTGACTATGCACACATGGTAATGTTGTACTACCACATGTATCAGATTGCTAAGTTGTATCCTGAGAAGAGTAAATATCTCGATGCAGCCGGTTATTTGGAGAGAGCATTCCAGACAGCTAAGGGATATTTCAACTATCCGACAGAGTTACACGGAGATTACTACGAGACCTTCAAGTGGGGATGTTACAACGAGTTGGTTATTCCATTGTTGATCGAGGATTTGATTGCTGAGGGTAGAGCCGAGGATGCAGCATATCTACAGGGATTCTGGGAGCGTAAAGCTAAATATTTCATTTACGATGATCCATATCCATACCATTCAGAGTACGAGGTTGACCGTACAGCATACGAGTCTTCTTATGCTTTAGCGGAGTGGGCAATTCAGCACCCAATGCAGAACGATGACAGTTTGTGGTACGATAATAACTATAAGGTATGGTATTCACATCCAAATGTTACAAACGAGGCCTCTTGGGACTTCTTGAACAGACAGCACTACGCTAACGTATCATGCCGCGGATATTTGGAGAGTGAGTGGAATACCTTAGGTGCCGACTTTGCCGGTTCATCTGATGGAAGTGAGCATAGTTATATGGCACGTATGGGAGGATGGTCAGTATTGAACTATGCTCTAAGATTCGATAAGACTCCAAATAACTGGTTGCCATTGGGATATGCAAGTTATTTGAATCCTTACGGAGTTATGAACGTTGGTGACGAGGAGTCAAACTATGGATATTGGTATCCTGGTAAGGAGAAGAATGGTGCAATTGGTCAGGCATACACATCACAGAAGTTCGGTAAGCCTTGGATTGGAACCGAGGAGAATCGTGGCCCATGGCGTTTCTGCGGTGAGGGTGACTTGGGAATGTGTGCTATTACAAGAACTGCTACATCGGTATTGATTCGTGATACAATCTTCGATTGGTTCTACTATGGTGGAAATTTTGAGAAGAGTGGTAAGAGTACCTATAAGTTGTATCCGGACGATGGTGTTCGTCAAGATCTATGGATCGTTACAGGTAACGCAAAAGTTCACATGCACTTGAATCGTGATAACTGGAGTGCAGAGAAACCAATTGTTGTCGATGTGGCACGTAGAACAGCAACAATCACTATTGCTAATGGTGTTGAGGGTGATCATAATACAGAGATGTGGATTGAGTCATTCAAGTGTAAACCATCGGTTAAGGATGGTAAGACAACTCTTAAGAGTAGCGCAGCACCACGAGGAATGGTTAAATACAATATAGCAGTTAATGGACCTGAGAAGGTTGTAACTGTTAGTTGGTAAGATTTAATCTTGAATAAATAATTGGGTCCCGGGATTATCTCGGGACCTTAAAAATTGCAGATGTATGAAAAAGTTGGGTTTGTTACCTAAAATTTTGATAGCAATAGCATTGGGTATTGCTTGCGGAATGTTTTTTCCAGAGGTGTTGGTTAGAATATTTGTAACCATTAAGAGCCTTTTTGGAAGCTTTTTGGGATTTGTGATTCCGCTTCTGATTATTGGATTGGTTGTCCCCGGAATTGCAAATTTGGGTAACAAGGCCGGCAAATTGTTGGCAGTAACAGTTGTTCTTGCATACGTTTATACGCTGTTTTCCGGTTTTATGTCGCTTGGCTGTTGCCGTTGGGCATTCCCATATATTATCTCCGAGAGCGACTTGTTCAATGTTGAGCAGTCGGTTACTTCTTATCAGCCGTTCTTTACAATAACCATGAATCCGATTATGGATGTAATGGCAACTCTGATATTCTCGTTTATGTTGGGATTGGGAATTGCATTCTGTAATGCCGAGGCGCTTAAACGTGGAGTTAATGAGTTTAGTAATATTATTACAAAGCTAATAGAGAAGGTTATTGTACCCTTCTTGCCAATATACATCTTTGCTATCTTCTTGGAGATGACGGCTGTAGGTCAAATTGCTCCAATATTGTCAGTCTTTATAAAGATTATAATCTTGATTTTTGTAATGACTGTTGTGTTGTTGATTGTTCAATTTGGAATTGCAGGAATATATGCTCGCAGAAATCCTTTCAAGCAGTTGAAAAATATGTTGGCAGCCTATGTTACTGCGCTTGGAACGCAATCATCGGCAGCTACAATTCCTGTGACCTATGCGCAGGTTGTGAAGAATGGAGTTAGCGAGTCGATTGCTGCCTTTGTTGTTCCTTTGTGTGCAACTATCCACCTTTCAGGAAGTGTAATGAAGATTGTTGCCTGCTCATTGGCAATTATGGTTATGACAGGCATGCCATTTGATTTTTGGTCATATTCTGGATTCATTTTCATATTGGCAATAACAATGGTTGCAGCTCCCGGAGTGCCGGGAGGAGCTATTATGGCAGCCCTCGCTCCGCTTCAGTCAATGCTTGGATTCGGTGAAACAGAGCAAGGTTTGATGATTGCTTTGTATATTGCCATGGATAGCTTTGGAACTGCAACAAATGTTACGGGCGATGGCGCAATTGCGTTGATTATCAATAAACTTGCAGCCAAGAGCCCTGATATGGTATCGAAAGCAGCAGCTTCTGAGCAAGACTAATCATTGTAGTCGGGTATCTGCTCATATTCAAAGCTGTTTTCAAAGATATGTTCGCTGTCTCGCTCTGCAGTTGTTATCAATTGCAGGGCGAACTGTTTTGATAGGACTTTGAACATATCCTCTGTGCAGAAAGGAGGTATGGTTGGTCCAAGTTTAATCCCTTTAATTCCTAAAGATAGCAGTGCAAGAAGTATAGCAAGGGAGCTTTGTGAGTACCAGCTTACAAAGTAGCTTGTTGGAAGTTTGTTGATATCCTTTACCCGCAGAGTTCTCTTTAGGTTCAGTATAAACTCAATCAACGAGTACGTATCTTCAATTTGTCCTGCATCGAAGAGGCGTGGCATACCATTCATATACCCGAATCTATGTTTGTTGAAACGATACTTAACATCGCCCGCAGTAAAGAGTATTGAGCTTTTGGGGAGCATGGCTGCAAGGTTTGTGTAGTATGTGCGTGCTGATGAACGTCCGTCCTCGCCCACAATAAAAACAAGGCGTCGAATGTCGCCAACTCCGTAACTGCTTAGCAATTGGCTTGTTATGTCTGTTAGGGTGCGGTGCGCAAAACCTATATTCAGGCAGCCTCGCTCAAGTGAAGCAGGTGCACGAAACTCTTTGGCCATTGCAATAATCTCGGAGAAGTCTTTACGACCATTGTGGTCCGCCTGTATATGCTTGCAGCCGGGATACCCTGCCACATTTGTTGTAAACATCCGCTCCTTATAACTAAGTTCAATAGAGGGCGGAATAATGTAATTTCCGGTAAAGAGGATTGGGCCATGAAATGCAGGAAACTCTTCGCGTTGGGAACTCCAGCTCCCTCCAAAGTTTCCCCTGAGATGTTCATACTTTCTTAATTCCGGGTAGGCATGGGCGGCAATCATTGAGGAGTGAGTGTAAATGTCAATACCGGTATTAACACTCTGTTCAAGTAGTTCTTTCAAATCCCTCAAGTTGTCTCCGCTAACCAAAATTGCGGCTCTGTTTTTGCTGCTCAAATTAACCGTTGTAAATTCGGGATGACCAAATTTTTCGGTACGAGCTTTATCAAGCAGTGCTATTGTTCGCATTGAGTATTGGCCTGTAAGTGTAAGCAAATCAAGCCATTCATCTCGTGAAACACCCTTTCGAGTCAAATCGCTAATGATGCTTTGCATAAAGGTGTGTACACCCAAGTCGTTGTAGCCCAACTGCATTGCGTTGTACATAAAGCCTGCAATACCCTTTAACGAGTAGATAATGAACTCCTTCATGGCCCGCTCCTCGCTATGAATTTCATTGTCGTCGGCGGTAATAATCGAGGCCTTTGCTGAAAAATCATTTATATTACTTGCCCATAAAATCTCTTCCCGGGGCGGAATTGCTAAGTTATAAGAGACGCAAATGTTATACAGCTCCATTTTCAATTTCAGCCCCTCGGAGATTCTATTCTTCAGATTCTCTCGGTTATAGTTACAATTAGTGGTTGTTGTATATAATGACTCTATAACGTATTTATTTACTCTGTTATCCACGCCTATATTGTTATCGCGCATAAGAGTTGATAGCGTACAAATACCCTTTACAGTGTAAATTAATAAATCCATAATATTCGAGGTTAGGGCATCTTTGCCACAACCTCCTCGCTCGGTGCATCCTCGCCCCTTGTATGCCTCTTGGCATTGGTAACAGAACATCATATTGTAAGTGTTATCGTGGTTATTTTTTTTGCTTATACATATTTTTTTAGCAAAAGTTAGTCCTTAAGCACTTTTTTTTCGTAGAAGGGATAGAGGTTGTTAAGATTTACAAGTATGCAGGAGATTTATATTTTGGCGCCGTTAACATTTGTGGTGATATGTCTTATTATCGGAGCGGTATTAAAGTCATTGTTGCGAAACTCGGTGTTACCATATACGGTAGTGCTGTTTGGAGTGGGACTGTTAATAGGGTATGCCGAGCGCAGTGGGCTACTTGATTCAGTGCCCGATATAAAGGTCGCAATTGATATGGCAGGAGAGATTGATCCCAACCTGATTCTCTTTCTCTTTTTGCCAATTCTGATTTTCCAGGCTGCATTTGCCATGGATGGACATATCTTTAAAATGACACTTATAAACTCATCGCTGTTGTCTGCTCCAGGTTTAGTTGTCAGTATGTTTATAGTGGGCGCGATAATGATGTGTATCAACTATTTGCCGGGGCAGAGTGTGATGTGGAACTGGAACTATGCCTTGATGTTCGGTGCCCTGATAAGTGCAACCGATCCGGTGGCAGTTCTTGCAATCTTTAAAGAGGTAGGAGTAAGTAAGCGCTTCTCCACTCTTGTCGATTCCGAGGCTATGTTAAACGATGGAACCGGAATTGTACTGTTTATTCTCTACTTTAACCTCTCTAAAAATATTGAGCTTGCAAACTCGCCCTTGGTTCAGTTTATGCTTGTGGTGGCAGGAGGGGTGGTGCTGGGCTATTTAATTGCTCGAATCTGCGTCTGGTTTATTACCAAGGTGCGTGGTGATCTTTGGGTTCAGAATAGCGGTATAATTGTTGGTGCCTATGTTGCCTTTATCTTGGCTCAGCAGTTCCTCGATGTCTCGGGAGTAATTGCTTTGGTTGTCTATGGTTTAGTTGTTGGTAGGCGAGGACGCGAGAAGATGAAGCCCGCGGCAGAGCACTTCGTATCTGATTTCTGGGAGCTGATGGCATATATTGCCAATACGGTAATATTTATCATAGTGGGAGTGGTGATCGCAACTCAGGTTGAGGTAACTCCTATTCATATCTTGATACTCTTGGGAATCTACATTGTTGCAACATTTGCCAGGGCGGTGATGGTATATCTCTTCTATCCCCTTATGCGCAAGAGTGGTTACGGAATGACGTTCCGTGAAAGTATTGTGTTGACATGGAGCGGTTTGCGTGGAGCAACAGGTTTGTGTTTGGCCATGATGGTTGCAAACTCGCCCACAATACCCGAGCCTATCCGTGAGCAGGTGCTGTTCTATACGGCAGGAATTGTATTCTTGACTCTGATAATAAATGCAACCACAATGCGCTGGTTGTTAGGAAAGTTGGGAATGGTAAAGGAGTCGCCTGCATCACGAATGTTAATCTATTCAGTGAAAGCTAAGGTGCGCGAAGAGGTTTTAAATTACTATGGTGAGCTGCAGAAGAATGAGGCACTTGAGGGAAGTGACTGGCAAGAGGTTGAGCGCTTTTTGCCCTCGCCGGTACCAAAGATTTATGTAAGAGTTAAGCCCACAGAACTTGTGGCCTCGCTCAGAATAAAGATTCTTGAGAGGGAGCGCGAGCATCTGCAGCAGATGTTTGACCGAGGTATAATAGGTAAAAATTCCTACTATCTGCTTGTGGCCTCGATAAATAATCTGTATGATTCCGAGGGAGCGTTGCCGTTGACTAAGCGTACGGAATTTTTTAATACTTTTCACCAAACATGGTGGTTTCGCTTTACTCAAAAATTTGGAGGAAGACACATTAAGAAACTGTATCGCAGCAAGATAATGCAGTGGTATGACTCTGCACGAGGCTTGCTGGTAATACAACTTGCATCGAAAGGTGTCTTGGCGAAGTATATTGAAACCTCGCTTATTGCAAATAACGAAAAGGAGCGCTTGCAATTGGTGTCGCAAGAGATTGAGAGTAATATTGAGTGGGCGCAGAATAAAATGGAGGAACTTAAGAAAATCTATCCCAATGAGTATAACTATGCGCTAACAGAAAAAAGTGTCAGAATGTTACTTGCTCATGAGAGTGAAATTTTGAACTATTTTGTTAGGCAAGGTCTTGTAACGCAAGATGATATGAATGGAATTGTAGAGGGGTTTAAAGAGAGAGGAGGATGATTAATCATCATCCTCCATTAGCTCCATCATGGTGTATTCCTTGATATAGGGTTTCCGCATTTTTGGTGGCTGATTGCCTCGCTGTTGACGCGGTGAAAATCCCGGTCTGTGACGTTCGCGTCCTTTGTTGAAGTTATTGCCGCGGCTGCCGTTTGGGTTGTTTGTTTTGCCTCGATTCTCGGTGTGTCTGAAGGGGTTAGAACGGCCAACCTCAACTCTTGGTCTGTTCCTTCTCTCCTCGTTTTCCGATGCTTCGCGTGGGCGTGCAACCTTAACGATAATCATGCAGCCATGCAACTCTGCGCCATTTAAAGCATTTACTGCATTGTTTCCCTCTTCATAATCCTCCATCTCAACAAATCCAAAACACTTTGAGCGTCCGGTTTCGCGATCAATAAGAACTTTTGCGGAAGTTACCCTTCCATACTCCTGAAATAGTTGTTGTAGATCCTCACCTGTGGTGATAGGACTCAACTTTGCAACGAAAATATTCACGTTTTATAGATTAAAAGTTTCTTGTTTATGGTTACGCATGGAGTCTTTGATTTGTTACAAAGCGCTCCATTTGCCCAAATAGAGAACAAAAATAGTCATTCAAATCGGGTAAAAACCGCTTTTTTCATAAAAAATAAGCCTCGAACGCATATTTTTTTCAAAAACACTTGCAGGATAAAAAAAAATGCTCTACTTTTGCATCGCAAAAATGATGGTGCCATAGCTCAGTTGGTAGAGCAAAGGACTGAAAATCCTTGTGTCCCCGGTTCGATTCCTGGTGGCACCACAGCAAAGAAAAGCAAAACAACGTAAAATCCTGATTTTCAACGAAAATCGGGATTTTTTATTTTCCCCAAAAACGCAAAAAAGTGCGGTTCACGACCGCCTTTGGTGGAGCAGGAGGTGGAGCAAATAGGTGTTCCAAACATCTCCACCTTGAAAGAGTGTTTTTCACTGATTCACAATATTTTGCATAGTATCAAAACGGACTCGGATTCCTACATTTGTCGAACTAATGTATAACTTAAAAGTAGGAGAAAATGAGACGAGATTCATTTAATGTGCTTTTCTTTATCAAGAAAACCAAGCTGCTGAAGAACGGTGAGGCTTCAGTATGTATGCGTATCACAGTCAATGGCGCAAGAGTAGAAACAAACATCCGCAAAAGTATTGAGCCTGTATCGTGGAATCAGGCTAAGGAGTGTGCAAGGGGCAAAAGCCGTAAATCAACCGAGCTTAACAACTACATTGAGGAGAGCCGAATCAAACTCCACCGAATTTACACGCAACTCGAAGAGAATGGGGAACTTATCACTGCCCGAATATTACAGGAAAAGTTCTTTGGAGTGGACAAAAAGGTGGAGCAAGTACGCACCATCATCGGTACTATGCGTGAACACAACGAGCAATGTCGAGCTTTGGTGGGTAAAGATTTCGCCCTAATCACCGTAAGACGTTATGAAAGTTGTACTCGCTATCTTGCAGAACTTATCAAACTGAAATATGACAAAGAGGATTTGCCTATTACGGAGGTAAATGGCGAACTTGTGAGAGCCTTTGAGTTTTATTTGAAGACCGAGAAGAATTGTCAGCAGAATACCGTTATCCGCTATATGAAGTGCTTGAAGAAGATTATCAACCTTGCACTTGCCAACGAGTGGATTGACAAGAATCCTTTTGCAGGCATCAAGTTTCACGAAAAGGAGGTTGTGTGTGAGTTCCTAACGATGGACGAGCTGATGACTATCTACCAAAAGGAGTTTGCCGTTCCACGCCTTGCGTTGGTGCGTGATATATTTATATTCGCATCGTTTACGGGGTTGGCATTTATTGATGTTCAGCAACTCGCTGCCGAACATATCGTGCAGGACAATAACGGGCACTATTGGATTCGTAAGACACGCCAAAAGACAAACAATATGTGTAATATTCCTTTGTTGGATATTCCGTTGGCAATACTCAAGAAGTACGAGAATCACCCCAGCTGCATCAAGCGTGGCGTATTACTGCCTGTTCCTTGCAATCAGAATATGAATAGTTACCTGAAAGAGATAGCCGATGTCTGCGGAATCCAGAAACACCTCAGCACTCACGTTGCTCGCCACTCCTATGCAACATCTGTATGTTTGGCAAATGGCGTGAGCATAGAGAATGTAGCAAAGATGCTCGGACACTCAAATATTAAGATGACGCAACACTATGCAAAAGTGCTTGACAGCTCGATATTGAAGGATATGATGAATGTGAAGAGTGCGATAGTGAACTTAGGATAGAGGTCTGCGGTACGCTTCACTTGCTTTCGCCCCATTATAAAGTTAACTCGGAGGGCAATACCTGCGAGTTCAAGCCCACGGGTTTTCGAGCAAAAAATTCTCTTCGATAATTTTTCACCCGAAAAAACTCTCCGGTATCACCGTCCGAGTTGAGAATGTGTTTGGGACGAAGCAAGCGAAGCGACCTACGACGCATAAATCAAGGTCAAAAGAAAAATCAAATACTTTTCAAAAATCTTGGGCGGCTATTATAATAAAAAACAGAGTTGGGGACAAAGGCAGCTCGCTCCCAACTCTGCATAATAAGTTCAGTCAGTGTTTCCTTTACATTTATATTATACCCTATCGGGTGTAATTTGCAAGTACTTAACCCATATTATACCTTATAGGGTATAATCTAAAACTTGCCACGATAGCAACTTTGCAATACACGTTCAATATCGCTCTCACGATAAAGGATTTTCCCTCCCAGTTGGCGGTACGGCAAAATGCCGTTGTTGCGATAGTCTTGCAAAGTGCGACGACTGATTTTCAAGCGTTGCGATAACTCCCTGTCGGTCAAATAGTGTTCGCCACCCAATAGCGGTTGATTCTCATCTGCCATCGTTGCGGCATCTTTGGCGATGCGGTCAAGTTCTGAGAATAGACCGCGCACCCACTCGTGTTTGCGCGTGATAACTTCGTTACTCATAGGCATAGAATTTTATAGGTTAAACATCATTTTCAAAAAGTCGCTCCACATCTTCGGGGCGATAGTATATGCGGTTGTTTATCTTAGAGTGAGGCAACCGCCCACAATCCCGAAGGGTTTGCAATGTGCGAGGACTAATCTTCAATGCCTGACAGACATCTTGGTTGTCCATCCACTCACTCATACGCCTGCCTCCCCGCTGGCGATTGATGCTATCCATTCGCTTAACGAACTGCCCGAGGCGCGACACAAGCTCCTCAAAGGTCTTTTTCTCAATGCTGATAATCTCCATAACTATTTCATTTTACATTAAACATTCGATTGTTTCACGAATCCACTTTTGCCCGACAAAGCAAGCAAACTCCCTTTGCCCTCGCTT
>SUWY01000012.1 GCA_015061245.1 Bacteroidales bacterium
CAACCCCCAAACCCCCTTCGCTCAGCGCGCTAACGCTTGCTTTCGCTAATAAGGGGGCTTTACTCACTTCGCTCGTTAACTCCTCACTCCTCACTCTTCACTCCTAACTATAAATTCCTAATTCCTCATTCCTAATTCCTAATTAATAACTATCTTTGTCAAAACTTAATTCAATAGTTATGAATAAATCACAGTTATTATCAACATTATTTGCCTTGTTGCTATTATTCTCATGTAGTAGTGAATCTAAAATTAGTGTTTTGAGCGAGGATTTTCCTGAGACTATCAATATTACCGGTGAGGTTTTAAATATCCCTTCGGACTCGTTGGATGATTGTCTTGATCTGAAAATAGTAGATGATTTTCTTATGATTTTTGGACAAACCGGTAGTAAATTTATTACTGCTGTTGATTTGTCTTCAATGGAAATTCAGAGATTTATAAACAAAGGACGTGGAGCTAATGAGTTTATCTTTCCTGAATTATTATTGATGGATTCTACCTTGTATTTAATGCAATACAACAATCATAATTATGATTGTGTTCTCTTTTCTGTCAACTCTGATACTTTGGCGTTGAATATTCAGAAATTTATATCGCATAATAATTTGTTTGCATTGCCTAAGGTTATCTTATCTAATAGAAAAGTCATCTATCCTCATTCTGCATATTCTAGTTATGAGGCATCGCCAATGCGTTTTATGGCGTTTAATGAGTTTAATGACTCTATTTCTAGTTTTGGTAATGTTGTTGGAGTATTTAATAATGTAGAGTTACCATCGCTATATCCTAACTTAGGTAAGAATGATGGTTATTGTGCAAAAATCTTTGGTGAGGATAAATTTGCTTTTGCTAGTTATTTAGGCGATTATGTAGAGTTTTATGATTGCACTTCATTGGATAATCCAAGTATGAAGCGTTTTCTATATAATTACTCGGATCTAATTATCAAAGAGATTGAGGGAGGTGTTATGGCAGAGGTTAGTCCTGATTGTGTCTATGGATTCTCAAGTATATGTGCATCAATGAATAACTATTTCCTTTTGCATGTGGGAGTTAAATACGACATTATTGAGAAGAGTGATGATATTTTAAGTAACAATGTATATGTTTATTCTTCCAATGGAGAACCTGTAATCCATTTATTGCTTAATCGTAGAGTTAGACACATTGCGGTAACCCCCAATGGTAAATATTTATATGCGTGGAGTCCCAATCCCCAGACTCTTGAACCCGAGATTGTAAGATATACACTACCTTGAATTACCTAATAAATCAGGTATTTTTGGCGGATAGTTTTAAAGTTATTGAGGGAGGTTTGCCATGATTGGCGAATCTCCTCTTCATTTAGCCCATCCTCAATCTGTTTTCGTAGTTCTGTGGTTCCAGCAAGATTGGTAAAGAAGTTATTGAAAAATGGTGCAGAACCGGTGTAGTTTTTATATGCTGTGATAAGCCATTTTAATTGTAACCTCGCCCCACTGAATACCTCATTGTAACATGTATCAAGAAGCATACCATGACACTCTTGATTCTTGCATTTTGGAGATGTACTCATACCTTTAATGGATATTGGGGTGAAGGTGTATGGCATATTCTTAAGTTCGGGGTGTCCAAAGCATTGAAATGGGATATATGTACCTCTTCCCTCGCTAATAACGGTTCCCTCGAACAAGCACATTGATGGGTAGAGCATTACCGATACACTGTCGGGTAGGTTTGGCGAGGGCTTACATTGAAGTGGAATTGACTTCTCTCTTTGCCAATCTCCGGTGATTGGAATCACTTTTAGGTTGCATTTTGCGCCATCTTTAAGCCACCCCTCTCCATTTATCATTTGGGCATACTCGCCTATCGTCATGCCATAGACAATAGGAACCGGGTGCAGACCTACAAATGATGTGTGGGCGGTGTCCAAAACAGGTCCATCAATGTAGTATGTATGTGGATTTGTTCTGTCCATGACCACCACCTGTATGTCCTGCTCGGCTGCAGCCTCCATAATGTAGTGAAGAGTTGATAGGTAGGTGTAGAATCGCACTCCTACATCTTGTATATCAAATACTATTGCCTCTATGCCTTTGAGATTTTCGGGCGAGGGCTTTTTGTTGTTGCCATAGAGTGATATAATTGGGATGCCGGTTTTGGTATCAATTTCATCATTTACCGTTGCTCCGGCATCTTCAGTACCTCGGAATCCATGTTCGGGAGCGAAGATTTTTTGAACGTTAATGCCGTTATCTCGCAATATATCAATACTATGCTTACCTTGCCAATATGAGGTGTGGTTACCTACAAATGCCACCTGTTTCCCTGATAATATAGGTAGATATTGCTCTATTTGCGCAATACCTGGTTCAATGCTCTTTGTGGGGTGTGCAGAGCATTGAAATATAGTAAGAATCAGAGCTGTTATGATACTAATCAGTTGCACCCTTTGGTTTTTCAGTCTTTATAGAGTTAATGATTGCTTCTAGTCGTCTAACCATATTGCGTTTTGCCTCGATAGGGTAGTAAACATATCCCATTGCGTAGATGATACGTTTGTTAGGTTTATCAAGGATAGCGTTAATTACGTATGGTCCTGCCATGAAATCATTTTCAACATACCATAATCCGCGCATTTGAATAGCGTAGTTTTCATGCAGAATGGTTTGATTTGCAGAGTATGGTGAAATCATATCCAAGGCCATCCATGAACTGTCTATAGGGCCAGGTACGTTCTCTTTTAATACTTCATTAAAGCGGTCAACAATGATTTGCGTATTGAATTGAGCAATATCTTCCAGTGAATCCTGGAAGAAAATCAGGCCTTGACTATACTTTTGTGTCTCTAATGAGCTCCATATAAAATTTTCGCTCTCTTTGTTTAAATGAAAACCTTCCGGAATTTTAATCTCAATTCCATATTTATCTTTGAAAAGAGCTACAACTTTTTTTGCAGGGAAACGAGTATATCCTTCAAGTAGTCTTTTCTCTTCTGCTTGAAGAATCATATTCTCAATAAGAGATTGTTTTTCTCCAAAAAGTTTGATTAACTCCGCTGAATCCTTTGCCTGCAAAAGGAAGTATTGCTGGTCACGAGCCTTCAATCCATTTTGATATAGAAGTTGTGCAGAGTCAATATAGCTTCCTACTTGTACTTGAATTACATTTCTATGTTTTCCTAAGTGGCGCTCGAAGTTTGAAGGTTGAATGTGAAGCACTTTGAATGTTGCTTCATCTTGTGGAAGTCCAAACAAAGGATTTGAAAAGTAGTTCTTTATGGTATCGCCCATTGAACTGTTCCATATTTTATCTGATGAAACAACCAATATCTCATTTGGTGCTCCTACAATTCCCGGTAAAACTTTTTCGCCCTCTTTACATGAGAAGAGAGAGACAATGATCATTACACTAGCTAAAATCTTTGATGAAATGTATTTCATTTTCAGTTATTTATTTTGTTAATATATACTCTCTTGAGGAACCAATATTCCCTTAACCGATCCCACGATGATCTTTGATTCAACCAATAGCGGGATTCTCTTCTCGTCAGCAGTAACCCAAACCTTCATGTTCTCGCCCCCTTTAAATACCTCTCCAGCAACAAGAAGCGGAGCAAAAACATAGCATTCATGTTTTGTTCCTGCCAATTTGAATTTATCTTTTCCTAAATATCTAATGTACAAATCGCACACTTCGCTATCGAGGAATATTTTGATTGGAATTTTATCGCCCTCTTTATAGTTCGAATAGTCTAAACCTCTGGCATACCACGCAATTGATAACATATCATATAGGTTGGCTTCCATTTTTGTAGTGTCATTCTTTTGCCATCGCCCAATGCGATTTATATCTCCATATATGACGGAGTCAGCATAGTCGAAGGTGTAATCAAATGTTTTGTGATATTTTCCCTCGTGAGCCTTTCGTGAGAATTCGTATGGCTTAAATGTCGTATTGTCAAAATGTGAGTAGAGAGTATCTCTAAGCATAAATATTTCATCCCATGTTGAAGTTGTATGACCTACGGCTTGTAGGAATTGTGCATCAGGGTATTTATCTGATGGTTGTTGTGTAAATTCAACTCTGCCGGCCTTAATCCAAATAAAACCCCAATTGTAATATCCCATATAGACCAATTTCTCTATGGGAGGAACAGGGGTATGCTGAGCCCTCGCCACACTCGGTAAGAGTATGGCCAGCAACATTAGTATAGTTATAATAGACCGTCTCATATTGTTGTGTGCTTGTTCTATTTTACTTTTTCTCCTTTTCCTTCTCCTCTACAGGTGGCGGTGAATATTGAAAATCTAAATCAAAATCCTGTTCAACATCGAAATTACTCTTTATTGGGATTTCAATGTATTGGTAGTATACCTCTTCAGGTTGTATGTGTTTTAAATATCGCCCGGTATCCCACTTGCCGTTTCCGTTAGAGTCAATAACAGCGCGTAACATATATGAGCCCTCGTTTACAAGTTCAAATACTACAACGCCATCTTGATTTGTTGATATAGATTTTACAACATTAAACGAGTTTTGACCCGCTCCGGTTGCAACTTTCTTCGATGTAGAGGCCTTCTTGGCGCTATACATTTGAATTAGTACAGGTCTGTTATGGCTATTTATTACATTAACCTTAAGATTTGAATACTCTGTACTCTTTTTAACGCTGAAACTGTTCTCTATGCCTGCTATAGGTTTACCGTATATAGTTGCTACAACGCCGGTATCGAGACTCATTTTATACTCTTTACCACTCTTATAATCTGCCTTAAACCAGAACTTTCTTAGGTTAACGGAGTCTTGTTCCACAGAGAATGAGATTGGAATAAATGTTGAATCTTGTTTCTCCTCTATGCGTATGCTGTCCAAGCCTGCAGGATTAATAGGAGTTTCAAATAGCAGATATGCGTTGTCTCCAATCTCTATGCTCTTTTTGTTTACCATTGCTGAAGCATAGAGCATTGCAATAGAGTCTTGAGCTGTCAACTCTTTCTTTTTCTTTCCCTTACCGGTATCCTCTTTTGGTTTATAGTTTAAGCGAATAGTATCTTTTGTTGGTACTAACTGTTTTAATGAGTCACTCTTTAAATAGTTGAATTCAATAAGAAGCGTGTCTCGTTTTACAACAAGAGAATCGGTTAACCAAATAGTTAGAGAGTCATAAGTTAGATTACGCTCAATAGAGTACCACTCTTTATCTCCGACGGAATCTCGTAAAAGCGAGTCGGTAAGCTGCAAGGTTAATTCACGACCACCTTGAGGCATTGCAAATATTGTTGTTATATTCTCGCGCTCTGTACGTTTAGGTGATTCCATATAATTCTGGGTCTTCTCCTCTGTAAATAGGCGTACAGATAGATCAGCAGGGCCATAAGCATAGTACGAAATCTCTTTTATTGAGTCAACAACTGTTGTATCTACAATCACTCCCTCTTTGATTGTATCTTTGATGATTTTGAATGTGGAGTCTATACGTATAGCGGGATATACTACAGGTTTTATTAGAGTGTCTATAAAACCTACGTTCTCAGACTCAGGAAGATATATGTAGTCTGAGCTGGCATCTTCAAATGCAACCAAACGATACAGAGTGTCTTGAATGTTTGTAAATCTGAAGTGTCCGGAGCTATCGGTAAGTGCTACGTATGAAGGCAATTCGTTAACGGCTGCGGAGTCTGCATGATTTTTGTAAAGCGCTACCAAAACTTTCAGTAAAGGTTCTCCGCTTTCTGCATCAATAACCTGACCACCCATCTCCATAGTATCAATCTCCGGACCTGTTGAGAATACATACCTGTAGAAACCTAATGGGTTACTCTCGTTGTTATCTACAATAGATGTACCGAAATCTACGTTGTATGTGGTATTCTCTTTTAGGGTATCTCTTGAAAAGTCAACAACAATGTATTTACCTCTGTTACTTACTGTTGGCTTCTTTTTTAAAGGTGGCGATACCATAAGATTCGAGTTTGCATCCTTAACTTGAATGTACTCATTGAAATATATTCTTAGCTTATTCTGCTTGAAATCAGTAGAATAGCTATACGGCTCCTCTTTAACGATCTGTGGAGCAGTTTCATCTTTAGGACCGCCTTCCGGATATCCTCGGTTTGCACACGAGCAGATAAGTGCGACTATAGTCAGTGTATATATTAATCTTTTAATCATTCAACAAAAGTAACTATTTATATTTATATTACAATGAAGTTCTTGCAATACATGCGAGGGTGATTTTTTTAACATTTGCTCCATGCATAGTTTCGAGACAGGCACCTATTGTGGCTCCTGTTGTTATAACGTCATCGATTAGTATTATGTTCTTATCTTTAATGAGCGAGGGCTCCCGAAGTTTAAAAGCTCTACTAATCTTTTCAATTCGATTGGCTTTATTACTATCGGTGAGAGTTGCTGTATTTACAATGCGTTCCAATACATTGTGAGCTACAGGAATCCCCGTTATTTGAGACACTCCATTTGCTATTTGCTCGGCCTGGTTGTATCCTCTGAGGCGCCTTCTTTGTGGATGCAAGGGAACGGGAATTATCAAGTCACCGCTTAAATGTTGTTTTAGGTGTTCCCCCAGCATCAATCCAATCCGGAATGCCAATTTGGGTTTGTTATGATATTTTATGGCAAATAACAGATTCTTTGTGTCTGCCCCCTTTGTATAGTGAAATAGTGAGTATAGCTTTTCCGGACGTACATCGTTGGGAAGTTTTGTAAATAACTCTCCCATTGATTGGAATTCAGGGTCTGCCCATGGAAAGTTGAATAGGCACTCTGTGCAAAAGAGGTTCTCTCCCGCAACCAGAATCTTGCTGCACATAGGGCACTCTGTTGGAAAGAGTAGGGAAGATAGTGAAGAGAATAATTTCATAACTACTGTTTTACAAAGTTATAGGTTATTGTTCCATGTTCGATTGCCGGTGCGTCGCTTTTAGTGTTGAATATTGCGCGTAATGCGGCATCAACGGCAGTCTCTTGTAGTTGTTCATCCGGATCGGACTGTGCATTTACCGTTGCCTTGACAACTCGTCCGGATGGATTAACCTGAATATCAATGATCACTTTTCCTCCGTTTTCACATTTGAAGACCGGAATAGGTAATCTTCTGGCATAGCGTTTGCCTAATTTGTAACTTACACTGCTGCCGGCTTGATAGAAAGTTGATTTTAAAGAATCTAACTCATTCTCAAGGCGATCGCTGATGTGTTGCAGGCTGTCTCTTTTAAAGTTCTGGTCACGTTGAGCTTTGTATAAATCAGAGCCACGGTGTCCGTTAATTTCATTAAGTGTCTCTTCTATATATTGTTCTAAATCACTACTCTCTGCTGTTCTTTGATTTGTTGGGTCTGCATTTTCGTTTGAAACTAAACTTCGCAACATTTGTGCAACCTCCTCATCTGCGCTTTTGGCTCTAATTTCCTCTCGTCTTTGCTCCTCCTCTATAAGTTCTTGCAACTCCTCTTGCGTAGATTGCATATATTCCAATTCCAACTCAATAATCTGCTGAATACTATTCAATTTCATTGACAGAATAATTACCAGCAGAATGAGGTGTACTAATATCGTTCCGTACAGTCCGCTATGTTTTCCTTCTGTTATATGTTTAATGAAACTCTTCATTTTATTCAAATCTGATAACTTTGATAGGTTCTATTTTTGATATAATCATTGTGGGTACAATCATCATAAATAGAGTGACAGCCAAGACTCCTATGTTTAGTAGAATTAATGAATCAAACTCTATGTTGATTGGAACATAATTCATGTAGTAAACCGTAGCATCTAACTTGATGATGTGAAGATAGTGTTGGATTGTCGCAATTATAAGAGCTACAATATTGCCCCATAACATTCCTCGCCCAATCAATCCTGCCGATATCCACAAAAATACCCTTCTCATATCCACATTGGTCATGCCCACAGACTTCATTATACCGACAAAGGTAGTGCGTTCAAGTATTAAAATCAAGAGTGATGAGACCATATTAAATCCAGCTACAAATGAGAGTAGTATAAGTATTACCCATACATTCATGTCCAGCAGTTCCAGCCAATCCAGAATTTCCGGCTGTTTATCTTCAATGGTACTGATATACCAACCGTTACCGCTGATACCATTGTCGGTAATAAAGTCAAGTTCATAAGCGTAATCAATGGCATTCACCCCGCTCTTAAATGTGATATTATATGTATCATACTGGATAGAATCCCAGTTGTTTACTCTTTGAAGCGTGCGCAGATCGCATATTGCAAGAGATTCATCAATCTCTGCGATATTTGTCTGAATTATGCCACAGACTGTTAACGGTCTGACTCGAGGAGGTTCCTGAATAAAATAGGCGTTTAATCGATCTCCTACAGCAACATTTAACCTTTGTGCAATAGTTCTGGATATTACAATTTGCGATGATGGTTGTGTCGTGTTGAAATTTGGAAGAGCCCCTTCTATAATTTTGCTCTGATAAAAATTAAGAGGAGCGGTTGAGTCAAGTCCGGTAATTATAACTCCGTTTAATTCGGTCTCCTTTTTCAATATAGCTCCTTTTGTAATGGAAGGAAATATGTTCTGAATGGATTCATTGGCACGCAATTTATCAATTACGTTTTGTGGAAGCGCCTTGCCCTTCGTACTTTGTCCCTGAGCAATGGCTGTATGATGTATGGTGACGGGTGTCGATATTCCGGATAGCGTTTCAATGATTTGTGCTTTAAATCCCGATGTTATGAATATTGATAGAAGCATTACGCATATACCTGCAGCGATACCAATTTGGGCAATTCTGGTAATTGCACCTGTGGTTGAGTAAGAGTTTTTACTCCCCAATATTCTGCGTGCTATGTATAGTTCAATATTCATCTTTTACCATTTTATATATCTTGCAAAGATACTCAACTTTTGCACATAGTTTAAACTTGGTGTGCAATAATTTCAATCTACTTTTTTCGCACCATTTTACGAGTTGTGCAAAAACGAGATTTAGACTGTTAAAAAGTGAAAAGTTATCCGAAAACTTTTGGAAAGCTCTTTTTTTGTCTCTAACTTTACAAAATCAAATAATCAAAGTTGGAGTTATGGCTAAGTTTGTGGGAACAGTTGTAGTGGATAAAGATCGATGCAAAGGGTGTAACCTTTGCGTAGTAGCTTGTCCTTTAAAGGTTCTTGAATTGAGTGTTGGGGTGAATGTAAAGGGTTATCACTATGCAGAGATGAAGACCCCCGATGCTTGTATCGGTTGCGGTAGTTGTGGCGTAGTATGTCCCGATGCCGTATTGTCAGTTTACAAAGTAAAAGTAGATTAAAAGATAATAATATCATGGCAGAGATTGCATTAATGAAGGGTAATGAGGTTGTGGCCGAAGCTGCAATACGTTACGGTTGCGATGGCTATTTTGGTTATCCTATTACCCCTCAATCCGAGATTATGGAGACACTTATGCTTCGTAAACCTTGGGAGGAGACCGGCATGGTCGTATTGCAGGCCGAGAGTGAGTTGGCCTCTATTAATATGGTATATGGAGGCGCTTCAAGTGGAAAACGAGTAATGACATCGTCGTCAAGTCCGGGTATCAGTTTGATGCAGGAGGGATTGACATATATGGCTGCAGCGGAGTTGCCCTGTTTGGTTGTCAATGTAATGCGCGGAGGTCCCGGTTTGGGAACCATCGGACCGTCGCAGGGTGATTATTTCCAGGCTGTAAAGGGTGGAGGTCACGGTGATTATAATATGATAGTCTTGGCTCCGGCTTCTGTCCAAGAGATGAATGATTTCGTTGGCTTAGGTTTCGATTTGGCCTTTAAGTACAGAACTCCGGTGATGATGCTCGTTGATGGAATTGTTGGCCAGATGATGGAGAAGGTTACTTTGGGCGATTTTAAACCTCGTTGGACTAACGAGCAGATAGAGCAGAATGCTCCTTGGGCGCTACGCGGTAAAAAGAGCGGTGAGCCTGCTAAATATATCACTTCGTGCTTCTTGGATTTGTCGCAATTAGAGGGCGTAAATGAGCGCTTACAGGCAAAATATAAGGTGATGAAGGAGCAAGAGGTTAGATTCGTGAATAATAGTTGCGATGATGCAGACATTGTTATTGTGGCGTACGGATCTGTTGCACGAATCTGTCGAAAGGTTGCTCAGTTGGCACGTGAAGAGGGAATTAAAGTGGGAGTTCTTAGGCCGATAACTCTTTTCCCATTCCCGACAGTCGAGTTGCAAAGATTGGCTGCAATGGGTAAGAAGTTTATCTCTGTAGAGTTGAGTGCAGGTCAGATGGTTGAAGATGTTCGACTCGCTGTTGGTAATGATGTTCAGTTCTATGGAAGAACAGGAGGTATAGTTCCAACTCCGGAAGAGATATTGGAGCAGATAAAAAAAATGGTGTAATTATGGAGACAAATGAGATAATAAAACCTGAAAACCTTGTGGTTGGTCGTACTTCTGTATTGAAGGAGTGTCCAATGCACTATTGTCCCGGTTGTACTCATGGAGTTGTTCATAAACTTATAGCCGAGGTTGTTGAGGAGCTGGGTATTCAGGATGCAACAATAGGAGTTTGTCCCGTTGGTTGCTCTGTTTTCATGTATAACTATATGGATGTTGATATGGTCGAGGCTGCACATGGGCGAGCTCCTGCGGTTGCAACTGCAATCAGTCGATTAAACCCAGATAAGTATGTATTTACATATCAAGGTGATGGTGATATGGCGTCGATTGGTTGTGCTGAGATTATGCACGCTTGTAACCGAGGAGAGAATATAGTTGTAGTCTTTATTAATAATGCCATCTATGGAATGACCGGAGGGCAAATGGCTCCGACAACACTATTAGGGCAAATTACAGCAACAACACCATACGGTCGTGAGCCTAAGTTGCACGGCTATCCATTGCAAATAACCGAGTTGATAGCTCAGTTGCCGGGAACTTGTTATGTGACAAGACAATCAGCAGATACCCCTGCTGCTATACGTAAGACAAAGGCCGCTCTTAAAAAGGCATTCCAAAATACCAGAAGAGGAGCAGGAACATCGTATGTAGAGGTGGTTGGAACATGTGCATCAGGTTGGAAGTTGTCGCCCGAGGAGGCGAATAACTGGATGCGTACAAATATGTTTGATAAGTATCCATTAGGAGATTTGAAAGATATTTAATTATGACTGAAGAGATATTGATAGCCGGTTTTGGGGGCCAGGGAGTTTTATCGATGGGTAAGATTTTGGCTTATGCAGGAATAATGAAGGATAAAGAGGTCTCTTGGATGCCATCGTATGGTCCTGAGATGCGTGGCGGTACAGCCAATGTTACTGTTATTCTTAGCGATGAGAAGATTAGTTCTCCAATTTTGAACAAATTCGATACTGTTATTGTGTTGAATCAGCAGTCAATGGATAAGTTTGAGAGCTCGGTAAAGTCTGGTGGATGCTTGTTGTATGATCCTAATGGAATCACTATCTTCCCGACAAGAAGAGATATAAATATCTACCGTATAGAGGCTACTCGTTTAGCAGCAGAGTCTGGAAATCCTAAGGTGTTTAATATGATAGTGTTGGGAGCCTATGTTAAGGCAAAGCAGGTTGTAGATTCCGAGAATGTTCAGTTGGCATTAGAGAAATCTTTGCCTGAGCGTTATCACAAATTGATTCCTCTTAATATGCAGGCATTTTCTAATGGGATGGAGTATTTAGAGGGAGAATTTGTTCTTTGATTGAAAAAAATATTGAAGAAAGTTTTGCAGATTCAGAATTAATTCATAATTTTGCATCGCTTTTGAAAAACACGCCTCAATAGCTCAGTTGGTTAGAGCGGCGGACTGTTAATCCGTAGGTCCTAGGTTCAAGTCCTCGTTGAGGCGCACAAAGAAGGAGAATGCGCCTTTATTTTCAAAAGCATTTGCCTCAATAGCTCAGTTGGTTAGAGCGGCGGACTGTTAATCCGTAGGTCCTAGGTTCAAGTCCTCGTTGAGGCGCAGAAGCGGTATCGAAAGATACCGCTTTTTTGTTTTGTGTATGTTTGGTTACAACGGCTTATTTTTTTAAATTTGCAGGGTTGTTGCACGATTAGCGATTTTTTTCAATCAATTATGAGAAAAGACGAAAGATATAACAAAAGAGGCGTTTCTGCATCGAAGGAGGATGTTCATAACGCAATTAAAAACATTGACAAGGGGCTCTTCCCTACAGCGTTTTGTAAGGTAATTCCTGATTATTTGGGAGGAGATGAGGAGTATTGCAATATAATGCATGCCGATGGAGCAGGAACAAAATCCTCTTTGGCATATTTGTATTGGAAAGAGACCGGAGATTTGAGTGTTTGGAAGGGTATTGCTCAAGATGCCTTGATTATGAACATCGATGACCTTTTGTGTGTTGGTGCCGTTGATAATATTTTGCTTTCATCAACAATTGGTAGAAATAAGAATTTAGTGCCCGGTGAGGTTATCTCTGCCATTATCAATGGAACACAAGAGTTGCTTGATGAGTACAAAAAGTTAGGTGTAAATATCTATGCAACAGGAGGAGAGACTGCCGATGTAGGTGATTTGGTTAGAACTATTATTGTTGACTCTACAGTAACTTGTAGAATGAAACGTTCCGATGTGATTACCAATGAGAAGATTCAGGCAGGCGATGTGATTGTTGCTCTTGCATCGTATGGTCAGGCAACATACGAGACTGAGTATAATGGTGGAATGGGTTCAAATGGTTTGACCTCTGCCCGTCACGATGTATTTGCCAAATATTTGGCAGAGAAGTATCCTGAGAGCTATGATCCATCGGTTCCGGAGGAGTTGGTTTATGCCGGAGGTTGTAAATTGACCGATGCAGTTGAGGGAACTACTCTTGATGCCGGTAAGTTGGTGCTTTCACCAACAAGAACATACGCTCCTGTGATGAAGAAGATTATCGATAAGTACAGATATGATATCCACGGTTTGATTCACTGTTCAGGAGGAGCTCAGACAAAGGTTATGAATTTTGTTGAGAATCTACATGTCATTAAGGATAATATGTTCCCTGTACCTCCTCTATTTAAGCTGATAAAGGAGCAGAGTGGAACTGCGTGGGATGAGATGTATAAGGTTTTCAATATGGGACATAGAATGGAGATCTATGTGGCTCCAGAGTTGGCCCAGGATATTATTGATATTGCTGCAGAGTTTAATATTGATGCTCGAATTATTGGTCGTTGTGAGGCTTACGAGGGTAAGAAGTTGACTATTGAGAGCGAGTACGGTCAGTTTGAATATTAAAAGTTAAGTTATGAAGGTACTTTTATTAGGAAGTGGTGGTCGTGAGCATGCTATTGCTTGGAAGTTGGCTCAAAGCCCTAAGTTGGAAAAGTTATATATCGCTCCGGGTAATGCAGGAATGGCTGCTGTGGGTCAGATTGTAAATATTTCAGTTAATGATTTCCCTGCGATTGCAGATTTTGTTGCTGAGAATGGTATTGAGTTGGTTGTTGTAGGTCCTGAGGATCCTCTTGTAAATGGAGTAAGAAACTATCTTGAAGCTGATGCTCGTTTGCAAGGTTTGATGATTGTCGGCCCCGGAAAGGATGGAGCTATTCTTGAGGGAAGTAAGGATTTTGCAAAGGAGTTTATGGTTAGACATGGAATTCCTACAGCAAAGTATGTGACCGTTACTCCCGATAATATTGCAGAGGGTGTTGAGTTCTTGAAGAGTGTGCAGCCTCCATATGTTCTAAAGGCCGATGGTTTGGCAGCAGGTAAGGGTGTGCTTATCTTGAATGATTTAGACGAGGCTATTTCTGAGTTGAACAGCATGCTTGGAGGTAAGTTTGGTAAGGCCAGCGCTCGTGTTGTTATTGAGGAGTGTTTGAAGGGTATTGAGATTTCAGTATTCGCTATTACCGATGGAACTCACTATAGAATTTTGGGATCTGCGAAGGATTACAAGAGAATTGGTGAGAATGATGAGGGATTGAATACCGGAGGAATGGGAGCTGTATCGCCGGTTCCTTTTGCCGATGCCGAGTTCAATAAGCGAGTTGAGGATAGAGTTGTTCGTCCTACAATCGAGGGTTTTGTAAAGGATGGAATTGACTATAAGGGTTTTGTATTCTTTGGTTTGATGAATGACAATGGAGATCCTCAGGTTATTGAGTATAACGTTCGTATGGGTGATCCCGAGACTGAGGTTGTAATGCCAAGATTGAAGAGCGACTTGCTTGATATTATGGTTGCAACAGCAAAGGGAGAGTTGGATAAGGTGCCATTCGAGATGGATGCAAGAACTTGTACTACCGTTATGATGGTTTCCGGAGGTTACCCCGGAGATTATGAGAAGGGTAAGGTGATTACCGGTTGTGATGAGGTTGAGGGAAGTATTGTCTTTCATGCAGGTACCAAGTTCAATGACGTGGGTCAGGTTGTAACAAATGGTGGCCGTGTTATAGCTGTAAGTTCTTACGGAGACTCTATCGATGAGGCTTTGACTATGAGTTATAAGAATGTTGCCAAGATTAAGTTTGATGGAGCATATTTCCGTAGAGATATTGGTCAGGATTTAAAGAGATATTGCAAGTAGTATTGCAATGGAGAATATATTGTGGGGAGCATTGGCTGTGCTGCTAGTAATGGCAGTAATGGTGTTTCAAGCCATGCGAGGGGTATTGATTCGCAAAAACTATTTTTTGCCGGCGGTTGTATATCTGTTAGCCGTTGTCAGATTACTCCCTTTGTATGGTTTGAGTAACACCCTGATAGCAGCTATATGCTTCTCTTTTTTATTCTATTTTGTTGAACAGGCTGTAATAAGGCAGCATAGTAATGCTCCGGTTTTTGGAATAGGAGTATCTTCGTTGCTTGTGGCTGCGCTTGTGCCGAAATTGGTTCTGTTTATCCCATTTGGTCTGTTGGCATTGGCTCTGATAGCAAGATTTTCCGTTAAAGATATCTCAGCACTCTTTGTGGGGTGGATTACAGCAGCTCTCTTCCTATTTACATGGCTGTTTTGTACCGATCAATTTATGGCGGCCTGGGGTAATTGGATAGAGGAGCTTATGTTTATGTCACAGACCGGAATTGGTAGTGCCGGAGAGTGGATTCGTCTGGCAATCCTGTTTGTTTTGATTTTGTGGATGATTGTGGCAGGTGTTACAAAGTTTATGCCTGCTCTATATACTGAGCGTAGATTTATCAGTGTCGTTATTGCGACTCCTGTGGCTATAGGAGTCTCTGCAATTCTGTTTAGTGGTATTAATCATGATATGATTTACGTCTCGTCACTTCCTATTGCGTGGATTGCCTCTTATTTTTACCAATCGGGTAAAAGTATAGGCGCAAAAGTAATCTTTTACGCCTATCTGATTCTATCGTTAATACCAATCTCTTAGTTATCTGTTAAAACGAAGCAGTTCGCCTCGAACCTCTTCGTTAATCTTGCCATCTTTATATACGGTTTGACCATTAACAATGGTCTGTTTTACCTTGTAGTTGAATGTTTTGCCATTTACAGGGGACCAACCGCATTGATACATGATGTTGTCTGCGCTGACTTTCCATGGCTCTTTCTTAAAGATACATATATCAGCTTTATACCCCTCGCGTATGAATCCTCGCTTATCAATATTGAAACGTAATGCAGGAGCGTGGCACATTCCCTCAACAACCTTCTGCATAATGGTTTCTCCCTTCTCGACAAGCTCAAGCATCATTACAAGGGAGTGTTGTACCAATGGGCCTCCACCGGCTGCTTTGGTGTAGCTGCCTTGTTTGTCTTGAATAGTGTGAGGTGCATGGTCGGTGGCAATGACATCGATTATTCCATTGTTTATAGCCTTTACCAAAGCTTTGCGATCTGACTCCTTTTTAATTGCAGGATTCCAACGTACAAAGTTTCCAAGCTCCTTGTAGGCTTCATCGTTGAAGAATAGGTGGTGAACGCAAACCTCGCCTGTTATGGATTTGTCTTTTATGCAACCGCTTTGAAGTAGTTCTACCTCTTCGGCAGTGCTAAGGTGAAGCAGGTGTAGTTGTGCGTTATATTGCTTTGCCATTGAGACAGCCAGTGAACTGCTCTTATAACATGCCTCGCGACTTCTGATTTCAGGGTGTAGAGTGATAGGAATATCCTCGCCATATTGCTCTTTGTATTTTGCAATATTGGCCTCGATTGTCGGGGTATCTTCGCAGTGTGTTGCAATAAGCACCGGTGAATTCTCAAAAATCTCCTTAAGAGTCTCCGGATTATCTACCAACATGTTTCCTGTCGATGAGCCCATGAAGAGTTTTAATCCGCATACTGTCGATGGATCGATCTTTTTAATCTCTTCAATGTTGTCTTTGGTTGCGCCAAGATAGAACGAGTAGTTGACCGATGAATCTTTCGCTGCAATTTGTTGTTTCTCTTTAAGTAGCTCAATGGTGGTAGTGGCCGGTTTTACATTCGGCATATCCATAAAACTGGTAACGCCTCCTGCTGCTGCTGCACGGCTACCCTCTTTAATGTTACCCTTGTGCGTTAAACCCGGCTCACGGAAGTGAACCTGATCGTCAATAACACCGGGAATTACAAAGCAATCTGTTGCGTCAATAATTTCGCACTCATTGTCTTTCTCAATGTTTTTGCCAATCTTTATGATGGTATCATCTTGAAGCAATATGTCCGCTTTGTATATTGCCCCCTGGTTGATGATGGTTCCGTTTTGAATTAACCTCTTCATGCTTTGATTTTGTGTTGCTTTGGTTTGATTTTACCAGTCATAGCTCTTAGACGTAGTTGTACCACTCCCCATAGAGCCTCTGAAATAATACCTCCGCTCATCTTAGATGTTCCTAATGTTCTATCAGTAAAGATGATTGGAACCTCTTTGATGTTGAATTTGAGGGTCCATGAAGTGAATTTCATCTCAATCTGGAAAGCGTATCCCTTGAATTTAACAGCATCCAAGTCAATTGTTTCAAGCACCTTTCGGGTGTAGCATACGAATCCGGCAGTAGAGTCGTGGATGGGCATATTGGTTACAAATTTTACATATTTCGATGCAAAATATGATAGCAATACTCTTGACATAGGCCAATTCACAACATTTACACCTGTAACATATCTTGAACCAACCGAAACGTCGGCTCCGTTTTTACACGCCTCATATAGGCGAACCAAGTCATCGGGATTGTGTGAAAAATCGGCATCCATCTCGAAAATGTAGTTGTATCCATTTTCAAGCGCCCACTTGAATCCTGTAATGTAGGCAGTTCCAAGACCTAATTTGCCGGAACGCTCAATAAGGTGAAGTTGTGAAAACTCCTTTTGCAGCCCCTTCACAATTGCTCCTGTGCCGTCGGGTGATCCATCGTCAATGATGACAATGTCAAACTCCGGCTTTAAATTGAAAACATATCTAATGATGTTCTCAATATTCTCCTTCTCATTATAAGTAGGAATTATTACAACTCTCTCACTCACGGCTCTATGTTTTATAGGTGTTCAACAATTCTTTCCAATCGGTTACCTCGGGAACCTTTGACAAATATAATTGAATTTTCGGGTTTTTCCTCTTTTAATAACTCAATTAATCCTTCGGTGTTTTGAGTCCATATAATATTAGTGGCTCTATCTTTGTGATTTTCAAAGGGTTTACCTACAAAATATATTTTGCTGAAATTTTGCTCCAAAACTAAATTAACCAACTCAGCGTGGGCTTCTGCCTCTCTGTGGCCCAATTCTCGCATCTCGCCCAATATTACAATCTTGTTTGGATGTTGCATGTTGGCAAAGTTTGTAACTGCGACTGTCATGCTTGTAGGATTTGCATTATATGCGTCAAGAATAATTGTGTTGCTTTTACTCTTAATTAACTGTGAGCGCATATTTCCGGGGGTGTACTCCTCAATAGCTTGGGCAATTGTCTCGTCATTGATATCAAGGAATTTGCCAAGTGCTACAGCAGCCATGGCATTATGGTAGTTATATCCGCCAATTAGTTTGGTTTTAATGTAGCGGTGGCCATGTGGGGTGTGAAGATCAAGAACCATATTTGGAATGCTTTGCACCAGTTCGCCTTTTGCAATAGTGCCGGTATCTCCGTATGTTTCACGCTCAATCTGTGCCGATTTCCTCATCAATAGCTCATCGGAACTGTTTACAAATAGCTTTCCCTGTTTTGCCGCTACGTGTCTGTATAGTGCGGTTTTGGTTTCGATAATCATCTCTTTGCTGCCAAATCCCTCAATGTGCGCCTCGCCAATATTTGTTATCAAACCGTAGTCGGGATTGGCAATGTTGCACAAGAACTCAATCTCTCCCGGATGGTTTGCCCCCATCTCAACTATTCCGAATTGGGTGGTCTCGTTCATTGAGAGCAAGGTTAGGGGAACTCCTATATGGTTGTTTAAATTTCCCTTTGTGGCAACGCAATTCATTTTCTTGCTAATCACTGCATGGCACAACTCCTTTGTGGTGGTTTTACCATTTGTGCCTGTAATACCCAGAATGGGAATGCCCAATTTGTGCCGGTGATAGGCTGCAACCTGTTGCAGAGTATGTAAAACATTCTCTACTAGTAGGGTACGTGGTAATGATGCATATTTCGGATTGTCGATAATTGCCATATATGCTCCACTCTCAATTGCTTGTTCTGCAAAAGAGTTACCATCGAAATTCTCTCCTTTTAGTGCAAAAAAGACATCGCCCTCAACCACATTTCTGGTGTCGGTTGTTACTCGGTGTCCCTTTAATAGCGAATAAATGTCACTGATTTCCATAAACTATTTTCATGTATGTAGCAAAGATACGCTATTTTTCTTACTTTTGTATGCGTATGAGTAATTATAATAGTTATGAAGATAAGAACAGGTATTGGTTTCGATGTACACAGGCTTGAAGAGGGGCTCCCTTTGTGGTTGGGAGGCATAAAAGTTGAGCATGTTAAGGGGTGTGTTGCTCACTCTGATGGTGATGTGTTGATTCATGCAATATGCGATGCCATTTTGGGAGCAGCTGCAATGCGTGATATTGGTTATCACTTTCCGGATAATGATAACACCTACAAGGCAATAGATAGTAAAATTCTCTTAAAGCGAACTGTTGATTTGGTTGCAGAGCGAGGTTTCAAGATTGGTAATATTGACTCTATTTTATGTATGCAGCAACCGAAACTTAAACCTCATATCCCCGAGATGCAGAGGGTACTTGCCGAGGTTATGGGAATCGATATTGACGATGTCTCTGTAAAGGCAACTACTACGGAAAAACTTGGATTTGAGGGGCGTGAAGAGGGCGTTTCAGCATACGCGTCAGTTCTGCTCTACAAAGATTAAAAATAAACGGGCGAGGTTTCATAACTGATTCCTCGCCCGATATTTGTTTGGTGCAAAGTGGTTCTGTTTAGAACATGTAGTCCCAAGCAGGGAGAAGTTCCGGCTTTTGAGTTGCAGCCTTTTGTGCCTTCTCGCTAAGGAACTGCTTGTTGATAACAATACGGAACATATACTCGTCAAACCAACCATCGGTGAATGTCAAGTAACCGTTGTGTCCCTTTGGTCCCCAGCTGTTCTCGAACTGCCACTTAACAGGTTTGTCGTTCTCGTCGGTATCGCAAGCCATAAGAAGCATTGCGTGCGATGAACCGCTTTGGCGTGTAAGGATTCTTGCCTTTTTATCCATGCTTGTCAAATCAATACCAAGCAAACCTTGATAGTCATACTGACCAAGAGCCAAAACTCCGTCGGTAATGTTCATCTGTTTTGCAACATCGCACGATGCGTACATTGCCTGGTTGGCTTTGATTGATGCAAGAGCCGATGCCTTAATCTCGTCGTTAGGAAGATTCAAGTAGATCCAGTTGATTCCCTCGATAGAGTTTCTATAGTTGCCAATCTCGTAAACCTTGTAGTATTCGCGGGTAGGATCGTTCATAATCATAATATATTGCTGAGGGTTGTAGTTCTCAGGAATAATTGATTTGTAGAACTCCATAGGAGTAGTGGTCAATGTTTTGTCCTCGCCGGCATTGTTGGTATATCTCCATGTGAATTGGGTTGGAGGCTCTCCCAAACAGAATGCCAACAAGCGATATACTTGAGACATTGTTTCAAGCTTCTGCTCACGTAGAGCGCTCTCTTTGGCTTTTGCATCGGCCATTGTACGAATCTTATATGCTCCACCACGCAACAACTCTTTCAAAAGTGCTGATAGTTGGTCTGTGTTGTTTGAGTGGATTGTCTCGGGCATTACATCGGCAGGGACAACTCCATACTTCTCTGCAAGGTTGTAGAACAAGTTCCAAACACCACCATCGTCAACAGGGTTCTTCAAATAGAAAACAACCTCTTCATCGGTAATTGATTTGCCTGTTGTGGCAATGATATTCTCAAGGAATAGGTTTGCTTTTTCAAGCATATCGAAGAAGTACAGATAGTTCTTTGAGAAGTGGAAGTTTCCGTTAACATTGAACTTTTTGATTGCTGCCGGGCGCAACATGTTGTATGAGGTGAACATCCAACAACGTCCTGAACTTTGCTGATTTGTAATACCCTTTACATCAACTCTGTATTTGAAGTTGTGGTCAATACTGTTTGTTACACTGTGGTCGTGTACCAACTCTTTCAATGTAGCGTTACTCATTACAACATTCTGAATTGCCTTGGCATTCTGATAGTTGTTGTAATCATTCTTAAAAGAGCTTATCTCTTTCTCGGTTAATGTTTGTGCCATGGCTGCCGATGCCGAAAGGATCAGGAACATGGCTGTAAACTGTAGTTTTTTCATTGTGTTATTGTTATTTAGTTTATCTATTTCTTATCTTTTTGTAGCTCCAGCATAGGGCAAGGATAATCAGGAAGCATATAACAATTGTTGCTCCGCTTGGAGTGTTCAACAGAGCAGATGCCCACAATCCGATTATCGACCCAAAGATACTGATTAGTGTTGAGAGAATCAGCAACTTTTTGAAATCTTTTGTCATTAAGCTTCCAATGGCTTGAGGAATTGTCAGGTATGAGATGACAAGAATGATTCCTGCCAGCTTCATGCACAAGACAATTGTCAATGCAATGATTATCATGCTGCCATACTCAAGCAGTACAATGTTTCTGTTGTTGGTTTTGCAGTACTCCTTATCGAATGCAAAGTAGAATAACGGGCGATAGAGCAGGGCAAAGAAGAGCACAATTATTGCTGTAAGAATTGCAGCAAATGTTAGTAACTCTGGTGTTACTGTAAGTATGTTTCCAAAAAGGAATGAGACCAAATTGGGAACATAGCCGGGAGTCATGTTCATAAAGAGAATACCGATAGCCATGCCTACCGACCAGAAGATTCCTATCAGTGAGTCTTCGCGAATCTTCTTGTCTTTTGAGAGCCATGTAAGGGCGATTGATGAGATCAGAGCGCCGACAGTTGCTCCCAATAGTGGTGTTACCCCTAAATAGTATGCAACACCCAAGCCTCCGAACGAGGCGTGAGTTATTCCTCCTCCGATAAATACCATTCTTCTTGCCACAATGTATGTGCCGACAACTCCGCAGCTGATGCTGATTAGCAGAGTGGCTATTATTGCATTTTGAAAGAAGCTATATTCAAGTAGTGACTCCATAGTTCTATTTGTGATTGTCTGTTTCGCATCCGCAGTTATGGCTGTGTGGAGCATTGTGGTTATGCAGAACACGATGAGGTATATTTCCGTGACTAACTAACTCTATGGGGCAGTTGTATGCCTGTAAATCCTGGTTTGTAATGATATTCGAGTTGTGGTAGTGTAATCCTCGGTTTACACATGCAATACTCTTTACATAGCTGCATATAGTACCAATGTCGTGCGATACCATAACAATAGCCATGTCTTGATTTAATTTATTTAATAGAGAGTAAAACTCTTTCTCGAAATTGGCATCAATATATGTTGTAGGCTCGTCAAGAACTAATATTTGGGGATTAGATATAATGGCTCTACAAAGCAAAACCCTTTGAACCTGACCTCCGGACAGGTCGCCTATGGCACTATTGCGATATTCGCTTAAACCGTACTGTTCCAACAGTCTGTTCGCTCTGTTTTTCTCCTCTTTGGTGTATTTCGCAAATAGAGATTTCCCAGGCATTAATCCCGACAGGACAACTTCGGTTACTGTTATGGGAAATCGTTTGTCAAACTTTTGGTTTTGTGGCAGATAGCCAAAAAGATTCTCACTTTCTGTGCTATATTTAATTGTTCCGTTATAGGGTTTTATTATGCCAAGCAGTACCTTTAGAAGAGTGGTTTTTCCTCCTCCGTTCGGGCCGATTATTCCAAGAAAATCGCCCTTGCGAATTGTCAGATTTACGTTATTGAGAATTGTTTTTCCCTCGTAACCTGCATCAATGTTTTCAAGTCTTATCAGCTCCTCCATCACTACATGTATTTTTCAAAGTTGTCGGCAAGTTGCTCCATCTCTGCAATATAGTTCTCGGCCAATGGGTTGAAGATAACTATTGTTGCCCCGCACTCATCGGCAATCTGTCGGCATTGGGTTTTATCACTCTCCTCTTGCATAAGAAGCAACTTGACATTTCCACTCTTTGCCTGTTCAATGATACTTTGCAGGTGTCCGGGCGAGGGCTCCTTTCCGTGCTCCTCTATGGATAGTTGTTCCAAGCCGTAATCTGCTGCAAAGGCGGTTAGAGCAGGGTGGAAGATAATAAAACTCTTTGCCTCTTTTTGACTGAATAGTGCGGAAAATCGTTGGTCAAGAGAATCTAATTTTTGGGAGAGTTGTATGTAACTATTAGTAATCTCTTCACTCTTTTCCGGGTAGAGTTTGATTAGCTCGTTGGCAATAGCAAGGCTCATCTTTTTCATGCTCCGAACTGATAACCATACGTGCGGGTCGCAGTGGTGCTCGTGCGTGCACTGCTCCGAGTGCTGATGTGTATGGTTTTCGGCAGCAAGGGCAACCCCTTTTATACTTTTGTCATTTTGCAATGCCGGTAAAAGTTGCGCCTCTTCGAAAGGAAGAGTGCCAAAGTATATGCAAGCTTTACTGTCATGCAGTTTTTTTAGTGTCTCGATGGAAAAATCGCCACTCTCAGGGCTCATTCCTTTGGGAATAAGGGTGTTGACCTTAATGGAGGAGTCGGTCAAGCTGTTTACAATGTATTGCAGCGGAGCTATGGTTACACTGATATACTCCTCGGAGTTTTGTCGTGGCGTACAACTTAACAAAGTGCTGATTACTACTATAATTAAAAGTATTGTTTTGTTCATCAAGTTGATTTTCTGTGTTTTACGTGTAATGTAAATTTATTGTTTATTCATTTGAATCCTCGCCCCAAAATTAGTAAAAAAAGGCTATTTTTGTCTTTTGAACGGAGCTTAATATCAATATGGAGTTTCCGTCTATATTGTTTGACAAATTTGAGAAGGATATGCAGTTTATATTGGCAAGACATGGCGAGACCGAGGAGAATCTGCGCGATGAGTTGCAGGGACAACTTCCCGGAGTTTTGACTGAATTGGGTTGGCAACAGGCACGCGATTTGGCCAAGGCAATGCAGGAGTTTGAGTTCGATGTAGTAGTGAGCAGTGATTTGGCTCGCAGTTACAATACAGCTAAATGTGTGGCTGATTTGAAAGGGATGGAGGTAGAGCCAACTCCGCTTCTTCGCGAAATGGATTGGGGAATCTATACAGGACAGGCATTGAAAGAGGTGAGTTGGTATAATTTGCCCGAGAGTGTCGAGAGTATTCAGGCTCTGTACGATCGTGCCAAGGCTTTTGTTGAGTATCTTCGCGAAAAGTATCAGGGAAAGCGAGTATTTGCTGTTGGTCATGGTGCTGTGAATCGTGCCATTGAGACTGTAATTACCGGTGCCGAGCCTATAAGTATGGTTGAGTTACCGATTATGACCAATACAAGCTGGAAGATTTTTGAAATATAGGGTATGAAGATCTATACAAAAACAGGTGATGCGGGAATGACCGGAATCTACCGTAATGAGCGAGTTGCAAAGGACTCGCCCAGAATAGAGGCTAATGGCGAGCTTGATGAGTTGGATTCATGTATAGGTGTGGTTCGTTCGCAGTTGCCGGCAAGTCATGAGTTTCAACCGATACTTAGAGATGTGCAGTTGGCGTTGATGGAGATTATGGCGCAGGTTGCAACACCAAGTTCTGAGCGTGAGGCTGTAAAGCCTCTGCCTGAAAATTTGGTGGAGTGCTGTGAAAAGCATATCGATGAGCTTCAGGAGCGTTGCGATACAATGGGACTTGATTGCGGATGTTTTATCTTGCCGGGAGGAACTGCGGTATCGGCCTATTGTCACCTGGCAAGAAGTGTGGCTCGCAGAGCCGAACGCCGTTTGTGGACTCTTCACAAGATAGATCCTCTTCCCGAGGAGGCGCTTGTCTTTGTGAACAGATTGTCGGACATGTTATACTCAATGGCCCGTTTGGAGCAGTGCGCAAGCGGAATGGATGAGGAGCGCTGGCGCTCTTTTGCATGTAAATTTTAATTTGTTTAGCGTAGAGTTATGATATACGGACACGGTGATGATGGTTACTGTACCGATGTGAATATTGTGGCCGATTTTTCGACCAATGTCTGGTATGGCGCAGAGAGTGAGCCATTGGTGCGTTTTTTGCAGAAACGTATCCCAATGATTCTGCACTATCCTGAACCCAATGCAGACTCTTTTGCATTTGCAGTGTCGGAGTTTCATGGGGTGGGCGAGGATTCAGTTTTTGTAGGTAATGGCGAAACCGAACTTATATACCTGATAGCCCAGGCGTTTCGCGGTGCCGATACTGTTATATTTATCCCCTCGTACTCGGAGTATGCAGATGCTTGTGAGATGCATGGCCATAAGGTGAGTTATCAGCACTACGGAACTGAGATAAAACCAAGCGATGGCAAGTTGGTGATAATCGGGAATCCCAATAATCCCAACGGAAAGTTGATGCGTCGTGAGCAGATTGTTTCAATATTGGAAACCTCGCCCGAAAGAGTTTTGGTTGTCGATGAGGCTTTTATCGATTTTACCATTGGCAATAACAGCGTTGTGGATTTGGTTGAAAAGTACAACAATCTGATAGTGGTGCGCTCAATGACCAATAAATTTGCAATTCCAGGTTTACGTTTGGGTTATATGGTTGCAAATCCTGAATTGGTAAATCGCGTTAAACGTTTTGCATATCCATGGAGAGTGAATGTCCTGGCTGTGGAGGCTGGAAAATTCCTGTTGCAGCGCAAGGAGTCATTGAGTGGTTCTTTGTTGACAATGTTTCAGCGTAAGGAGAATCTGCAATCGGCAATATTGAGAATCAAGGGGTATGAGCCGAAATCGTCCGATACCACATTCTTTTTGGTAAAGTGTGCTTTCGATGTTGACCATTTGAAGGAGTGGCTGTTGGAGAGGCATGGAATATTGATTCGCAGTTGCTCAAATTTCAAGGGGTTAAGTAGTCACTATTTCCGATTGAATACGTTAAACGAGAAGCGTAACGCAATGCTGGTCGAGGCATTGGAGCTGTATGCGCAAGAGAATAGAGAGAGCAATGGGGTTAAAGAGTAAACTGTTCGTATCCTTTTTTAAAATAGGAGGTTTTACAATCGGAGGTGGTTTTGCCATGATTCCGCTTATGCAGCGCGAGGTTGTGGAGAAGCATGGTTGGTTGGATGAGAAGGAGTTTATCGATATTTTAGCGGTGGCTCAATCCTCGCCCGGAATATTCGCTGTAAATATGGCGACGTATGTCGGTAAGAAGATTGGAGGAGCCGGTGGTGCATTTATGGCGGTGTTGGGAAACATTATGCCCTCGCTCGTATCAATCCTGGCAATTGCTATGTTCTTCAGGAGTTTTCGTGAAAATCAGGTAATTGAACATATCTTTATGGGGGTACGTCCTGCGGTTGTAGCCTTGATTGCTGCTCCGGCATTTAAGATGGCAAAGAGCCTTGATATAGGGTGGAATAACTTCTGGATACCGATAGTCGGTGCGGTGCTTATCAGTTTTATGGGGGTTTCGCCAATCTATGTGATATTGGGAGCCGGATTGGGAGGTTTTATTTATGGGTGGATAAAACGCAGAATGAAAGGGGGTGAGAAATGACAATCCTCTTTAAGTTGTGGTACGTATTCACAAAGATTGGAATTTTTAATTTTGGTGGCGGCTATGCTGTTATGTCGCTCATCCAGAATGAGATGGTAGAGAAAAACGGTTGGATGAGTGCCGCTGAATTTACCGATATTGTGGCAATCAGCCAAATGACTCCAGGTCCGATAGGAATTAACTGTGCAACGTATGCAGGTTATACCGCAGCAATGAACAGTGTTGAGGGTGGTTCGGTTCTGTTGGGAATTATTGGCTCGATAGTGGCAACATTCTCGCTTATCTCATTGCCATTTCTTTTGATGCTTTTAGTGAGCAACTTTTTGACTAAACATCGGGAGCATCCGATTGTTAAGGATATATTTTCTGCTTTGCGTCCTGCAATTGTCGGATTGATTCTGGCTGCCTCGGTGTTGCTTTTAAGTAAAGAGAATTTTGGCGATTATCCACATTGGAGTAATATTGTGGGCAATAGCCTTGCTCAATTGTGGGCTGAGTATAAACAGTTTTTTGTCAGTGTTGTGATATTTGTAGGGGCATTTATTGCATCAAAGTGGTATAAGGTAAATCCAATCCTGTTGATGTGTATAGGCGGAGTTATCGGCTATGTAGTTTATGATTTGTTAGGATAATCAAATAATAGTTTATCTTTGTATTCAAAATTTACAACAAAGAAAATATGAGGAAATGTTTAAAAATATCATTGATGGTGAGACGATTAGTGTTGTTTAGTATTTGTTTTTTATGTAATATAATGATTCTGAAATCTCAGAATCAAGAGACAATAATGCAACAACACATATCATCATTGATAGATTATTTAAATTCAACAAAAGAGGAGAAACTATATATTCATACGGATAAAGAGAGTTGTTTTGTTGGCGATACAATTTGGTTCAAAGGTTACTTAATCGGTGCAGCTACGCACACTATAGCGGATCTTAGCAGGTATATATATGTAGAACTCACAGATAGGAATAATACAGTCTATTGGCGAGAGAAAGTTGCTTTATCGGGGCATGATTCTGTTTTTCAAGGATATTTTCCGGTAAGCGAGGATATTGCACAGGGAGAATATTTTCTGCGCGGATATACCTATTGGATGCAAAATAGTGATGAAGATTTTTTATGCGTAAAACGTATTAGAGTTGTAAATAGATTTGACCATAGAATTGTTCCGCATGTAGAGGTAGAGCACCAAGGTAGAAACGAAAGAGTAATAAAATTAAGTTTTCTAAATAATAAAGGTGAGAGGTACGAAAATGTACCCCTCTTTTATTCGATTCCCGGAGATACAACAAGAGAGTTACGAACTGCAAATACCGGATACAATGGTTTAATCAGAATACCTATACATCATAATGTAAATAGAATTTGGGTTCGTTTCTCTAATGATGCTAAGTGGGACTATGAGGGATTTATTACTATTCCTAATGAAGAGATGGATTTCTCAGTTGATTTCTTTCCTGAGGGAGGAGATTTAATTTCCGGATTTAAACAACGCATAGCTTTTAAGTGTTTAGGTGTTGACGGATTAGGAGTGGCTACTAAAGGTGTTGTTAAAAGAGGAGATGGTTCAATTGTCTTTCATGTTAGTAGCAATCATTTAGGAATGGGAAGTTTTATTGTAGATACAGACTCTTGTAAGGAATATTTTGCAGAATTTACTTCTAGCGATAACATAAAAAGGGTACTACAATTACCACTCCCAACTGACAATGATAATAGACTTGCGCTGACTCTTCAGACTGAAAATGCTAATGTTGTATGTTCCGTTTTGGGAATGGAAAGTGCCTATGAGAATAAGTACATTGTTATTCATAGTCGAGGAATTCCTATAGGAATTTATCCCGTGGTGAGCATTAGGGATAAGGTATTGGATTTAAGTGGTGCTCCCGAGGGGATAATAACATTCGCCTTGGTTGATGAATTGGGTAATACTTGTTCCGAACGTTTATGGTTTCATAGGAAAGAGCATCGTGCGGCAATTGATATAGCGCCGTTGGATAATAGAGTAAAGTTACGTTCTGATGCTAAGATTAAGCTGAATTTATTATCAGATTCAGAATGGAATTCTGTAAAAGGAAATTTTTCTATCAGTGTTATTAATAATGGTCAAAGTTCCAATGATATAAATAATGCAGGGATAGAGAGTTATATTTTGTTAAAAAGCGATATAAAGGGCTATATAGAAAATCCCGATTATTATTTTGAGAGTTACAATAAAGAGCGTTTAAAGGCTTTAGATGATTTATTGTTGACTCAAGGATGGAAAAGGTTTGACTTATCTACTATCTTGACAGGAGATGCAGAATTCGTTCCTCTGTTTTATATGGAGAGAGGTTTGTTTTTAAGCGGCCATGTAAATAATTATCGAGGGAAGAGTATTTACAATAGTAATATAATTCTTATTGGTACTAATGGAATTGCTAGGAAACTTTTAACCGATTCTTTAGGTAATTTTATAGAGAATGATATATGGTATAATAGTTCAACGCGTTTTATAGTTCAAGCTTTGACAGAAAAGGGCAGTGATCGATTGGAATTGCAATTGGATGAACCACAGTACCGCAACTTTAATAATTTTATCCCTTTGGGAGCCTGTTTAGGGGATGTTGATTTTTATAAGAAGTATAGCCGTGATTATATATTTGATGATAATGGAGAAAGAATCAGTACAATAGGCGTGGTAACGGTAGGAGGAAGTCCTAAAACGGCAATGCAGGATATATTGGATCGTTATGTAGAGGAGCAATCAAGGAAACACTTTTTAATGGGAATGACAGGTGTTAGTACATTCGGTCAAGCTCCTGGTAGTCAAATGATACATATCGATGGGCGAGCGCAAGCAATGAGATATTATGATAATCTTTTGCGAGGTATTGCCAACAATGACCGTTCATTATTGCCGGATTATTATGGCAATTGGACTGGTTCAGGTATAGACGGACTTATAGATATTGATGAGCAGAGTGTAGCGGCATATAATGAATTGATTGATAAACAAAGAGTTTCTCAAGGAGAGCGCGCTACAACTTTGGTTCATAACGATGCGGTAGCAAAGCCCAGAATTTTAGGAATGAAAGCTCATGCATTTAGAAATGATATAATGGATTTACGTGGAAAGAATGCAGAATATTGGGGCGGATATTATTTTACTCCAGTATATGATGAGGTTGTGGTAAACAATATAGATATGCAATTTAATATGCAAACAATAGTGCCTTTTGCCCCCCAAGAACCTAAAGAGTTTTATGTGCCTAGTTATGATGTTAAATCAGAATCATTAAAGCAGCCAGTAGATGAAATTATAACACGATATTGGAATCCTTCTGTAAACCTGATGAGTGGCGAGAGTTATATATTTGAATTTCCAACAGCAGATGGGGTAGGAAATCAAGTATATACTGTTCTTGTAGAGGGTCTCACTGATTCAGGATTACCCATCCGTCAAGTTTATACGTATCAGTTATAGGTGGGTTTATACTATTTTAATATCTCTCAATGGATAGGTTTATAAGAATTGTAAATAATATAGTATTTATAAGTACTATTCTTATATTGGTTAGAGTTTTGTTTGTTTCATCTTTCCCGGTAAACGATGGCTACAACATGGCAGCGACGCTCTATTTGGGTAAGGTGACATGGGTGGTAGTTGCAGCCTCGCTTATAGTGGCAATTATCAATCGCCGATTTTTTGCAGTTGGGTGGAGCGATATCATGATAGTTGCATTTGCGCTGTTACTCTATCTGAATAGTTCATCTTTAGGTTTATACAAAGAGCAGGTGCTGTTACTGCTCTCAATATACTACTCAATTCGTTTGCTCTGTACATTGGTTGATTGGAGTAGATATATCTTTCCTCTTATTATGTGCGGTGTACTTGCTGCACAACTCTATATTGCCTATTCTCAGCTCTTTTTAGGCGAGGCCTCAAACCATGCACTTTTTGCATTTACCGGCTCGTTTGAAAATCCGGGGCCTCTGTGCGGATTTGTTGCAATGCTTTTGCCAATCCCGATATATTATGCATTTAAAGATGAAGCACTTGTTGAGTCCGAAAAGAAGTCGTTGAATATCACAAACACGCTCGTAAAGTATTGTGCTGCGGTTGTGGCTATGGCAGGGGTAGCGTTGGTAGTTGCAGGGGGTAGCAGAACCGCTCTCATCGCTTTAGTCGTGGGGTGTTTGATGCTCTTCGTAAATCGAGCAATGTTCAATAAGTTGCGTGGATGGTATAGAGACAATCGGAAATTGGCAATAGCGGTTATTTCAGTTGTGGTGGTGTTGGCTGTCGTGGCACTATATCTTCTGTTTATAGCAAAAGCCGACTCAGCATTCGGCCGTCTGTTGTTATGGCGAACCTCCTTTGCTGCGATTATTGAGAATCCGTTTTGGGGTGTAGGGTTGGGCAGATTTACCTCTTGCTATGGTGAGGTTCAGGCAGAGTTGTTGTTAGGTTTGGAGCCTACCGATATGTGGGTACGTGTTGCCGATGTGCCCCAATATGCCTTTAATGAGTATCTCCATTTCGGTGTTGAGGGTGGTGTTGTTGCAATGTTGCTTTTGGTTGGGATATTGGCCTACACAATCTATAGATCATTTAAATGTGGTTCTGTTCAGGGCAGAGTGTATGGGGCTTGTTTGGTGGTTCTGGCAATATTTGCATTCGCATCATATCCTTTCCACGTTTTACCGTTTATGGTTGTGGTAACTGTTGTCGTTGCCACTGCTGTGTCGAACTTTGAGAGGGGGTTTGGACGATACTACGATAGAGCTCTATTTGGGTTAGCGCTTCTCTGTTGCTCGTTTTTGGTTTGGCGAACCCCTCACTATTCCGATGAGAAGTTGACACAGTGGAGCAGTGAGAGGCGTTACTATAACATGGATATCTTTGAAACAACGGTTGATAATTATGGTAAGTTGCTCCCGGATTTTGGTGACAATTATGCCTTCCTTTTTGAATATGGACGAGCTTTGGCCCAGACCGAACAGTATGAGTTGAGTGATTCTATTCTGTTAATGGGGAGTGCTTTGAGCAAGGATCCCATGTTCTTGAATCTTTTGGGTAAGAATGCCGTTGCTCGCGGCGACTATAATAGTGCCGAGCAATATTTTAAGCAGTCGGTAAGATTGCTCCCAAACCGTCACTACCCTTTATATCTGCTTTTTGATATGTACCTTCAGAAAGGTGATACCCTTAATGCCAGCATTTGGGGCGAAAGGGTGCTGAATCAACCTCCAAAAGTCAACTCCAAATTCATCCAGGAGAAACAATCTGAAGTCAGCACCCGACTGAAATAGGTATCTATTATCCCATCTTACCGGTAAGGTAGGCCTTGGTGCGTTCATCCGATGGATTTGTGAACATCGTGTCGGTGTCATCGTACTCAACCAATTCACCGAGATACATGAACATTGATTTCGATGATATACGCATCGCTTGACCCATATTATGGGTAACTATAAGAATAGTAACCTCTTTTTGAAGCTCCTGCATCAGCTCCTCAATATGTGCTGTTGCGATTGGGTCGAGCGCAGAGGTTGGTTCGTCCATAAGTAGTACATCGGGTTTCATTGCTAACGCGCGAGCGATACACAATCTTTGTTGCTGACCACCGGAAAGGAATGTTCCCTTTTTATTCAGTACATCTTTAACCTCGTCCCATAGTGCTACGCTTTTTAAGCAGCGTTCAACGGTTTCGTCTTTTTCTTTTTTCGATAAACGAATCCCATTGAGTGCGTAGCCTGAAAGTACATTATCGTAGATACTCATTGTTGGGAATGGTGCCGGACGCTGAAAGACCATTCCCACTCGGCGACGCACATCAATAGGTTCCATAGAGAGAATATTCTCGCCATTCAATAAAATCTCTCCCTCTACACGTATGTTGGGGTATAGATTGTGCATAAGATTAACTGCACGTAAAAGTGTGGATTTTCCACATCCTGAGGGTCCCATAATTGCGGTGATAGTGTTACGCTCAATTGCCGCAGAAACATATTTTACCGCCATGGTCTGTCTTGTATATGAGACACAGGTCTTTTTAAATTCAAGTATAGGTTTTACTGATTCCATTTTTTTGCAAGGTATTTAGCCGTAATATTTAATGTAAGAACAAATAGTAGCAAGAAGAGTGAGGCGCCCCAAATCAGTTCTTGAAGATTGGGATCGTTGAAGAACTCCCAGATAAGCAGAGGTACTGCTGATATAGGTTTGTCAATCGCAAAGCGGATGAATGAGCAACCTAATGCTGTAAACATGAGAGGGGCTGTTTCGCCTATTACACGAGAGATGGCTAACAGAACGCCTGTAAAGATACCTCCAAAGGCTGCGGGAAGCTGTACTCTCAACATTACGCTAGCACGATTACATCCAAGAGCCAATCCGGCCTCCTTAAGCGATGCAGGCAGGATTTTCAATGTCTCCTCGGTTGAGCGAATGATAAGTGGTAACATCATGATAAAGAGTGCCACGCTACCGGCAATGGCCGAATAGCCTTTCATTGGAACAACGACCCAGATATAGACTACAATACCAATGATAACCGATGGAGTTCCTTGTAAAAGGTCGGTAAGGTAGCTTACAGTTTGAGCAAATCTGCTTTTGGGATTCTCTGCCAGGAATGCACCGCATAAAATTCCTAATGGAACTGCAAAGAGTGTTGCCATTGTAAGCATCAACATTGTTCCTATAATTCCATTGGCAATTCCGCTGGGTATTGGCTCACCGGATTCAATAGCCTTCATTGCTTTATATGCAGTTGGAGTAGGTTCGGTGAAGAATGACCACGAAAGTTGATCATAACCACGTAGAAACACCTCTCCTAAAATGGCGAACAGGGGAACTGCAGTTAGTGCTGCTAATAAACATACAAGCCATAACATTGCTTTATCCTGTGCCAAACGATTTTTAATTTTCAACTTATCCATAGTTATGCTATTCTTGCACGTTTAATCATTATTTTGCCAATCAAATTGATAAATGCAGTAATCAGGAATAGTATTAAGCCTATTGCAATTAGCGAGGAGAGTCTTAAATCATCAGCCTCACCGAATTGGTTGGCTATAATAGAGGCCATAGAGTTTCCTGTTGAGGTGATTGAATCAGGAATATTGTTGGTGTTACCAATAAGCATGGTTACTGTCATTGTTTCGCCTAATGCACGACCAATTGCTAAAATATAAGAAGAGAAGATTCCTGAACCGGCAACAGGGAAAACCACTTTGCGAATAACTTCGGCGCGGGTTGCTCCCAGGCTGTATGCTCCCTCTTTCAAATCATTGGGAACCATTTTGATGAACTCGGCACTTAATGAAGCCGCATAGGGTACAATCATAATAGCCAATACAAGAGAGGCTGTCAATATACCGGAGCCTTGTGGTGAGATATTCAAACCCATAATCAATGGTCGCAATGTATAGAAACCCCATAAACCATATATGATAGAGGGGATTCCTGCTAAAAGATCGGTTACTGTACTTAATACCGATGCAACCTTTGTTCCTTTGAAGTACTCTCCGACAAAAAGTGCTACGGGTAGTGAAAAAGGAATGCAAAAAATAAGAGCTAACAGCGTTGTCATCAATGTGCCGGTAATAAACGGTAGTGCGCCATACTGCTCTGCACCCTCGGTATAGCTCCACTCTTTTGAGGTTAGAAATTTAAAGAATCCGAAATGTTCGAAAGCCTCGTAAGCATCAGTGACGAGGGCGTATATTACACCCCCGCACACAATAGGCATTATCAATGCAGCTACGAACAATAGGATTTTATATAATTTATCGTTCATTGCATTTTAGTTATTGCAGAATAGTTACCCCATTATATGTTACACTATTTAAATTTTTAATACTCAACTCCTTGGCTTTGGTTGGTAGTGGAGCATAATGCACCTCAGAGGTAATTTTTTGTGCCTCGTCAGAAAGAATGTATTGTATTAAATCGAGAGTTGCCTGAGCCTGCTCTTTGCTGCGGTCAGAGTAATTCTGCTCCTTGTAGATAATCATCCAGGTGAAGGTTGAGATAGGGTATGCTCCCGAAGCATTAGAATTTGTAATAGAGCAACGTGTATCGCCTGGAATTTCGCCCGATGCAGCTGCAGAGATTGTTGTTGCTGATGGCAAAACGAATTCTCCTTGCTGATTTTCGATTAACGCAAAAGGTATTTTCTGAGCAAAGGCATACTCCGAGCCTACATATCCGATACTATTCTTTGTCTGTTTAATAACACCTGCAACTCCAGGATTACCCTTTGCAGCCTGTCCCGATGGGAAATTTACAGATTTGCCGGCGCCATATTTTGAAGCCCACATACTGCTTACTTTTGTAAGGTAATCGGTGAATACAAAGGTTGTTCCTGAGCCGTCTGAACGGAATACCGGAATAATTGCCTCTGCGGGGAGTTGTACGTTAGGGTTAAGCGCTACTATGCGCTCATCGTTCCACATCTTAATCTCACCTGCGAATATGCTTGCAATAACCTGACCCGAAAGTTTAAGCTCACTTACTCCATCAAGATTATAGGCAAGAACTACTGCTCCCATACATGTTGGAATGTGAATGACTGCCGGCATATCAGCCATCTCTTTATCGGTAAGGAAAGCATCGCTACCGGCAAAGTCAACAATTTTATCACGCAGATTACGTACACCTCCGCCAGATCCGATGCCTCCGTATGCTACCTGGTCTCCATTTACTTCTCCAAACTGCTCAAATACAACATTGTAGAATGGTAGAGGGAATGTAGCTCCTGCTCCTGAAAGCTCCTGAGCTTTACGTACATTGCTATTACCATTGCATGAAACAAGAGCCAGAAGGAGCATTATCATAAGAATCAATATTGATAGAATTACTCCGCTGTTTGTTTTGCAGAAAAAATTCTTGAATCTTGTATTAATCTGTGTCATAGTCAATATTTTTAAATTTAGGTTAGAAACCGAAATAGCAGTTTATGTAGGCTGAATATCCGTTGTCGCTACCACCTGCTTTTGGAATATTTACTCTGAAGTTTGGAGCAAGCTTTACATATTTACATACCTTGAATTGGGCTCCAATAATAGCCTTTTGACTCTCTTTTGCTTTGTTCCAGTCATCTTTTGAACATAGGTCATCGAATCGAGCATATATATCTGCACATTTTGATGCCTTGACCGATGCAAATAGTGAGTATCCATACTGATCAGCATCATCGTTGTTCTTTGTGTTCCACATATAGTTGTACTCTGCTCCAACGGTGAACTTATCGTGTTTATATCCTGCAAATGTGGCAAGGTTACCTACATCTTTCTTACCCTTTTCGTCACTCTCGTTCAAACCTCCGTATAGGCGAATCTGAAATCCCTTTGCAGGAGTAAGAGTAACACCTAATCCGTAGTTTAAGCCATCGTTTATTTGAACTTTTTTGTATCCCTCACCATTTACAATAATAGCATCGGCAGATACCCAATCGGCAAATTTGTATGCAACCGAGATACCAAGATCCGCGCTATTACCGAATTTATTCTCATCCTGGAATGATTTCATTATATAACGGTATCCCCAAAACTTCTCTTGAAAATTGAATTGGATGGTTGAGATAAGACCTCCGTTTAATGTGAAGTTGTTTTTCTTCCATGTTATCATCGCATTCTTAATATATGCAATACGATGATAGTCGGAAACATCGCTTGATTTACCAATATCCATTACCGCCTTTGCAGATAATCCGTTACCGAAGTTGTATTCGTAACCGAAATAACTACGGTCCAGTTCAAAGCCGCGATCGTCATTCTCCGCTCCAAAACCGGTGTGAAAATTTCCAAACACTTGTACGATTGCTTTGCCCTTAGGCTCATCTGGTTTGACATCTTGCGCCTTTGCGCTGATGCCGATGCAGGCTAAAAGACCTGCCAAGATTACTTTTGTTTTCATTTTTTTATGTCTTTAAAATTTGACATCGCAAAAGTATGGGGATTACATTTCATAAATGTTTCAAAAAAATTAGCCTTTTGTGAAATGTTATCGATAGACAAAATGTTACATTTTTATTAAATCTTAATTTGGGGGTTTTGTCAATCGCTAAATCTCTGTACTTTTGCGGAGTAACAATCAGTTAAGGCGTATGACGGCAAATAGAATATTGATAGTGGACGATGAGGAGACCTTGTGCGATGTACTGAAACTAAATCTTGAAAACGAGGGGTATGATGTAGATACTGCTTATAGTGCAGAACAGGCTCTTGGTTATAATCTAAAGGAGTATTCGCTAATTCTGCTTGATATTATGATGGGCGAAATAAGTGGTATAAAGATGGCAAAGATGCTGAAGGCAGATTTGTCAACGGCAGATATTCCGATTATCTTTTGTACTGCACGCGATACGGAAGATGATATGATTATGGGACTCAATCTTGGAGCTGATGACTATATTATAAAGCCCTATACCGTTCGTAATGTAATTGCACGAGTTAAGAGTGTACTACGGCGCACTTCAAAACATAAACCAGGCAATATAGTGAGTGAAAAACAAAACAGATTAATTGTTGATGGTTTATCTCTTGATCTTGAATTTAAGAGATGTGTTGTTGATGGCGAAGAGGTTAAATTGGCACGCAAAGAGTTTGAACTCTTGGCCTACTTAATACAACATAGAGGTAAGATATGTTCACGTGAGCAGATTCTAAGTCGTGTTTGGAGTGATGAGGTTGTAGTGCTTGATAGAACAATTGATGTGAATATTACCCGTTTACGCTCAAAGTTAGGGGTATATGGCTCTTATATAGTAACCCGTTCAGGATTTGGTTATGGCTTCCGCGACTAAATTGTCTTTTCATAAGCGACTCTTTTTGCAGCTTATAGCATTTTCTTGGGTAATGGTATTCTGCTTTCTTGAATATCAATATATGCGCGAGAAGGAGTATAAATCAGAGTTTTTAAGTGCACAATTGCAGCAGTATAATAGCCATCTTCTTACAACTGTAGAGGAGGGTGAACCATACGAGGATTATATTGTGTCACATGATAAACCATTTGATGATTTACGCATAACACTTATCACGCTTTCGGGAGCTGTGATTTATGACAACATTATTCCTGTCGATTCTCTTGATAATCATCGGAACCGACCGGAAATTGCCGATGCCTTGCACAATGGTTCGGGGTATCATATCGGGCGACAATCCGCAAGTGATGGACGCGAATATTTCTATTCGGCAACACGAGGTGAGCGGGTAATTGTCCGTACGGCAATTCCATATTCAAATACTCTTCAGGATTTACTTGAGGCAGATTGGTCGTTTCTTGTGGTAATGATTTCAATCGCCCTTGTAATGAGTGTGTTAGCATATTTTACAACTCGGAAGCTTGGCAATGATATTGAGCGTGTTAACCGCTTTGAGGCGGAGCAGGAGAAAAATCGTCTTAAAAGAGAGCTCACAAACAATATTAATCATGAACTGAAAACTCCTGTTGCCTCAATTCAGGTGTGCCTTGAAACTTTGCTTTCCGGTATTAGTTTGAGCGATGAGAAACGGCAAGAGTTACTAGGACGATGTTATACTCATACTGAGCGTCTTCGTCGGTTGCTCAACGATGTATCGCTTATTACACGAATGGAGGATGGAAGTGTCCTTATTAATCGGGACAAAGTTACAATTAATGAAATAATAGACGAGGTTGCCGAGGAGTTGGAGCTAATGCCCGATGATGAACGTTTAACACTTCATACATGTTTCAGCGATGAGGTTATTGTTGATGGTAATTCCTCTTTGATAGGTTCAATATTCCGAAATCTAACCGAAAATGCAATAGCATACTCCGAAGGAGAGAATATCTATATTTCGTTGCTTGAAAATAACAATCAGGAGTGTCGTATTCGCTTTGAGGATGATGGCAGAGGGGTACAGCCTGAGCAGTTGCCTTATCTTTTCGAGCGCTTCTATCGTGTTGATAAGGGACGCTCACGTAAGAGGGGTGGGACAGGGCTTGGTCTTGCCATTGTAAAACATGCAGTTCAATTCCATGGTGGAACGATTACGGTGACTAATCGCCCCAATGGTGGATTAAGATTTGATTTCACATTAAAAAAGTAGTTTAAGCTCTATGTTAAAATCGAGGTCGCAACTTTGTAGATGGTTGCGACCTCGTGGTGTGTTGGGGCTGTTGCCGGGGGCAATAGCCCGAAGTCCGCACAGGGCTGAAATGAAAAGTAAGTGAAATGGTCGTATTAAATGTAGAGGTATTTATTGATTAATAAAAAAAGTGTGTTATATTTGCATGTCATTCCCGATATTGAATGAAAATCGGAAGTAGCGGTTCCGATTTTAGCGGAAAATGTGTATTAGATATTGTAATGATTGGTTATGTATAGAAGAATTCTTGAACTTGATAGAAAATTGGATGATGCAACCTTCTTATTAGGCGCACGTCAAACCGGTAAATCCACTCTTCTGAAAGAGTTATTCCCGGAGACAATATATTTTGACCTACTAAATACAGAGGTTAGGAGAAGATTCCAGAGGAATCCGGAATTGTTTAGGGAGTTGCTTCATGATAAGCAAGAGGGGACTTTGGTTATAATAGATGAGATAGCCAAGGTTCCTGAATTGCTGGATGAGGTACATTGGCTTATGACAAATAGGAGTCTTAGATTCATTCTTTGTGGTTCAAGTGCAAGAAAACTAAAGAAGCAATCTTCGAATACTCTTGGGGGACGAGCTATCCCTATGTATTTCTTCCCTTTGGTTAGTGCTGAAATTCCTGATTTTGATATTTACAGGGCAATTCAGAATGGAATGATACCACGTCATTATATGGTAGATGATGCTGTAAGACGTTTAAGAGCATACGTGGATGTTTATCTTAAGGAGGAGATAAAGGAGGAGGCTCTTGTGAGGGATGTTGTTTTATTTGAGCGTTTTCTTGAAGTTGCAGCAATTAGCAGTGGTGAGATTTTAAACTATGGTAATATTGCGTCGGATTGTGGGGTCTCAGCAAAAACAGTGGCAGCTTATTTCCAAATCTTATATGATACTTTGGTAGGATATGAGGTGCCCGCATACACCAAGCATATTAAGAGAAAATTGGTACAGGCACCGCGATTCTACTATTTTGATGTAGGTATTGTTAATTATTTGTTGGGTAGAACAAACTTAAAACGTGGTACGGATGAGTTTGGGCATGCTTTTGAACACCTTGTTATTCAGGAGATAGTAGCTTATTTAGGTTATACTGAATCTAATGAAAAGTTATCTTATTGGAGAACATATTCAGGAATTGAGGTTGATTTAATTGTAGGAGATGCTCGTATAGCTATAGAGATTAAATCTACTGATGAGGTTAAAACTAAACATAAGAAGAATCTAAATATATTTGCAGAGGAGCATCCTAATGCCAGAAAGATTTTAGTGTCTCTTGACAAAATGAGTAGAGTTTCAGGTGACATAGAGTTATTTTATGTGTTAGACTTCTTTAAACTGCTTTGGGAGGGAGCAGTTATATAAGAAATCGAGGTCGCTTCAACTCACTGAAGCGACCTCGTGGTGAGTTATAGGCTGTGCTGGTGGCAGCAGCTGTTTAGTTCCTTGTTTTATTTCAAGGCAATGCGGTAGATTGCGAAGGTCATGGCAGGGATTTGTACTGTTTGACCGTTTGCAATTGCTACAGTTGTTTTGTGAGGCACAACGTTATGTGGATTGTCAAGAGTGTTCTCGATCAACATATCGTCGGCGTGAAGGGTTGTAAGTGTGGCCTCGCCCGCAATTTTACTCTTCTTTGGAAGTTTGATGTCCAATGTGTAGTTGGTTGGTTGCTCGGTTCCGTTTACAATCTTTACAATTACCTCATTAGTGTTTGCATCGTAGCAGGCTGTCGCAAATTGGCGGTTCTCGCCTTTAAGCACTTTGCCGTTGCTTGTTGTGCTCAATACGTGTGTTCCTGAGTTGTGGCTGTATAGCTGCTGAACGTAGTAGTTGATAGAGCGTACAACGCGTAGATTGTCGAACCAGATCAGGTCCGGACGCCACTGCCAACCGTCAACGTGAGCAAATAGAGGAGCGTAGGTTGCAAGTCGAACAATGTCGGCATTGCGCTCCAAGCCGGTCATAAATGCAGCCTCTGATAGAGCAGCCTCGAAGTTGTTGCCACGATTTGGGTGGTGTGCAGCATACTCTCCTGCGAATACCTTTGGTCCCTCGCGGTCGTAGTCGTCATAACGGCCGGCATTGTTCCAGAACCAGGTAGGAGCCATGTAGTAGTGCTCGTCAACCAAATCAACTTTCAAACGCTTCATCTCCGGCCATAGGTGCTTAAGCATGTCGCCTGATGCGTATGGGCCGGCACCTCCAATAATCTGGATTTCAGGGTGCTTCTCGCGAAGAACCTTTACAAATGCCTCTAAGCGCTCAACGTATAGGTCATCCCACTGCTCGTTTCCGACTGCCAAATATTTCAAGTTGAATGGGGCAGGGTGTCCCATCTCGGCGCGAAGTTTTCCCCATTTTGTGTCGGTAGCTCCGTTTGCAAATTCAATAAGGTCAATTGCATCCTGAATGTACTCGTCTAAGTTGTCAACAGGAGCGTGTGCACTCTCGTGCCAGTTTTGGAATTGACATGCCAATCCGCAACTGATTACAGGAAGTGGCTCTGCACCAAAGTCCTCGCACAATTGGAAGAACTCGAAGAATCCTAAACCATAGCTTTGGAAGTAGTCAGGGTACAAACGGTAATCGAATGTGTAGTGCCAACGGTTCTCGTTAAGTTTACGGTTCTCAACAGGACCTACGCTGTTTTTCCATGCATATCTTGTAGCGAGGTCGGTTCCCTCAACGATACAACCTCCAGGGAAACGGAATACTTTTGGTTGTAAATCATATAGGGCCTGTGCCAAATCTTTACGCATTCCATTCTCGCGTCCTTTCCATGTGTCGGTTGGGAACAACGAGATGTGATCCATATCTACAGAACCACGAGAGTTTAAGAAGATTCTAACTTTTGCGTGGCTGTCAGTTACATTTGATTCAATGATTGACTGGTACTTTTTCCACTCGGTTCCTGCAATGGTGATTGTGTCGCGCACAATAATGTCGTTACGAGAATCAACCAAATCAACGTAGATTCTTTGCTCTTTTCCGTCAACACTGCGTGCCCATACAGAGAAACGGTAGTCCGCACCCTTTTTCAATCCGATACCGCGATAGCCCTCGTTCTCGATACCTGTGAATTTTGCGTGGTGTGGAGCAGGGTTCAAGCGAATGTAGTTTGGATTGTTGGGGAATGGAGCATTCTCATTCAATAGCTCAACCTTTCCGAATGGAACCCAACCGGTGAATGGATAGGTGAATTCGAATGAACGGTTTTTAATAAGCTCTGCATATAGTCCGCCATCGGCTCCGAAGTTGATGTCCTCGAAGAATATTCCATACATATCGGGCGATATTGCAGCGCCTTTTTTTGCTGCATCAATGGTAAGTGTCTCTTGTGCAAATGCCGATGTTATTGCCATAAGAGCTACCATTAGAGTTGAAATAACTTTTTTCATTGCTGTGTAGAGTTTTAGGTTTTGAAAAAAGGGCTCTCTGTTTTGGCAGAGAGCCCTCGCTTATAATTGATTATCTATTTTCAATTACTTAGAGTGCATGATAGCAGCCTGCGCAGCAGCTACGCGTGCGATAGGTACACGGAATGGAGAACATGATACATAGTTCATTCCAACCTTGTCGCAGAAGATAACTGATGATGGCTCACCTCCGTGCTCACCACAGATACCAACCTTCAAGTTGCTTCTTGTTGCACGACCCTTCTGAACTCCGGTCTCAACCAACTGTCCAACACCCTCCTGGTCAAGTACAGCGAATGGATCGGTCTTCAAGATACCCTTCTTGATGTAGTCTGGCAAGAACTTACCGGCGTCGTCACGAGAGTATCCGTATGTCATTTGAGTCAAGTCGTTAGTTCCGAATGAGAAGTACTCAGCAACCTCTGCAATCTGATCAGCTGTCAAAGCTGCACGTGGAATCTCGATCATTGTACCAAGCTGGTAGTCAACCTTAATTCCCTTCTCAGACATTACAGTAGCAGCTACAGTGCGGATAATGTTAGCCTGGTGAGCCAACTCCTTAACAGTACCTACAAGTGGAACCATAATCTCTGGTTTTGGATTCAATCCCTTTGCCTTCAAGTTACAAGCAGCCTCGATAATAGCGCGTGCCTGCATCTCTGTGATCTCTGGGTAAACAACTCCCAAACGGCAACCACGGTGTCCAAGCATTGGGTTGAACTCGTGAAGAGCATCAACTTTCTCCTTGATCTTCTCAACAGGCATATTCAATAGAGCTGCCATGTGCTTCTGGCTCTCCTCATCGTTTGGAGTGAACTCGTGCAATGGTGGGTCAAGCAAACGGATATTAACTCCGTATCCGTCCATAGCCTCAAGGATTCCCTCGAAGTCTGCACGCTGCATTGGAAGGATCTTAGAAAGAGCGGTTCTTCTTCCGTCAACAGTCTCAGAAAGAATCATCTCACGCATAGCGTCAATTCTGTTACCCTCGAAGAACATGTGCTCTGTACGGCACAAACCAACTCCCTTAGCTCCGAAGTTACGAGCAGTTGTAGCATCGTGTGGAGTATCAGCATTGGTTCTAACATCCATTCTTGTATATTTAGCAGCAAGGTCCATGATAGCCTTGAAGTCTCCGCTCAACTGAGCAGCCTCGGTAGCAACCTTTCCAAGGTAAACCTCTCCGGTAGATCCGTTCAATGAGATCCAATCACCCTCGTTGATTGTTACATCCTTGATAGTGAAGCAACGCTTGTGGTAGTCAACAACCATATCTCCACAACCTGATACGCAGCACTTACCCATACCACGAGCAACTACGGCAGCGTGTGAAGTCATACCTCCGCGAGCTGTCAAGATACCCTCTGATACGTTCATTCCTCTCAAATCCTCTGGCGATGTCTCCAAACGAACCAAGATAACCTTCTCACCGTTGTTCTTCCACTCCTCAGCCTCGTCAGCGAAGAATACTACGCGACCGCAAGCAGCACCCGGAGATGCAGGAAGACCCTTTGTAAGAACCTTAGCTGTAGCCTGAGCAGCCTTGTTGAATACAGGGTGAAGAAGCTCATCAAGCTTTCCTGGCTCCTGACGAAGAAGAGCAGTCTTCTCATCAATCATACCTTGCTTCAACATATCGATAGCCATCTTAACCATAGCAGCACCAGTACGCTTACCGCTACGTGTCTGAAGCATCCACAATCTACCATCCTGGATTGTGAACTCCATATCCTGCATATCGTGGAAGTGATCCTCCAACTTCTCCTGAACAGCGTTCAAAGATGCGTATGCCTCTGGCATAGCCTCCTCCAAAGATGGATACTGGCTCTTACGAACCTCCTCAGTAATGCCCTGAAGTTTAGCCCATCTTCTTGAACCCTCGATTGTAATCTCTTGTGGTGTACGGATTCCGGCAACAACATCCTCTCCCTGTGCGTTGATCAAATACTCACCATTGAAGATATCCTCACCTGTAGCTGCGTCACGAGTGAAAGCAACTCCGGTAGCAGAGTTGTTACCCATGTTACCATATACCATTGACTGAACGTTAACAGCAGTTCCCCACTCCTCTGGGATCTGGTTCAACTGACGGTAAAGAACAGCGCGCTCTGTCATCCAAGAATCGAATACTGCGCAGATAGCTCCCCACAACTGCTCCCATGGATCTGTTGGGAAGTCCTTACCTGTACGATCCTTAACAACTGCCTTGAACTTGCCAACCAAAACCTGCAAATCCTCTACAGTGAAATCTGTATCGTTGGTGATATTCTTTTGAGCTTTCAACTTGTCAATCTCAACCTCGAATGGATTGTGCTCTCCCTTTCCGGCAGCAACACCCATTACAACATCGCCATACATCTGAATGAAACGACGGTATGAGTCCCATGCGAAACGCATGTTTCCAGACTTCTCACCCAACAATTGAACAGCGTCGTCGTTCAATCCAAGGTTCAATACTGTATCCATCATACCAGGCATAGATACTCTTGCTCCTGAACGTACAGATACCATCAATGGGAATGCCTCGCCCTTAGAACCGAACTTAGCGTTCATGATCTCCTCAACGTGAGCGATTCCGGCCTTAACCTCGTCGCTAATCAACTTAACCACTGCATCCTTACCCTCGTTTGTGTACAATGTACAAACCTCGGTAGTGATGGTAAATCCTGCTGGTACAGGAAGACCGATAAGGTTCATCTCGGCAAGGTTAGCACCTTTACCTCCAAGCAGATTCTTCATATCTGCCTTTCCCTCAGCCTTTCCGTTTCCAAATGTGTAAACGTGTTTGCTCATACAATTAATAATAATTTATGTGTTAAAATATTTGTTTCTAAAGTAGGCACACTTCGTGCATCCTCGCAAAGTTAATATATTTTTCCGTTTTTCCACTAAGCGAGGGCAAAAATATTGCACTATAAATCTGCACAAACGTTGTAGCAGTGGGAGAATTGCTTGGTATTATTTGGGGAAACATAATAGTGAATAAACGTTAAATCCGGAAAATAAAGTTGCTTTTGTATTTTTTTTTCTAATTTTGATCGACATAAATGCCTGTTCTATGTGGAAGATTAACTCAATATTATCCCTTTTGTTTGTGATAGCGATGGTCGCTTGTCATTCAAATATCCCATGTAGTGATAATTGTATTGATTATGGGGCTATTCAATATCGAGGTGCAAAATTATTGAAAAATGATGGGGTGGAATATGACACAATTTACATTAACTCAATTGAGGGAGATGCACTGAGTTCCATGATTGGAAATTTCTTTGTTCATAGAGATAAAATATGTTTTGCTGATAATGAACTATCTACAATTCTTACATACGATACTTTAGGCAGGCATATTAAAAATTATTTATCATTTGGTCGTGGTCCGAAAGAGATTTTGGGATTATATTATGCGACAAACTATGATAATGATTCAATAATGATAATGGATGGGATGTGGGGATTGTATTATCTCGATTCGGCTTTTAATATTGTTGATACAAAACGTGTTAGTTGGCATTTGCCAGGAGAGGTTGTAGATTGGGATAGTTTGTTAAAGAATCCGGATCCGAATGTGGTGGCTATGTATGAGTATGAATGGACCAGTGAACATTTTGATTACTATAAAGGAGATATTATTTTTCCGGTTGTTACAGAGCATATTAACTATAATGGATTCTTTGGTAAGAATTGCCGACATTTTTATAGGAATGCAAGTACGTTTGGTGTGGTTAGGAATTATTCTCTGCAACAAATAATGATTCAGCGTTCGCCAATTTATGAGAACTATAAATATGCGCCAACGTTTTATCATCAAATATTTGATGTATTGGATAATATTTTGTACTTCTCTTTTGAGGCGGATTCTTTGATATATTGTATGGATTTGGATTCGCGAGAGGTTGTGAAATCTTTTGGATGTGAAGCAATGGGAATTGATAAAGACTATCCGGAGTACACTTCATTTGAACGTTGTGATGAAAATTGGAAGAGTGATAGAGGACAGTATGGGTATTATCAAAATATTTTTGCTTACAGATTGGATAATAATAACTATCTGTTCCGTTCATTTAAAAAGGATTCCAAGGGATATGGAGTGCAACTTTACAAAAATGATACTTTGATATCCGAGATAGCAACACCTAAAGATTTTAAAGTTTTTGGATACATCGCACCATATTTTTATGCTTCATCAGCATATAAATCAGGAGTTGATAGTATGTATATTCACAGAATAAAAATACCATAGAGATGAAATTCTTAAAGAGGATATTGGTAACAACTCTACTTTTAGTCGGAGCAATGACTTCTGTTGCTCAGGTAGTTGTTAATGAAGTGGTAGTGAAGGGATTTAACTATTTTTCAATTCTGAAAGAACTTAATTCAAAATGCCCGAAATTTCCGGTCTCACAAAAATTCACTCACAATTATCTATATGATGTTATATGTGAAAAGGCCGTAGAGTATAATGACACCTGCGTTATGCTTAATTTTGATAAGGGCTCTCTTTTTACATCGCGTGGAATAAGGATGAGTGATGTTTTTGATGCCTGTTATATATCTCGTTTTATCCCCGTCTCTTCGGGCAGAAGTATGAATATAACTATTGATGGTGCTGATACCATTGCTAAAACGTTTATGCCTAATGTAGAAAATCGACAGGAATTAGAATACAATACTACTTCGCATCCCTGTTTTGAGTTGTTGAGGGTTTTGCAACTTTATTCACCTCCCTATGCAAAGCTTAAGGAGTTTGATTTCGGATTAGAGGATATTAATGGAGATACAATAATTGTTAATTATTCCTATAAGGGAAAGAAACTTATAGAATGTAGAGGAAGATTGTTTTTAAGTGCTAAACAGCGCATGATTATTAAAAATGAGATAGATAGTTTTGATTTTTACTCTGTATATGGGCAGAATCCGAGATTGCCACAAAAGTATGACTGTTTTGATTTAAAAGTGACGGTAAAATATGGCTTGGACTCAGAGGGGTTGCTCTGTATTTCATATATCAATTCTGAAAAAATGTGGAATAGACTGCCTGATAAATCATTTATTTACAGAAATCATCCTCCTTTGAGACAACAATTAAGGGGTAAAACGTTAACAGAATACGAGGTGTTGCAATTAGCTTGTCCGAAGATTATAAATGTAGAAGAGTCGAAAGAACTGCCTGAATATATACTAAAAACATTGATTTCTGTTCCGGATTGGATTGTTGCACCTTATAATCCAACTGATAATATGAATTTGGAACTTGCTACCAATAAACGAATCTTCTTTATGGAGCGATATATGCCATTAAAACAACAGTATGTTGCGAACAGCAATAAGATAATCGAAACCCCGATACAGTTACATTTAACTCCATCAAGAATTGACGATTGCAATAAGGCACTGATATTAGTTAAAGAGGTTTTTGGAATAGAGTAGTCTATACTGCGGTGTGTCTGTAGCAAAAATTCATTAATTTTGTGCGCGGAAATATTAAGGGTGCAAAATGGAGTTGAAGCGCAGATATACAAACTTTTCCGATAAGTTAAAGGAGCTTTTTGGGGCGAGGGTTCAGAAACTCTCGATCGATGCCGGCTTTACCTGTCCTAATCGTGATGGACGCGTAGGTGTGGGCGGGTGTACCTTTTGCGATAATTCAAGTTTTAGCCCTGATTATTGTAGAACTGCCGGAGGGATAACCGAGCAGATTGATGCAGGAATCACCTTTTTTGGCAGTAAATATCCCAATCAGAAATATTTAGCCTATTTTCAGAACTATAGTGCTACATACGCCTCAATGAGTGTCATAAAGGCCAGAGTGGAGGAGGCTTTGTCGCACCCAAAAATCAGCGGTATAGTTTTGGGAACACGTCCGGATATCTGTCCCGATGAGGTTTTGGATTATTTAGAGGAGTTGGCTAAAGGGTGTTATGTGGGTGTCGAGTTTGGGGTTGAGAGTACCAATAATGCAGTTCTTAAAAGTGTAAATCGTGGACATGATTATGAGGTGAGCGAGGATGCAATATTGCGTGCTTCAGGCAGAGGGATCTATATTGGTGCACATTTGATTATCGGCCTGCCAGGCGAGAGTCAGGAGGAGGCTTTGCAAGGGGCAATCAAAGTGGCGAATTTGCCGATAGATGTTCTGAAATTACATCAGTTACAGATAATTAAAAATACCCGTATGTGTGATGAATTTAAGGCCTCGCCCGAAAATTTTGAGCTCTTTACAATGGAGGGGTATTTGGAGTTTTTGGCAAAACTGATACCGATGATTCCTGCAAATGTCGGCTTTGAACGTTTTGTGAATCAGGTGCCTCCCGGCTATCTTGTTGCTCCAAAATGGGGGATAAAGAATCACGAATTTACAGCCAAGTTGGATAAGATTCTGGAAAAATATGATTTGTGGCAGGGAAAATTCACAAATATGCCACAGAAATGACAAAAAATCAGTACTTTTGTTCAAAATTAAACAGAGGTCTATATGGTAAGTATTTCACATGTAGTTGAGAGTATTGTTAAGCACAGACCATACCTGTCCGAGTCGTTGGCTGCGGGCATTATTAATGTTTCGTCGTTGGCACGTCAGTTGCAACCCGATGTCGAGGCTGCGATGCATAAGGAGGTTAATACCGGGGCTATTGTTATGGCTTTGAACAGGTTGGCTCCATATTTGCAAGTCAGGGAGCAGGTACAGTTGAATAAACTGCTTGCCAATATGGGCGACATTGTGCTAAGAAGCGGCTTGTGTGATTATACATTCAAAAATTCCCAGAGTTTGGTGGATTGCCATATTGAGGTTTTGAAGAAGTTGTCGAAAACAGAGGGGATTTTCTACACAATGGTGCAGGGAGTTTTTGAAACGAATATTGTAATCAGCGATGTTGCATCGGAGTTGATAGATGACTATTTCAGGAATGAGCAGTGTCTGTTTAAAAAGCGAGGTCTTTCGTCGGTTACATTGAAGTTGCCCCAGGAGAACAGCATGCAACCGGGATTTTACTATACAATTATGAAGGAGTTGAGTTGGGAGGGAATCAACTTGACCGAGGTTATCTCGTCAACCAATGAGTTTACTGTGGTGGTTGAGAATGACCTTATTGATAAAACCTTTATAGTGTTGAAAAATATTGGGAAGAGTTAGATAATTAGGAATTAGGAATTAGGAATTAGGAAAAATCGTGCAAGGTGAGAGCAGAAGCCAAATTTATTTGGATTATGCCGAGCCGCCGCCGATTTTGCGGCATTGCGAAGCAATGGCGAACACTCGTGCAAGGTGAGAGCAGAAGCCAAATTTATTTGGATTATGCCGAGCCGCCGCCGATTTTGCGTCATTGCGCAGCAATGGCGAACACTAGTGCAAGGTGAGCGCAGAAGCCAAGTTTACTTGGATTATGCCGAACCGCCGCCGATTTTGCGGAAACACGAAGTGTTTGCGAATTAGGAGTTAGACTGAATTAGATATATACCGCTTTCAAGTCCCCCTTATAAGTGAAAGCAAGCGCAGCGCGCTGAACGAAGGGGGATTTAGGGGGTTGGTAAAACAATCAAATTCAAGCAAATCCACAAGTTGTCATTAAAGTGATAGTTTGCTTTACAGATAATGAGTGGTAAGCGCGATAAGATTTGCGCAGATTAGTTAGGAGTGAAGAGTTAGGAGTTAGACTGAATTAGATATATACCGCTTTCAAGTCCCCCTTATTAGTGAAAGCAAGCGCAGCGCGCTGAACGAAGGGGGATTTGGGGGGTTGGTAAAACAATCAAATTCAAGCAAATCCACAAGTTGTCATTAAAGTGATAGTTTGCTTTACAGATAATGAGTGGTAAGCGCGATAAGATTTGCGCAGATTAGTTAGGAGTGAAGAGTTAGGAGTTAGACTGAATTAGATATATACCGCTTTCAAGTCCCCCTTATTAGTGAAAGCAAGCGCAGCGCGCTGAACGAAGGGGGATTTAGGGGGTTGGTAAAACAATCAAATCAAAGCAAATCTACAAGCTTTCAAATAGAGAAAGCGTTGCTTTACAGATAATGAGTGGTAAGCGCGATAAGATTTGCGCAGATTTGCTTGGTAGATGGCGAAGCCGAACATATCTAATTCAATCAGATAAGAATACAAGAAGTAATAACATTAAATTGAATTGAATTAGATAAATACCACTTAAAAGCCCCCTTATTAGCCGTAATGAGCGCAGCGAATAAGGCGAAGGGGGTTTGGGGGTTGGTAGATGGCGAAGCCGAACATATCTAATTCAATCAGATAAGAATACAAGAAGTAATAACATTAAATTGAATTGAATTAGATAAATACCACTTAAAAGCCCCCTTATTAGCCGTAATGAGCGTAGCGAATAAGGCGAAGGGGGTTGGGGGTTGGTAGATGGCGAAGCCGAACATATCTAATTCAATTAGATAAGAATACAAGAAGTAATAACATTAAATTGAATTAGATATGTTCGATAATTTATCGGAAAAACTTGAAAGATCGTTTAAACTTTTAAAGGGAGAGGGAAAAATTACCGAGTTGAATGTTGCGGAAACACTCAAAGAGGTAAGACGTGCATTGCTTGATGCCGATGTTAACTATAAAGTAGCAAAGGACTTTACCAATCGTGTAAAGGAGAAGGCTTTGGGGCAGAATGTATTGACTGCGGTGAAGCCGGGCCAGATGATGGTTAAGATTGTGCACGATGAGTTGCGTGATTTGATGGGAGGTCAGAGCGTAGAGGTTAATCTTCAGGGCTCGCCTGCAATTATATTGATGTCAGGTTTGCAGGGTTCAGGAAAGACTACTTTCACAGGTAAGTTTGCAAATTTGTTGAAGACCAAGAAGGGCAAGATGCCTATGCTTGTTGCTTGTGACGTGTATCGTCCTGCAGCTATTGAGCAGTTGAAGGTTCTTGGTGAGCAGATTGGCGTGCCTGTTTATAGTGAGCCTGAGAATAACAATCCTGTTCAGATTGCTCAAAATGCTATCAAGTCGGCTAAGTTGAAGGGTTACGATGTTGTAATTGTCGATACTGCAGGTCGTTTGGCTATTGATGAGCAGATGATGAACGAGATCTCTGCTATCAAGGAGGCTATCAATCCTACCGAGACTCTTTTCGTGGTCGATTCAATGACCGGACAGGATGCGGTGAATACTGCTCGTGAGTTCAATGAGCGTTTGGATTTCGACGGAGTTGTACTTACAAAGCTTGATGGTGATACCCGAGGAGGAGCTGCTTTGTCTATCAGAGCTGTAGTAAACAAGCCAATTAAGTTTGTTGGAACAGGTGAGAAACCCGATGCTTTGGATGTGTTCTATCCTGAGCGTATGGCCGATAGAATTTTGGGAATGGGTGACGTTGTATCGTTGGTAGAGCGTGCCCAGGAGCAGTTCGATGAGAAGCAGGCTAAGGAGTTGCAACGTAAGTTGGCTAAGAATCAGTTCAACTTCAACGACTTTATGGATCAAATCCGTCAAATCAAGAAGATGGGTAACATTAAGGAGTTGGCCGGAATGATTCCGGGGCTTGGTAAGGCTATCAAGGATGTGGATATTGACGATGATGCCTTTAAGGGTATTGAGGCAATCATCAACTCAATGACTCCTGCCGAGCGTGAGCGTCCTGAGATTCTTAATGCCTCTCGAAGAAAGAGAATTGCAGCAGGAAGTGGAACTACTGTTCAAGATGTTAACCGTTTGATTAAGCAGTTCGATGACTCTCGTAAAATGATGAAGATGTTTACAGGAGGCGGTGCTGCAAATATGATGAAGCGTATGAAGGGAATGCCCGGTATGCGCAGAAGATAATCCGATTAGAAACTTTATAATTCTCAAAGATATGCAAGTAATTGACGGAAAATTGACCTCGGCAACCATTAAGCAAGAGATTGCTGCAGAGGTAGATAAGATTAAAGCTAATGGAGGTCGTGCACCACACTTGGCTGCTGTTTTGGTGGGTAATGATCCTGCAAGTGAGACATACGTGTCAAGTAAGGTTAAGTCATGTAAGGAGGTAGGTTTTACAAGTACAGAGCTTCGTTTTCCTGCTGATATGAGCGAGGAGGAGTTGTTGCAGCTTGTAGATAAGTTGAACAATCAGGAGGATCTTGATGGTTATATTGTTCAGCTTCCGTTGCCAAAGCATATCGATGAGACAAAGGTGCTTATGGCTATCAATCCGGATAAGGATGTAGATGGTTTCCACCCATGTAACTTGGGAAAGATGATGACAGGACTTCCAACATTTATCCCTGCAACCCCTGCCGGAATTATGGAGTTGTTGACTCGCTACGGAGTTGAGACCAGTGGAAAGCAGTGTGTTGTTATTGGTAGAAGCAATATTGTTGGAACTCCAATGTCTGTCTTGATGTCAAGAAAGGGTGCCGATAGTACCGTTACCATTTGTCATAGTCGCACAAAAAACCTTAAGGAGATTACTTTGCAGGCAGATATTCTGATTGTGGCATTGGGTAAACCTAAATTTGTCACAGCAGATATGGTTAAGCCTGGGGCTACTGTAATTGATGTGGGTATTCACCGTGTGCCCTCGTCTGAAACAAAATCAGGTTTCCGTTTAGTGGGCGATGTTGATTATGCCGAGGTTGCACCAAAGTGTTCATTCATCACTCCGGTTCCGGGAGGTGTAGGACCAATGACAATTGTTTCGTTGTTGCAGAATACTTTGAAGGCATACCGTTTCAGAACAGAGGGATAATCCCCTTTTAATAGGTGAGATATGGTTTTAAACTATATTTGGATAACATTTTTTGTGGTGGCCTTTGCGGTTGCCCTTGTTAAGTTGATTTTCTGTGGAGACACCCAAGTCTTCACAGAGATTGTCAACTCTACATTCTCATCGGCTAAAAATGGTTTTGAAATCTCGTTGGGTTTAACCGGAGTTTTGGCGTTGTGGATGGGAATTATGCGAGTGGGTGAGTGCGGGGGTGCCGTTAATCTACTATCCAAAGCCATGTCTCCGCTCTTTGCCAAACTCTTTCCCGGATTAAAGAAGGATTCGCCTGCGTATGGCCCTATTATGCTCAATATTGCAGCAAACATGTTGGGACTTGATAATGCGGCAACTCCGATGGGATTGAAGGCAATGAATGCAATGCAACAGGAGAATAGTGACAAGAGCCGGGCGAGCGATGCTCAGATAATGTTCCTGGTTATCAATACCTCGGGTTTGACTATTATTCCTGTCTCTATTTTAGTCTATAGAACGCAGTTAGGTGCTGCCAATCCAACAGATGTCTTTATTCCGATACTTATAGCAACCTTTGTATCTACATTGGTCGGAATTATATCGGTTGCTTTGATTCAGAAGATTAAACTCTTTCAAAAAACAATACTTGCCTACCTTGGTGGTGCTACTCTGTTTGTGGCTGCCGTTGTTTGGTACTTCTCAACCCTTTCTCAGAGTGAGATGGTTGTGGTTTCAAATGTTGCAAGCGGATTGATATTGTTTTCGATAATAGTGCTCTTTATAGGTATGGCGGCATGGCGTAAAGAGAATGTCTATAATGCCTTTATTGAGGGAGCGAAGTCGGGATTCGGAGTTGCAATTAAAATTATACCCTATTTGATAGCTGTCCTTGTGGCTATTGGAGTATTCAGAGCTTCGGGGGCAATGGATATGTTGATGGATGGTTTTGCGTGGTGTGTCAACAGCTTGGGATTCAATGCAGATTGGGTTCCTGCAATGCCGACAGCATTGATGAAACCATTGAGTGGTAGCGGAGCACGTGGAATGATGGTCGATGCCATGACTACATACGGAGCTGACTCCTTTGTCGGCAGACTTGCGTGTCTTTTCCAGGGGGCCACCGATACTACCTTTTATATTATTGCAGTCTATTTTGGAGCGGTTGGTATTAAAAATACCAGATATGCTGTTCCATGTGGTCTGCTTGCCGACCTTGCCGGTATTATAACCGCAATTTTTATGGGCTACCTCTTTTTCAGTTAAAGAAGTGAAATCCTGTTATGAGATTCGATGAACTTGATTTAAGCTATGGCGTGCTTGATGGCATTGATGCCATGAACTTTGTAGAGATGACTCCGGTTCAGGAGCAGACAATGCCTGTCATTATGGATGGATATGACCTTATTGCTTGTGCCCAGACAGGTACAGGTAAGACTGCTGCATATACATTGCCACTGCTTAGCAGGTTGGAGGATGAGGGTAATCCCGACAATGTCGTTAAAGCTGTGATAATTGTTCCGACTCGAGAGTTGGCGCAGCAGATTGATGTGCAGTTCGAGGGCTTTTCATACTTCTTGCCAATCTCTACAACGGTTGTCTATGGTGGAGGCGATGGCTCAACCTGGGAACAACAGAAACAGGGTATGTTGCAAGGTTCTGATGTTGTAATCGCAACTCCCGGACGTTTGATAAGTCACATTGCAAATAGCGGTGTCGATTTGAGCCATGTCGAGTATCTGATTCTGGACGAGGCTGACCGAATGTTGGATATGGGTTTCTTTGACGATATTATGAAGATTGTAAACAAGATGCCAAAAGAGCGTCAAACTTTACTCTTTTCAGCAACCCTTCCTCCCAAAATCAGACAGCTTGCTCAGCAGATTTTAAGAAATCCGGTAGAGGTAAATATTGCTATATCAAAGCCCAACGAGGCAATCAAGCAGAGTATATATGTTTGTCATGAGCACCAGAAGTTGAAACTGGTTCAGCAGATATATGGTTCTGATTTTAGCGGTAAGAGCATAATTTTTGCTTCAAGTAAGCAGAAGGTTAAAGAGTTGGCATATACATTGAAACGCAAAAAGCTGAATGTTGCTGCAATGCACAGTGATTTGGAGCAAGAGGAGCGCGATAAAGTTATGCTTGACTTTAAAAATGGTAAGATTAATATTCTTGTCGCCACCGATATTGTCTCGCGCGGTATTGATATCGAGGATATTGAGTTGGTTTTGAATTACGATGTGCCGGGCGATCCCGAGGATTATATTCACCGTATAGGTAGAACAGCAAGAGCCTCGGCCGAGGGCTCTGCAATTACATTGGTAAACGAAGAGGATCAGGGACGTTTCTATCGCATTGAGAAGCTTATGGAGCGTCAGGTTGAGCAACTGCCAATTCCTGAAGAGTTGGGCGAGAGTCCGATATACAACCGTGAAGCGTTTGCTCATCGCAAGGGACGCAGGGGCTCTGACAGAAACAGAGGAAACAATAGGAGATTTGCAAGCCGTAAAAATCATAATGGAACATCCGGACATACAAAGAGGGCGAAAACCGAAGTAGGCTCAAGCGAACAGAAACAAATTGAGCCTTCTGAGCGCAAGGCTTCAAATGGCGGTTTCCACAGAAAGCGTAGAAACTTCAAACCTCGCCCGAAAAATCAAAAACAGAGTGAAAATTAATATCTCTCCAAAATCTAAGCAAATCTCTAGTTTTGATATAATGAAAAAGGGGACCTGGCGGTCCCCCTCGAAAGACATTTACAGAATGCAAATCAGCTTGTGTTAAAAGCTATCGCCTTTCCGGTTGGTGTGTGTGCTAAAATGAAATAAACCTAAACTAAATAACAGCTAAAACAAATCATTTCTCGCCTATTATTACGCTAAGTTCTGTTTCAAGGTTACAACCGGAGTGATTTTTTTGCTCTCTGTATGTTACATATACAACTCCTTGTGAACCGGAATCTTTATCTCGGTGGTTTGGGTTGATTTTACATTCAATGTGTTTTCACGAAGCCAGGGGTTAAAACGTTTCAATGTTTTATAGCTGATACCCTGTTTTTTTGCCCAATCGGTCAGATTGCTGATTTTGCCTTTAACCTTTACAATTGTATATGGTTCAGCAGGATAAGGCTTCTCTATTTGGAAATTATATTTCTCGGCATTATTCAGTATCTGCTTGAATGCCAATATCCTGAATACGTAGCGATTAGTCTCTTCAGCTAAAAGCAGGTCGTAGTAATTGTTGGTCTGCTGTCTGGTCCTGAAGCGCTCAAAGCCATTTGTACCACAGTTGTATGATGCAGCTGCGGCTGTCCAGCTTCCAAATTTCTCTTTTGCCTTTTTCAGATATTTACAAGCAGCTCGGGTTGATTTCTCAATGTGGTATCGCTCATCAATATTACCATTTACAACCAGGTTATACTCTTTAGCGGTTCCCTGCATAAATTGCCATAGACCTGCTGCTTTTGCAGGTGAAACTGCCAATACGTTCAATGCACTCTCGCATACTGCCAAATAGACAAAATCCTCGGGTACTCCCTCCTCTTTAAGAATGGGGATAATTTGAGCGGACATTCTTGGAAATATTCTAAGAATCTGTAATGTAGAGGCGTGAAGATATGTGTTTGCTGCAAGCTCGCGAGTAAAGGCTTCACGAATATCGGTTCTGTGCAGAGGAACCTTTTCACCTGCAAATTCAAACTCTGTCGGAACGTAAACGTCGGTAGTAAGTGCCTTTGCAAAGATAAGCATCTGTTCGCCCTCGTTCTTGACCTCTATATTTCCTCCGTTAAGAATGTTTTGGAGCATGGCCTCGGTGGAATCGCCGGAAATGTTTTCAACACTCTCGGGATGGGTAAAGTGAGTGATTGTTGCAGGATAGAACCCAAGCGACTCTGCCGATGGTTTCTCTTGACTCTTTACGTAGATATAGCCTATGGCTCCTGTCATCAAGGCACTCCAAATTGTCAAGATAATGATTAGTGCATTATTTTTTCTCATTGTTGTTTATTGTACTCTTTTAAATTACTAAATTCGCATACAAAAATATAAAAAAAAGTGAATAGTTAGAAGTGAACAGTTAGGAGTTAATTATCAACTCCTAACTTCTAACTCCTAATTTGACAGTAGATAAAGTGTAGAGATGAATTTGTATTAAAATGATAACTCGAAGTAACTAAAAATATGAAAAGTAGATTTGATGAGATTGTTGAGCGCAGAGGGACAGCCAGCGTGAAACATGATAATATGGAGGCACATTTCGGACAGACCGATTTGTTGCCAATGTGGGTTGCCGATATGGATTTTAAGTCGCCACAGGTAGTGCTCGATGCAGCAATGGAGCGTTGTAAGCACGGAGTATTTGGATACTCATTCAGAACCGACGATGCTAAGCAGGCCTTTGTTGAATGGGTTGCAAAGCGTGATAATTGGCAGATTAGCAAGGAGTGCGTAACAATTAGTCCGGGAATTTGTACCGCACTTTCAATAGCAGTTCGTTGTTACTCAAAGCCAGGTGATAGAGTGGTGATTATGACTCCGGTATATCATCCGTTCCATGAGGTGGTTTTGCGTAATGAACGTGAGTTGAGTCGTTCTCCGCTACACTTTAACGGCAGTGGTTACGAAATTGATTGGGTAGATTTGGAGAGTCGTTTGAATGGGGCTGCCATGTTAATTCTTTGTAATCCTCACAATCCTCTTGGACGAGCTTGGAGTGTTGAGGAGTTGAAGAGAATGGGGGATTTATGCGTGAAATATGGAGTAATTATCATATCCGATGAGATTCACTCCGACTTGATGCTCTTTAAAAAGCAACACCATGTTATGGCTCAAACCTCGCCCGAAATTGCGGATATTACGCTCACCTGCATGGCTCCCAGCAAGACCTTTAATATTGCCGGTATGTTGAACTCGTTGGTGGTGGCAACAAACCCGGAATTGTTGCGTAAATTCAATGAGGAGATTACGACTCTCCATCTGGATTTGGGAAATCTGTTTGGACATATCACCCTCGAGGCTGCCTATCGTCATGGTGCGGAGTGGCTTGATGAGTTGATGGAGTATCTCTCAGAGAGCGTTTTGATTGCGGAGAAGTTTGTAGCCGAGGAGATTCCAGGAGTTACCTTTGTTCGCCCTGAGGCCTCGTTCCTGATATGGTTGGATTTCCGAGGAACCGGCTATTCTCATGCCGAGGTTAAGGAGAGGTTGATTAGCAAGGGTAGAGTGGCATTGAATGATGGTTTGGAGTTTGGCGCTGATGGCGAGGGCTTTATGCGCTTGAATATTGGATGTCCTCACTCTGTGCTTATGGATGGATTGAATAGAATTAAATTGGCAATGCAATAAATTTTAATTATGGAGAGCATAAATGTATATTGCGTAAATACTCAGCAGAGTTATAGCGTTCCATTGGGTTCAACTTTTAATGAGTTGGCAACAATTATTTTGGGCGAGGATTCAGCAATGAAGCCTGTTGCGGCTTTGTTGGATAATAATTTGCAGTCGTTGCGTTATCGCCTGTTCCGTGATGGGATGGTTGAGTTTGTCGATGGCTCGACTCAGGATGGTTACAGTGTTGTAGTCCGTTCGCTGATATTTTTGCTCTATACTGCATTCCGGGAGTTATATCCGACAGGCACTATGAATACCGAATTTTATATCTCAAACGGAGTATATTGCTCGCTTGAAGCTGACGGATATATAGATAGTGAGGAGCAGATTGCCCAAATATGTGACAAGATGCGCCAGATTGTGGCAGAGAACTGCTCGATTACCCGTGAATTGACTCTCACAGAAAAGGCTTGTGAGCTGTTCGTTGCCAATGGATTACACGATAAGGCGAATTTGTTGATTGCGCGTGGAACTCTCTATAGTTCAGTATATAGGTTAAAGGATAGTTGCGACTACTATTTTGGAGTTTTGGCACACAAAACATCGGCATTGAGTGTTTTCGATTTGAAGAAGTATGGCGAGGGCGTTTTGTTGGTTCTTCCCGATGCCAAGGACCCTTCTCGTTTGGCTGAGCCAATCAGTCAGCCTAAGTTGTTGCAGACATTTGAAGAGAATAGACGGTGGAATAAAATTTTAGGAGTTACCAATATAGGAGATTTGAATCAATCTATTGCGGCAGGCGAGGGTAATGCTCTATTGAATGTTTGCGAGGCTATGCAAGAGAAGAAAATATCTCAGATTGCTGATATGATTGCCTCTCGTCGTGATAAAGTAAAAGTTGTTTTGATAGCAGGACCATCAAGTTCCGGAAAGACAACATTCTGCAAAAGGTTGAGCATCCAGTTGATGTTAAACGGTTTGCATCCTATACCTTTGTCAATGGATGATTACTTTGTGGAGCGAGAGTTTACCCCTCGTGATGAAAATGGTAAGTATGATTTTGAGAATGTCGATGCCGTTGATATCCCATATTTTACCGATAGTGTAAAGAGAATCCTGGCAGGCGAGGAGGTTGAGATTCCTAAATTCTCATTTATTGAGGGTAGAAAGATTTTTGAGGGTAGAAAGGTTAAGTTTGGCAAGAACTCAATTTTGATAATCGAGGGTATTCATGGTTTGAACCCTAAGGTTACATCGTTGCTGGATAGTGAAACAATTTTTAAAGTATTTATCTCGGCACTGACTGCAATTTCAATTGATGAGCACAATCCGATTAATCCTACCGATAATCGTTTGATTAGAAGAATGGTTCGTGATCACAAATATCGTGGACGTTCGGCTCAGGCTACATTGGAAGGATGGGAGGATGTTTTGGCAGGTGAGAAGAAGTACATTATTCCATATCAAGAGGAGGCCGATGTGATGTTTAATACGGCAATGATATATGAGTTGGCAGTATTAAAGAGTCAGGCAGAACCGTTGTTGCGTGAAGTTCCTGAAACCTCGCCAGTACACTCAAAGGCTTTGAAGTTGTTGAAGTTCTTGTCCTATGTGAAGATTTTAGAGCCTATCAGCGTTCCGCATGTTTCTCTATTGCGTGAATTCCTCGGTGGCTCAACGTTTAAATATGATTGATTGAAAAGGGGAAAGGTGGAGGGGAAAAGGTGAGAGGAGAGAGGTGAAAGGGAAAAGGTGAAAGGTGAAAAAATGGTTGAATTTGCGAGCAAATTCAACCATTTTTAACTCCTCACTGTTCACTCCTCACTGTTCACTCCTCACTCTTCATTGTTCACTCCTAATTCTTTATTGTAACAACTCTTTAACCTTTGCTGAGATTGCTTTATTGTAAGGTTTGTTGGTGAATAGTTAAGAAATATTAAAGTTAAAAAACAGCAAACGTTTGCACTAACGTTTCTTTTGTTTTATATTTGTAGCAAACTAAAATTTTAGCGTCATGAAAAGCAAATATTTATTTCTAGTAGTCCTAATTTGGGGCGTTTTGTTAGGCGTTTGTTCATGTAGTGAGGATGATGATACCGGGTCCATATTTAATCCAACGCCTAGTGATACCGTAACAATTTATCCTCAAAAAATACCATATACCAGTATAGAAGAAAAGCTAAAGTGGAAAACTCAAAAACAGGAAACACCTAGTCCGGTAGTTGTAAATAGCAAAAAGCAATTACTTCAATATGTTGAAGGAGAATCTGATTTTTATTCAGGAATTGATTTCTCAAAGCATTCGGTTTTGTTAATTCACGGAGTTATTGATTATGGGGTATCAAATATAGTTGTGCAGGATTTTCAAATAGGTTATAATGCAGAATATTTTTTAAGAGTTTTATTGGTACTAACATTGCAAGATATAGAAAGTCATTGGGTAACTGCAATTATTACTGAAAAATTAGACGAAAATGTTGCAGTACAAGTATATGTTAGTAATGTAATAGAGTTATTTGGTGATGATATATGATTAGAGACAATTTTCCTCTTAGTTTTTAATATGAATTGATAAAAATATTTAGGGTATAATTGACAAAGAGCGGTATGATTTTATAACTCAAAATCATACCGCTTTCTTTTAATTATTGTAGTAGCTCTTTAACCTTTGCTGAGATTGCTTTATTGTAAGGTTTGCAGGTGAATAGTTAAGAAATGTTAAAATTAAAAAACATAGCAAACGTTTGCACTAACGTTTCTTTTGTTTTATATTTGTAGCAAACTAAAATTTTAGCGTCATGAAAAGCAAATATTTATTTCTAGTAGTCCTAATTTGGGGCGTTTTGTTAGGCGTTTGTTCATGTAGTGAGGATGATGATACCGGGTCCATATTTAATCCAACGCCTAGTGATACCGTAACAATTTATCCTCAAAAAATACCATATACCAGTATAGAAGAAAGAATCAGATTGAATTCAAACAACGAAGAAGCACATAGTCCAATAATTGTTAATAGCAAAGAGGAATTACTTCAATATGTTCATGGACAATCCGATTTTTATTCAGGAATTGATTTTTCAAAGAATTCAGTTTTGTTGCTACATGGTTGGGCTGGTAATGGAGTTTCCGATGTTATAGTACGGAATTTTCAGGTATTATCCAAAACTGAATATTTTTTGAAAGTATTAGTGATATTAACTGCTTCGGATGTAGAAATTCATTGGGTGACAGCAATTATAACTGAAAAAATAGATGAAGATATCGATATACAAGTGTACGTTACTGAAGCAATGCCTAGATAGGTGGAGTTGTTCCTATTGTTGTTGATAATGGAATGGAAAATCTTTAATCAATTTTATTAAGTCATATTATGAAGCGTTTTTGTGTTGATTTTGTTAATGATAATATTCTCTGTTGCGTGAATTCCTCGGTGGCTCAACGTTTAAATATGATTGATTGAAAAGGGGAAAGGGAAAAGGTGAGAGGTGAAAAAATGGTTGAATTTGCGAGCAAATTCAACCATTTTTAACTCCTCACTGTTAACTCCTCACTGTTAACTCCTCACTGTTAACTCCTCACTCTTCACTCTTCACTCCTCACTGTTCACTCCTAATTCTTTATTGTAGTAGCTCTTTAACCTTTGCAGAGATTGCTTTTCCGTCGGCTTTGCCTGCAAGTTGTTTTGTGGCAGTTCCCATAACTTTGCCTAAATCTTTCATTGATGAGGCTCCAACCTCAGCGATGATTGTTTTCAATGCCTCGGTAAGCTCCTCTTCGGTTAGCTGCTTTGGAAGGAATACTCTAAGAACCTCAACCTGAGCCATCTCTGCATCATATAGATCTGCTCTGTTCTGCTCCTTATAGATTGATGCTGAGTCCTCGCCCTGCTTAACTAACTTTTGGATTAGTTGAATGCACTTCTCATCGGTAATAGTGTCGCCGGCTCCAGGTGCGGTTTTAGCCTCAAGGATTAGTTTCTTAACGTTTCTAAGTGCATCTAGTTTTGCCTTATCTTTTGCCTTCATGGCATCTTTAATGCCGCTATTAATTTGCTCTTCAATAGTCATAATGTATCTTTTTGTGGTTTAACTGTCGCAAAGTTAAGACAAATTAGAAATAAAATTCCTAACTTTGAGAGTTAAAAAAATTAAAGATGAGATTCATAAAATCATTTGTTGTTATTCTTCTGTTATCGTTTGTGGCATTTGGAGGTGTGGCACAAACCGTTCGCATTGACAGTGCCAAGACAAATGATATGACAACTCGGGAGTACTCCCAATATATGAAAAAGTTGCGTAGAGATTCGATACGTGCCAATAAGGCTGTTTGGCTCTCTATTTTGGGAGGACCATCGTATACCCCCGAGGCTTCGTTGGGAGTAGGCGGAGCTATTTTGGCCTCGTTTAGAATGAATCGTAATGACTCTATCAGTCAGCGTTCATATATCCCTGCCGGTTTTAATGTCTCAATTAACGGAACATTTATTGTTGCCGGTGCGGGAGTGCTGTTCTTTAATGAGAACCGTTTTAAAATCTATGCTAACTATGGCTATCGAAATGAGCCGGCAAATTTCTACGGAGTAGGTTTCAATGAGATTGACAGAAATGGCGATTTGCTGAAGGATAAGTTGATAGATAAGGATCAAACCATATACAGACGCTCCTATCTTACTTTAACTCCGAGATTTATATGGAGTTTGGGTAAAAATATGTATGCGGGAGGAATAGTTGCTGTTAACTATAATAAAGTTGTTAAAACAGATTCCAATTCAATATTGCAACAACACTTAAGTGATCCTGATGATGATATTTTCCGCAAGAAGTATCACAATATGGGACTGGGTGCAGTGTTCCAATATGATACTCGCAATGATGTGGCAACTCCAACTTCAGGGTTGTTTGCAAGTGCGTCGGCATTGGTGTATGGGAAGTATTTCGGAGGTAAATATAATTACGAACTTTTTGAGTTGGAGTATCGACAATTCCAAAACGTATTTCGTGAGCGTAGTACATTGGCATGGATTGCCAAAACTCAGATAGGAGTGGGCGATGTTCCATTTACAGAACTTCCGACATTTGGCTCTCCTAATGATTTGCGAGGGTTCCTTGTCGGTAAGTATCGCGATAAGTCAATGGCTTTTGGAATTGTAGAGTATAGACATATGTTTGGAACTCAGGAGCAATATGATATGGGTAAATTGCTCAGTAAATTCGGCTTTGTTGCCTGGGTGGGAACCGGTACAATAGGAAAAGATCCGGCAGATTGGGATAAGTGGAAACTGAACTATGGTGTTGGATTAAGAATTCAGATACAGCCGGGTAAGAATTTCCGTTTGGATATTGGTGGCGGTCCCGGTCAAAAGTTGGGATTCTATATGAATATGACCGAAGCATTTTGATAAAGGTAAAAAATAGTTACCTTTGTGATTCAATATTAAGAATTAACAGTAAAACAAATTAAATAGACATGTATCAAGGAATTAAGACAGTTTCTTTTGCCGAGGCGGTAAAAGTTGTTAAGAGTGGTGACAGAATTCACTTGTCAAGTGTTGCCAGCACTCCGCAAGGATTGATTTTTGCTCTTTGCGATCGTGGTCGCAATGGCGAGTTGAAAGATGTGAAGATTCAGCACCTTCATACAGAGGGTCCTGCTCCATATTCAGCTCCTGAGTTTGAGGGAGTATTCCAGTTGGAGTCATTGTTCGTTGGAGCAAATGTTCGTAAGGATACTCAGGCAGGTTATGCTGACTATATCCCGGTTAATTTGAGTGAGACACAGAAACTTATCCGTTGTGGAGCAACTCCTGTTGATGTAGCAATGATTCAGGTTTGTCCACCAGATAAACATGGTTTTGTATCTTTGGGAACATCTGTTGATGCAACATTGGCTGCTGTGCAGAATGCTAAGACAGTTATCGCAGTTATTAACCCTAACGTACCTCGTGCATTTGGAGATGCCTTGATCCGTGTTTCTGATATTGATATCTTCTGTGAGGACGATACTCCACTTATCGAGGCACACCCTGCTGTAGCAAGCGAGTCTGATGAGAAGATTGCATCTTTCTGTGCTGAGCTTATCGAGGATGGAGCTACATTGCAGATGGGTATTGGTGCTTTGCCAAATGCAGTGTTGTCAAAGTTGACAAACCACAAGAATCTTGGAGTTCACACCGAGATGTTTGCTGATGGAGTATTGCCATTGTACTATAGCGGTGTTATCAACAATATGAACAAGAAGTTTGATAAGGGTAAAATGGTATCAACTTTCTTGATGGGTTCTAAGGCTGTTTATGACTTTATCGATGATAACCCGGGTGTTTATATGATGGACGTTGGTTATACAAATGATCCTTTTATCGTTGCTCAGCAGCCTAAGATGACAGCTATTAACTCTGCAGTATCGGTTGATTTGACAGGTCAGGTAAACTCTGATTCAATCGGTATGAAGTTCTATAGCGGTTGTGGTGGTCAGTTGGATTTCATTCGTGGAGCAGGTGCAAGCCAGGGTGGTCGTGCAATTATCGCATTGTCATCGGTAACAGCTAAGGGAGTTAGTAAGATTTGTCCTATTTTGGCTCCTGGAGCCGGTGTTGTTACTCCACGTCACGATGTTCACTATGTGGTAACCGAGAATGGAGTTGCTGATTTGTATGGAAAGACTCTTCAGAAGCGTGCTAAGGCTTTGATTAACATTGCTCACCCTGACCATCAGGAGGAGCTTGATAAGGCTGCATTTGAGCGTTTCGGACCTCACTTCCACTACGTATCAAAGTAATTTAGAGAGTAAATTCAATATGGTCGGTTCCTCGTTATGAAGAACCGACTTTTTTTTGACCAAATTTGTTTTGTTCTTCAATTGGCTTGCACTAACTTTGTGTATGAATGATTTAAACAGATTCTAATGAATTGGCAAGAACTTTTATCAACAGAGAGATACCAACCCGAGGCTCAAACTTCGTTATTCCGTCATCATGACCGCTCACAATTTCAACGAGAGTATGATAGATTGATTTTTTCATCTCCATTTAGACGATTACAAAATAAGACTCAGGTATTCCCATTACCCGGTAGTATTTTTGTGCATAATAGATTGACTCACAGTTTGGAGGTGGCAAGTGTGGGGCGTTCTTTGGGGTTGAAGGCTGCAAACTTTGTTCGTGAAAACGACAAGGGGGCTTCTGGGATAGAGTTGCTTGATGAGTTTGGTACAATTGTAAGTTCTGCATGTTTGGCACATGATTTAGGAAATCCTCCATTTGGTCACTCCGGTGAGGAGGCAATCTCAAGCTTCTTTCAGAATGGCGAGGGAAAGATCTTTGAACGCATGGTAAGTGTAGAGGAGTGGGCGGATTTGTGTCACTTCGAGGGAAATGCCAATGCTTTTCGTCTCCTTACTCATAGCTTTAACGGACGTCGTCCGGGAGGTTTTACCATGACCTATACAACTTTGGCTGCAATTGTTAAGTATCCATGTGAATCTATGAATGCCAGAAAGGGAGGCTTTAAATATGGATTCTTCCAGAGCGAGAAAGGTGTATATAAAGAGCTTGCAGAACATTTGGGAATTAAGCGCATTGATGATGGGCAATATATGAATTATGCTCGTTTTCCACTTGTCTTCTTGGTCGAGGCTGCCGATGATATCTGCTACGAAATTATGGATATCGAGGATTCTCAGAAGTTGAAGATAATATCATACGATGAGGCAGAGGAGCTTTTGCGAGGTTTCTACGATAAGAGCATAGACAAAGAGGATTTGAAGATCATTGATAAGACCTTTAAGGTGGTCACTGATAGAAATGAGCGTATAGCGTTTTTGCGTGCCGGAATTATCAATAAGTTGATCAATGCCTGTGCCGATGTCTGGACTTCGCACTATGATGAGATAATGAACGGAACTTTTCAAGATAGCTTAATCAAACATGTTGGTGGTTCTTTGGGCGAGGCCTATCGTAAATGTTCCGATGTGGCGGTTTCAAGAATCTATAATGCAAGTCTTGTTACTCAGATACAGATTGCGGGATTTAAAATCTTGGGAACATTGCTGGAGGAGTATACCGATGCTGTGTTGAAACCTCATACCTATTACGCAAAGAACCTATTGTCCCTAATGTCAAATCAATATAAGGTGCCTCAAGATGCGCCAATTTACACCAAAATTCAAACAGTTGTTGATTTGGTTAGCGGAATGACCGATTCTTACGCTCTGAATTTGTATAAGAAGATTAAGGGTATTGATCTTCCAGAGCTCTATACAACATGATTTTAGTTAGGAGTGAACAGTTAGGAGTGAATTAGGAATGAGGAATTAGGAAAAATCGTGCAAGGTGAGAGCAGAAGCCAAATTTATTTGGATTATGCCGAACCGCCGCCGATTTTGCGGCATTGCGAAGCAAT
>SUWY01000013.1:0-1799 GCA_015061245.1 Bacteroidales bacterium
CTAAATCGTTACCAACAGCTTTTGACCTCTTTATTGACCTCTGTCACTCAAATAGATACGATTTTCTTTATTATCCACGGCAAAGATAATAAAAGTTAAACTCTTTACCACTTGTATGATATATAAATTCCGCCTCTGTAAAAAGGCATATATTCAGCACTTCCGTTGTTAGGAATATGGTGTTCCACTTTTTCGTCTTTGTAGAGATAGTCCTCGTAAATTGCCCATTGACGACCCATGCTCCAGTTGGCTTCGACTGCCCAATGGGGGTTGCATTTGAATGTGTAGGTGTAACCAAGTGTGATTCCGGCCATTAGGTTCGCTCCGATTTGAACGGAGTGTTCATACTTTTTATAGTTTAAGTCCGGTGACCATCCAAAGAATTTGTACAGGATATTTTTGTTTAAGCGGAAGGCACCACTTCCTACGTTTGCACCTAGGAAGAAGCCGTTAAATACCCTTTTAGGATACCAGCGAGGCTCCAAAAAGCATGACCACATTTGTAGAGGATATCCTGTTCCTAAGTAGTTGTCAGAGGAGATTACACCCAGTCCCTCCAGTTGGATGGAAAATTTGTTGCTTAAACGTAATTCAAAAGCCGGATTTATCACTCCTATACAAACAAGAGTGTTTAGTTTTACGTTTGTCTTGGGCGAGAATGTGGTATATTTCAATGTATCTCTTGTCTTTCCAAATGAGGTTAATGAGATGCAAATCAAAATGAGTAATACTATGCTCTTTTTCATTATACAAGTTTTTTAAGGAATTTTAAACTGTTTCAAAATTTTAAGCTGCAAAATTAATTAATTTACAATCATGATTTTATGTTTTTAGCAAATGAACCAAAATAAACAGTGCGATATTTCAGGTGTGAATTTTCAGCTATTTTTGTTGTGATTGTAGTGTTAATTTAGATAGCAATTTTTATCTTTGTAGAATGTAAAACAATGGTTTTATCGGTTTTGAATATGATGGATATAGTAAAAAAATATTTTCCTCAACTAACAGAGGAACAGATTGATAAGTTTAGTAAGTTGCAGGCCTTGTACGAGGATTGGAACTCGAAAATCAATGTTATTTCAAGAAAAGATATGGAGAATTTCTATCTCCATCATGTTCTGCACTCTTTGGGTGTTGCTGCATATTTCGATTTCAAGCCGGGTACCAAGGTTGTTGATATTGGTTGTGGAGGTGGATTCCCCAGTATTCCGTTGGCTATTATGTTTCCAGAGGTTCACTTTACGGGAGTTGATTCTATTGGTAAGAAGATAAAGGTTGTAAACGAGGTTTCACAGAGTCTTGCTTTGAAGAATATTACAACTTACCACAGCAGAGTAGAGCAGTTGCCTAAGGATATGAAGTTCGATTTTGTGATCAGTCGCGCGGTTACTGCGTTTCCAGATTTTGTGAAGTTTACCAAAGGACGTATTAAGGGTGCGGGAGATCCCGGTTCTGCTGAGACGATGGCGTGGAGTAAGTGTGGTGAGGCGAGGATTCCAGTCAAGAGTGGTATTATCTATTTGAAGGGTGGTGATTTTGAGGATGAGTTGAAGCCTTTTCCTGCTGCTCAAGTTTTTGATTTGTCGAAGGTTTTCAGTGAGGAGTTTTTTGAGACTAAGAGGGTGATTTTGTTGGAGAGGTGAGATAAGATAAGGGGAAAGGTTAAAGGGGAAAGGTTAAAGGTTAAAGGTTAAAGGTGAAAGGGGATTAGCGAGCGTAGCGAGTAAGTCCCCCTTATTAGTGCAGGCGAACTTGTGAGCCAAACGAAGGGGGATTTAGGGGGTTGGCAGAACTCTTGT
>SUWY01000013.1:1809-24256 GCA_015061245.1 Bacteroidales bacterium
AGTAAGTCCCCCTTATTAGTGCAGGCGAACTTGTGAGCCAAACGAAGGGGGATTTAGGGGGTTGGCAGAACTCTTGTTCCGAGCGTAGCGAGTAAGTCCCCCTTATTAGTGCAGGCGAACTTGTGAGCCAAACGAAGGGGGATTTAGGGGGCTGGCAGAACTCTTGTTCTGAGCGTAGTGAGTAAGTCCCCCTTATTAGTGCAGGCGAACTTGTGAGCCAAACGAAGGGGGATTTAGGGGGTTGGCAGAACTCTTGTCCCGAGCGTAGTGAGTAAGTCCCCCTTATTAGTGCAGGCGAGCTTGTGAGCCAAGCGAAGGGGGATTTAGGGGGTTGGTAGAACTCAGGTTTGAGCGTAGCGAGTAAGTCCCCCTTATTAGTGCAGGCGAGCTTGTGAGCCAAACGAAGGGGGATTTAGGGGGTTGGTAGAACTCTGGTCCCGAGCGTAGTGAGTAAGTCCCCCTTATTAGTGCAGGCGAGCTTGTGAGCCAAACGAAGGGGGATTTAGGGGGTTGGTAGATTATTTATTTTATATTTAGGTGATAGGTTAAAGGGAAAAGGGGAAAGGTGAGTGAAAAGTGAGGAGTGAGGAGTGAGGAGTTGGGCGAGGTTTCAAGTCACAGAGTGGGGTGATTTAGTGGGTTTTGGAGAGGAGGATGCCGAGTTCAAATAGAAGGTAGATTGGGAGTGTGACTATCATTAGGGTGAATATGTCGCTTGTGGGGGTAATAATGGCGGCAATGATCATTATTATTACGAATGCGTGACGACGATATTTTGATAGTAGTTCTCCACTTAGAATTCCCATTTTTGAGAGTAGCAAACATACAATAGGAATCTCGAATGCTATTCCCATCATTATTGATAGTATTGTGAATGTGCTGATGTATGAACTTAGTGATATTGTGTTGACTACAGTGTCGCTTACTGTGTATGTTGCCAGAAATCTGTATGATACGGGGAATATTATCAGGTAGTTAAGGATTATCCCGCAGTAAAATAGCAGTACAGCCCATGGAAGAACGCTTAGTGTTGCTCTCTTCTCTGATGCATATAGAGCCGGTGAAATGTAGGCGAATAGCTTGTATATCAATATTGGAGCCGATATGAGTATTCCGGTGTATAGTGCTACTTTCATGTGTATCATGAATGGTGCGGTTAGTTCAATGTTTATTAGATTTGAACTAAATGGTTCAATCTGCATACTTGGTATTCCAAGTTTGTCTCCTATTTGAGAAATCCATTGATATAGAATGAAATCGGAGTTTTGTGGTGCTAATAGTAGTGCAAATAGCTGCTCTTTGAAGAAGAAGGCAGCTATCGCAAATATTAAACTTATTATAAGCATTTGTACCAGTACCTTTTTCAGGTCATCCAAATGCTCCCATATAGATTTATTCTCCATTAATTAGAAATAGAGTTAGGAGTTAGGAGTTAGGAATTAGGAATTAGGAATTCTTATTGCTCCTCTTTCTTCTCTGTGTCAGTTTCAGTTTCAGTCTCTTTTAGGCCCTCTTTGAAACTCTTTACACCTTTGCCTACTCCCTTCATTAGCTCTGGAATTTTCTTTGCTCCGAATAGTAGTACAATTACAACCAAAATTATAATTATTTCGGCGGTTCCAAGTCCAAAAATCAATCCAGTCATATCTCTTAATTTTTTGTGTTAATACAAATTTACACCTTTAAAGGTAGTTTATTAGCTGCAAAAATAGAAATAATTTTGCGATTTCACTATTTTTTCATACCTTTGTCATGTCGAAATTGTTCAGACCCTCTCAACAGGGCAATGTTTCGAATTCTATTTTTTATATCAAATTATTTATGTACGATATTTTAGCGTTAAGCGAAAAGTTGTTGCCAGAGTTGCGACAAATAGCTAAAGAGATGAAAATCAAGAGGGTTGAGTCCTTCAAGAAACAAGAACTTATCTACAAAATCTTGGATGTTCAAGCTGAAACTCCGATGGCCGATGTAGCCCCTGCTAAGAAGGAGGAGCGCCAAGATCGTCAAGATCGTCAGGATCGTATCCGTAAACCAAGAGTTCGTATTTTCAATCAGGGAGTTGAGAAGGTTGGTGGATCTCAAGGTAGTGTTGCGGAACAGGACAAGGAGATTGTCTACAGAAGAAGCAATAGAGGGTTTATTGCGGATGTTCAAGAGGGCGGTTCTGTTGCTTCAAACAGAGTTGATAATCAGGAGAGAGTTGAGCGTGGTGAACATCAGGAACGCTTTGAGCGTAATGATCGTTTTGAGCGTGCAGAACGTAGCGACCGTCAAGAGCGCGGTGAGTTTCAAGAGCGCCAGGAGAGAGGCGACCGTCAGGAAAGAGCTGAGCGTAGTGATCGCCAAGAGCGCCAAGAGCGCAATTTCCGCCGTCCGGGAGTTCGCGAATGGCAGAGCCGACGTCGTGAAATGCAGGCTGAGCGCAGAGATGAGCACGAGCGTAGAGAAGAGTTGATGCGTAGAGATGAGATTGATAGTAGAGAAGTTGTTGAGCCAATTTCAGATATAAATCTAGTTAATGAGGAGGTGCAAGGGGCTGTTGAGGCTGTTGCACATTCTGAGCAAACTCAACAAGTTTCAAATACTCCGCAAGAGGTTCAAGAGTCTCAAATGGTTCAAGGTGAGACCTCGCCCGAAACACAATCACAAAACGATGTTAAGAGTAAGTTTGATAAGAGGGAGCGTTTCTATGAGTTTGATGGTATTATTGAGAGTACCGGAGTACTGGAGACTATGCCTGACGGATATGGTTTCTTACGCTCATCAGATTATAACTATGTATCCTCGCCCGATGATATTTATGTCTCTCAAAGCCAAATTAAGTTGTTTGGTTTGCAGACAGGCGATGTTGTAAAGGGTAAGGTGCGTCCTCCGAAAGAGGGAGAGAAGTATTTTCCTCTTGTAAAGGTGGTTTCAATTAATGGCCGTTCACCCGAGGATGTGCGTGATAGAGTGCCTTTTGATCACCTTACACCATTGTTCCCTAATGAGAAGTTCAATATTACAGGTAATGGTTCTTCTTCAATTTCTACTCGAGTAGTTGATTTGTTTGCTCCAATCGGAAAGGGACAGCGCGGTTTGATTGTTGCGCAGCCAAAGACCGGTAAGACCGTTTTGTTGAAGGAGATTGCAAATGCTATTGCAGCTAACCATCCGGAGGTCTATTTGATTATTTTGTTGATTGATGAGCGTCCGGAGGAGGTTACCGATATGGCTCGCAGTGTAAATGCCGAGGTTGTCTCTTCTACATTTGATGAGCCGGCAGAGCACCATGTTAAGGTTGCCAATATTGTTCTTGAGAAGGCAAAGCGTATGGTAGAGTGCGGTCATGATGTTGTTATTCTTTTGGATTCAATTACCCGATTGGCACGTGCCTATAATACCGTTTCACCTGCTTCAGGTAAGGTTCTTTCCGGAGGAGTTGACGCTAATGCTTTGCATAAACCAAAACGTTTCTTCGGTGCTGCTCGTAATATTGAGGATGGAGGTTCGTTGACAATTTTGGCTACTGCTCTTACCGAGACCGGTTCTAAGATGGACGATGTTATCTTCGAGGAGTTCAAGGGTACCGGTAATATGGAGTTGCAGCTTGACAGAAAGTTGAGTAATAAGCGAATCTTCCCTGCTGTTGATATTACAGCTTCAAGTACTCGTCGCGATGACTTGTTGTTGACTCCTGCAGCTCAGAATAGAATATGGATTCTGAGAAACTATTTGGCTGATATGAACTCGGTTGAGGCCATGGAGTTTGTAAAGAAACAGATGGAGTTAACCGCTAGTAATGAGGAGTTCCTGGTGTCAATGTCAACATCGGAGTAAAAAAATAGGGAGTAACGGTATCAGGATTGTAATTTTTTTCTAAATTTGTAGGATTGAATAGAACGGACTTCCTCTCTGATGGATGAAGCTGTAAAATTCTGATACATAGGTAAGTAATTTTTTTAAGTATTAACATATACAATTAACAAAATGGCAAACGAGAAAAAGTTTATCACTTGTGATGGTAACATGGCTGCTGCGCATATCGCTTATATGTTCAGCGAGGTTTCATGTATTTATCCTATCACACCTTCATCTACAATGGCTGAGTATGTAGATGAGTGGGCGGCAGCAGGAAGAAAGAATATCTTCGGTGAGACCGTTCAGGTTCAAGAGATGCAAAGTGAGGGTGGTGCAGCTGGAGCTGTTCACGGATCATTGCAAGCAGGTGCGTTAACTACAACATATACCGCTTCTCAGGGATTGTTGTTGATGATCCCTAATATGTATAAGATTGCCGGAGAGATGCTTCCTTGCGTATTCCACGTGTCTGCACGTGCGTTGGCAAGCCACGCTCTTTCTATCTTCGGTGACCATCAGGATGTTATGGCTTGTCGTCAGACAGGTTTTGCTATGTTGGCAGAGGGTTCTGTTCAGGAGGTTATGGATTTGTCAGCTGTAGCTCACTTGGCTACAATTAAGAGCCGTATTCCATTCTTGAACTTCTTCGACGGATTCCGTACATCACACGAGATTCAGAAGATTGAGGTTATCGAGCAAGATCAACTTGCAGGATTGCTTGATCAGCAGGCATTGGCTGAGTTCCGTGCTCGCGGTTTGAATCCAAATGCTCCTGTAGCTCGCGGTATGGCTGAGAATAGTGATGTTTACTTTGCACACCGTGAGGCTTGTAACCCATTCTACGATGCAGTTCCTGCAATCGTTGAGGAGTACATGGAGAAGTTGTCAGAGATTACAGGTCGTAAGTATGGTCTATTCAACTACTACGGAGCTCAGGATGCAGAGCGCGTAATTGTTTTGATGGGATCTGCTACCGAGGCAGCTATCGAGGTTATCGATTACTTGCAGGCTAAGGGTGAGAAGGTTGGTATGGTGGCTGTTCACTTGTATCGTCCATTTTCTGTTAAGCACTTGTTGGCAGCTGTTCCTGCTACAACAAAATATTTGACTGTTCTTGATAGAACTAAGGAGCCAGGTGCATACGCTGAGCCTTTGTATTTGGATGTTGTTGCTGCTTATAATGGTGTAGCAAACGCTCCAAAGATTATCGGTGGACGTTACGGAATGGCTTCTAACGATACAACTCCTGCTAAGATTCTTAGCGTATTCGAGAATATGTCACTTCCACAGCCAAAGGATCACTTCACTGTAGGTATTGTTGATGATGTAACATTTACATCACTTCCTGCTAAGGAGGAGATTGCATTGGGCGATGCTTCAACTTTCGAGGCTAAGTTCTATGGATTGGGTGCTGACGGTACTGTTGGAGCTAACAAGAACTCAGTTAAGATTATCGGAGAGACAACTAACAAATATTGTCAGGCATACTTCTCTTATGACTCTAAGAAGTCTGGAGGTTTCACCTGTTCACACCTTCGTTTCGGTGATGTGCCTATCCACTCTACATATTTGGTAACAACACCTAACTTCGTGGCTTGTCACGTTCAGGCATACCTTAATATGTACGATGTAACTCGCGGATTGCGTGAGAACGGTACATTCTTGTTGAATACCCTATGGGATGGTGAGGAGTTGGTTAAGAACTTGCCTAACAAGGTTAAGAAATATTTCGCAGAGAAGAATATCACTGTTTACTATATCAATGCTACTAAGATTGCTCAGGAGATTGGATTGGGTAACCGTACAAATACAATCTTGCAGTCTGCATTCTTCCGTATCACCGAGGTTATCCCTGTAGAGCAGGCTATCGAGGAGATGAAGCACTTCATCGTTAAGAGTTACGGTAAGAAGGGTGAGGATGTTGTAAACAAGAACTATGCTGCTGTTGATCGCGGTGGTGAGTACAAGCAGTTGACAGTTGATCCAGCATGGGCTTCACTTGAGATTGAGGAGGCTGCTAAGGATAACGCTCCTGCATTTATTAACGAGGTTGTTCGTCCTATCAATGCACAGGATGGTGATTTGTTGCCGGTTTCTGCATTCAAGGGATTTGAGGATGGTACATGGCAGCAGGGTACCGCTAAGTGGGAGAAGCGCGGAGTATCTGCATTCGTTCCTGAGTGGGAGGCTGCAAACTGTATCCAGTGTAACAAGTGTGCTTTTGTTTGTCCTCACGCTTGTATCCGTCCATTCGTATTGAACGAGGAGGAGCAGAAGGGTGCATCTTTCGATACAATCAAGGCTATCGGAAAGCAGTTCGATGGAATGACATTCCGTATGCAGGTAAGTGTTCTTGATTGCTTGGGTTGTGGTAACTGCGTTGACGTATGTCCAGGTAACAAGCAGGGTAAGGCACTTAAGATGGTTTCTTTGGAGAGTCAGTTGAGCGAGGCTGCAAATTGGGATTATTGCGTAGAGAAGGTATCTAGCAAGCAGGATTTGGTAGATATTAAGGCTAATCCAAAGAATACTCAGTTCGCAACTCCATTGTTCGAATTCAGCGGAGCATGTTCAGGTTGTGGTGAGACTCCATACGTTAAGTTGATTTCTCAGTTGTACGGAGATCATGAGATGGTAGCTAATGCTACAGGTTGTTCTTCAATCTACTCAGGATCTGTTCCATCAACTCCATATACAACAAATGCTAAGGGACAGGGTCCTGCTTGGGCTAACTCATTGTTCGAGGATTTCGCAGAGTTCGGTTTGGGTATGAAGCTTGCTAACGAGAAGATGGTTGAGCGTTTGGCTAATATTATCCGTAAGGGAACTGAGTGTCCTCAGTGCAGCGATGAGTTGAAGGGCTTGTTCACTGAGTGGTTGGCAAATATGAATAGTTCAGACAAGACCAAAGAGCTTGCTCCACAGATTATTGCAGCTTGTGAGGCTTGTGGTTGCGATACATGTAAGTCAGTTCTTGAGTATAAGGACTACTTGGTAAAACGTAGCCAGTGGATTATTGCCGGTGATGGTGCATCATACGATATTGGTTATGGTGGATTGGATCACGTATTGTCAACAGGTAAGGATGTAAACGTATTGGTTGTTGATACTGAGGTTTATTCAAATACAGGAGGTCAGTCTTCTAAGGCAACACCGGTAGGAGCTATTGCTAAGTTTGCTGCTGCAGGTAAGCGTGTACGTAAGAAAGATCTTGGTTTGATGGCTACAACATACGGTTATGTATATGTTGCTCAGATTGCTATGGGTGCTGATCCAGCTCAGACATTGAAGGCTATCCGTGAGGCTGAGGCTTACGATGGACCATCATTGATCATTGCTTATGCTCCATGTATCAACCACGGTTTGAAGGCAGGTATGGGTAAATCACAGGCTGAGGAGGCTGCTGCCGTTGCTTGCGGTTACTGGCACTTGTGGAGATACAACCCAACTCTTGAGGCTGAGGGCAAGAATCCATTCACATTGGATAGCAAGGAGCCGGATTGGAGTAAGTTCAAAGACTTCTTGAAGGGTGAGGTTCGTTACGCATCTGTAATGAAGCAGTATCCTGCAGAGGCTGAGGAGTTGTTCCAGGCTGCTCAAGACAACGCATTGTGGCGTTATAACAACTACAAGCGTATGGCTGACTAATAAATACGAAGAGAGGCTTGAGTTTAACTCAAGCCTCTTCTTTTTTTTATCTATTAAATTACTTTTTCACTTTTCCCTTTCACCTAACAAAATAATCTCACCCTAACAATCCTCTACCGGCTTTCTGAATTTTGCCCTGCTCCTGAAGATCGCTAAGAATTTTGTCTAGGACTCCGTTAATGAAACCGTTACTCTTCTCGCTACTATAAGCCTTTGCAATGTCGAGATACTCATTAATGGTTACTTTGATTGGAATTTCAGGGAAGTTAATCCACTCTGTAATTGCCATATCCATAATCAAGCGGTCCATTTCTGACATACGCTCGATATTCCAGTTTACTGTGTATTTTGCAATCAACTCATCGTAATTTTCACGGTCGCAAAGGGTACGACGGATAAGTGTCTTTGCAAAGTTGCAGTCCTCTTGATTTTCATCAATGGCAAGTTGATCATCAAAAATAATCTCCTCCTCTTCGGTGATTCTTTTCAATGTACGCAATACTGCAGGCATTACGGTAGAGTAGTCATCGTTCCAATATATGTTCTTCTCTTCGGTGTGCTGATAGAATACATCATCGTCAAGAATGATATTGGTCATTACATCGATAACAAATTTCAAGTGCTTTTTGAATGAGACACTCTCGGCACTCATATATTTTTCATATAGCTCGCTACTTTGAAGTTTGTTCAAGAAGTATGCAAGTGTCTCGTCATTGTTCCATACAATAACGTTGTTTGAAATGTAGTTTTGATAGTGCTGAGTTTGCTCGATTTTCAATATTACAGGATTCTCTGCAAAGCGCATATTTGGATTTAAATCCTGAGCAGTAGGTATATATTTATTTTTAGCTGCATCGATACGTTTTGCTGCCATATAACGCATATCAGATAGTAACGATAGAGTCAAATAGTATAGGTCAGTACTGCTTTTTATACTTTTGGTTATCAACTCTTTTTCTGTTATATCGAGCTGCTTGTCTATTGAACGAATGTGTGCGTAAGCCATTTGTAGCACCTTGATTCGTATTAATCTTCTGCTTATCATATTGAAAGAACTTTGAAATCTATTTTAATTTTTTTAGCGTCACAAAGGTAATACTTGTAATTAAATCTACCAAATATTTGTTACTTTTGGAGTTCAATATTGTGTGCTATGATTGAAAATATCAATATATCAAATTATGCCTTGATTGAGAGGAGTGAATTGCAGTTGGGCAAAGGTTTTTCCGTGATTACGGGTGAGACCGGTGCTGGTAAATCAATCCTTTTAGGGGCTTTGAACTTGGCTCTTGGAGCGCGTGCAGATAGTTCGGTTGTGCGCGATAACGGAGGTAAGTGCATTGTCGAGGTTACCTTCGATGTGTCGGAGTATGGTTTAGAGGAGTGGTTCAAGGTAAATGAGTTGGACTATGATGAGCATACGGTGGTGCGACGTCAGGTTAGTTCTGAGGGAAAGTCTCGCTCGTTTATTAATGATACGCCTGTTACAATTAAGCAGTTGAAGGAGTTTGGCTCCTATCTTATTGATATTCATTCGCAACATGAGTCTTTGTTGTTGGGTAAGAGTGATTTTCAGGCGGAGTTGCTCGATGCTTTTTGTGGAAATGGAGAGTTGCTTGAACGTTATTCTGAACTTTACAAAGAGCGTAATTCTCTGGTTAAAGAGCTGGATGCTGCTAAGGAGGAGTGGTTCAAGGCACAGAGTGAAAGCGATTTCTTGAACTATCGTTTCAATATGCTTAGCGCTGCCAATTTAAGAGTGGGCGAGGCTTTGGAGTTGGAGGAGGAGTTGGCAATTTTGCAGAATTCCGAGCAGATTAAGGGCGCATTAGGTGAATTGGTCTACTCATTACGCGATGATGACTCTAATATGTTGTCGCAATTGAACTCGTTGCGAGGTTCAATGGATAAGATTGGTTCTGTTTTCCCTATTGCCGATGAGTATGGAAAGCGTTTAAGGAGTGTTTACCTTGAACTATCGGATATGGCCGACGAGGCTGAGCGAAAAGGGCAGGATGTTGATTGCGATGGTGGCCGTTTACAGGCTGTTGAGGAGCGTTTGGGTGTTTTGTATGATTTGCAGTTGAAGTTCAAGGTTGATACTCCGGATGAGTTGGTTAATGAGCGAAATGCTATTGAGGAGCGTTTGTCGCAGATTGAGCTGAGCGGCGATTTGGTTCAGAAGTTAACTAAACAGATTGAGCAGTGTGAGGCCTCGCTTATTAAGATTGCCGATGAGTTACATGCGTCGAGAGTGGCTGGTGTGGATAGCTTGATTGGTTTAATGGTTGAACTATTGCAGAGTTTAGGTATTGCTCACCCGCAGTTGAAGGTGGTTGTAGAGAGAGAGGAGCGTTTTATGGCGAATGGTTGTGATAAGATTGCTATACTTTTTGCTGCCAATAAGAATCAGGTGTCGGGCGAGATTGCAAATATTGCCAGCGGTGGTGAGATGTCGAGAGTTATGCTGGCATTTAAGTATGTGTTGGCTAAGTGTAAGAAGTTGCCTGTTGTCATTTTTGATGAGATTGATACCGGATTGTCGGGACAAGTTGCTCATAAAATGGCTGCAATGTTGAGAGAAATGAGTAACTTTATGCAGGTTATTGCTATCTCTCATTTACCGCAGATTGCGAGTGCTGGAGAGTGGCATTATAAGGTTTATAAGGAGGATTCCGAACAGGAGACCTTGTCTAAAATAAAGTTGTTGACGAAGGCAGAGAGGATTGAGGAGTTGGCTGTTATGATGAGTGGTAATTGCATTACTGCTGAGGCTTTGAGTGCTGCCGAGAAGTTGTTAAACGGAGAGTAATTGATTATGCCTGATAGAAAAAGAGATTATAAGCAGAAGGATTATTCTGCAGATTATGGCAAGGTTCCACCTCAAGCGGTTGATCTTGAGGAGGCGGTTTTGAGTGCGTTGTTGCTTGAGTCTGATGCCTACTCTTTGGTTGGCGATATGTTGGAGCCGGAGACTTTTTATAAGAAGAGTCACCAAAAGATTTTCCATGCAATCAGAGAGTTGTTTGTGCAGGATAGACCTGTGGATTTGCTGACAGTTACCGATTATTTACAGAGTACCGGTGAGTTGGATGAGGTTGGAGGTATGGCATATTTGTCGTCGTTGTCATCGAAGGTGGCGAGTGCTGCTAATGTGGAGTTTCATGTTAAGATTTTGGTGCAAAAGTATTTGAAGCGTCAAATGATTACATCGTGCACAGAGTTGCAGAATATGGCTTATGATGATTCAGTAGATGTGCAGGATTTGATTGACCGTGCGCAGAAGAGGGTGTTTGATATGGCCGATACCAATATCCGCAAGGATACTCAAGAGGCCTCGCCACTATTGACTCAAGCATTGGCTAATATTAAAAAGGCTTCCGAAAATGTTACAGGAATTAATGGTATCTCATCGGGATTTACTGAGCTGGATAAGAATACTCACGGGTGGCAACCCTCGGATTTGGTTATTATTGCCGCTCGTCCGGCTATGGGTAAGACTGCTTTTGTGCTTTCAATGGCAAAGAATATTGCTGTCGACCAGAAGATTCCTTTGGCTATCTTTTCGCTGGAGATGTCGGGAGTGCAGTTGATGTACAGAATGTTGTCGTGTCAGGCTGAGTTGGAGTCGGAGAAGTTGAAGACAGGTCAGTTGACTGAACAGGAGTGGATACATTTAAACAATAGTGCCAAGGTCCTTTCAAATTCCCCTATCTATATTGACGATACCGCAGGTTTGTCCATTTTGGAGTTGCGTTCCAAGTGCAGAATGTTGAAAAATAAGTATGACATTAAAATGGTTATCGTGGACTATTTGCAACTTATGACTGCCGGAGCGGATATGCGTGGTAATCGTGAGCAAGAGGTGAGTATGATATCACGTCAATTGAAGATTATTGCCAAAGAGTTGGGTATTACAATGATTGCATTGTCTCAGTTGAACCGTGGTTTGGAGAGCCGTCAGGATAAGAAGCCTATTCTGTCTGATTTGCGTGAGTCGGGTTCTATTGAGCAGGATGCCGATATGGTTATCTTTATCCACCGTCCTGAGGTGTATAATAAGTCGGGAGTTGATGGAAATGGGTTGTCTCAGAAGGGATTGGCCGAGATTATTATTGCTAAGCACCGTAGTGGTAGTATTGGCGAGATTAAGTTGCGTTTCCGTGGTCAGTATACTCAGTTTGTTGATTGGGATACAATTTCAAGGAGTAAGGCAAAGCCGAGAAACTCTACTATCTCCGAGGCTGATGCAGTTGAATTGAATGACTCTATTAATATCTCAAATTCGGTTATGAGTGCAGATACTGAGATGTTTGATAAATCGCCTAGGGCTGATGACGATGATCCTCCATTTTAATTCTGATTGTGATGAAAAGAATACTATTTCTTGTTAAGTACTATATATTTTGGGTATGTGTGGCTCTTTTGATGAAGAGCATATTCCTGTTGTGGAATATTGAGGAGTGTAAAACTCTTGCGGGGGCGGATATATTGGGTATATATCTGCACGGTTTCCGCATGGATATGTCGTTTGCAGGCTATATGGCCGGAGCAGGAACTCTGCTTGCAATTTTGTGCTCTGTAATCAGCGCACGCTATGCAAGAAAGTTTTTTAATGTTTTGACTGCAACACTTTTGGCAATTGTAATAATTGTGAGTGTTGTGGATATGGAGATTTTTGCCAATTGGGGTACCCATTCCGATGCCTCGCCTATTGGATATTTGAAGACTCCGGGAGCTGCAGTAGCTTCAACTACTCCGGGAATGGCTGCAATTTTGATTGGTATTATGGCTGTTGCATGGTTTGTATGTTGGAAGGCATATAGACGTTTTGTACGTTTCCCGAAGGAAGAGGGGAGACCGCTACGATATTTAATCAGTTCTGTTCTGTTTGCCGGGGTTCTGTTTATTCCTATTCGCGGTGGTTTTAATGTGGCTCCTATGAATAGCGGCTTTTGCTATTTCCACCCAACAAGCAGTTTTGCTAACCAGGCTGCTGTAAATGGTGTTTGGAATTTTATCTACGAGGTTACCCATATGGATAAGGGTAAGGTGTTGAAGTTTATGGATCAAACCGATGCAGATTCAATTGTAAATGGTACATGTTACTCTTCGGAGAGTTATACCAATATTTTGAATTGTGAGCGTCCCAATGTTGTGGTTTTGCTTATGGAGAGCTTTACCTCGAAGGCAATTGGTGTTTTAGGTGGAGACTCTTTGGTAACTCCGAATTTGAATAACTTGGCAAGCGAAGGTGTGCTGTTCTACAATATTTACGGTACTGCAATGCGTTCAGACCGAGGTTTGGCAGGGGTTATCAGTGGACAGCCCTCGCACTATAAGACCGCTATTGTAAAGTTTCCGGAGAAGGCTATGAAGAAGCCCTCGTTCATTAAAAAACTTGGTGAGAATGGATATACAACTGCTTTCTACTATGCAGGTGATATGAATTTCGGTAACTTTAAGTCCTATGCAAGACTCTCTTTCGAGAAGCTTATTGATGAGAGTGCTTTTTCGGGCGAGGCCATTAAGAATAGATTTAAGTGGGGTGTTCATGACGAGTATACCTACGAGAAGGCGTTGCAGGATATGAAGAGCGAAAAAGAGCCATTCTGTTATATGATTTATAATCTGACCAGCCATGAGCCTTTTATTCTTCCTACAGAACCTAAATTCCCGGGAGATAGTCGCGAAGAGATGTTTAAAAGTGTTATCTACTATACTGATAGCTGTTTAGGTAACTTTATCGAGGGGTGTAAGGCTGAGGGGTTGTATGATAATACACTCTTTGTATTGGTGGCAGACCATAGTACAATACATATTGGTGGAAATAATGATGTAAACGATACTGAAATCTTTAAGATACCTGTAATGCTGTTTGGTGGTGCGGTGTCGGCTAAAGATAGTGTTGTTTATGGTATTGGTTCGCAAACAGATGTTGCCAAAACGGTTCTTGCTCAACTCAATATTGATGCATCGGATTTCCGCTTCAGTAAGAATTTGTTGGCAGACTCTGTTTCGCAGTTTGCATACTTCTCCAATACTGTATCTGCCTTTGTAGCTACAGAGCAGGGCAATGCCATTTATGATATTAAGGGCGGTAAATTCATTACCGATACCAATAGCTATGCAACCGAGAGTTTGAAGGCTTGGATGCAGGTTGTTGATAGCGATATCAGATAGTAATTTGAATCTCGTTGATAACCTCGTTGTTGTTGAGCGAGATTTCGTCGATGGTCTCTTGTGGTATTACTGTTGCCTGGTGGAACAACTCCTCGCCATTGTAACAAAGTGCCATAAGGATCATATCGTCGGATTGCGGTACATGGTTGTTGTATGTACGAATATCTTTAGATACTTTAGCTATGATATCGGCGGGCTTTCTACTTTTACATCTGTTCAATGTTTCCAATAGACGGTCTTTTCCGAAGTTCTCTTCCTCCTCATTAATACTATCGGTAATTCCATCGGTATAGAGGATTACCGTGTCGTGAGCATTTAATTTTTGAAAGTTATTAGTGTAGGTGAAATCCTCAATTATGCCAATGGGAATATCGGTTTCACCATTGAAGTATTTTGCACTTTTATCTGCACCCCAATAGATAGGAGATGTGTGACCTGCATTAACGTATGCAACCTCGCCCGTACGTAAATTTACAGTACCGGTTATCATGGTCATGTACATTCCATCGATATTTAGTTTGCACAACTCATTATTGAGAATATTGCAGAATTCAGCAGGAGATTCATTCTTGTCTATTGTGATAAGAATATGATGAATGGCAGACATATAGAGTGCTGCTGTCATGCCTTTTCCGCAGACATCGGCAATGATGAAACGGAATTGATTGTTTTGAACCGAATACATATACAAATCACCTCCAACACTTCTTGATTGTTTTAACATTACTCCAACGTCGAGAGAGTCGGGTAGTTTTATGTCGTTATGACGTAGAAGTGCGAGCTGCATTTTACGCGCACGAGCCAAATCTGCGTTCATTACTCGAAATTCTCTGCTAATTTCACGACGACGTTTTCCTATCAGGATGTATGGAAGTGGTTTAAACATAGCTCTTATTTGTTTATAAGGGTTATGACATCGATTGACGGACGAAGACCAATTCGTCCCGGCATTGCTAAGTATCCTTGTCCGCGAGAGACGTTCAAATAACAACCGTTGTGGCTGTACAGACCATCGTACTCAGGATATAGGTATTTGGATGGTGACCATTTAAATTTTCCTATTTGGATTCCCATTTGCATTGCATGTGTGTGTCCTGACAGAGTTAGAGGAACATTTTGGAAGATAACCTGTCCTTGCCAATGTGATGGATCGTGTGACATTAGAACAGTTGTCAAGTTACCTCTATCCTTTAATGCTTTCTCTAGGTCTCCGTAGCGTGGAAAAGGTGGTTTACCCCAATTCTCCACACCGGCAAGCAGCAATGTGTCGTGCCCTATGGGAATTTTTACGTTTTCATTTAATAAAAGTTTTATTCCGGCCTGCTCTTCGTTCTCGATTAGTTTTCTTAGGTTAGCAGCCTTCTCGGCTTTTGAGCTCCAGCGGTGGTAATCTCCGTAGTCGTGGTTTCCAAGTACTCCATATACACCATAACGAGCCTTTATCTCCTTTAATGTTGGAATGAATGGAAGTGCCTCTTCTGCTACATTATTGACAAAGTCGCCTGTGAAGAGTACCAGATCTGCGTTCTGTTTATTTACATCTTCAACCAATTTGGCAATACCGCTATAGCTGTCAGATATACTGCCTAAATGGAGATCAGAGAGGTGTACAATTTTTACCCCTTGTAAACCTCGGGGAAGATTCTCTATAGGAACTTCCACTTCATTTATTTTGTAGTTGTATCTGCCTATTGTAAATCCATATACACAACTTCCGAATAAAATTGCAGCAAGTAGCAGGGCAGTGCCTTTGACAAATTTTGTGCTCTTCTCGCCTATTAGTGTAAATGGCATTCCAATCAGACGTATAAAGATGTACAGAATTTTAGGAACATACCATGCAATCAAAGTACCTATGATTACCGATAGTAGATTGTATGACTTTATCTCACTAATATTAGGGAAGGTAAATATACATACAATAAAGCCAATGATAAAGCTGAAAGTGACTCCCCAAAACAGGATTTTTGACCACCGTTTTGTGAAATGCTCTCTAATCAACAGCCACCAAATGCTGTCGGTTATGAGCATAAAAAGCACCCCGTATATCGGCATCTCAATCAGGTGTCTCATTACTCTTATTTGAATTCAAACTCTGTTGTTGCCATCAATTCATTATTGCTGAAAATTTCAGCTCTGTACTGACCTTTGGTCAATGTTCCATCGTTTTGACAGAAGATAGCAGCCTCTAACTCCTCGCCCTCATATTGGATATCACGTTTGGCAGTATACTCCAATTTTGCCCCCTGATAGCGGAATGTAACTTTAGAGTTTCCTCCCAATACAGTTCCATCGGGTTTGATTATACGAAGATATATAGTTCTGGCACCTCGCTCGGCTGTAATGTTCTTCTCAATAATAAAGTCGGCTTTAAGTTGAGTACAACGCTTCCAATCGCCACGTTTCCCGTTTGCTCTTATTGGAGTAATGGTCAACTCTTGCGCATGAAGAACTGCTGCTTTCTCGACTACATCTTTTAGTTGCGATGTCTCCTTCTCGAGCTTTGTGTTGCGCTCACGTACCCAGTCCATCTGCTGTTTAACCTCTTTGTTCTCTGCGCGAAGTTCAGAGTTGATTTTGTTTAGTGAATCTACCTGTACAATATAGCTTCTTAATACACCTTTCAATGTTCCAATCTCCTTTTTATAGCGATTAATCTCAGCGTATGAGTTGTTACGGAACTCCTTCATATTTTCGAGAAGTGTAGTAATCTTTTGCTGTTCACGAAGCATTTGCTCGTTTAGAGTATCATTCTCTGTTTTCAGATTGTTGTAGCTCTCGCTTAATTCGGTAAGCTCTAACTCCAACTCCTGTTTCTCCATCTCCAATCCCTCTTGAATTTCATGTAATTGTGGAATTTTTACAATAAGAACTATTGCTAAAACAAGTGCAATTGCACCTACAATAATAATTGGAATAAGTAGGGAATTTTTCTTTGGTCCCTCAATGTTGACTGTATTCATTATAGTATGTTTTGTTTGTTCTATCCATATATCATTTCAACTGCCTCTTGTCTTAGTATCAAAGGTAGCTGAATATCACGTTTCTCCAAGCTGATTAACCAATCCTCAATTTCGTTTGATGGTAGAGTGTATAATACATCTCGGAAACGTTCAATTTCGTTGTCGGAGTAAGAGTCTGCAGCTTTTGATTTGAATACATCCAAATCTTCATCATCGAAGTATTCTATCTTCTCCTCTGCTTTTTTAAGCCCTTTTTCACAAACAGCGTGTGCACCGCAACACTCTGCATCGGGGGCATTAATCTCGTCCTCCTCTTCAGGATGTCTTCTTTTACGAATGTATGTTACCGTTCCTACAACAGCAACAAGTAATATTAATGCTGCAACTATATACCACATAACTTTGGTAGAGTTACATATTTAGCTCTTTCTTTAGAAGATTAACCTGATTCTGGAACTTATCGCGTTCAGCTTCAATTGCACGTTTCTCTTGTTGTAACTGAGAAACTTTCTTGGCTAACGATGCTTTTTCGTTCTCTTTTATCTTGATTTGATTATCTCGCTCAGCTACTGTGCGCTCGACCATCTGAATAGATGTCTGCATTTCACGGTTTGAGAACTCAAGATTATTTATCTGCTGTTGTAACTCTTTTCTCTCGGCGTTAACAAGGGCCAATTTAGCATTGAGCTCTTTAATCTGCTCCTCGCTGGACATTGATGAGTAGTTCATCTGGTCAGTTGTGTTTTCAAGACTTAGTTTTAACTCTTCTGCAACCTGATTTGCCTGTTTTAGTTTAACGCTTAACTCTTGAATTGTCTTCTCTTTTTCTGCATTGTTAAGCGTTAATTGGTAGCGAATTGCATTGAACTCCTCGTCATTTTGTGCAATTTGGGAACTTAATTCTGCTATTTTATTGTCTGCATTCCACTTTTCGTGAGTCAAAGCATCGAATTTCTTTTTTGAAACACATGAAGTTGTCATGCCTCCAAGAAGCATAATACCACATAGAATTATTGCTGATTTTCTCATATTCATTGCTTTTTGAAATTTTGATTATATTCTGTAACTTTGGCGTAGTAATTTTACTACTATTCGCAAAGTTATAAAAAAATAATTAGATTGCATATGAAATTGAAAGTTATCGTTGCTGCAATGATGTTTGCGTTCCCATTTATGGCTTTTGCCCAGATGGCAGAGTTGAAGGGAAGATTGATAAATAAGGAGACAAATGAACCGGTTCCATTTGCAAATATAGTTTTGCCTGGAACAACTCACGGAGCATCGTCGGATTCTGATGGTAATTTTTCTATTGGATATACTGAGCTGATGAAAGATTTGGCATTCAAGATTTCGGCTGTCGGTTTTACTACCGTAGATTTGCCGATAGCGAAGGCTATTGCTGATTCGGAAAAGGGTGAACTAATAGTTCAAATAGCCCCTGTAATATATAGTGTGGGCGATGTTGATGTTTATGGAAAGTCAATGGTTTATAGGAAGTTGCTGCGAGAGGCTGTTGATAATATAGGCCGTAACTATATAGCCCAACCATATAACTATGTGGGTAAATTTGTAGAGAAGACTGCAACCCCAGGAGGTGAACACTTCCGTGATGCTGAGGTTGTAATTTACAATGCTTTGGGTTATGCAAGAATGAATGCCAAGGATCTCTATGTAAATCATGGATATCGCTTTAATCAGGCAAGTCGCTCATTCAATCCTATAAGTGCATATGATGGTTTGACCCTTATGGACGAGATTATCAATAGCGATGTGGTAATGGCTCCAAGATCTGTTTTGGATGAGAGTATAAATGATGAGTATACATTTATTGATAAGGGTATAACCAATATTGATGGACGTGAAATTCAGGTTATTGGTTTCTCTGTTGAGACTCCTACTCGTGCCAATGTATATCCTGCCGATGCAAAGAGTTGTGTAGGTGAGATTTATGTTGATACTCAAAATAAGGCTGTAGTTCAATACCATGTGAAGTATGAGCTTGTAGGAACTAACTATTTGGGATACAATCTGGTCTCAAATAGTTCAACTCCTGCTACTCTTGAAATATTGGTGACATATAAACCTTTCGAGAGTAAATATATTTTGGGGGGAGTGTCTGTTACAGTTGCAAATAAGAGATTGGAGTTTGTTACTACCGATGTCATTATTGATGGAGCTGAAGTTATTGAGGGAAGACAATATATAGAGAGATAAACAAACAATAAATATAATAGGTATGGGTATTTCAAAGTTTTTATGGGGGATTATGGCATGCATGTTTTTAGTTGCATGTGGTGGAGATGACGATTCTATTGTAGAAAGAGATCCTGATGATAGTACCGGAGGTGGAGAACATGACAATGTTCAGCGTGATGATTTTCTCCATTTATTGGGAGAAATAGAGAGTCCGATAGTTGTATCGCCATATGGAGCTACATTGACTTTGGTAGGTGCTACTAATGCTCCCTTATTGATAGAGGAGGGGGAGAGTTTGTTCCGTGAGGATTGGATAGATTGTAGCTATGTTAGAAAGGATAGTGTTGTTGATGCTTTTGAGTTTGTTTACGATATAATTATTTGTATTGAGCCAAATGAGGAGTTTGATAATGAGAGAGTTGCACGTACTTATCACCGCATTCAAGTTAATACTGAGTTAGAAATTATTCAGATGGGACCTCTTGCTGTAAATAAAACGGCCGACTCTTTTGATGTTGCTGCACAGGGTGGTTCATTGGAGAGTGGTGTAATTGAGACCTCGTTCTGGGATAATGGCAGTATGAGTGAGTTTTATGAGGAGATTTACTATTCTGATAATGATAGTGCTATTGAGGCTTTCCCTATACGTAATGAGGATTATGGTTTTTACTCTCCGTTGATTGTAGCTCCTAATCCGATCACCGAAGAAAGGGTAATAAATATATATTACGGCATTCGCAACAAAAGAACAGAGGCTATTGATGTGGTTCATAGCTATAAAATTGTGCAAAGTGGTGAGCCTTATGCTTCAAGTCAAGGTGTAGTTTCGTATGGAGAGGGTGAGCAGACTATTACAATTACACCTATGACTAATGTGAATTTGCAGGTAAGCGAGAATCTGGATTGGTTGGAGTTTACCGGAGTTGAGAATGGCGTGTACAGCTTTAAGTTGAGTGCCAATAACAGTGGTGAGGTTCGTGATGGCGATATTCTTTTTATCAATAACAAGCAAGGTGTCAAGACAACAGTTGGTGTGGTTCAGTTCTCATCGAATGTAGTGCGTGTTCATTTGAACGAGGGTGAGACTCTTGAATCAAAATTAACCAAAGAGCAGATGGTCAATATAGAGAGTCTCATTATTACCGGAGATATGGGTGACGAGGATTATAATACACTCAGTACCTATTTCACAACATTGAAGTTTGTTGATTTGAGTGGGTTGGAGACTAATACATGGAGTGATGCTTATGGCGAATTGATATCGTTGCCATCGCAAGCTTTTATGAATATGGCACTTTTAAAAAGAGTAATATTGCCTGAGAATATGATTGAAATTCCTCATAGTGCCTTTGCGCAATGTAAATCATTGGTAAGCGTTAATATTCCTGAAAAGGTTGTTCAGATTGGTTCTGAAGCCTTTGATTATTGTAAATCACTAAAGAGTATCAATATCCCTGCCGGAGTAACAGCAATCGGTCACTCTGCATTTTGGGGATGTGAATCACTGGAGAGAGTTGAAATTCCATACGGTGTTACCGAGTTGGAGACCGGAGTGTTTTTTGAGTGTACATCACTGAAAGAGGTTGTACTGCCGAATTCAATTACCGAGTTCAGTTCATACGGAGGTGGACGTGGAGGTTCGCAATTTGCACTATGTAGTTCCCTTGAAAAGATAAATATTCCAACGGGGGTTAAATCATTGCCTGATCACTGTTTCTTGTATTGTCCAAGTTTGGAGAGTATAGATCTAAGTGGAATAACAAATTTTGGAGATTACGTATTTAGTGGCGCAACGGCTTTGAAGAGCGTTGAATTTAATGATGATTTAAGTTCAATAGGAATGGGGTGCTTTGAAGGATGTACCTTATTGAAGGAGATAGAGTTGCCACTTGGTATTACATATCTTGGCTCTGGTGCTTTTGAGGATTGTATTGCTTTGGAGAATACAAATATTCCTGCAACATTGACTGAGGTTCCAGGTGGTGTTTATAGAGGATGTAGTGCGCTTACGGCAATAGAATTGCCAAAGAGTATTATCAAGATAGGCGATGGCGCTTTTGAAAATACCGGAATTACATCAATAAAATTCCCCGAGAATTTAATGGATATTGGTGATAGTGCCTTTAAAGGTTGTTCATTGACAGAAATTAGTTTCCCTGATGGCTTGGAGAGTATTGGGCAGTCAGCTTTCGAGGGTAATGATTTTACAATACTCAGGATTCCGGAGAGTGTGACCGAGATAGGTATGTTGGCATTTGCAGAGTGTAAAAAGCTTAAGAAGGCAATAATAAAGGCTAATATTACTACACTTAGATATCATACATTCTTTAATTGTATTGATATGACGCATTTGCAACTTCCTAAGACATTGACTACCGCCGATGACGGTGCATTCAGTGCTTGTCAGCAGGTTAGATATGTATATTCTGAGGCTACAACCCCTCCTACGGGCGAGGGTATGCGTCCTTTGGTATGGGCATTTATAACAACCTATGTTCCATCAAATCTGATGGAAACATATAAGACAGCAGATTCATGGTTTAATGATTCTCAGTATTTGCGCGATACTTCACTATATGCCTTCGAATTTGGACAGTTGGATTTTGAGCCAACTGGTCGTTGAGAATCACTTAACCGTACCTGAAATGGAGAGTTGAAACTCCGGAGTTAGGGGTGAGTTGTTGTATATAGTTATAGTTTTATATTGATTGCCGTAGCGGTTTTGCGAGTCAAACGTTACGGCAATTTTTGTGCCCATACCAGGAGGTATAATCATTAAATCGGCTGTGGCTTCTGTGCATCCGCATCCGGTTGTAATGTTGTATATCTCTAAGTCGCTCTTGCCTTGATTGGTTATGTAAAAGGTGTGTTTAACCTTTGCCCCATGACTTATTTGCCCGAAGTTGAAGTTGGGCTCACTGCATTGAATTTTAGGTGCTGCCGTCAACTGCTCTTCGGTGTAGTGTGAAAATTTTTGCTCCAATTTGGCGGTGTAACTAAAGTATGGGTATAGAATGTATTCGCCATTCTCAACCAATGAGAAGGTGGCTATGTAGTAACCTACCTTTTGAGGATCGGTTTCGTAGAGCGTTACTATAAGTTTGGCTGAGTCTTTAGGTGGAATTGCAGCTGTGTTGAATCGTGCAAGTAAGCCTTCTGGAGCCTCGGCGGTTGCAACCTGAATAGTGTCGTTGGTGGGGTTGTAGCAGTTTATGGTGTCAGCCCAAGCCTCGCCTATAAATATGCTACCTGCCTCTATCCTGTTTGTGCTGAACTGTAATGATCCTATTTCTTTCTGTTGAGCATTCGCATTTAGGGTTATTAGTAGGGTTAGAAAGGTGACAAGGGAAAGGTATAAGGTGAAAGGTGAAAAGGTGAAAGGTGAAAAGGTGAAAGGTGAAAAGGGAAAGGTAAATAACGAGCGTAGCGAGTAAGTCCCCCTTATAAGTGCAGGCGAACTTGTGAGCCAAGCGAAGGGGGATTTAGGGGGTTGGCAGAACTCTGGTTCCGAGCGTAGCGAGTAAGTCCCCCTTATAAGTGCAGGCGAACTTGTGAGCCAAGCGAAGGGGGATTTAGGGGGTTGGCAGAACTCTGGTTCCGAGCGTAGCGAGTAA
>SUWY01000013.1:24266-65517 GCA_015061245.1 Bacteroidales bacterium
GTGCAGGCGAACTTGTGAGCCAAGCGAAGGGGGATTTAGGGGGTTGGCAGAACTCTGGTTCCGAGCGTAGCGAGTAAAGTCCTCTTATTAGCGAAATGAGTTTAGATAAGAGTGAAGAGTTATTAGGGTGAAGAGAAAATTTGCAAGGGAATAGGTGTGGCATATTTGGGGGCTTTTATGTTTTAGATAATTTCATAGTATAGTGTGTAGGCGATAACCGGATTATTTGGGGCATTGGTGTATAGCAATATCTCTGCACTTCTGAGCGATGGTTCTCCATTTGCCTGTACTGTGATGTTTAGTTTTCTGCTCTTACCGGGTTTTATACCTTTTTTCATTACGGCAGTAACATTTGGATCTTTGCATACAATTTTACGAATGTGTAGTTCGCTTTTTCCTGCGTTTCCAATTACAAAATCATGAAGAACAAGCTCACCGCTTCTTATTGCTCCCAAATCACCCTCTATGTGTCCAACATCAACCAGTGGTGCTGATTCGTAACCGTTTTTATACATAGAAAAGTCCTCATGAATGTCTATGTACATTGGAATTACTCCTGCAATTTGACCATTGTGAATAATGTTGATTTGATCATCTACCGGGCCAAGAGGTGTTTTATTGTTAGTCTCCCAGCTGATTGTAAGCTTTCCACTCTCCATGGGCGCCAATCGTTTTGGAAATACTTCTGTATCAACTCCTTCTGTAGCAATTGTTGCCTCTATGTCAAGGCTCTCTTTGCTGCTGTTTATAATGGCAATCTCCTTTTTGTAGGCCTCGCCACGATTTAAAATTTGTATGTCAAGATTATCGTTGTCCAAACGCAGATGGCCCATTTTGATTGGGTAGTTGTCGAATGGACCGCTCTTTTGTGGTATAACATAGCCACGTACGGTTAGAGTGTGTACCGATGGAGTGGTGTTTGCAAATACAGCAATGCTTTTGATGAATTTTCCCGGTAGACCTTCAGGATCAAATATGGCTGTTATTGTTCCGCTTTGGCCCGGAGCTATTGGTTCCTTTTTCCATTCGCATGATGTGCAATCGCAACCTGTCCTGATTTCGTTAATTACAAGTGGGGCAGTTCCTTTATTTGTGTATGTAAATTTATACTCTACTTGACCCTCTTTTTCCGGAATGTTTCCAAAGTAGTGTGAGTTTTCGGAGAATGATATTTCTGTTTTTTGAGCTTCAGCTACTATTGTTATGGTTAGTGCTATTAAAATTGTCAGTATTTTTTTCATTTCTGTGTTTTTTTTTGTTTTTGCAAAGGTAGTGATTTTCGGTGAAAGGTGAAAGAGGGTGTAAGGGAGAGGTTATAGGGGGAAAGGTGAGAGGTGAGAGGTGATAAGGGAAAGGTGAAAGGTGAGAGGTGATAAGGTGAAAGGGGAGAGGTGCAAAGGGAAAGGGAGATAGGGAGATAGGGAGATAGGGTGGAGGGGAAATGTGTAAAAGGGTGATTTTTGTTGGGTTTTGTTTGGTGGTTAGGGAATTTTGTTGTAATTTTGTGCCGTTAAATTTATAAACTAATTAAAACGTTAAAAATCATGTACTTGACATCTGAAAAGAAAGAAGAACTTTTTTCTCAGTACGGAAAGTCTAATAAGGATACCGGTTCTGCAGAGAGCCAGATTGCCTTATTTTCTTACCGTATTAGCCACCTAACCGGTCACTTGAAGGCAAACCGTAAAGATTTTGCTACTCAGAGAGCATTGACTAAATTGGTTGGAAAGCGCAGGCAGTTGCTTGACTATTTGAAGGACCGTGACATTGAGCGTTACCGCACAATTATCAAGGCATTAGGATTGCGTAAGTAATTTTATTTACTCAATTCGAAAATTCAAGAGGGCCTGTCTGACAAGTCGTCGGGCAGGCTTTTCTTACAAAATGCCAAAACGTTTTGTTTGTAAGAGATTTTAAGATAAAGATATGAATGTGATTGAGAAACAGATTACTCTTGCAGATGGTAGAGTAATCACCCTTGAAACAGGAAAGTTGGCTAAGCAGGCTGATGGAGCTGTTATGTTGAAGTGTGGTAATACCATGCTTTTGGCTACAGTGTGTTCTGCTCAGGAGGCTGGTCCGGATGTAGATTTTATGCCTCTTTCTGTTGATTACAAGGAGAAATTTGCCTCTGTGGGCCGTTTCCCAGGAGGTTTTACAAAGCGTGAGGGTCGCGCTTCTGATTATGAGATTTTGGTCTCTCGTTTGGTTGACCGTGCATTGCGTCCATTGTTCCCGGATGATTACCATGCAGAGACTTTTGTACAGGTAACTCTTTACTCTGCAGACGAGGAGTCTATGCCTGATTGCTTGGCTGGATTGGCTGCTTCTGCTGCTTTGGCTGTTAGTGATGTTCCATTTAATGGTCCAATCTCTGAGGTTAGAGTTGCTCGCGTAAACGGAGAGTTGGTTATCAACCCAACAGCATCGCAGATGAAGGATGCTGATATCGATATTATGGTAGGTGCAACCTATGAGAACATCATGATGGTTGAGGGTGAGATGAACGAGATTTCAGAGAAGGAGATGCTCGATGCTATTAAGTTCGCTCACGACGCTATCAAGGAGCACTGTTTGGTGCAGATGGAGTTGATGAAGGAGGTTGCTAAGGAGAAACGTACATACTGCCACGAGACTAACGACGAGGAGTTGAAGCAGGATGTATGGGATAAGTGCTACCAGAAGGCTTACGATGCATGTCGTAGCTGCACAGCTGACAAACATAAACGTTTGGATATGTTGAAGGCTGTTAAGGAGGAGTATATGGAGAGTATTCCTGAGGAGGAGCGTGATGATAAGGCATTTATGGTTTCACGTTACTACCATGATGTTGAGAAGGAGGCTATGCGTCGTATGATTTTGGACGAGGGCGTTCGTCTTGACGGTCGTAACACTGAGCAGATTCGCCCTATCTGGTGCGAGGTTGATTACTTGCCAGGTCCACACGGATCATCTATATTCACTCGTGGTGAGACACAATCTTTGTCAACATGTACTTTGGGAACAAAGTTGGATGAGAAGATTATTGACGAGGCTACAGAGCGTGGAAAAGAGCGTTTCATGTTGCACTATAACTTCCCTCCATTCTCAACCGGAGAGGCTAAAGCAAGCCGTGGAATTGGTCGTCGTGAGATTGGTCACGGAAACTTGGCTTACCGTGCATTGAAGAGAATGATTCCTGAGGATTATCCATATACAGTTCGTGTAGTATCGGATATTCTTGAGTCTAATGGTTCTTCTTCAATGGCTACAGTATGTGCCGGAACATTGGCTTTGATGGATGCAGGAGTTCCTATGAAGAAGCCTGTAACAGGTATTGCAATGGGTCTTATCACCGATAAGGGATGTGAGAAGTACGCTGTACTTTCTGATATTTTGGGTGACGAGGATCACTTGGGAGATATGGACTTCAAGGTAACAGGTACTCGTGATGGTATTACTGCTACCCAGATGGATATTAAGGTTGACGGATTGTCATACGATATTCTTGAGAGAGCTTTGGAGCAGGCTCGTCGTGGAAGAATGCATATCATGGATATTATCCTTGATACAATGCCAGAACCACGTGCAGACCTTAAGCCACATGCACCTCGTTTGGTTCAGTTCAATGTTGATAAGGATCAGATTGGTGCTATCATTGGCCCTGGTGGAAAGATTATTCAGGACATTCAGGAGAAGAGTGGAGCTGTTGTTACAATCGAGGAGGTTGAGAATAAGGGTATTGTATGTGTTTCTGCTCCAAATGCAGAGAGCATCAATATTGCAGTTTCAAGAATCAAGGGAATTGTTGCTAAACCAGAGGTTGGTGAGGTATATGACGGTGTTGTAAAATCAATCGTACCTTTCGGAGCTTTCGTTGAGATTCTTCCAGGTAAGGATGGTTTGTTGCACGTTTCAGAGCTTGATTATACTCGTATTGAGAATGTTGAGGATGTTCTTCACGAGGGTGACAAGGTTCAGGTTAAGTTGTTGGAGATTGATGCTAAGACAGGAAAGTTAAGACTTTCTCGTAAAGCCCTTCTTCCAAAACCAGAGGGTTACGTTGAGCGTCCTGAAAGACCTGAGCGTCGTGAGTTCCGTGGTGACCGTCCAAGACGTGATAACAATCGCGAGCATCGCGAGTTCCGTCCACGTCAGGAGCGTAACGAGGAGTAGTTTTTAATTACTAATCAGAAATTAGGAATAGAGAGGGTTGGATTTGCATTGGCAAATCCAACCCTCTCACTTTTTACTCTTTAATTTCTGCTATTATTTTACGGCATTTTGATACTGTTCTGTTTTTCTGTATGGATAGAACTCGGTGTCGTGTTTAGCTTTATGCTTCATCTTTTTATCGTGATGAGAGGCAGTTTGTAAGGCCTCGCCCATTGTATTTGGCTCATTGCAACGAGCAGCTGCTACGGCCAATAGGTAGTAATCATTGGCATTGTGTTTTGCAATTTGCTTTAGGGTTCTAAGTGCCTCGCGATTCTCGCCACACTGAAGCTGACAATATGCTAAAGCAGCATCGGGAGTTGCATTTAGGTAGTTTTGAGCCTTTTTGTACTCGCCACTCTCCATCAAAAGTAGTCCCATATTGTATTTAGCCTCTTTTCTAATTTGTGCCTTATTGAAGTTATCGGTGGCCATTACTGTATTTCCCTGACCTGCACATGAGATACCCATGTTGTTATAGATAATTGCATTTCCCTTAGCAATTACAGCTGCACTCTCTAGTAGTTTCTGAGCCTTACGATATTTTCCGTTCTGGATAGCCATAACTGCCAAATCATTAAGAGCCTTCCAGTCGGTTGGAGGTGTCATTACCATTGTCTCAAATTGAGGAGCATAGGTGACAACTTGCTCAACCTGATACTCTGGAACTGTGTAGAATACGTAACAGTCGGCGCGTCTGAGTGATGGAAGAATTTCGTTCTTTATGATAGGGTACTTTTTAATATACTCAACCAATTTTGCACTTCTTTGATTCTTATCTTTAATAGCTTGTAAATCTTTGATAATCTCGTTTTTAGCTATTATATTTGAAGCTTGTAGTTGCTCATATAGACCATCCCAATTCTCGGTTACCCATGATTCTGAAATGTAATTGGCATTTTTTGCATTAGGAGAGTCTTGCAGGTTAAGATCTTTTATAAAACAGGCCTTTGCGCTTTCAGCTCTCTCTTTGGTCAACTCCTCATTACCAGCCTCGCTACCATCGGGTGAAGTTGAGATAACCATAACAACCTTTGAGATTTTTGCACCCTTTGGAGTTAATGCACTCTTTAAGTTCTTTTGAGCCTTTACAATTGTTGCATTGTGAGCCTCTTGGTTGCTAATCGTTGCTTGTGAGATAGGGAAGTTTATATAACATCCCACGCAACCAACCTGTTGAACAGGAACTGTATTGATGAAATCCTGAACCATTACGGGTACATACTTAACTCCGTCAATCATAAGTGGCTCTTGATTCCATACTTCAATACCATCTGGATTTACAACAACCGGTTCGAACTCAACTCCCTTAGTTCCGTGCGCATTATTAGTCTCAATCTCAGCCCATAGAACTGCATTCTCCATTCCCGGACGATATTGCACTTGCATTGGCTTTGAGTAGGTTGTTGCCTTATTGTTCGGGATAACCGTATAGTTGGAGTGTTTTACGCCCTCGCCTTGTAAATAAAGGGGTTCCAACTTTACAATTCGATCATTGTACTCCATGACCGGGGTAATCTTCATAACTGTGTTCTTTTTGAACTCGCCGGGAACAAAATCGACAACATAGTCAAAGTTGATATCGCCTGCATATGATTCAAGCTGCGATGGAACAGTTCGGCTCATTGCAGCACTCTGCATTACCTCTTTCTGCATTTCGCGTTGAGAGTTGCACGATACGAGAAGTGTCGGTATTCCAACAATTCCTGCTAATAATAACCATTTTTTCATAGAATTGAATTTAAGTAATCTATATGTTGTTTAGTAGTTTGTAAAATACATAACGGATTTTACCCCCTTTCTGTTTGGATTTTTTTGAGAAAAAGAGGTAATTTTGATTTTCTAATTGTGAAATTCTGGTTTAAATGGCAATTAAAAGAATTGATATAAAGGAGATTGTTGCATCGAAAAAACCGATACTGGCAAAATATATTCCGGGCTTCTTATATAGAGCGTTGGCTCGTTTAATTCATCTTGATGAGATTAATGAGTTTTTGCAATTATACGGAGATAGGGTTGGCATTGATTATGCCAAGGCAATGATTGAATATCTTAATCTGACATTTGAGGTTGATGGTATTGAAAATTTGCCAGGAGTGGGTGAACGTACTATTTTTGCTTCGAATCACCCGTTTGGTGGGCCCGATGGTATAGCCTTAATTGCGTTTTTAGGAGAGCACTATCAATCAATAAAGTTCCCTGTGAATGACTTCTTAATGAATTTGCAGAATTTGAATGATGTGTTCGTGCCAGTAAATAAACATGGTGCATTTAGTCGCGATGCTGCAAATGAGTTGGAAAGGGTGTATAAGTCCGATTCGCAAGTGATAATATTTCCTGCCGGTTTAGTGAGCAGAAAGGTGAATGGCAAAATTCAGGATTTGGAGTGGAAAAAGCATTTTATTGCTAAAGCGGTAGAGCATGAGCGTAATGTGACTCCAATCAAGATTCATGGCCAAAACTCAAATCTCTTTTACAATTTTGCATTGTGGCGTAGAAGGTTGCGAATACCTGTTAATCTTGAGATGTTATTGCTGCCGCGCGAGACTTTTAATAAGCGAGGACTCCATTTGAAAATATCTATCGGTAAAATGATTCCGTTCTCTGAGTTTGTTGGCAAGGATTATTACGAGGCTGCGCAGAGGGTGAGAGAGGGGATTGGTGAGAGGTGAAAGGTGAGAGGTGAAAGGGAATAACGAGCGTAGCGAGTAAGTCCCCCTTATTAGCGAAAGCAAGCGTAGCGCGCTGAGCGAAGGGGGATTTAGGGGGTTGGTAAGTTAATTAGGGGAAAGGGGAAAGGGGAAAGGGGAAAGGGAATAACGAGCGTAGTGAGTAAGTCCCCCTTATTAGCGAAAGCAAGCGTTAGCGTGCTGAGCGAAGGGGGATTTAGGGGGTTGGTAAGCTAATTAGGTGAACTTATGATGTTATTCGAAAATTGAACTTTTTGAGGTGGGGCGTTCAGATTCACGCCATTTAAAGCCTCCCAAATATTTCATGCTTTCATCTACCATAAAGAGCGGATTCATTGTTCCTTCGGGGCGACTCAGGAATGTGATATTTTGAATTTGGCGGTTCTCAAGCTCAATTCTGATTTGTGAGCTCAATACTTTTGTTAGGGCAAATGGGTATCCTTGATCATCCGGATAGTAAATTGTTTCACCGCTACCGTCTACGAATACTTGGTATAGTTCATTATTGCGAAGATAACCCGTGACTGTTCTTCCCTTTATCTGGTTGTACATAGTTGTATCGATTACCTTTATCAACTTTGGATCCATAGGATTTACAATCAAGGCATTTTCGTTCATGTGGAATTGGTCTGCAATGCCGTCTTTTATCTTTAAATCGATGGTTGTGGCTGTAAGCTGGTTACCACTCGCCCATACAACAGGGTCGTTAAATAGATAAACTATCGAGTCTTTTGTGTCAAAGCTCATAGAGTCACATATTGCCTGTAAATCTCGGTTAAACATTCTGACTCTGCGATAGGCATCGACCACGCTTACCTCTATAGTGTCGCGAACTTCTTGTTTCAGTGTTAGGGTGTCTGCATGAAGAAATAACGAGTCAGGATTTCCAACCATAGTCAGTAGAGCACTGTCGGTAATAAAGGCATAGTTAGTCTCTTTATACATCTCTCCATAGTTTCCCTCAACAATCATGTTATTTATAGAGTCCAGCAAATGGATAGCGCTTCGCATTATTATCATGTTTGTTGCGCTATCAGCTACGATAGTATCTGCACTTCCATGATATGTGTTGAAACTAATCTTATTGTTCTTGTATAGCTCTGAGTGAGCAGTTAATGAGTTGTACCAACCATCTTCCGAATAGAGAGTTCTGTTCTCTCCATAAATAGTTGTCGGACCTAAAATGCTGATAACTTTAGTTTCTGTTTGATACTTCATGGTATCCGAGTGCATTGTATATTCGGGTGAGGTTACAACTACATCATCTTTGAAGAACATCTGTTTCACAGGCATATAGTAATATCCGTGGTCGCTCTCTAAGGTATTTACCTCGTCGAAGATTTTACCGCTATTGAAGTAGTGTCCAATCTTGTTTCCTGCATCATAATCAAGAAAGTTGGTGGTCAATGTAATTGTGTTGTCGTCTAATTTTACATTGTCACGAACTTTAGCCATCTGACTATTACCATCATAGGTTGCATAGTCTCCCCACATGTTCATGGTATCGTTTTGAACCATGTGAACATTGCCGAATGCCTTAATAAAGTTGATGTGGTCATACTGATAAAGACTATCGCAAGTCATTATCATTTCGTTGTGTTGCAGTTTTACATCGCCAATCAATTTAGTTGGCATGGTATCGCGACCAGGGTAGGCAACTTTCGCATGCAAGATTTTAATCTTTGCCTTAGTCCCCTCACTCTGTGCAACAACGTCACTTGTTTTGCCAATTCCAATCAGCAAAACCATAATTATTGTCAATATCTTAAAATCTAATCTCATTAATTCCTAACTTCTAACTCCTCACTCCTCACTGTTCACTATTCCTAATTCGCAAACACTTCGTGTTTCCGCAAAATCGGCGGCGGTTAACCACACTTCGTGTGCTTCTACTCCTCGCGGCTCAGCATAACCCAAGTAAACTTGGTTTCTGCATTCGCTCCGCAGCGTCGGTTCAGCATAATGCAAACAAGTTTGCCTTCTGCATTCGGCTTGCACGATTTTTCCTAATTCCTAATTCCTAATTCCTAATTCCTAATTCCTAACTCTACTTAATCCAACCGTCATAGTGGAAGTTTGCATTTTTATACTCATCATCAATAGAGATGTAGGTGTTTTTCTGTTTCTCCTCAACCCATTTGATAAGAGCTTTTTGCTCCTTTTCACGCAATACCATACGTTCAAAGATGCTCCAGTCCTCCTCCAGATTTGCCATATGAGCCGGGAAGTACTCTTTAATTTTTACAATTTTATGAACTTCACGACCTCTTGCATCATAGTCAACAAATGGGGTTGAAATCTCGCCTACACTCATTCTGTTTATAACTCTTGCCATCTCTCCACTAATAGATGTTCTTGGTAAGCGTATATCTTCAGATTGAGGATCAACAACCAAACCTCCATTGTTGCGGGTATCCTTGTCCATTGAGAAGTAGCGGGCTGCCTCGTCAAATGTAACTTCGTTATTCAATACCATTGTTCTGATTGTATCCAAGCGTTTCAATGCCTCCTCTTTCTCCTCTGCCGATGCCTTAGGGATCAACAAAATGTGTCTTGCGCTAATCTTCTCTCCTTGTCTGTCAATTAGTTGGATAATGTGAAATCCATACTCGGTTTCAACAATCTTAGAAACTTTATCTCCTTTAAGATTGAAAGCAACCTCACTGAACTCTTTAACCATTCCGGCTCTTCCAAAGTAACCTAAGTCTCCTCCATGTGCAGCGCTACCTGGATCCTCAGAGTAGAGCAGTGCCAATGTTGAGAATGAGGCTGTTCCTGCTGATATTCTGTCGCGGAAATCGCGAAGGCGCTCACGACAGCGCTCTTTTTCTGCTTCGCCTATAGTAGGGTTTATTACAATTTGTTGTATTACATATTTGGCAGGAATCTCAACCAAGCTATCTTTAGGTATTGATTTATAGAATGCACGTACTTCGGCAGGAGTAACACGAATATTCTCTTGGATTTTTTCCTGCATCTCTTCTGCTACCAACATTGAGCGATATGATGGAAACATATCTTCTGACAACTCTTGTATGGTTTGACCAAAATATTGCTCCAGGCGCTCTTTAGAGCCAATGGTCTCGATCATCTGGTTAATGCGTTGCTCAATAGCCTGCTGAACGTGTACATCGGTAACATTTACATCAATACTATCAAGGTGTGCTTCTGTACACAATAACTTCTGAATGAGCAACTGCTCAAGTAATTCAGCACGAATATCGGCATTACTTGTTGTAGAACCGCTATTCTCTTGCATATACATATTCTCGATTTCGGATTTCAAAATATACTCATTACCTACACGAGCAACAATTTTGTCAATTACATTGCTCTGTGCTGATACCATAACCGGCAATAACATTAACGCGGTAATAAATGCTTTTGCTAATCTGCTTATATTCATAATCTTAATAAATAGTTACATTGTTCGTCTCTCGAGCATTTTGGTTGATTTGATTCTCAAACTCATACTCAAAATTTATTTTGTGTTGATTCTCAAGTATCATACGGATTTCATCGCGCACGTATTCAATTGGTGCTACGGTCTGTTTAGGCATGAACTTATCTATTCGCAAGAAGTAGTGATTCAAAGAGTCGCTCTTCTCGATATATTTCTGCTTTGTTATACTCTTCTCCAGCTCTTCAACATCGCCAGGTATTAGATTGAAAATTCTGTTTACCTCAATCCATGCGGTATCAAAGTTATCATATTTCTTGGCAACCATAACACTCATCTCCTCGAGTCTTGATATATCCTCGTCTCGAGACGATTTTAAAAGTTTTCCAATCTCATTTATTGTTTTTGTATTATCGCCCGACTTAGGAACAATAATAAATAGCACCTTTGCAATAGAGGTTGGAAGTATGAAGTTCTCTTTGTTTGTGTTATAGTATGAGTTGATCTCATCATCTGTAATGTTGATTACCAACTTCTTGTTGATAAACTCTTGTTTATATTGATGAATTAGAAGCGAGATTTTGTAGTCGTTCACTTGACGGTTAATCAATCGTTTTACTGAGTCGTCGAGATTTGTGTTTGCCAAGTGGAGCAGTAGTTGCTTGGTGATCCAATTACGGGTATAACTTTCTGCCATCAATGTACTATCGTCGGGAGATGTTCCTTTGGGTATAAACTTCTCAACTTCGGCTTTTGGAAGGTAAGTTTCATAAACCTTAGCCACATAGGACTCTACGTTACTCTCCTGATTACATGCGAGTAACGATACCATTAACATAAATGTTATAAATATCCCTTTTTTCAACTTTTTGCGCACTATAAATTTCTAGGTGCGAAAGTACAAAAAAAAGAGGAAATTATACTACATTAGCAGACGATTTTAGGGAATAATAACATGAGTAAAGCTTTAGAAACACTTAAAGAGTATTGGGGCTATAATGCATTCCGTCCAATGCAGTTAGAGATTATTGAGCAGGTGATTAGTGGAAATGACCTGTTGGCTATGCTTCCGACCGGTGGAGGAAAGTCATTAACCTTCCAGGTTCCAGCCATGATGCTCAATGGAGTGTGCTTGGTTATTACCCCTTTGATCGCCTTGATGAAGGATCAGGTTCAGAACCTAAATAAGCTGGGAATCAGTGCTGATGCCATATATTCGGGAATGGATAATGGACAGATTATGTCGGTTCTGAATAAGGTTGCAGCCGGTAAATCGAAGCTTTTGTATATATCCCCGGAGCGTTTATCATCGGAGCGATTTCAAACCTATTTATCACTTTTGCCTGTTTCGATGATTGCTGTCGACGAGGCTCACTGTATTTCACAGTGGGGTTATGATTTCAGACCTTCCTATTTGCAGATTGCCCAGATTAAGGAGCGTTTTCCTAATGCTCCCATTTTGGCACTTACTGCAACTGCAACACCACAAGTTGCTGTTGATATTCAAGATAGGTTGGGCTTTCATGACTACAATGTTTTAATGGGAAGTTTTCGAAGAGAGAATCTTTCATATGTAGTTCGTAAAGTTGAGGATAAAAATGGCGAGGTTTTGCGAGTTTTACAACGTGTTCCCGGTTGTTCCATTGTGTATGTAAGACGAAGAGCAACTACTGTAGAACTTGCTGAATATCTGAGCAAGAAGGGTATTCCTGCGCTACCATATAATGCAGGAATGTCTATGGAGCAACGAAGTGCTAACCAAAACCGTTGGATGAATGACGAGGTTAAGGTTATTGTTGCAACCAATGCTTTTGGAATGGGTATTGATAAGCCCAATGTTCGTATGGTAATACATCAGGATATACCTGATTCTCTTGAGGCATATTTCCAGGAGGCTGGTCGTGCAGGACGAGATGGTTTACGTTCATACGCACTTCTTTTGATAGGCGAGGCCTCGCTTAAAAATCTAAAAGGAAGAGTTAGTAAACAGTACCCTTCAAAAGAGAAGATTTTGGAGATTTATGACATGATTTGCGATAGTTGCGGCTTGGCGGAAGGGTATGGTGCTGACTGTATTTATCCTTTTGATATTGAGAGATTTTGCACAATATTTAAACAGAATCATGAGACTGTTTTATCTTCAATTACTCTGTTGCAGAATGCCGGTTATTTAGCCCTTTCTGATAATGCCAGAAATAGTTCAAGAGTCGAGTTTTTGGTTCGTGTTCAGGAGTTGCGTAATGGCGATTACACAAAAGAGGAGTCGATAGTCATTGAGCATATCCTGAGAAACTTTCAGGGAGTGTTCAGCCATTTTGTGTACTTTGATGAACAGGAACTGGCAGACGAGTTGTCGATGGATAGAGAGACTCTATACCAAATATTTTTAGGTCTTTCAAGAGTTGGAGTGTTGAGCTATATTCCGGGTGATAACCGCCATGCAATAAGGTTTAATGAGCCTAGATTACCTGCAAGTTATATCAATATTCCACGAACAATTTATGAAGATAGAATAAAGGTGTTTAAAGAACACATTGATGCAATGTGTAACTATATCACATTGAAGGGTTCTTGCAGACAGCAATTTTTGATGGACTATTTTGGTTCAAAAGAGCAGTGTGAGTGTGGAGTGTGCGATATATGTATTAATCGTAAAAAGAGTTTGTTGGGTTTTGAGGAGCTAAAAAAAGATACGCTCCGCCTTTTAAAGAACGGAGCGTATGAGCTTCATGATTTGCAGAGTACCCTTGATTGTGACAGCGAAACATTTATTAAGGTGCTTCGCACTCTATTAGATGAAAAATCAATCACTTACGTAGGGCACACTGCAGTTAAGTTAGCATAAAAACTATTACTCTTTTGTAATGTGCACATCCAATTGGTTGAATGGGATGTTCAATTGAGGATCCTCAGTAAATCTTTGATATACTTTTTCTGTGACATCGAAATATACTCCCCAATAGTTGGCACTATTTGTCCATACTCTTACAACAATCTTAACAGAACTTGCATCCAAATTATTGATGGCTATAAAGTATGCAGGGTCGGTATCAATATCTTTATTAGCTTTCAAGATTTCTGTAATAACTTCTTTAGCATGACTAAAGCTATCACCATAGGCAATATCGAAAGTAAAATCAACACGTCTCTTCTCCTCTTTAGAGTAGTTTACCGATGAAGATGTTGATAAAGCTCCATTAGGAAGTGTGATTAATTTATTGTCAGGGGTACAAATAATGGTGTTAAAGATTTGAATTTCCTTAACAGTACCTGCATATCCCTGTGCTTCAATATAATCACCTATTCTGAATGGCTTGAACAAAAGAATCATTACTCCACCTGCAAAATTTTGCAATGTACCGCTTAATGCCATACCAATAGCAACACCGGCAGCTCCGAATAGGGCAATGAATGATGATGTTTCAATTCCTAAGATGCTGATAATGATAATTATCAATGTGAAGTTCAATACTACGCTAACAAGGCTGTTGATGAATCCGGTAAGCGATGTATCAACATTTTTTCTAATCATCAAATTCTTAACTACCTTCCTGATATGACGGCATATCCAGCGTCCAATCAAGTAAACAATGACAGCTGCAATGATCTTACCTCCAAAGGCCACAGCCAGGTCGATAAGTTTGTTTATGAATACTGAAAGTGCCTCTTGATCAACTTTACCCTCAGCTAATGTAGTAAAGAGGTTTTGGGCTGCCGATGCCATGATATCGCTATCGGTCAATGTGTCCGTTACATTTTGAATTGTGTCGTTCATTTTTTTTCTGTTTTAGTTTATGTTTATCTATTCCTATTTTCCAGGAGTGTTTCCAAATAGTCTTATATGGAGACGGTCACAGAATCGCCATCCATGTTCAATGATTGTGTCAATAACCTGCATTGTTGTTGCGGTTATCTTTTCACTGTCAGAGCCTGCCGGCATTAGCAGGATGTTGTTTGAATCGATTTGAGGTAGTTGAGCCAATATTTTCTCAATTTCCTTTATATCGTTCATTCCGGTTACCACAAACTTCAACTGTATATCTTTCCTGTCGGTTTGGGCTTTAGAGATTAAATTAGATAGGGCAGTTGTGTTTACCCGGAGTGTATTGTGGTGATTACGGTATGGTTCATTTGCAGGTGCCGATGAAGCCAACTTCGGAGATATGCTGAACAGATCAATCTGATTGAAAAATTCTTCATCAAATATGGTTCCGTTTGTCTCTACCGTTATGTGGAATCCTCGCTCTTTTAGTTTGTAACACAAGTCGGTAAGTGGTTTTGCTTGAAGCAAAGGTTCACCTCCGGTAATGACAATGTGTTTAGCGCCTTTCCCAATTTTTTCAACTCTCGATACAATCTCTTGAACTGTATGTTTGTGTGTCTCTCCCAAACGATATGCAGCATAAGCTGTATCGCACTCGATAGGTGTTTGCGACGTAGAGTTCCAGGTACAGTGTAGGTTACATCCGGCAACTCTAACAAATACCGATGGAGTTCCGGTTAACTTACCCTCGCCTTGAATAGTAACGAAGATATCATCGGGTGCTAAAACTATTTGCTCCATTCCTCTGTAATTGCACTACTATATTTAATCTCTGAAATTTGAAATTTGGCCCACGCTAAATCTTCGCGGAACGCTTCAGCATAACCGGTGGCCGTCTCATGAACACGTACGCTGCTAACTTGAACATCGCCCTCTCCGTTTACACGTGGCATATCATTAATTATCTTATCTGCAACCTTTAAGAATAACAATGCAAACCCCTCGGCAGATGGTGATACCGGAATCTCAACAACCCTTTTATTGTATTGATACACAAAGTTTTTAAACTCTGCATCCTCTTTATTCCAAAGGATATAGGAGTGGTCAAAGCTGTCTATTAACTCCTTTATCTTTGCCAAACGGGCAAAGTCGGTTATCATATATCCATCATCAAGCTTGTTTGATGTAAGAAATACCTCTACAATATATGAGTGACCGTGAATGTTTTCACGACAACGTACAGAGGTGCAATTTCTAACTATGTGTGCACCTTCAAACTTGAATAGCTTTCTTATAATCATAGTTACTCTTTAATCAACGGGTCTACGCAGCCGGCTTGTTTGAAGGCGTCGGCACGAAGTAAACAACTGTCACAAGTACCACAAGGAGTGGCATCGCCTCTATAACAACTCCATGTATCACCATAATCAACTCCAAGTTTAACTCCTAAAGCAATCTCGTCAGCCTTTGTCATATTCATGAATGGAGCGTGGATTTTGATTCGTTGTTTCTTCTCAACTCCCAATACTGTTCCTTGATTGATAGCCTCTTCCATTGCGACAATGAACTGTTCGCGGCAATCAATATAGCCTGAATAATCTACCTGACTTACTCCGATAAATATGTCGGTTATGTCCATTGCGTCGGCATATGAGGCTGCAATTGACAGAAATACCATATTTCTTGCAGGTACATAAGTGTCAGGTATATCTGTACGGTTTATATCGCCATCTTCAATCTCCATCTTGGGGTCGGTAAGTGAACAACCATCCCATGAGTTAAGTGGAATATTGATGATTTTGTGTGCCTTTGCTCCGGCTTTAATTGCTATCTGTTTGGCACACTCAAGCTCTTTGTCGTGTTTCTGTCCATACAAAAAGGTTAAGGCATATACTTCGTAACCTTGACTCTTTGCAAGATAGAGTGCGGTTGTTGAATCCAAACCGCCTGATAATAATACAATTGCTCTCTTCATTATCGATAATGGTTTATTAGGCAAAGGTAGTGAAATTTAGCTTAGAATTTTGTAACTTGCGCCCTGTTTTTTCAAAGAGAGTATAAGAGTAATAAAATATAGATAAATGTCTAATATAGAGAGATATTCTGAAAAGTTAAGAGTAATTAGGCAGGCTGGAAGCTATAGGAGTTTGCATAATCTTGAGCATAATGGATTCCTTATTAACGATTCGGGCGAGGAGTTGTTGAATTTAACATCGAATGACTATTTAGGTTTGGCATCGAATCCTAACCTTTTAGAGGATTTTCATAGAAAGTTGGATGTTAAGAGTATGACATTCAGTGCTTCATCGTCGAGATTGTTGTCGGGAAATCATGCGCATTATGCTTTATTAGAGGAGGATTTAGCAGATCTTTATGGTAAAGAAGCAGCATTGGTTTTTAATTCAGGATACCACGCAAATATCGGAATTTTACCGGCTTTGGCAGGGAAACGGGATCTGATTGTTGCAGATAAGGCAGTAGATGCAAGTATCACCGACGGTATGCGTTTGTGCGAAGCGGAACTAATGCGTTTTAACCATTTGGAATACGAGGATTTACGTTATATCCTGAGTCGTGAACGAGAGCGTTTTGAGAACGTTTTTATCGTTAGCGAGGCCATTTTTGGTATGAGTGGCGATGTTGCTGATCTGCAGCAGTTGTGCGAAATTAAGCGCGAATACGACACATTCCTTTATATAGACGAAGCACATGCAGTTGGAGTTCGGGGTACAAATGGTTTAGGCTTATGTGAAGAGCAGGGGTGTATAGATGAGATTGATTTTATAACAGGAAGTTTTGGCAAGGCTTTGGCTTCTGTAGGAGCATACTTGGTATGTAGTGAGCTGTTCCGTGAATATCTTGTTAATACTCAAAGAACTTTGATTTATGCAACAGCATTACCGCCAATAAATGTAGCGTGGACAAGATATGTGCTAAATAGATTGCCGGAATTTTACGAGATGCGGGTTAGACTTGCTGATTTAGCAGACGAGTTGAGAGAGGTGTTGCATGAAAAGGGTTTTGTAACTACTGGTGATTCTCATATTATTCCTATGGTATGCGGTGAAAATGAAGCTGCAGTTGAGATGTATGAGTTATTAAGAAGTAATGGTTTTTATGCTATGCCTGTTCACTATCCAACTGTCCCAAAGGGAAAAGCAATGATTCGATTTTCACTTAATGCTGCTATTCCCGACGAAGAGTATAGCTGTCTTGTCGATTTTTTGCGTTGTTTAGAGTAATTTTAAGATTTGTTAAGTTAAATCTATATGGAAATGGCTTAACTTTGCAGTTGTTAACGGAAAATAATTAAAAACTTAAATATTGAAAAACTATGAAGAAATTGATTTTCTTGAGTGCTATTATCTTCTTGTGTGCAGTAGGTAATGCAGAGGCTCAAAAGGTTGACAAAAAGGCTATGAAGGCCGAGGCAGCTCGTTTGGATTCTATTAAGGGCGCTAATGCTCGTAATGCAATTAATGAGCATTTATGGCAGTTGAATGCAAATACTATGACTCTTATTAAAGAGACAGCTACATCAAGTATTAATCCGGTTTTGAGTCAGAATATGAATCCTGATTTGACAACTACAGTTAGTAGCTTTATTATGGCTGGAACTAACGGTTTGATGGTAACCGATTTCTTTAATCGTGACCCAAAAGAGTACTACTATTTTAAAGAGGGTGCTTTTCAGGGAACTATTCAGAATGATGTTTTCAAGCAGGATAAGAAGGGTAAAATTACTTTGAAGTTTGAGTTGAAACTTACAAAGGAGAATGGCCTTGAGGCTGGAGCAGTTATCCCATGTACATTGACTGTTGAGCCAAACTCAAATGAGGCTAAGATTGTTTTTGAGTTTACTCAATATGAGTATGAGTTGCAGTTCAAAGGAACTGTGACCAACTATGTTCCAGCTAATTAATAATTAGGAGTTAGGAGTTACAAATAGCGTTTTCGCAATTGCGAAAACGCTATTTGTAATAAGAGAACCCCTCTTTTACTGTTCATTTTGTTATTTATCTATAATTATTAGAATTGTATTATTTATCGTTTTCTGTATTGATAATTTTCTTCGATAAAATCTTTAACTTTTTCTTCTTTAGCAAAAAGTTTGGCTTCAGTAAAATTAAATCCCATAAATCCATTTGATAATATATCTTGAATTTTGTTTACTTCAAATTTAAATTTACAGTTATTTTCTTTAAATAGTTCATTCAGCATATTTTCTGCCAATCTTTTAAATTCAGCTACGATTGAATTTTCAATAATGAAACTATCGTTTTGACATTCCCAAACATTATTACAAAGGTATATGTCCTTATCTTTTATCCCATTATTGATAACATAGAATATTATGCCGAATAGGTGGCATGTTTCCTGTTTAGGATCAAACCAAGAATATTTGTCCTTTTCTTCTTTTTTGTGAATATCAATACATTCTTGAACCTGTTCACAGAAATAAGAAAATTTATCTGCTATAAACTTATTGTCATAAAATCTTTTCTCAATTGTATATTTGCAAGATTTATAACCTTCAGGATTTGTATCCCAATATGCTCTAGACAGATTTTTGTCATTCTTATATTTCCATTTATCTTGTTCTGTGTATTTACTTTCAATAAAAACAATTTTATCATGATATTCAAAGTAAACGTCAATGTTGGGAGGAGAACTCTGTTTTTTACCTATATTTATCTTGGGTAATTGTTTCTCAAATTCAAAGTTACTTACGCCCTTTTCATTACATAACCATGAGTATAAATCAAAACATAATCTACTTGATGATTTAATACTCCAAAACTTTTGGGCTAATTCGTTACCACTACCTTTCAGGTACTGCTCAATAAAGAGTGAGGGTGAACTGCCATTATTTATAATGAGTCTCTCAAAATAATTGAGTTTAGACTCTGAATCGATAAAATTTGAATTCATATTGTTATTTGTATTTAGTTAAACATTCTGTTATTCTTCTCTTAATTTCTTCCCTTAGTTCTATAGGTTCCAAAACTTCTACATTTTCTCCCATAGCTAATATTTGAGTGGATAGTTCGGGAGTCAAGCACACGTTGTACTCACACACTGAATTCTCTATGTTTACAAGGTGTTTCTCTTTGTGATTTATGCAGAGGCAATGAACGCAAGTATTCTATCTGGTATCCGTATGCCTTGAGTTTTACTTTTACAGGAGAGAGGTTATTATTAATAAAAATCCCCACGGTGTTTTCGTAATACTTCTCTGCATTAAAATTTTCTGGAAAAGCAAATGGCAGTTCCGTAATTGAAATTTCAAGCAAACGATCCAGGGCAATGTTACGGATAGCATCTAATTCCTTTATAAAACCGACAATGTACCATCTCTGATGATATGCTTTCATTGCGTAGGGCTGAATAGTATATAATTTTCTATGGCCATAAAACGGTTGATAATCTATCGTTAATTCTTTTGACTGCTGCATGGCATCAATTACTGTCTGTATATACTCGGAACCATGAGGAACGTCTTCGAATAAGATTCTATCTTTCATGTTATGACCGGCAATAATCATATTTGATAAACTGAAAGAGTTTAATAACCACTTACGCGTTTTATCTTTTTTCAGAACTTCTGGATTAGCAATGTAATACTTGTACCCATTAGATATATTACACTTAATTTTAACTCCAAACAACTCTTCAATGGCACAACGATGTTGGTGGAATGTACGTAATGGCATAGGTATGTTGTCGCCCATTTTACTCTTTTTCCAACGTCGGCTTATTTCATTAAATATTATAATTTTCTCCTGTAACAGGATATTTAACAACCATATATAGCGGTTGAATGTTTTGCTTATCATAGCTTGTTTATAGCATTATAGAAGAAAACTTTTTACAAAAATATAAATTGTCGAACAATGTAATTTTATGATTGACGGTTCAAAAAGGTTTATGACAGATGGTTTTGCAAAAATTTTGTTGAGGTATGCAATGTTCTTGCATAGGTTTTACTGATTTACATAGATAATTCCCAAACATCATCGTATATATAATATAGAGTGAATGTAAAATTTTAAGTCATTAAAAATCATGGATAATATCTTAGGAGTAAGGGTTCCAAAATTTAATGTAAATGAATTTGAATATCCTACAGAGTACCTGCGACATATAATTATGGAGCAAGCAGAGGAGAAAAAGTTGCTTATTGGCAGAGATGTAGAGCTTTATTGTAAACGTATAGAATATGAATTAAAAGCCTTTGAACAGTATAATGCAATAGATTATTTACTTGATGTATGGAATTTCTTGCATACCTGTAAAGCGTTACCTAAAACTATTATAATACGTGGGAAAGCATCTGCATCCTTGATTTGTTATCTCTTGGGAATTACTAAGTTCAATCCTGTGAAGTATGAGTTACTATTCTCAAGTTTTATTCAAGGATTTAAGATGTTTGTGCCTCTTTTTGAGTTTTTTATAGGCGAGGATTTACTAGATTTTAAGATAAAATTATCAGAACAGAAACTTTATATATGTGAAAAAGGAGAGGAGTTTAATGGTAATAATATAATATTCTATCAGAATTCACTTATTACACTAATCAATAAAACTTTTGATTATGTTAATCTCTATAAAGGTATAAATATCTCGTATGGTAATATTCCAATAGATGACCCTTTAACATTTAAAAGTTTTAATGACGGTAATTTAGTAGGGATCCCATATTTGCAGAGTGAGGAATGTGCTCAGACATTGTATGAGTTGCAAATAGTGCGTTTTGATGAGTTAATCCCATTATGTGCAATGTCTTGGCCTGGAATTTCAGAAAAACTTCCATCTTATAGAAAATATATTGTAAATAGTTCAGACAGATTCTTATGGGAGAAAATGGAACAAAAACCACCTTTTATAATATATCAAGAACAGATTATTCGATTAGCATTAGCAAGAGGATTTAATGAGAGTGAAGCTTATCTAATCAATAAATGTATTGTAAGAAGGTTACTAAGAAAACTTGAAATGTTTCATGAACGATGGGTTGAGGCAAGTAATGAAGATAGTTGGGAGATGGTAATTAATAATGGCTTGTATGCATATCCTAAAAGTTATGCAATAGTGTTGGCATGGCAAGCTTATATATGTGCTTATCTAAAAACTCATTTTTCTGAGGAGTTTATACATGCAGCGTTGTTTGTGGTTACAAAAGTATTTTAAGTGTACAAATAGTTATGGATATAAAGATAGCATATTCTAAGTACTCAGATTTTGATGACAAAGTGATTTATAAGGCTTCAGAGCTAGGTTTGCCTTTGATAGGAGGAACCGCTTTAGAAGTGTGGGCCAATTATTATAATGTTCCCGGTGTTAGAAAGAGATCAAATAATGACTTGGATTTTATTTCTAATGATCTTCCTCAGATTAATGAATTCCAGTCATGGGTAAGGGAGAATATATATTCATCTAAGGTTAAGGTAGATGTGATGCATGTACAGTCTCATGACTTCTCGGAATATATTAGAGAGGTTAATGGGGTACTTATTATGGCACCTGAGTACCTTTTATGGTCAAAGTTTATCAGATCAGATAGATCTGATAAAGATATAAAGGATATTAAATGGCTACTTACTATTGAACAGATGTCTGATGAAGATTTAAGCAACGCACTTGTTGATTTAGGAGTAACTGATGAGGAAATAGAAACATTAAATAATTTATTATGAACTTGAGGAGATTTATAGATAGGGAATTGAATAAGATATCTGATATGTCAACTTTTTATCAGGATGTTACAGGACTTCCAGGAAAAATTTGGATAAGTAGCAAATATTCAGAGCATAAAATACCAAGACTAAAGTATACTATAGATGATGAGCAGCTAGTTATTTCTATAACTAAAGATCCTCACGTTCTTGCTCCTAAGAAGTTTAAGGGTATAATCCCAACAAAGTTTAAAAGAATAGTTCTTTGGATAGAAGAAAACTACGACATACTAATTGAGTATTGGAATAATTCAGACCTCTCTACTAAGAAGTTAGTAGAATCAATTAAGAAAGTATAGTAATTGAAAATTACAATGGCAATATAAATTATCAGTAGGCAACTATGAAGTGGGATTTAAAAGTTGAAGTTAATTCAATGTTAGATTGGTGAGTATATATTTTATTTAAATAGAGTTACAGATTTAGTAGATTTGTCAAATGTAAATTTGATAAATAATTGGGATGAGAGTATTCAGGCAAGTGAAGAGCTTATTTATAAGGTAGTTTCCTCAATGGAAAGTTATCCTGGGATTTGGGCTAGGACAAATGAGTTATCAAAGGTGTATAAAAATATTGATAACTTTATAACTTCTATAGTTATATTCAAGTCTTTAATACTATGTGTTACTCCAGGCAAATTAACATATACAGTAACAAAAGTAAATAGATAATGGTCTCGATTCATTCTCAATTAAAGGAGTTTGATGAGGGTGTTACATATAATTCGTACATGTAAGAAAAAATAACGATATGAATTTAAAGAAGATTGAGAGAATTTTTGATATGGCTAATTTGCCTCCTCGGAGGACAGGTTTAAAGTATCAAATTTGGTACGGATCGAAGGTTTCGAAACACTTACCGAGAATTAAGGTTAGTCTTAAAGATTCAGAATTGTCCATAGAGATACTATCCCACAAGGTTAGGGGTGATGAGTCAAAGATAGATTCATCAGATCTTAAATTGATATTTGAGTGGATAGACCTTAATAGGGAGGTTTTATTGGATTATTGGGAGAATGCAGAGTCGGGAAGTATAGATTCTGTTGAAGTTGCACAAAGAATAACCAAAGTATAATATGAATTACAAAGAATTAAGTAAAGTAGCTGACTCAGCTACGCAAATCAAAGATTCCACAGAAGATTGGGAGAGTGAGGTATATGAACTTTGAGAAAGTTCGGAGTAAAGAAGAAAGATGTTGAATACATAGACTTTCTTGATGAGGTTACAGAAGAGTCCTGGAAAACAGGGGAAGATTTTATTTCCATAGAAGTTGCGTTCAGTAAGCCACTCGTGGCAGAGAAGGTAGATGAAAACTGGGACAGTAAGCACATGGAATTAGCAGAGCCGTTAAGTTGGTATTCAAATGTTTTAGTTTATTGGATATTGGATTTTAGAACTGGCAAAGAGTGTCCCAAGAGACAATGTTTCTGTGTCGTTGGATGTTGATATTGATTGGTCTGGATACGAAGATTGGTCTGGAGAATGGCAGTATGAGACCTTCTCGTTGATGTCCGTAAAACCAAGATATCTATGAGCAAGCGAAGAACTACTTGGATGAGTTTGATGAGTATTTCTATACTACAACATTGAAAGAAGATGAGAAGAAACATCTAACGGATAAGTGGTCAGCGGCGAAGGCAATAACCTCTATCGCTGAACACGATTACTATTTTATGCTTCGTCATAGTGATGATAGTGAGAAGAACGATGAAGATAAGATGATACATAATGCTGGCAGATATTACCATTGCCTCACAAATGTTAATGGTGATGTCAGAAAGGAGTGCTTGCTTATAGAGGGCGAGCCAGTAGTAGAGGTTGATGTTTCTGCTGCTCAACCTACTATGCTGGGACTTCTGCTGTGAGATAAGCATCCTGATGTCAAGTCCGCTTGGGTAGAACATTGTGAGAAGGGCGACTTCTATGAGTGGGTTGGTCGTATGGTTCTCGGTAAAGAGATAACGAAAGAAGAAAGACAAGTTATCAAAACGCTGGTTATGCGAATGCTCTACATGCCGCAAAAACCTACGGAGAAGCAGGATGAAACCACGTTCAAGTGGTATTTGAAGAAATATTTGGCAGAGACTAATCCAAGCAAGAAAGAGCGTTTGGAGGATGGCGATCTATTCAGGACTTTTGACTTTATCATTATGTTCTATCTGAAAGCAGAGGAGCCTGCGTTGTATAAACTTGTATATGATGCAAGAACCAATTTGAAGACGGTAAAGCGAAAGAAGCCAACAGCGGCAGGTAAAAGAACGAAGATGCGAAACAACCTATCTATTCTGATGACCGAGATGGAGGTGAAGTATATCAAGGCGTGTCTGAAAGCGATTGCTCCTGATGTTCAATACTTCTATACCATCCACGATTGTATCGGTTGTAAGGCGAGTGATGCAGCGAAGGTGAAGCAAGCGATGTTGGCAGTTGGTAAGGAGATGTTCGGTGCCACCCTAAATGTAAAGTTGGAGAGCAGTGTAGGCGAGACTATTATGGATGATTTCAAGTTCATCCCCGAAGAAGTGGTTATGAAGAAAAAGGATTGGAACTCAGAGAAGAAAGCAGCATAACCAACTGTGCATAAATACATTATATGAAAATAATTATTTTTTTGATATGAGAAAACTGGATAACATATTGAAGTTTGAAGATTTTGTCAAATCTAACGAGATGGGCGATACTCCTAGAGAGGTTAAGGACGATTATATAAAATTGAGAGAAGATTACATCCACTCCTTCATTGATGAGCATGAACGAGGAGTTGAACCCGACGAAGAATAACCACCTTCAATACATAAACTATCTTTATAACAGCAGCCGCCCGAGATTTTCGGTGGCTGCTTCTTTTTATTTGCGACGAAAAATTATTATTTTGTTGATTATTTATTCATTTCGTTCTATCCAACAACACAAAAATCCTACTCAATTTAATTATTGGTTTTCCCAAGTATGTTGAAACATTATATCCGTTATGTTTTGCATAATCAACGATAGAATTACGCACATCGGTCGGGTAGTATATAGATAGAATCTTTTTTTCTAAAAGTTCGTGCCACGTTATAGGTATCCCCACTTTTTCAATATCATTAACTTTTCCAATGCCCAAAGCAAGGGCTACAAGACTTCTGTAAAAATCACCATATTCAGCAATAGGCTCAATTCCGAATACTGATTTTACATTTTCTATAAACTTTTTCAACAGCAATAGGTCTTCAAATAAATTCAATTCTATAATATAGTTCAATTCAACCTTAACTAATGTCGATATTAAATCACTTGGGTTTTTATAAAGTTTTTTAATTCCCCAGTTCGTTTGAAAAATCAATGAATCAATCATCGCCTTTTGCTTAACGGTGTTGCTTTGTTTTTTTTGATGTTTGTTTTTCATTATAGTATTATTTTGTTGCTATAATATAAATACGAAAGTTTCTATTGTCTTCAATATAGAACAATACAAAGACGTGCAAAAACACTGCATACCGTGGCAAAAATTTCAATTTGGGAATAACATTAATTCTATGCAATGATTTTGCATAGAATTAATTATATTTGCGGTAAAACGCGGATATAAGTTATGATAAGCAAGACATTTAACCGTTATATTTGGCTTATGAATACTCTCCTTCAATATAAGCAAGTAACCTTTGAGGAGATAAATGCATTGTGGAAGGAGAGTTGTTTGGGCGATGGCACTCCGTTGCCATTACGCACATTTCACCAGCATAAAAATGCAGTAGAGGAATTGTTCGGGGTTGAAATAAAATGCGATGCTTCAAATGGGTATAGATATTATGTGTCAAATCCCGAAACATTGAAAAATAACACAACCCGTAAATGGCTCCTGAATTCATTCACCCTTTCCAATATGATAATGGCAGGGCATAATATGAAGGGGCGGATATTGTTTGAGGAGATTCCTTGTGGAACAGAATATCTGCAAACTGTTATTGAGGCAATGCAAAAGTCAAAAGAACTGATTGTTGATTATCAGCGTTTCTACGGGCGAAGAGAAACATTCAATATTCAACCTTATGCAATGAAGGTTTATCACCAACGCTGGTATGTGGTTGGTTATATCAAAGAACTTGGGGGTATAAGGAATATAGCACTTGACCGCACTCTTGAAATGAATTTGTCGGACATATCATTTACTTTACCACAGAATTTTAATGCAGAGAAGTATTATGACAACTCTGTTGGAATATATGTAAATGAGGACCTTAAACCCACTAAAATAAAGATAAAGGCTTATGGCAAGCAGATAGAATATATGCGATCTTTACCACTTCATCGTTCACAAAAAGAGGGTGCATCAAAGTATGGCGTTTTTTGCGAGTTTAAATACAAACTATGCTTGACACCAGAACTCTCAACTCTCATACTTGCTATGGGAGAGAATGTTGAGGTGCTGGAACCTATTGAATTGAGGGAGGAGATAAAAAGAAGACTAAAAGAATGTTTAACTAAATATGAATTATAGAATTATGAGAATTACTAATAAAAATGGAACTGTAGTTGCAGATATTGAATCGTGGGAAAAGGCCTTTAAGGAAGTTGATGATGCAAAACATTGGGAAGAAGGTCGAAGTGCAATGTCATTAGCACAATATTTTTCTTTGCCTAATATTGAACAGTCTAATGGGATAAAACTCATAAAAGAATATATAGAAATATGTGGTTTCAAGGATTTAGAACCAATTAAAGCGAGAATAGAGCATGAAAGTCGCTTCGATAAATTCAAAGGTAAGGGGCGTATGCACGATATGGTTATATGGGGGAACAGCGGAGGAATTCATTTAGTTATATGTATAGAAGTGAAAGTTGATGAACCTTTTGGTAGTCTTGTTTCAGAAGCGTATCGTGAATCTATAGAGTATGTAAATAAAAATCCCCGAAGTAAAAGATTACAAAGAATTAAAGATTTGTGTGAAAAATATTACAAAATAGATGTAAATGATATTACATCTGATACCGATATAAGATATCAGTTGCTTCATTACTTAGCTGGAGCAATTACAGAAGCTAGAAGTTGTAACGATGTCGTTTTTATGCCAATAATGGTTTTCAAAACCAATAAATACAATAAAGAAAATTATAATAAGAAAGATTACGAAGTTTTTATAAAATCGATGAACTTTGTACTACTTAATTCAGAGAAAGAGATTTATAAGAATAACATAGATGGAGTAGATGTATATATGACATATATCGAGATTCCAATATAAAATAATACTTGTGCAAAGTTTTTGCACACCATTGTATTCTCAATGCCTATAAAGGTAAATCCTTTTCGTATATATTATTGAGAAACCTATAATCAGTAATATATGGAAATGATAAAAACGAAGGTGTGCGACAACGAACAGAATCTCTCTAATGAAGATGAGTTACAACTTATAAAGGATATAAAATCCAAAGGGGTTGAAAGAGAATTGGCAATTGAAAAACTTGCCCATTCAAAATTACGCTTCATTGTTGCTGTTGCGAAAATATATTGAGGTTATGGCTTGTCTATGGAAGAACTTATAAGTGTAGGAAACGAAGGTTTGATATTGGCTGCCGAAAATTATGACGAGACACGTGACTTTGAGTTTATGAGTTATGCAGTGTGGTGGATAAGGCAAAGCATTATGCAGAGGATACAATAAACAATAGCGAGGTTTTTGTTAGTGATATGTTAAACTTTTGAGAAATATTTCGGGATAATCTAAACACTAATAGCACCTCAATAATGAGAAATTGAGAAGAAGTGTTCAAGTTGGGAAAATGTGTATTAGTCAAATAATAATTATTTTATTGGATATTGCTGTTTTTTAGTGAGTTGTATTGATGTGAATATGGGTATTTTTGGTGCATTTTTGCTGTAAAAAAGTTGCACCAATGTGGGACCGATAGAATAGTATGCGAATATTGAGAAGGTGAAAAGCAGATAATTTACCCCAATATCTCATCGTAGATGTCTATTATTGGCAGTATGAAGCACATATGTAAGGGGGCAGAATATTGCACCAATTGGGCCAGAATCCCCCTCTTTCCGCGCAAAGAAGCCTACAAGAAATTGATTTTCAATCTTGTAGGCTTTTTCTATAATTTATAAGGCTTCAGAGCTAGGTCTGCCTTTGATAGGAGGAACAGCTTTAGAGGTGTGGTCCAATTATTTTAATGTTCCCGGTGCTAGAAAGAGATCAAATAATGACTTGGATTTTATTTCTAATGATCTTCCTCAGATTAATGAATTCCAGTCATGGGTAAGGGAGAATATAGACTCATCTAAGGTACAGGTAGATGTGATGCATGTGCAGTCTCACGACTTCTCGGAATATATTAGAGAGGTTAATGGGGTACTTATTATGGCACCTGAGTATCTTTTATGGTCAAAGTTAATCAGATCAGATAGATCTGATAAAGATCTAAAGGATATTAAATGGCTACTTACTATTGAACAAATGTCCGATGAGGACATAACTTACGCTTTTGAGAATCTAGGAGTAACTGACGAGTAAATACATCAAACCAACGATGAAGTTGACGGGTACTGTAGCCACTTAGTTTAGAAATTTCTGATATTGTTTGTTTATGGATAATCCACCATTTAAACCAAACAAAACGATTTCGCATACTTACATCTTTACGACGAGGTGTAAAAAGTGTGTTACAATTTTGACATTTATATCTTTGATGACCTGAGCGTGTTCCCCATTTAATCGTGTCTAAAAATCCACAATTCGGACAGCGTGTTTTGCTTGTTGTAGGCATAAAAAAATAACTTTGATGAAACTAATTCCATCAAAGTTATCGTATTTGCCTATAATTGAGAAATTTACAGCGGTTTTACCAACCGTTTTTGTCAATTATACCGTATTTTTAGTGGAGTTTGTTGGCACCAATGTCGTTGCGGACGCGCCAGGTGATGTTCCAGACCATCTCCTTTAGCTCTTTGATAAAGTCGGCAGCTGCATACTCCTTTTTCTCAATTTTACGCAGTTTAGCCTCCCACTGTCCGGTCAGCTCTGCGGATTTCAGTAACTCGTCCTTAATTGTATCAATAAGCTCTAAGCCGGTTTGAGTGGCTATAAGGTTTTTGCGCTCTTTTCGTATGTAGCCTCGCTTAAAGAGAGTCTCAATAATTGCAGCACGTGTTGATGGACGGCCAATTCCGTTCTCTTTAAGAGCATCGCGCAGTTCGTCGTTCTCTACAAGTTTTCCGGCAGTCTCCATTGTGCGAAGCAGAGTAGCCTCGGTGTATGGTTTTGGGGGCTGTGTTTGACGCTGTTGCAAATCAGGAGTGTGAGGCCCTGACTCACCCTTTACAAAATGTGGAAGTCCCTTCTCTTCGTCGTTCTCGTTATTGGCTGACTCCTGTTGATTAATAGGCTGAACAACATTTGGTGTCTCCTCTTTTTGGAAGACAATGTGCCATGCCGGATCAATTATGACCTTGCCCGATGTCTTGAACTCAACTTTATTGGCCTCGCCTACAACGGTTGTGGTGTTGAAGGTACAATCGGGGTAGAATGCAGCAATGAAACGACGTGCAATAAGGTCATAGACCATCTTCTCCATGTCTGTCATGCCTCCGGGAGTTACATTGGTAGGGATGATTGCATGGTGGTCTGTTACCTTGCTGTTGTCGAATACCTTTTTGGATTTCAGTAGTTTTTTCCCTCGAAGCGGGTCAAGATACTTGGTGTAACTCTTTGGAAGAGCGTTAAGTATGGCTCCACATTTGGGGTATATGTCCTCGCTCAAAAAGGTGGTATCTACACGTGGGTAGGTGGTCCACTTTTTCTCATAGAGCGATTGTATTGTCTTTAAGGTGTCGTCGGCCGAGAATCCGAATTTTTTGTTACACTCCACCTGAAGCGATGTCAAGTCAAAGAGCCTTGGTGGTGCCTCTTTACCCTTTTTCTCGGTTACCGATGTAACTGTAAATGGGGCCTCTTTTATCTTTTCAAGTAGCTCCTGTGCCTCCTCGGGAGTGTCGAATTTACCCTTGGTGGAGTTGAAAGTAACCTCGCGGTAAACTGTCTTAAGCTCCCAATAATCCTTGGGAATGAAGTTTTCAATTTCTCGTTGACGATTAACGATAAGGGCGAGGGTAGGTGTTTGAACCCTACCGATTGAGAGTATCTGTTTTTCGCGACCATAACGCAAGGTGTAGGCTCGGGTGGCATTCATACCCAACAGCCAGTCGCCAATAGAGCGTGAGAGGCCTGCCTGATATAGCGAGTCGAACTCCTCCTGATTTTTTAGCTTATCGAATCCCTCTTTGATAGCTTCATCGGTTAGCGATGATATCCACAATCTTTTAATTGGACATTTGGCACCGCTTTTTTGAATTACCCAGCGCTGAATCAACTCTCCCTCCTGACCGGCATCGCCACAGTTGATAATCATCTCTGCATTTTTATATAGCTCGGTGATTATTGCAAATTGCTTCTCAATCCCTTTGTCATTTATCAATTTGATTCCGAAGCGAGGGGGGAACATTGGAAGAATATCCATGCGCCAACTCTTCCATGTCTGTTCGTAGTCATGAGGCTCTTTAAGGGTACACAAATGACCGAAGGTCCAGGTTACTTGGTAACCATTACCCTCGTAATATCCGTTTCGTTTGGTTTTTGCTCCCAAAACGTTGGCTATACTTTGTGCCACACTTGGCTTCTCGGCTATACAGACTATCATTTTAATTCGTGACTGCTACGGTTTTGTGCTATTAAAAATAGTGCTCCCGGAATGAATATTACCGCTGCGACAAAGTAGAGTGCAGTGGATAGGTTGGTTTGCGAATCATTTGTGTAGTTGTCGCAAATCCATCCTGCAACCGGGAATATTATAGAGAACACAATTCTGATGACAAAGTTTCTTATTGAAAGAACCGTTGCTCTCATTTCCGGGTGAGTTTGTCGGTTTATATATCCCTTCAAGAGTGGGGTTACGAAACCTCGCACAATATAGAAGAAGAGAAGTGAAAGAAGACATAAAGCTCCCATCTTTATTGCGAATGGATTATTAAACTCTCCTAAGTACGGGATGAGCATGGCAGTTACCAAATATCCAAGGGTTATAAAAATAAGGATTAAAATATATGCTTTGGTTATTCCAAATAGCTTTGTCAGGTAGTCGGAATAGAGCGATGCAATTCCTACAATCATGTTCAATGCGGTCCAGATTATTCCGGTCCACAATGTGTTCATGTTGCTGTAATCAAGGCTTTTCATGTCACCTCCGGGGAACATTACACCAAGAATTGCCAATACCATCCAGGCCATTGTAAGGGTTGCTGCACCTATCACTCCTGAGAAGAGTATGTCGTAGCGTAGGCGAGGATTATCGACTAATGAGAAACGGATAATTTTCCATATACTTGATATGGGATTGCTGATAGGACGTTTTGTATCGAGCTCTTTTAGCATAAATGCTGCAGGGATGCCGATAAATGCCACACAACATTGTGCATAGAAGTTGTATCGAAGTGATACTATGGCAATAGCTCCTCCAAGTACTCCGGCTATTGCCTCGGATATGTTTCCGGTCATTGTAACACGTCCTTCATATTTCAGGTACTCCTCCTCGCGATCCTCCTGCATGAGTGAGTCGTAGAGCAGGGCAGAGTCGGCTCCCGAGAGCATACTTTGTCCGATACCCAATATGATCTCTGCAACTAAGAACATTGCAAAGCTTGCTGTCAATGAATATACTAAGAAACCAAGGAATGTTGCCAATACGCCAACGATAAGGCAGTTCTTTCTTCCCCATGAGTCGGCAAGATAACTAGTTGGAATGTCAAGGATTACGGGTACCAAGGAATATACTGACTTCAATATACTTATATCCTCGAGTGAGCAGCCGTTGTCACTGTAAAACAGGTACAAAATGGGCATTACCAAGGAGAACCATTTAGCCACCTTGATTACATAAAGACACCTGATATTTCTAGTTATTACGCTCTGCATACAAACTGCAAAGATAACAATTTTAATTAGGAATTAGGAATTAGGAATGAGGAATAAGTCCCCCTTATTAACGCAGGTGAACGTAGTGAACCAAGTGAAGGGGGATTTAGGGGGTTGGTAGACAACAAATTAAAGCAAATCCACAAGATAGCAAATAAAGAAAACGTTACTTGACAGATTGGGATAAATGTAAAGATGAGATTTGCGCAGATTTGCTTATGAGTTAACAGTTAACAGTTAGGAGTTAGGAGTTACAAATTACTAGCAATTTGCTAAGCCCCCTTATTAGCCGTAGCGAGTATAACGAGCAAGGCGAAGGGGGGGGTGGTAGACAAGAGATTATTGCTCTTTGGAATATATAGTTTTAGGAACATAATCCGGCATTTTTCCTGTAATTATTTCCGCAGTTTTATAACCTCCGTCAACATCTAACAATGAGTTTGGAACGTAATTGAATTTTACGTAGTTTTTGCTGACTATACTATCGGTTTCGGTGAACTGACTCTCAAAGCCAAAGTATAATGGATTCTCTCCTATATTATCATCTGTATGATATTTTGTAACATAAACTTCATAGTAGAAATTTATATTATCTTTCGACTCCTCTTTTATTGTTGCTGCAATATTTTGAACATCTAATCTGGCCGGGGTGGGATGAGTTGATGTGCCACCACGGATGGTATAAAATTCTCCTCCAGCCATCCATGATTCATGTCCAAAAGGCATACATTTACTTACAACATGTACCTGGAAATGTGACTCTTTGCCTATTGCAGGTACTGCCACTTCATCATAACCATATGTACTGTATACCCCTTTTGTTTCTATCAATTTCACGCTTTTAATCTCTATGGTCGGTTCTTCAAGTTGGAAGATTAGGGTGTAATTATTATCGTAGAAAAAGATTGTATCATGAACAGCTGAATAAGAATCATTAATAGTTGCTATATATGCACCAAAACGTTTTTCAATAGATCCGGTATAACTTTTATAATCATATTCAACTCCCATAGGATTTTCACTAATTTGAACATAGCCCTTGGTATTTGATCCTTCATTTACGAGAGGGTATATTTTTTTATTCTCATCAACATATTCGTATATGCCATACCCTGATACTATTTTACCTGGCATATCTCCAATATTTTTCTCAACTTCAACACTGTATGAGCAGAATAGTTCCTGTGAAGTATAGTCATATACAAGTTTTTTGGGGTTAATTCCTAAGATATTAATGGAACTGATTCTATAATTGTATGATGTACCATAGATTACACGCTCTGGATGAATATCATTTTTAAAAACAACATCATGATGAGATCTGATATATGGTCTTAAATAGTACTCTCCACCTTTAAGACGTGGAAGGGTAAGCGTAAATGTTTGTTCGTTTTGTCCATCCAAATTAATAGGCACTTCGTAAGTAGAGTAATCATATTCATTGGTGTACGGAATAAAATCTTTTCTACACACAACTGCTAATGATATATGATTTTTATAATAACTATTTGGGATACAAGCTTCCAAATCATTTATAGGATTTAATTTGATTTTTTGGGGAATGGTGTTTATTCCTGAAACAACAATGTTTATAGATAAATTACCTGGGGAGGTTTCATTAATTGAACTGATTTCAACTGTAACATTATTTCCATACAGAAAAGTTCTTATTTTTGAATTGTGTGCTTCAATTAAGGGGTCAATCAAAATAAATTCACTAGCACTAAAAGCGATACCAATAGGTTGTGGCAATGGTTTTGTTGCTACATTAATTGTAGCATCTTTAGCAAATTTCTTTAATTTACCTTCTGAAATTGCTTTGCCTCCGTAATAAATATCCTTTATGTCTAATGCATTTTCAAAGTTTTTAATCCAATCAATAGCTCTTGATGCTTTTTGAGAATGTGTAATACTGATATTTTGCTTGTTTGCATAAAATTCTTTTAAAATGATTTCATTACAATCTACTCGGTAAAAAGCAATTTTATCATCGTAATATGTTACACTATACAGAGTGTCCAGATTACCATAGTTGATTAGGTTTCCGTCATAATCTACTTTGAGTATGATGCAATCTTTGTCGTCGTCGGCCAATCCTACGCGGCATAGAATTTGTTTGCGAAGAGTGTCATCTTTTACGGACATAAGGGTATCATCTTTGAAAATTTGCCAATCCCATTCATAGTCGCTTGGGTATTCATTTTCAAATAAATAGTATTTACCTTTTTCGGGGTTAAACTCTTGTGGCTCATCAACATCTTCGTCCATATCCTCGCCCAACCAATCCATAAGTGGACCACAGTTCCAAAGAGTTGTCATTAAAGCTATTGCTAATGTAAATATAATGTGTTTCTTCATGACTACATGTTTTAAATTAATGATAGCAAAGTTAACAAAAATGTATATCTTTGTGCAATTGTGAAATGCTATTGCAAAAATATTAGAAAAGAAGATATGAAAAAGCTGATTTTAAGCGTATTGATGGTTGCAGCGGTAGTGTTGCAGGCTCGTGCAGACGAGGGAATGTGGTTGCCCTCGCTCGTAAAACAGAGAATTGGAGATATGCAGGCAAAGGGCTTTAAGCTTAGCGCCGACGATATCTATAGTATTAACAAAGCCTCTTTGAAGGATGCAGTGGTGCTTTTCGGACGTGGTTGTACCGGAGAGTTGATATCTTCGCAAGGTTTGCTCTTGACAAACCACCACTGTGGAGCCGGTCAGATTCAGGCGCACAGTAGCGTGGAGCATGACTATTTGAAGGATGGTTTCTGGGCGATGTCGCAAGCTGAGGAGTTGGCGAATCCCGGATTGACAGTGAGTTTCCTTGAGCGTATGGAGGATGTGACCAATGATGTTCTTAAGGGATATAAGTCATCGATGAGCGAGGTTGAGAGAGCTGCTTTGGTTAAGAAGAACAGTGAGAAGATTATCACAAAGGCTACTGCAGAGGGTAACGGATTAAGAGCTACTGTTGAGGCTCTTTTCTACGGTAATCAGTACTTCCTCTTCCTGTATCGCGAGTACAAGGATGTGCGTTTGGTTGCAGCTCCACCTTCATCAATCGGTAGCTTTGGTGGTGATACCGATAACTGGATGTGGCCAAGACATACCGGCGACTTTTCAATTTTCAGAATCTATGCAGATAAGGATAACAATCCTGCAGCTTACTCACCGGATAATGTGCCTTACAAGCCAAAACGTCACTTCAAGGTGTCGGTTAAGGGTGTAAACGAGGGCGATTTTACATTTATCTATGGTTTCCCTGGAAAGACTCAGGAGTATATCCATTCCGATGCTGTTAAGTATATTGCCGAGGTTTCTGATCCTCATAAGATCAATTTGAGAACCAAGCGTCTGGATATTCAGAACAAGTATATGGGCGAGAGCCAGAAGGTTAGAATTCAGTACTCTGCAAAGAATGCAAATGTTGCCAATGCATGGAAAAAGTGGCAGGGCGAGGCTAAGGGTATCAACAAGATGAAGACCGTTGCAACAAAGCAGGCTTTTGAGAAGGAGTTTGATGTTTGGGCAAAAGGTACCGAGTATGAGGGTGTTATTGGTAAGTTGGCAGATTTATATGCTGCAATCGAGCCATATAACTTTGCTGCAGATTACTATACCGAGACTGTTCGTACAATTGAGCTGGCTAATCTTGCAAGTAATGTTGCAAAGATATACAACGCTAAAGAGTTTAATGCAGGGGCTTTGAAGAGTGCCCTCGCCTCATTCTATAAAGATTACTATTTGCCAATTGATAAGGAGAGTTTCGTGGCAGTGATGGAGGTTTATGAGAAGAATATGAGCGATGATTTCAAACCTTCATACTACAAGGAGCAGATGGCAAAATATGGTAGTGCAGCTGCATGGGCAGAGGAGTTGTTTGCTACTTCGGTATATGCTGACCAAACCCTGGCTGAGGCTCTGACTGCCGAGGATAAGGAGCTGGTTTTGAATGACCCTGCATATATCTTCTTCAATGAATACTCTAAGTGGTACAATAGCGAAATTTTACCTAAAGGTCAGGCTTTGAATCGTGATTTGCAGTTGTTGTATCGCGACTATATGCGTGGACAGATGGAGTTTATGAAGGGTAAGAAGGATTTCTATCCCGATGCAAATTTGACTCTTCGTGTTGCCTATGGAAATGTTAAGGGATACTCTCCATCCGATGCTATATATTACTTCCCATACTCATCTTTGAAGGGTGTAATGGAGAAGGATAACCCTGAGATTTTCGATTACGACATTCCTCAGAAGTTGCGTGATATTTATGCTACAAAGGATTACGGACGTTGGGTAAATCAGAATGGAGAGGTGCCTGTATGTTTCTTGGCTACAAACCATACAACCGGAGGTAACTCAGGTAGCCCTGTTATCAATGCCGACGGTAATTTGATCGGTATCAATTTTGATCGTGTTTGGGAGGGTACAATGAGCGATATTGCCTTTGATCCTGATTTCTGTAGAAATATTGCTACCGATATTCGATATATCCTTTTCGTTATTGAGAAGATTGGTGGCGCAGGCTATTTGATCGATGAGATGGAGTTGGTTGAATAGATGTTTAACATTTATTCTGATGGGTGCGATTATGAGTTGTAGCGAGAATAGTCAATTTATGGGCGAGGCCATTTCCAATGAGGAGTTGGAGCAGCTTGATTGCTATGTAGATTTGCATCTTCATCTCGATGGCTCGTTATCGGTAAATATGGTAAAGCAGCTTGCATCGGAGCAGGGTATTGATTTACCCTATTCCGATGCTGAGATTGCTCATATGTTGCAGGTCGATGATGGTTGCAACGATTTGAATGAGTACCTTACAAAGTTTGATTTCCCTAACCGTTTTCTTCAAAGCGAATCGGGGCTGAGCAGGGCGGTAGAGCTGCTTGGTTATGAGCTTTCGGAGCAGGGGGTAATGTATGCAGAGGTGCGTTTTGCACCGCAAAAACATTGCGAACAGGGGTTGACGCAGAGTCAGGTTGTATCGGCCGCAATTTCCGGAGCGGAAAAGAGTCCTATCCCTCTTACCCTTATTCTTTGTTGTATGCGTGGCGATGATAACCACGCAGAGAATGTTGAGACCGTAAATGTAGCTGCCGAGTTCCTTGGAAAGGGGGTTGTCGCTGTGGATTTGGCCGGAGCCGAGGCTATTTTTTCAACAGCAAACTTCCGGGATATTTTTGCCTTAGCTACAGAAAAGGGAGTGCCTTTTACAATTCATGCGGGCGAGGCATGTGGCCCCGAGAGCGTTTATAAAGCTTTGGAGTATGGTGCAAAACGCATAGGTCACGGAGTACGCTCAACCGAGGATACCTGGTTGATGGAGAGGTTGGCAAAAGAGGGTATAGTGCTTGAGTGCTGCCCGACAAGTAATCTGAATACTGCTATCTATGATTCCCTTGCAGATTATCCCTACAGAAAATTCTTTGATGCCGGAGTGAAGTTTACAATCAATACCGACAATATGAGCGTCTCAAATACAACAATCAAGCGCGAGTTTATTAAGCTGAATGAGGCATTTGGAATTACAAGAGCTGAATTAAAGGAGCTTTTGACCAATGCAATTGATGCCGCCTATGTGAGTGAGGAGATGAAAAAGAGAATGAGGGGAAAGTTGATTAATTAGGAGTTATGAGAGAGGTTGAGTTACTTGCTCCGGCAAAGAGTTTAGAGGTGGGGTTGGCTGCAATTCATAATGGAGCCGATGCCGTTTATATTGGTGCGCCACAGTTTGGTGCGCGTCGTGCTGCGAGTAACTCGCTCGAAGATATTCAGAGCCTGGTGAACGAGGCTCACAAGTTCTATTGCAGGGTGTTCGTAACAATGAATACCTTGCTTTATGATAATGAGTTGAGCGAGGCAGAGGCTCTTATATGGAAATTGTATGAAATAGGAGTAGATGCCCTGATTGTGCAGGATTTGGGAATCTTGAAGATGAAGTTGCCTCCAATTGCACTTCATGCAAGTACCCAGACTCACAATTACGATATTGAGCGTATCAAGTTTTTGGATAGGGTAGGCTTTTCAAGAATTGTGCTTGCCCGTGAGCTTGGCATTGAGGAGATTCGACGTATCCGTAAAGAGATAAAGGCCGAGATTGAGGTGTTCGTGCATGGTGCGTTGTGTGTCAGTTTCAGTGGACAGTGCTATATGTCAGAGCATATCTTCGGACGTTCGGCGAATCGTGGAGAGTGTGCCCAACTATGTCGTCAGAGGTGGAGCTTGATTGATGCGAATAGCAAAACCTTGATAAAGGAGAAGCATCTGCTCTCGCTACGAGACATGAAGAGGGTTGAGTATTTGAGGGAGTTGGCCGATGCAGGTGTGACCTCGTTCAAAATAGAGGGCAGACTTAAAGATATTGACTATGTTTCTAATGTTACCGCATACTACTCCGATGAGTTGAACCGCTGTTTGGGAACGGAGTACCGACGTAGCGGTTCGGGTGTTGTGAAGCGTGGTTTTGAGCCCGATTTGGATAAAACTTTTAACCGTGGATATACCAACTATTTTGCCAATGGGCGAGGTCAGGAAATGACCAATATCGATACTCCGAAATCGATGGGTAAGTTTATTGGAACAGTGGAGCGATGCAAGCGGAATGAGGTGTTTATCAAGGGTGTCGAGAGTGTAAATAATGGCGACGGTCTGTGCTATATTGAGCATGGCGAACTGGTTGGAGTTCGTGTAAATCGAGCTGAGGGAAACCATCTGTTTATTGCGGTGCAAGGCGGCTCAGGAGGCGGTAGCGGAGTGGCCTCGCTCAATATAAAACCGGGGACCAAGTTGTTCCGCAACTATGATCACAACTTTAGCACTCTGCTTGAAAAGAGCAGTTCTGTAAGAAAAATTGGGGCGAGGATGCAGGTTTCGGAGGTTGACGGCAGGTTGAAGATTGGTGCTGTAGATGAGAGTGGTGTGAGTGTTGAGTATATTTTAGAGAAGGTGTTCGATGTGGCTCAGAATCCATCGCAGCGTGACCGTTTGGTACAACAGCTTTCGAAGTTTGGAGATACCGATTTTTGGTGTATGGGGGTAGAGTATGTTGGTGATAGAGTGCTGTTCGTGCCCTCGGCCGACGCCAATCTGTCTCGTAGAGAGGCTTTGGAGTTACTTATGGCAAGGCGCTTGGAGTTGCGTCCGATAATGGAGCAGGGGGCGTTGAATCTGACTCCGGGATATATTGCGGAGCGTGCTGATTGGCAGTGCAATGTGGTGAATGAGTTGAGTAGAGAGTTCTATTCCGGGAATGGTTGTTCCGAGATTGAACCTGGCTTCGAGGTGTCGAAGCAGCGCAAGGGCAAGGCGGTTATGACAACCAAGTTATGTCTGCTTTATGAGAATGGTAGGTGCTTAAAGGGTAAGGGTAGTGGTAAGCGAGCCGGTCGTGTCGATGGCAGTGGTGGTCTTGTCAACGGTGAGGAGTGGAAACTTCCGCTCCGTCTGGATAGCGGTAAGGAGCAATTTTTGTTGAGGTTTGATTGTAAGAAGTGTCAAATGATAATTGAGAGTGAGTAATATGTTTTTTTATTTAGAGAGACGCTTACGGTTCAAGAACTTCTACGTCAATTTACCTACAAAACAGAACTCGTTGCTTCGCAACTCAAACAGCTGTTTTGTTACGGTAAATTTTCCTTGAGTTCTAATCACCTTACGCTAGGTCTAAATAAAAAACATATTACTCTTATTGAGTTAAATGGAGAGACGCTTACGGTTCAAGAACTTCTACGTCAATTTACCTACAAAACAGAACTCGTTGCTTCGCAACTCAAACAGCTGTTTTGTTACGGTAAATTTTCCTTGAGTTCTAATCACCTTACGCTAGGTCTAAATAAAAAACATATTACTCTTATTGAGTTAAATGGAGAGAAGCTTACGGTTCAAGAAGAGAAAATATTGAGGATATGAAAAGGGGAGTTTTGGTGTTGTTGGTAATGGTGCTTTGCACTTTAGGAGTTGAGGCTCAGGAGATACAGAAGTGGGCCATTATGGTTGAGAAGGCGGAGCTGTATAGTGAGCCAAGTGTGACCTCGCCCATAGTAGGATATGTTAAAAAGAGCGAAGGTACCGTTATTGGTGAATTGAGCAGAGATGGCAGCTGGTTGCACGTCAGGAAGTCCGGCTCGGGAGCATCGGGTTGGGTATTGAGTTGTGTGAGTGTCGATGCAGCTCAGGCTGACAATATATATGGCTTTGATTATGAGGCATGCTACAAGATAAACAAGGAGTTTGCAGAGGGTAAGATATCGCAGGAGAGGTTTGCTGCAATGCTTAATAATTTGCACAATAACAGGGATGTAAATTACGGTATGAACCGCTATAAGGAGAACGAATCGGGCGGTTTGGAGGAGAGATGGATAGCCTCCTCTGCGGCTGTAAATGCACTGAAAGTAGTGATTGCTATTTTAATATTGGGAGCCATTGCCGGATATGCTTTGCGGATATTTTTGGGTATTCGTTTGCCCATTGTAAGTAACATCTCTATAATGCTTCTTCTGTTGGGAATTGTTGAGGTGCTGTATATGATACATCCGTATGGAGTGGGGTCTGTCGATTTTGTAAACACTCTGATTCTTATATTGGTACAGCTTCTGTTGATTAGAGGTGTGGTGAATTCAAATCGACATGGAATGGCACGTAGCAACGCCTTTATCAGTCTTGCCTGTTTGGTTGTGGCCATTATTATCTATATCTGCAATGTGGGTATTGTAGATTTTATAGGCATATTGGTGGATACTGTGTTAGGCTCTATCTTGATGGTGGGCTTACTGGTTGTAATAGGAATAATAATCTATGGAGCAGTAACTGCACCTGCATCGTCGGGTAGTGCAGACTCGCCCAAGGATTTACCAGAGGTATGTAAGTTCTGCAGACACTTTGACCGTTCAAGTGGAGTGTGTTATATGGACATTGATAACCCCAAAAGAAAGAATCCCAACCACGACACCTGCTCCCGCTTCGATTGGTATTAGGGAGGGAGAATTTGTAAATTGACGTTATAGACTACTTTGCCACGCTTCCTATTATTAAAGCGTGGTTGTTTGGACCTTATGCTCGTATAATTTGTCAATTGGAGGAATTTACATATAATGTATCTAAAGAGTCATTCCTCAATAGCAAAATATTATTCTTTGCTGTTGTAAAAAATATTGAAATTGTAGGCATAAAGATTCTACAATAATGATTTTAATAATATGTGTAGCGACCGCAATCCGGTCGCTTTTTTCATACTTATCATTTGGAAAATATTCATTGCAGTTAATACTTAATTCTATATACTTTTCTTACCTTTGTATGAATTTTACTTCATATAATAGACTATTATCGGAAGATGGCAGAATCAGATAAGCAAGGTGTAATATGGAAGACAAAAAGCAGTTATCCGAGGAGGATATAAAGTTGCGTTATATAACTCCGGCTATCAATGCAGCTGGTTGGGATAACAAGCATATCCGAATGGAATATTACTTTACTGCAGGTAGAGTTTTAATCCAAGGGAAACATCACGCACG
>SUWY01000039.1 GCA_015061245.1 Bacteroidales bacterium
CCTTATCTGCAAAGCAATATAAAGCCTTGAATTCAACTCGTGGATTTGCTTTAATTTGTTGTCTACCAACCCCCAAACCCCCTTCGCTCAGCGCGCTAACGCTTGCTTTCGCTAATAAGGGGGCTTTACTCGCTATGCTCGGAAACTCCTAACTATTCACTCCTCACTCCTCACTCCTCACTGTTCACTCCTCACTGTTCACTCCTCACTATAAATTCCTAATTCCTCATTCCTAATTCCTAATTAATAACTATCTTTGTAATTTGAAACTAAAAATAATTATATGGCACAACTACCATCAATTCCAAAGGGAACACGAGATTACGCACCGGACATTATGGTAAAGCGTAATTACATATTTGACACTATTAAATCAGTATTTAAAAAGTACGGATATATGCCATTAGAGACTCCTGCAATGGAGAACCTCTCTACCCTAATGGGGAAATATGGCGAAGAGGGCGACAAACTGCTCTTCAAAATCCTAAATTCAGGCGACTACCTAAATAGAGCATCCGAGGAGTATCTTTCTGAGAAGAACTCAGTAAAATTGACAAATCAGATTTCCGAGAAGGGTTTGCGCTATGACCTGACCGTTCCATTTGCCCGTTTTGTAGTTCAACACCAAAACGAGATTACACTCCCATTTAAACGCTACCAAATTCAACCGGTATGGCGTGCAGACCGTCCACAAAAGGGACGTTATCGCGAATTTTACCAATGCGATGTTGATGTATGTGGCAGCAACTCTCTACTAAACGAGGTTGAGCTAATTCAAATGGTCGACGAGGTTTATCGTAGATTAAAGATCAATGTTCGACTCCTTATCAATAATAGAAAGGTATTGGCAGGTATTGCCGAGGTGATTGGCGAGCCGGAGAAACTCGTTGATATTACAGTTGCCATTGACAAGATGGACAAGATTGGTCTTGAGGCTGTCAATGCAGAGCTAAAAGAGAAGGGACTAAGCGAGGATTCTATTTCTAAACTTCAACCAATTCTTAACCTAAGTGGCAATAATGACGAGAAACTTGAGAAACTAAAGAGCGTCCTTGCCGAGAGCGAGGTTGGAATGAAGGGAATTGAGGAACTGACAACTGTTTTCGATTACCTAAAACCTCTTGAACTTCCACTTGACATTAAGCTAGATCTAACTCTTGCTCGTGGTTTAAGTTACTATACCGGAGCAATATTTGAGGTTAAAGCCCTTGATGTAGAGATTGGAAGTATTACCGGAGGTGGACGATACGACGATTTGACAGGTATCTTTGGTTTGAAAAATGTATCGGGTGTCGGAATATCATTTGGAGCAGATCGCATCTTCGATGTAATGAACCAATTGGAACTATTCCCCAAAGATGGAAGCACAATCACACAAATCCTATTTGTAAACTTTGGTCACACCGAAGAGATGCACTGCATGAAACTGCTACAAAAACTTAGAAATAGCGGCATCAATGCTGAGTTATATCCGGAAACAGGAGCCAAGATGAAAAAACAGATGGGATATGCAGACAAAAAAGCCATTCCATTTGTAGCTTTAGTAGGCGAGGCCGAAATTTCAAACGGCACCATTGCAGTTAAAAACATGGAGAGCGGAGAACAAACCAACATAACAATCACCGAACTCATCGAAAAACTAAAATAAGATAGATATTACAAATACGTTAAGAGGCTGACCATCGGTCAGCCTCTCTTTATACCTTATATAATATGGTAAATATTACTCTGCAGGAGTTGCCTCAGTTGCAGCAGGAGCGGTTGTTCCATTCAACTCAGCATCCAATACCATATAAATATTACTTGTCTTATTTGGAATATTCAACTTATTGAATACCTCTCTCTGAACATCAACACTATCCTTCATCAAGTCCTTCATAACGAAAAGAACAATCTCCATATCAGGGTTAGCCTCAATCAAGCTCTTGATATAACGGAAACGTGCTCCCATGTTCTTCTCCAAGCTATTCTGGTTGTACACCAACAAAGTTCTGTCAGTTGTTGTTGGTTTCTCCTTTGCACGAAGTTTCTCAATAGCCTTTGTAGCCTTTGCAATTGCACCATCGTACTTCTCTCCAATCTGACCCTTCAAAACCAAATACTCCTTATTCAATACCGAACCTGTGATAGTCATCTGATCAAGATATTTACCCTTTCCAGAGATTTTTGTCTTATCAACTTGATCAACAATAAAGTCACGAGTATACTCATCAGTTCCATTATTGAAAGTAAACCATACACGAGCTGGCAAGGTCAACTCAGTAGTCTTCAACTCAATTGCACCATCTGTAACTTGTTGCTCAGCCAACACTACCATACCCTGACCAGGCATCTCTGCAGACATCTTTGCTGTTCCGTTAAATCCGGTCAACTCTCCACGAACGGTAACTCCGCCAGAACTACATGCGCTCAAACAGAACGCAATTGCAGCCACCAAAATTCCAAATTTTCCCATTTTATTTTATTTCAATTAAACATTTCATACATATAGTGCAAAGTTATTAATTTTAAATAACAATAAAAAAAAGAGGGGAAAATAATTTCCCCCTCAAACATTATTAGTAGTAATTTTAAGATTACTTAACAATTGCTGCGAAATCGGCATTGTCGAAATAAGCAGCAAACTCCATATCAGTTGCAGCCAATTGCTTGTAAGCAGCATCCTTAGCAACTGCACTCTTCAAGTTAGCGATAACTCCATTAGCATCGTTGTTACGAGCAGCAAGAACAGCCTTCAAATAATCAACATCATCCTCGCTTGCAGCCAACTTCTGAGCTGCAACAGCATTGTTACCAGCCAAAATGTTTGCCAAACAAGCGTTAAAGCTTGTACATGCACCGAAATACTTAACAGCATTGTCATACTCACCCTTCAATACTGAAACAATACCCATATTGTAGTCAGCCTCAGGACAATCAGCAGAACCAAATGCCACAGCAGCTGCATCCATGTTACCATTTACCAATGCAACACAACCCATGTTATTCTTAACAGCAGCATTTGAATTCAACTTAGCAGCCTTTGCAAAATACTCAGCAGCCTTATCGTATGCACCCTTCTCAAACTCGATCATTCCATAGTCATTGTATGCTCTCCAATCCTGTGGGAATTGAGACATTGCCAATGAGTAGATACCCTGCTTCTCTGCATCGCTCTTAACCAATGATGCAGCATACAACATCTCCTCTACATTCAACTCTTTTGGATTGCTCTTAACCAATGCCAAAATCTCCTCATCTGATTTACCAATTCTCTCGGCATTCACAATGAATTTAGAACGACGCAACTTTGGCAAAATCTGATCAGCTACTGCTGTGTAAGCAGAGGTAATGTTCTTAATCTCACGCTCACGTACATCTGGATCAGAATACATTGACAATACTCGAAGGATCAACTCCTTATCCTGGATATTTGACTCCTCCATTGCCTGCTGGAAGCCCTCCCAATCCTCAGCAGTAATATACTGCTTAAAGAAATCGGCATTCTTAGCCTCAGCAATCTTCTTCTTATTCAAATCCTTAGAGATCATCTTACCAGAAGCCTTATCACGATTGTTAGCTACTGTTGTATTCCAAGCCTGCTCACCATCAGGAGAAGCGTAAGACTTAACCTCTACACTCTTCAAATTCATATCCTCGGCAGCAGAAGCATCTGCAGCAAACTGCTCCAAAGCCTTAATCTCTGCACTCTTAGCCTGTGAGCTACGAATCTGAGCAGAGTTAATCAAATAGTAAATAGCAGCCTCTGCTGTCTCTGGTGTAATTCTTTGGAAAGCATTTCCTCCCTCTGCAATAGCACCAGCCTTATTAACCAAAGCCTCAGTAGCAATTACACCATCAGCAATCTTGTCAGAATCATACTGACGAGACTTTTTACCCTTCTCTGCATTGTATCTTACATACAAACCAGACATTCTCATCGCATCCTGGAAAGGAACTGTACCAACATACTTAACCTCTCCACCCTCTTTCTTCTCGATAACTGTTGCATTGCCAAGAACCTTCTCTCCTTGCAACTCAACACCCTCGTAAAGAGTCTCACCTGTCTCATACTTCAATACAGGCATAGCAGTAACCTCTGCCTTTTTGTTGAAATACTTAGCAGGGAATGTTGCAGTAATCTCTACAGGAACCTCACTTCCCACAACTGTCAACACCTCAGGCACCACTGTGCAATCAATTTTGTCTACATTCTTCTCCATCTTCTTCAAAGAAGAGCAAGAAAATGCAGTTGCACCTACCATCAACACAGCCATTGCTGTAAATAATGAACTTCTCATAACGCTATTTTTAATTTAGTTTACATTTCATTTTGGTTCACATTGCACAAAGTTAGAAATAATATTCTAAAAATCAACCTTTGATGCAATCTCTATTTTTATCTGCTCAATAGCCGACTCCAAACCGGAAACATCAGATCCTCCTGCCATAGCGAAGAATGGTTGTCCGCCGCCACCACCTTTAACCAATTTGGCAGCATTCTTAACCAATTGTCCTGCGTGCAATCCTACCTCAACCATATCATTTGAAAGCATAACCATCAAGTATGGCTTCTCCTTGGCAACACCTCCAACAACACAAATCAAACTCTTGCACTCACCCTTCAATTGGAAAGCAATATCCTTCATCATTGCAGAATCAACATTAACGATAGACTCAATAATTGTAACCTCGCCTACCATTCTCTTATTGTTAAGCAATTTACCCTTAAGAATCTCGGCATTCGCCTTAACAAACTTCTCAGCCTCCTTCTTAAGTCCCTCATTCTCCTCTACCAATTTACGGATTCCCTCAAGAATTCCTTTATTTGTTTGAAGCGAGGCCTCAACCTGACGAATCATGCTGTATGTATTGTTGATAAACTCCTCAGCCCTGGTAGCAGTGATAGCCTCAATTCTACGAACACCTGCCGATACTGAACTCTCGCTCAAAATCTTAAAGAAACCAATCTCTCCGGTTGCTTGAACGTGAGTTCCACCACAAAGCTCAACTGCATCGCCAAATTTGATAAGACGTACCAAATCACCATACTTCTCACCAAACAGAGCAATTGCTCCCATCTCTTTAGCCTTAGCCATTGGAATTGCTCTATGCTCCTCCAAAGCTATATTCTGACGAATCAACTTATTTACAATAGAAGCTACCTGAGCCAACTCCTCATCGGTAACCTTTTGGAAATGAGAAAAGTCGAAACGCAAGCGCTCCTCATTTACATACGAACCCTTCTGCTCTACGTGAGTTCCCAACACTTGTCTCAATGCGTAATCCAACAAGTGAGTTGCAGAGTGGTTATCTGCAGTCAATTGGCGCTTCTCAGCATCAACCTTGGCAACAAACTTCTGCTCCAAATTTGATGGTAACTTTTCACATAGATGTATTGTCAAACCATTCTCCTTCTTAGCCTCAACGATTGGTGTTACCTCACCGTCCTCGCCTACAATAACTCCACGGTCTCCAACCTGACCACCACCCTCTCCATAGAATGGGGTAACGTTGAAAACAAGGTGATACATTGATTTACCCTTTGTGGTAACTTTCCTGTAGCGAACAATATTAACCTCGGTCTCAAGGTAGTCATATCCAACAAACTCCTGAACATCATCGCCCTTCAACTCAACCCAATCCTCGGTATCAACGCTTGCAGCTGAACGAGAACGCTCTTTCTGAGCCTCCATCTCCTTTGCGAACTCATCGCGGTCAACCTGCAAATTCTGCTCACGCAAAATAAGTTCGGTCAAATCCAATGGAAAGCCATAAGTGTCATAAAGTTCAAATGCGACCTTACCTGATACAACTTGATTATTAGCTCCCTTTGTATTCTCTATAATCTTGTCCAAAAGGTGAATACCCTTATCCAAAGTTCTTAAGAAGGCATTCTCCTCCTCCATAATAACCTTCTCGACAAGAGTCTTTTGAGACACAAGCTCAGGATAGTGACGACCCATTATTCTGATCAACGCAGGAACTAACTTATATAAGAATGCATCTTTCTGGTTCAAATAAGTATATGCATATCTGACAGCTCTACGCAAAATTCTTCTGATTACATAACCAGCCTTAACATTCGATGGCAACTGTCCATCAGTAATAGAGAACGAAATGGTCCTGATATGGTCAGCAATTACACGCATCGCAACATCAATTCCCTGATCCTTTCCATACGACAATCCGGTCAACTCAGAAATCTCTGCAATCATAGGGGTAAACACATCGGTATCGTAGTTCGAGGTTTTACCCTGAACAGCCATACACAAACGCTCAAATCCCATACCTGTATCAACATGCTTTTCAGGAAGTGGCTCCAACGAACCATCAGCCTTTCTGTTGAACTGCATGAAAACCAGGTTCCATATCTCAATCACAAGGGGATTATCCTTATTTACCAACTCAGCTCCCGGCACAGCGGCTCTCTCTGCTTCAGGGCGCAAATCTATATGAATCTCAGAGCAAGGTCCGCATGGTCCCATATCTCCCATCTCCCAGAAATTATCTTTCTTATTTCCAAAGATAATTCTATCTGCAGGCAAATATTTCAACCACATCTCTTTCGCCTCAAGATCTGCATCCAACTTGTCATCGGCAGAACCCTCGAACACTGTTGCATAGAGACGATTCTTATCAAGATTCATTACCTGAGTCAAGAACTCCCAAGCATAATCAATAGCTCCCTCTTTGAAGTAGTCTCCGAATGACCAGTTTCCCAACATCTCAAACATAGTGTGGTGATATGTATCATGTCCTACCTCCTCAAGGTCATTATGTTTTCCTGATACTCGCAAACACTTCTGAGAATCTGCCATTCTACGACTCTTTGGCTGAGCATTTCCCAAAATAACATCCTTAAACTGATTCATACCTGCATTGGTAAACATCAATGTAGGATCATCTTTAACCACCATAGGTGCAGATGGCACAATCATATGGCCTTTGCTTGCAAAGTAATCCAAGAATTTTTGTCTAATTTCTGAAGACTCCATTATTAATTTCCGTTATAATTATCAATCAATTTATAAAGTTTCAAATTCAAAAGGACATACTCCCCGAATTGAATTGCAAATTTAGATATATTCTTTAACTTTGCATCGGATTTACAACATTTTATCTTACAATATGGCAAAAATCCATTACCAATTCAATAAAGAGACCCTTTCATACGACAGAATTGAAATATCTTTTCGCAAAAGGCTATGGAACTGGACAACTCGTTTGGGTGCCAGCCTGCTTTGGGGAATTTTAATTGCTGTTGTTGCATTTACATTTATAGACTCGCCCAAAGAGGCCACCTTGAAAAAAGAGAATGCCGAACTCCTTGCAGAGTACAACATTCTCAACAAAGAGCTGGATGAGTTAAGCGAGGTCATTACCGCTTTGGAGCATCGCGATGACAATATGTATCGTGTAATTTTCGAATCGGATCCAATTGACGCATCAATCCGTCAGGGAGGTATTGGAGGAGTGGATAGATATGCAGAGCTTCGAGAAATGAACAATAGCGAATTGTTAATCAGCACAAAACAAAAGATGGACCGATTAACAAAAGCGGCATATATCCAGAGCAGATCTTTCGATGAGATAGAGACAATGGTTAAGAATAAGATTGACATGCTAGCATCAATCCCTGCAATTCTTCCTGTATCACTGAAAGACAAGAAGGTATATCGTTCATCTGGCTTTGGTTACCGCATTCACCCTATCTACAAAACCCGCAAATTCCATGCAGGAATTGACTTTGCCGGTCCTATAGGAACTCCAATATATGCCACAGGAAATGGCAAGGTAATTAAAGTCGGCTCTGATAGCGGATATGGCAAACATGTAATTATCGACCATGGATACTCATACAAAACGCACTATGCCCACTTAAGTGCATACACAGTTAAGCGAGGCCAGAAGGTTAAACGTGGCGAAATTATAGGATTCTTGGGCAACTCCGGTCGCTCTACTGGTCCACACTGCCATTATGAAGTATTGAAGAATGATATTTCAGTAAACCCTATAAACTACTTCTTTAACGACTTGACACCCGACGAATACGAGGAACTGGTTAAGAGTGTAGAAGAGGCTGGACAATCATTAGATTAGACTAGATTAACATAAGATAGCATGGAGAAACTCTACTACTCTATAGGCGAGGTGGCAGAAATTTTTAATGTAGCACCGACTCTTATCCGATTCTGGGAGAAAGAGTTCGAACAGATAAAACCTCACCGTAGCAGTCGAGGCAACCGACAATTTACAGCAGAGGACATTGAAACATTCAGAGTTATATATCATTTGGTCAAGATTAAGCGATTAACATTGGAAGGGGCCAAACAAGAGCTTAAAACCAACATGTCGCAGATTGCCAAAGAGATTACACTACTCAACAAACTAACCCGCATAAAAGGCGAGTTATTGCAAATAAAAAAAGAGTTAAATGAAAATAGCTGATATTATTGCAGAGATAGAATCCTACGCACCACTTAACCTTCAAGAGAGTTACGACAACTCCGGATATATGTGTGGCTCACACGAAACATCCGTTAAAGGTGTACTTTTAGCAATAGAGATTACAGAGAGAGTTGTAGACGAGGCCATAGAAAAGGGATGCAATCTGATAATCTCGCACCACCCAATTATCTTCAAGGGAATTAAATCATTAAGCACAGACAATTATGTCAATAGAGCATTAATAAAAGCCATAAAAAATGACATTACTATCTATGCAGCTCACACGAATATTGACTCTGTAAGCAACGGTGTAAGCATGACCATCGCCCAAAGATTAGGATTGAATAACCTAAGAGTCCTTGATCCAAAAGATAACTTAGGTAACGGCTTAGGCTTAATCGGAGAATTGCCTGACACTACCGACACCGTTAAGCTATTGCATGACATAAAGAGAATCTTTAATTGCAACATAGTGAAACACTCCGAATTATGCCATCCACAAGTAAAAAGAGTTGCAGTATGTGGAGGTGCAGGGGCCGAGTTTATTGAACATGCAATTCAGGAAAAAGCCGATATCTACATAACAGGCGATATTAAGCACCATGACTGGTACAGAGCAGAGGGCAAGATTGTAATTGCAGACATAGGACACTATGAAAGCGAACAATTTATAAAAGAGCTATTCTATAACATACTTATTAAAAAAATAACTAACTTTGCAATTCTGTATTCACAGAGCGACACAAACCCTGTTTTTGTCGTGTAATTTTTGATAAATAATTATAATTCAGACATATATGGCAACTGAAAACAATGAGAAACTGCAATCACTAACCGTAGAGGAGAAGTTGCAGAATTTGTACGAGTTACAGAAAATCGATTCAGAGATTGACAAAATTAGAACTATTCGCGGTGAGTTGCCGCTTGAGGTTCAGGATTTGGAGGATGAATTGATTGGTTTGGGAACTCGTGTTGAGAACCTAAAGAAAGATATTGCTGTAGCTAAAGAGGAGATAGCTAAGAGAAAAAGAGGCATTGAGGAGGCAACAGCAAGAAAACAACAGTCAGAGGAGAAGATTAACAACGTATCAAACAGCCGCGAGTTCGACTCTCTAAACAAAGAGATTGACTACCAAGGTTTGGAGATTGAGTTGCACCAAAAGAAGATTCGCGATGCACAACGCATCTTGGCAGACAAAGAGGTTGCATTGGCAACAGCTGAGCAGACCAAAAATGAGCGCCAGGTTGAATTAGAGGCAAAAAAGAGCGAGCTTGATGGCATTGTTGCAGAGTATCACCAGCGTGAGGAGGAGTTGAGTGTTAAATCTGCACAACTGGCAACAAAGATTGAGGATCGTCTACTTACAGCCTACAAAAAGATTCGCCACGGAGCACGCAACGGTTTGGCAGTTGTAACTGTAGACCGTAACGCATGCGGAGGATGTTTCAACAACATACCACCACAAAGACAGCTAGATATCTGCTCACACAAGAAGGTAATTGTTTGTGAGTATTGCGGACGTATTTTGGTTGACAAATATATTTGCGACTACGACGGTAGCATTAGAAAAGCAGACATGGAGGCAATGGAGAGTAGCAAACGTAAAAGCCGTAGAGGTAAAAAAACTGAGGAATAAAAAATATGGATATTTCTGCTAATTACAATCCGAAAGAGGCAGAGGAAAAGTGGTACTCCTATTGGATGGAGCACCGCTTTTTCCATTCAGAGCCAGACAGTACAAAAGAGCCGTACTGTATTGTTATCCCACCACCAAACGTAACCGGTGTGCTCCACATGGGCCACATGCTGAACAATACAATTCAAGATGTATTGATTCGTCGTGCACGTTTGAACGGTAAAAATGCATGCTGGGTTCCCGGAACCGACCACGCTTCAATTGCAACCGAAGCAAAGGTTGTAAAGAAACTATCTACCCAAGGTATCAAGAAGAGCGATTTGACTCGCGACGAGTTCTTGAAACACGCATGGGAATGGACTAACGAGCATGGTGGTATTATCTTGAAGCAGCTTCGCAAACTTGGAGCAAGCTGTGACTGGGAGCGTACAGCTTTCACTATGGATGAATTGCGCAGCGAGAGCGTTATCAAGGTTTTCGTTGACCTTTATAATAAAGGACTTATTTACCGCGGATTGCGCATGGTAAACTGGGATCCCAAAGCACAGACCGCCCTTAGTAACGAGGAGGTTATATACAGAGAGGAGCACAGCAAACTTTACCACCTTAAATACTACGTTGACGAGCCTGCCAACAGCACAGATAACGAGGAGGAGGGAAATGTAATTCACCGCGATGCCGAGGGACGCCGATATGCTGTAGTTGCAACAACTCGTCCTGAGACTATCATGGGCGATACTGCAATGTGCATCAACCCTAAAGATCCAAAGAATACATGGTTAAAGGGCAAGAAGGTTATTGTTCCACTTGTAAACAGAGTAATTCCTGTTATCGAGGATCGCTACGTTGACATTGAGTTCGGTACCGGATGTTTGAAAGTAACCCCTGCTCATGACACCAACGACTATATGCTTGGCAAGAAGCACAACTTAGAGACTATCGATATCTTCAATGCCGATGGTACAATAAGCGAGGCCTCGCCCATGTACGTAGGAATGGACAGAATGGATGTTCGCAAGCAGATTGTTGTTGATTTGCAAGAGGCAGCTCTTATCGAGAAGATTGAGGATTACGAAAACAAGGTTGGATACTCTGAGCGTAACTCAGACACCGCCGTTGAGCCAAGATTGTGCATGCAGTGGTTCTTGAAGATGCAACACTTTGCTGACATCGCATTGCCACCGGTAATGAACGATGAGCTGAAATTCTACCCTGCAAAGTATAAAACCACATACAAAAACTGGTTAGAGAATATTCAAGATTGGTGTATCAGCCGTCAATTGTGGTGGGGACACCGTATCCCTGCATACTTCTTGCCAACAGCCGATGGACAGGAGGAGAAATTTGTTGTTGCAAAGAGCGCAGAGGAGGCTCTTGAACTTGCAAAGCAGATTGAGGGATACGAGAATATCACCATTGAGGAGTTGCGTCAGGACGAGGATGCTCTTGATACATGGTTCTCTTCATGGTTGTGGCCAATCTCGCTATTCGACGGAATCAACAACCCCGGCAACAAAGAGATTTCATACTACTACCCAACAAACGACTTGGTAACCGGTCCGGATATCATATTCTTCTGGGTAGCAAGAATGATTATGGCAGGATACGAGTATCAAGGCAACATGCCATTCAAGAATGTATATTTCACCGGTATTGTTCGCGATAAGTTGGGCCGTAAAATGTCTAAATCTCTTGGAAACTCACCGGATCCACTTGACTTGATTGAGAAGTTCGGAGCCGATGGTGTTAGAGTTGGAATGCTACTATGCTCTCCTGCAGGAGGAGATTTGCTATTTGATGAGAGTCTTCCTGAGCAGGGACGTAACTTCAGCACAAAGATTTGGAACGCATTCAAATTGGCTAAATCATGGAATGTTGCCGACATTGAGCAGCCAGAGCACTCTGCTATTGCTATCGAGTGGTTCAAACAGTACTTGGCAAAGAGTGCAGAGACACTTAACACTCTATTTGAGCAATACAGACTATCTGATGCACTAATGACAGTTTACACTCTGTTCCGCGATGAGTTCTCATCATGGTTATTAGAGATTGTTAAACCTGCATACGGCTCACCAATGGATAGCAAAACATACAACGGAGTTATTGAGCTGTTTGAAACTCTTATGCAACAGTTGCACCCATTTATGCCATTCATTACCGAGGAGGTATGGCAGCAACTTCGCACAAGAGAGGTTGGTCAGAGTGTTATGGTATCAACATTCCCTGCTGTACAGCCATACGACGAGCAATACCTTGTAGAGTTTGAGCGCGCTAAGAATGTGATTGTAGGCATCAGAAATATCAGAAAGTCTAATAACATTGCCTTCAAGGATGCTCTAAAACTGCAGGTTAAGAGTAACGAGCGCTACCCTGCTCAGTTTGCATCGGTGATTGCCAAGATGGGCAACATGGAGATTATAGAGATTGTAAGCGAGGGCACAAAGGGAGCATGGAGCTTCATTGCCGACACTGTTGAGTACTTTATTCCAACAGTGGGCGAGGTTGATACTGCTGCAACAAAGGCAAAACTTGAGGAGGATCTGAAATATACTGAAGGTTTCCTTAACTCAGTTATGAAGAAACTAAGCAACGAGCGCTTTGTTAATAGTGCACCGGCACAGGTTGTCGAGAATGAACGCAAAAAGCAAGCCGACGCCGAGGCAAAGATTGCTGCAATCAAGGCTCAACTTGCAAGCCTGTAAAATTATTCTTAAACTGAAAATATTTGTGGATGGGGGTGCCGGTATCGGTAATTCCCTCCACAATAATTGAATACGAACCATATTCCTCACCTCCAGACACGGGAAAAGAAATCAAATATGGTTCAGATGAATTCAATTCAACATTTGGTAGCCACAATCTTGTAGCTTTCTCATCGATAATTTCTCTTAAATTCGTTGGTACTGCATTATATTTAGGTACGTAAAATTCAACATTATATGGCTGAGGAGCCGACGGAATAAAAGTCTGCATATTAAATATAATTTCTCTTTTAGGGGCTAATGTTTTGTCATAGACAGGAACTATTGATCCAGCCGTATTAATATCACCTCCATACAAATAGATTCCTGTAACATCAGAAAGCCTAGCATATCCTCCATGTCCTCCATCTATGGACTCCAAAGGAGATACGTGCCTAAAACCTAAAATCCTTGGACGCCCCATTTGCTGTTCTTGAACTAAATGTTTGGGCAATACTGCATCAAAGAGTATTTCTCTATTCTTAGTTGGATCTACTCCATGCATATAAAAGGTTGAATCATATTCATACCGATTTCGTCCAGTATAAATATTATGTCCATACTTTTGAGGGTCCTCTTTACCTCGCCAGTAATACTCATATTCCATTTCATCAGCCAACCTCTTAAAATAGCTTAAATTCTGATAATCCGAAGTCTGAGTCACAGTAACAATGCCTAATGTTTTTAAACGCTCACCATTATCAGCAAATATATAATCCTTCCCATAATTATGAATAAATTCATCATAATCTTTCAAAGTCCCATCAGGTTCTATTCTTACCACACGGGAAAAATCAGGAACATCCACTAAAAGTTCTAAACTTTTTCTTCCCAAATTACTTACTGCCTGTGCCACAAATGTAGTTCCACGTTCATATCTAATATCATTTACAATAAATCTACCAACACTATCTGTTCTAACTTCACATGCAACTCCATTACTACCTATCAATGTAATCTGAGCATTTTTACTATCTCTTCCCCAAAAATTTTTAACATAGCCACTTAAATGCTGCCCACGTTCCATATAATAAGAGCCATGTAAATTTGCTACCCCTGAAATTACACTATCTAAAACAAACTTACGCCAACCTTGAGATAACATTAAATTATCCAAAGCGTTTTGGCGCTCTAATGACATATCTTCAAAATAATATGCAGGAGATTCAATATATCCTTTTAAATCACTATCAAGCAATAAATAAGACTCAATTCCATAAGAATGAATATCTGTTAATGAATATTTATCATTTACAACACTTATCGAGAAAGTACCTTTTAAGATTCCTGTATCCTGCACACTCTTCATTAAAATAGAACAATATGCCTTACCTCTGGCTAAAGGAGCATTAAGCAGTGTAACATCAATATCATCCCTTTGTAATTTTCTATGAAACCATAAACGTTCACTTATAATTCTGCTTGATGTATCTATTATTGCAAAATTTATTATCCCTTCGGGAGCACCGGACAAATCCAATGCGTTCCCATCAATATCAGGAACATCAAATATTGCTAAGGGCATTCCACGTGAATGAATTAACAACCTTGAACTATTATACTGACTTCTCATGTCAGCAGTTTTATTTATATTGCAGGTCACTTCATCATTTACAAATTCCAAAGACAATCCCATGCCGGATAGTTCTGCATCAGGAAGTTTAAAGCGTTGTTTTATACCATATTCCGATTTACATTCTGCATATAAAATATCCCCGCTCTTAGACTCTATTATAAAATTACCTATCCCTAATTTGTTACTCGAAAACGCACAAATTGAATCACCGTTCATATTGCATATAAATCCAGAAATTGGGATTCCCAAACCATCCGTACCTAGAGCTTTAAAGGCAATTTTTTGTTTAGTATTATTCAATAATGCTCCACCTTCCGGGAAAAATTGCACATGAAAATTTCTAGGGAAGTCATTCAATTGTATGTATTTTTCAAAATTCAATTTGCTATTTTGTGTAGCCCTCAACCATATATAATCAACATTCTTATCGATACGTAATCTGAAAATTCCATTATATCCACTATTTGCAGTCAAGACAGTATCTTGTGGTGTGACACCAGACAATCTATAATTAAATTCTACATTCGTATACAACTCACCTTGTTGATTTTCAAAACGTAATATCAATAATTTACCACGATCTTCACCCAAATCTCTAATTGACGTTTTACAAACTACCCTATGATCATACGGGTTAATTACACGTATTCTTTTGCGATATATATATTCTTCATCTAAGTTTTGCATATAGTAGGTATAACATCGCAAAAAATACTCACCCTGAGGAACCTCAGGAATAGGAAAATAGCCAACAAAAAGAGAATCATCAGTTACTCTTTGTATCTTCTCTCGCCAATGAACAACATTTAAACGATCTACCAACTCTACATATATATATCTACTATAATCGACAAGATTATTGGTAACTGCATTTAATAAATATCCACGTAACCACACTGTATCTTTGGAAGAATAAACTTCTTTATCTGTATGGACATATAATTTCTCATCTCTTGTTACATTCACATAGTTCCATAAAGCCTGTACTGCATCTTCTGGGTTCTGAGGATTATTAGTTTGAGATGACAAAAAATTACAATTGGATAATAAAAACTGTATTAATGCCACACATATCAGAAATTTATTCTTCATAATCAAACCTTTACATTGGTAGAACACCTACGGTTTTTGATACATCAACATTTACAACCTCCGGCTTATCCTTTGTGAAATAACCATCAAAATCGTTAAAAACTCCTCTCACTTCTATGGTAATTTCCTTTCTTCCTGCTTTTCTAGCATATGCCGCATTCTGAGACCATCTTACCAAAGATGCCTCATTTGACGGAAATGCAACTGAAAGGGAAATCGGATAACCTGTCATCTCTTGATACGTTGTTGGATAAATTAGATTCCCTACACTATCAACGGTAACTAACACCAATGCAGATATTGTTATATGATTTGTCCTATCGTGTTTATAAAATTTACCCACCTCAACTCTAGCATATTGTTGGTAATGTTCTGTTGATTCACCTATGGCTAACGTTTCTACAGATGATCCATTTGCTTTAATACTGTCCATTAGCATCACCATTGATATACGAGGATCATTTGCATCTAACTCTATATTATTACCAAAGGAATCAAGAACATCTGATGAACACGCATATTGTAATCCGATAATGACCATCGGTATTAATAAAATTATATTAAAAATTTTTTTCATATTCTGAACGTTTATTAAAAAAGAGGGTACAATAATGATCTGACCCCAAGAAATTGGACGGATTAATAATAAGTTTTATTGGTAAAGAGTTCGGTATTGCACCGGGCTCT
>SUWY01000014.1 GCA_015061245.1 Bacteroidales bacterium
TTGGGAGAGGTTCGTGTACAAGGAGGAGCTGCATATTTGAAACAAGAGATAGTCAAAGAAGCCCTTGAAAAGGAGATTCGAATAAATCATTTGATGGGTGCAACTAGTGATATGCTTGGTTATGGAATGCACCCTGGAGCAATGATGACAGCAAGAGCAAGTGGATTTAACGCTGCGGGTTATGCGCCATATAGAGATGCATTAACTCGTGGTATTACCTATGAGCCGCACGGAGGTTATATCACAACAGGCGGTGTTGCTTATAGGCGTTTGGAATTTGATATAAGGGATTTACAGCATGTAGATGAAGAGACTATTGCTGCATACAATGCAATAGATGATCAGAATAAGATTTCAAACGGTGAGGCTGCATCAACATTAGTGTACAGAGATAATGATAATACAACACCTCGTTTAATTGGAGTACAAATAAAACATCCTTTTAGTCAAATAGATCCTCCTCCATATGGTAATTTTGATATTGGAGGAGTTATGACTGTGCCTGTCTATGACTATATAACTGCGGTAACCAATTACGACGTCCAATTTAACATGCAGACCATAGTTCCATTTGCTCCCCAGCAGCAGAATGTAGAGTTTTACAAACCGAGTTATAATGTTGCCACAGAGTTGTTAAAGGATCCTGTAGATGAAAAGATAACCCGTTATTGGAATCCAAATGTAAAGTTAGAGAGTGGTAAAACTTTTGAGTTTGAATTTCCTACCGCTCAGGGCGAGGGGAGCGGTTCATATACAATAGTTATTGAAGGCTTCTCTGAAAACGGAACTCCTATTCACAAATCCTGGAAATATGATGTAAAATAGTATTTCTAACAATTGTCCCCAAAAAAGAGGACAATTGTTTTTTGTTTTTCAATAAATTTCGTTATACTTTTGTTGCATTATTCTTTATTATAACAGGATAAATCCACGAATATCAAATTAAATCATATATGAATCAAAAGATAAAAAGAATTATTATTGTTGTTATACCTATTGTTGTTTTAGTATTATTTGGATGGCAGCAATACATAATATACCAAACTCAAAATACCAATTTTATCCTTAACAGATATTTAAAAGACCTTAGCGACGCAGAGTTTAAGGGAATGTCCTTATCAGAGGATCTCTATGATATAATACAATACCAAGGAGAACGTATTAGTGACTCAATATGGATATACAATGAACAAGAGGATAGCGTTATATTAAACAGATGCAATCCTATACCAACATTTATTTTGTGTATTAATCAAAATGGATGTGATGTATGTATTGACAAATGCATAGAGATGATAAATTCTCTTAAAGAAAAGCTATCAGAAGATAACGTAATGCTAATTGGACGATTTACAAATCCATTATATTTTTATAAATATAAGCGCATTAATAAAGTTCATGTCCCTATGTATCATTTTAAAACTATAGGAATCAAAAATGAAGACTCTACGACACCCTTTGGATTTATTTTGGAAGAAGGAGTTATTCGCAAATTTTTTATTTTCCACAAAGAATTTGAAGATTTAAACCGTGAATACGAAAGAATTATTGAAAGATACTTATTAAAAAAAAGAAGAAATGAAGAAAATTAAAGTTTTAGGAATTAGTTGTGCTATTGGTATTTGCACAGTATTGGTTGGAGAAAATATCTACAATCAATATAAAAATGCCACAATTCTTTTTGAAACAGAGAGTCTAACCAACCAAGAATCAAACAATTCTGGTAGTGGAAAATTTTATTACGAACACCTAGAAGGGCGCCCCAAGGAGTGTTTACTGTATAAACACTTTAAGTTAGATGGATCATTTACGGTAAATGAAAGTAGAGCAACAATGGAAGGGGATGTAGAGGTAGAGCAGGTTAAAGGAATAAAAGAGACATGCCCACGTAAAGGCTCTGGTTGCACTGTATATTCATGTACCTTAACTGATTAGGAATTATGATACGTTTTTTTCTTTTGTTTTCTATAGTGATTGCTTTTGCAAGTTGTGATTCCAAAAGTAAGCAAAACAATAATAATATTGATACCATTAATATCTCTAATGTTGAGGTTATAGATAGTTATGCAATTGATTATTTGCTGAAGGACTCAATACGTGCCATAGCATTAGAGACAAATGACGATTTTGTAATAGGTGAAATTTCACATATTAAGTATCATAATGAAGAGATTCTCATATGCGACAAAATGTCCGAGGCTGTATATCTTTATGATGCAAATACAGGTAAAGCCATAACAAAAATCCATTATCCCGGACGAGGTCCGGAGGAGTATATAGAAATTGCAGACGCTGATATTTACAATGATATGGTTATCATATTTGACTACGTTGGCAGCAAATTATTAATATACTCAAAAGAGGGCGAGTTTATAAAAGCAATTTCTACTCAGGATATTTGGGGAGAAGAGATACTAGTTATAAACAATGTCTTATATGTAATAAACCCTGATTCAGAGACAAATATAGGGTTTTATCATTTTTTTAAATTAAACAATGATGATACATTTACCCCTATATCAAATTTTAACGAAAGAGATTATGGTTGGGGTATTGATAGATTTAGTTGTTCCAATAATTCTGATTTATTATTCGTATTACCTCCATCAGACACTATTATGTTATTAGGTAAAAATGGAGCTATTCCGGCTTATAAGGTTGATTTTGGAAGATTGAAATTCTCCGATGATATTTTAGAGGGAAATTCTCTCGACGTTTTAAAATTAGCACGCGACTCCGAACAAACAAAAGGTATAGAGGCCATATATCAATTGGGAAACAATATCGCATTTAAATATACGAATAGTACCGACAATTTTTATGCTATTTACAATCCGAAAGACAGTGGCATAGTCATATCTAAACGTTTATTTGCGCACGAAGTTGAAATAGATAATACTTTAAGAACAACAAATGGAGTTTTATTATTTTATTATCCCGCATACAATATGACCGATTATTTCCCTAACAGTAGTAACAAACCAGAATCCTTTATCTCCCTTGCTAAACAAGTAGACAAAGAGGCAAATCCGGTTGTGTTTATTGGAGAATTTAAATAGTATAATGAGGCTGTCTAACATGAATAATGTTAGGCAGCCCCCTTATGAATCTTACTCCTCAATTACCTCATAAACATTAAAGTTATCAATTATAACTCCGTGGCCAACACTTAATTCAGAGTAGCCTCGGAACTCTATACGCAAATATTTTGCACCGACAGGAGCACGGAAATATTTCGAATCAAATATATCTACCCAACCATCGGTTGCATATTGATAATCCTTGGTCTGAATTCCCTCGTTAAAGTCTGCACCCACCATTGTGGAAGCTGTTTTGTACCAAGCACATGTACATTTCCACTTATAATCAGGATTCAAGCAATTTGCATTTAGTTGAATCATATATCCCTTCCGCTCCTCTACAGGAATATCTTGACTAAGATAGGTTTTACCATCCACTCTTAACGCATAACTTTCAGACAAAACTCCTTGATCTACCTTTACTACCGTACTATCCTGACAATCCTGGAATTTCCAGTTATCGGCCATACCGCCTGTCCAATACTCAAAATTGCCATTAGAGATTAAATTAACGCTACTTGGGACTCCAACAACAGGACGATTGTCTTGCACAACGGTCTCGCTTCCTATCAACGTAAAATCATCGGGTAGCTGCGTTGTTTCTCCCCATACAGGAGTTGTAAACGATAGTTGAAAATCCTCGGTAAGACCAAATGTTGCACCTATAGAGAGCACACTGTTGGCAATCAAAGGAGTTTCTATACTCATTGTTCCCATACGAACAACATTGTCTATCTCATAATAGATATTTAATGATGCACTCTCGGCAGGGAAGAGTAACACCTCGGCAGTTGCCTCTCCCGTTCCTATATCATAGTCCATTTCACTACCTACATCCGATTTTGTTCCCTGTTTTGAGCCATCGAGCCATTCATTAGTAGGGGTTCCTGAAACTCTCATATAGATATTATCAACCTCATTAGGAATATTCGTGACTGTTGCCTTTAATTTGGCAACTCTTCTCTCTAAAGCAACCGTTGCACTATTTACTCCATCATTTGCAACTGTTAATTTCGTTGTACCTGTCCAAAAATCGGAATCTCCTGCGTAGTAATCACCACTCTTAATGAATTTCAGCTTTACTTCAGAGATTGTGCATCCTAACGAGGCATCAAGATTTGCATCGGATGCATTTGCAACCGCCCATAGTTGATACTCTCCGGGCATCAATGAGAAAGTTATTGACCCTAACTCTCGCTCTGCAGTACCAACATCGATAATTTGTCCCAATTTTCCTGAGTCAAAAATCAGTAACTTTAGCGACTCCATCTCTCCATTAGAAACTCCGCGCGAATCAAGTCCCAAAACAACTTGCTCTGTTCCACGCTCTTCACTCCAACTGCACGAGGCAACAATCATCCCGATTATTGCCAACGTAAACAAAACTCTTTTCATAGCATTTTATTTATTATGTTTAGCATGACAAAGCTATGAAAACTTTTTTGAATTAATATTATGTTAATAGATATTTATTTGTATAGAATTTTTACCTGCTCCTCAATAGAGGATGGAATCATTTGAGAAATCGACTCTCCGGCAACAACTCTTGCACGAATCTCAGTCGATGATATCTCCATTAACGGAGCCTCGATAAGTATTGTATTTTTGGGCATAAAATCGGGAATTTCCGATCCCGGACGAGGATATGCTATTAACTGAAAGCGCGCTGCCAACTCTTTATATGCCTTCCACTTATCAAATTTTGCCATATTATCGCCTCCCATAATTATGGCAAACTCAACATTTGGATACATACGCTCCAGTTCATTAAGGGTATCTATTGTGTATGATGGCTTTGGCATATCCAACTCTACATCGCAAGCCTTAATTTGCGGTTCAGTAAGAAGGGCCTGCTCGACCAATGAAAAGCGCTCTCTTTCCGACAACATATCAACCCCTGCTTTGAATGGATTCTGGGGCGAAACAACAAGCCACACCTCATCGCAAACTGCTCGCTCAAGGACTGAACGAGCAATTCGGATATGACCATTGTGTATAGGATTAAACGAACCGAAAAAGAGACCTACCCGCATAGATAATCACTTTGAGATAAAATCACGAATAACTCTCTCTGCATCGGAATATGCATCCTCAACCTTATCGTTAATCACAATTGTATCGAATTGAGGTGCAAATGTCATTTCATATTCAGCCTTGGCAACACGTTGCTCAATCTTATCCATTGAGTCTGTTCCACGTCCGATTAATCTTTTACGGAGAATATCAATAGAAGGAGCCTCGATAAATATTGATAATGCCTGCTCTCCGAATATCTTTTTAATATTCACGCCACCGACAACATCAACATCGAAAACCACAATATTTCCCTTGGCCCAAATTCTTTCAACCTCGCTCTTCAATGTTCCATAACAACACCCGGGATATACCTCCTCCCACTCAAGGAATTCATTATTCTCAACCTTTGCCTTAAACTCTTCAGGGGTAAAAAAGAAGTACTCTCTACCGTTCTGCTCCTCTCCACGAGGAGCACGACAAGTTGCAGATATAGAAAATTCTAATCCTAAGCCTTTAGTTAAAAGATAGTTTACTATTGTACTTTTACCGGAACCACTCGGTGCAGAAAATATCACAACCTTACCCATAGCACTATAAAATATTTAAACTTTGCTCCTTAATCTTCTCCAGCTCATCCTTCATGCGAACCACAATCTTCTGGATATTTGCCTCGTTCGCCTTGGATCCGGTTGTGTTTATTTCACGACCCATCTCCTGAGCTATAAATCCCAACTTTCTACCAGGAGCCTCCTCATTATCTACTGTTTCACGGAAGTAGTTACAATGATTTGCCAAACGCACCTTCTCCTCGTTGATATCCAACTTCTCCAAATAGTAGATCAACTCTTGCTCCAATCTGTTCTGATCCACCATCTTAGGATCAAGCCACTCATTCAAACGCTCACTCAACTTCTGTTTGATTTGCGGAACCCGCTCTGCCTCAAATTGCGGAATCTGCGCCGATAGAGCCTCGATATTACCTACATGTGTCAAAATATCACTCTTCAACACCTGCCCCTCATTAATTCTATAGGCATCAAGCGCCAAAAGCGCATCGTTCACCGCCTTCATAAGCGCATCATACTCCGCTTCATCAAACTCCTCTACCTTCTGACTCAATGAATCAGGGAAACGGATTACAGTCTGAATGAGCGAGGCATCATCGATTTCAAGCCCAAGCTGCTTGTTCATGGCACGCATCTGTTCAATATAGTTTGCCACAACCGGGACGTTAATGGTTGTACCACTGTCAACAACTGTTGTCTCGACAGAGATATACATATCAACCTTACCACGATCAAGGATACTTTTTGCCAAATTGCGAATCTCCAACTCCTTCTCTTTGTAGAGCGAGGGCATTCTGACGCTCATATCCATCTGCTTCGAGTTCAAACTCTTAACCTCGACTGTTATCTTTTTTGCTCCAAATTCGGCAACTCCCTTGCCAAATCCTGTCATTGACTTTATCATACGCTTATTTTTAGTTAGGCAAAAGTAACGAATTTGTCTTGAATTTCACTATCTTCGCACGGTAATTTATAGACAATGAAAAACATAAGGAATTTTTGTATTATCGCACATATTGACCACGGTAAAAGTACCCTGGCAGACAGATTGTTAGAATACACAGGAACTGTTACAGGCAAGGCCATGCAGAGCCAGGTTCTTGATAACATGGACCTTGAGCGAGAGCGCGGAATTACCATCAAGAGCCACGCAATCCAGATGGATTACACCTACAAAGGGGAGAAATATACCCTTAATCTTCTTGACACTCCGGGACACGTTGACTTCTCGTACGAGGTTTCTCGTTCTATTGCTGCGTGCGAGGGCGCTCTGTTGATTGTCGATGCAACACAAGGAATTCAGGCTCAAACCATATCGAACCTATATCAGGCTGTTGACAACGGCTTGGAGATTATCCCAATCATGAACAAGATGGATATGCCCAATGCCATGCCCGAAGAGGTTCGCGACGAGATTGTTGAGCTTATCGGTTGCGATCCCGACGATGTAATTGAGGCGAGTGGTCGTACCGGATTGGGAGTTGAGCAGATTTTGGAGGCCATCATTGAGAAGATTCCTGCTCCTCAGGGAGATCCAAACGCACCATTACAAGCATTGATCTTTGACTCTCAGTTCAACTCATTCCGTGGAATTATTACATATTGCAGAATTTTGAACGGAACTCTTCGTTCAGGCGATTTGGTGAAATTTGTGAATACCGGCAAGGAGTACGGAGCCGACGAAATTGGCGTACTACGATTAGACCAGATTCCAAAGAAGGAACTATCGGCTGGAAATGTAGGATATATCATTTCAGGTATCAAAACCGCTCAGGAGGTAAAGGTTGGAGATACCATCACCCATGTAAACCGTCCATGTGAAGATGCAATCGAGGGTTTCAAGGAGGTAAAACCTATGCTATTTGCCGGAATCTACCCTATCGAAACCGAAGATTACGAGGATTTGAGAGCATCTATTGAGAAGTTACAATTGAACGATGCCTCGCTCACATTCACTCCCGAGTCATCAATGGCTCTTGGTTTCGGTTTCCGTTGCGGATTCCTGGGATTGCTCCACATGGAGATTATTCAAGAGCGTCTTGACCGTGAGTTCGATATGAATGTAATCACTACCGTTCCGAACGTTATGTACATTGCCCACACCAACAAGGGCGAGGTTATCGAGATGCACAACCCAAGTGACATGCCCGATGCAAGCCTGCTTGACTTTGTTGAGGAGCCATATATTCGCGCACAGGTTATTACCCCAGCAACATACATTGGTCCTATCATGACTCTCTGCCTTGACCGTCGAGGAGTTTTGATTAACCAGCAGTACATTGCCGGAAACCGTATGGAGATGATTTTCGAAATGCCACTTGGAGAGATAGTATTCGACTTCTACGATAAACTGAAGAGTATCTCAAAGGGATATGCCTCATTCGACTACTACCAGATTGGCTACAAACCCGGCAAATTGATTAAGTTGGATATTCTTCTTAATGGCGAGAGCGTTGATGCCCTCTCAGCCCTTATCCACTTCGATAATGCATACGACTTTGGTCGCCGTATATGCGAAAAGTTGAAAGAGCTGATTCCTCGCCAACAATTCGACATTGCAATCCAGGCAGCCATTGGCGCCAAGGTCATTGCCCGCGAAACCATCAAACAGGTTCGTAAGGATGTGACTGCCAAGTGTTATGGAGGAGATATTTCCCGTAAACGTAAGTTGCTTGAGAAGCAGAAGAAGGGTAAGAAGAGAATGAAACAGATTGGAAACGTTGAGGTGCCACAAAAGGCATTCTTGGCAGTATTGAAGATTGACTAAAGCTAAACAGAGTATGAATAAGATTAACTTTCCTGCAGAGTGGTATCCACAGAGTGGAGTACAACTTACATGGCCCGATTGCGAAACCGAGTGGGAGCCATTTTTGCCCGAGGTTATTGAGTGCTATAGAAACATTGCCCACGAGATTTCAAAACGCGAGACACTGGTAATTGTATGTCGCGATAAAGAGCAGTGTTTAACCGACTTAGAGGGTATTCCAACAGAGAATATCATCTTTAAAGAGATTGAGCTGAACGACACATGGGCACGTGACCATGGTGGAATATCGGTTTTCGGAGCCAATGGTGAAAAGATTGTGCTCGACTTTATCTTCAACGGATGGGGCTTGAAGTTCCACGCAGATCTGGACAACCAGATTACAAAACAGATGTTTGAGCAGGGCACATTCCAAGCCGACGTTATCCGCAAACCCATGAACCCGTTCGTTCTTGAGGGCGGAAGTATAGATTCTGACGGTGAGGGCACAATGCTTACAACCCGTGAGTGCCTATGCTCACTGAACCGCAACGAACACATGACTCAGGAGCAGATAGATGCATTCCTGAAAGAGCAACTCGGATTGGAGAGAATCCTATGGGTAAACCATGGTGCCATAGTAGGCGATGATACAGATAGCCACGTAGATACTCTGGTTCGCTTCTGTAATAAAAATACCATTGCATACGTTCATTGCGAGAACCCCGAGGATGAACACTACGAGGAGCTAAAGGCAATGGAGGAGCAACTGAAAACATTCCGCACAAAGGAGGGAGAGCCATACAATCTGGTTCCGCTACCACTTCCCGAGGCACTATACCTTGAGGATTACCGTCTGCCTGCTACATACGTAAACTTCTTGATTATGAATGGAGCTGTACTTATGCCGGGCTGTGGAGCAGAGAGTGATAAAGTTGCTGCAGAGCGCCTGCAGGCTGTATTCCCCGATCGTAAAGTTGTAACCATCAACTGCACTGCTCTGCTATCAGGACACGGCTCACTACACTGTGTAACAATGCAGTTCCCTGAAGGATTCATCAACGCTTAAAAAACCGTACCATGAGAACATTGAAAGTTGGATTAATACAGCAATCTTGCACATCAGATATTCAGGCAAATATTGCCAAATTGGACTCAAACATTCGCAAAGCCGCTGCAGAGGGAGCTGAGTTGGTTGTATTGCAAGAACTTCACAACTCACTATACTTTTGTCAAGTTGAAGATGCCTCATTGTGTGATTTGGCAGAGCCTATACCCGGACCTTCAACCGAACACTACGGTGCATTGGCAAAAGAGTTGGGAATAGTTTTGGTACTATCCTTATTTGAGCGCAGAGCCGCAGGTGTATATCACAACACCGCAGTAGTTATGGAGAAAGATGGCACTATTGCAGGCAAATACCGCAAAATGCACATCCCCGATGATCCATGCTACTACGAGAAGTTCTACTTTACCCCGGGCGATTTGGGCTTTGAGCCAATCGAGACATCGGTAGGATGTTTGGGAGTATTGGTGTGTTGGGATCAATGGTATCCCGAGGCAGCCAGAATAATGGCAATGCGCGGAGCAGAGTTACTTATCTACCCAACAGCAATCGGAGGAGTAGGAACCGATCCCGTCAGCGAGCAGGAGCTACAACGTGGAGCATGGCAGACTGTTCAGCGAGGTCACGCTGTTGCAAACGGGCTACACGTAATTACCGCAAACCGCACCGGACACGAGGATGATCCATCGGGCAACACCATTGGATTGGACTTCTGGGGACACAGCTTCATTGCAGGCCCATCGGGAGAGTTCCTTACCGAGTTCGGCAAAGAGGAGGAGGGAGTTAAGGTTCTTGAATTAAACATGGAGAGAACTGAAGTTGTACGTCGTGGATGGCCATTCTTCCGTGACAGAAGAATTGATGCCTACGACCCTATTCTTAAACGATTTTTAAAGTAGAGAAAAAAAATTGAACAGTTCACGTATTACATACAAGGCTCACTATAAGGCTCTCCTACGCTTGGGAGGGCCTATTATTATTGGGCAATTGGGAGTTATACTGCAAGGAATTGCCGACTCTGTAATGGTTGGACACTACAGTTCAGCATCATTGTCTGCTGCCGGATTTGTAAACCATATCTTCAACCTGGCATTGGTCTTTGGAATGGGATTCAGCTACGGCCTGACCCCTGTCATAAGCCGACTATTCAGCCAGAACAAAATAGAGAAAGCAGCACAAGGATTAAAAAACAGCATACTTGCAAACTTAGGAATTTCAGCAATCATTGTACTCTGCCTTACCATCCTATATTTGAACATTGACAAAGTGGGACAACCGGAAGAGCTGTTGCCACTAATGCGTCCATACTTTATAACCCTGCTTGTATCAATACCATTCATGCAACTCTTCTACGGGTATAAGCAGTTCTCCGAGGGCATAACCGACACCGCAACACCAATGTGGATAATGCTATCGGGCAACTTACTTAACTTCGTTGGTAACTATATGCTTATCTTCGGAAAGTGGGGAGCCCCCGAAATGGGACTTACCGGTGCCGGACTGGCAACAATGGGTTCACGTATCTTTATGTGGCTCGCAATGGTCATTCTATTCAACTACAAAAAGAGCTTCGCCCCATTTAAAGAGCAATACCGAAGAGTTACCTTCACCTTTAATGGGTTCAAACAACTCAATAAACTTGGCTGGCCGATAGCACTGCAAATGGGCATGGAGACCGCCTCATTCTCACTTAGCGCAGTAATGATGGGATGGATTGGGGCAACAGCATTAGCATCGCACCAGATCCTATGTACCGTTGGAACATTGTGCTTTATGATATACTATGGAATTGGAGCAGCAGTAACCATTCGCGAGAGCCGCTTCTACGGCCAAAACGAAATGTCCGAAGTTCGCCGCACCTCGTACGCCGGCTTCCACCTGATACTAATATTCGGAACCATTGCCACAACAGCAATATTCCTGCTTCGCCACCAGATTGGATATATGTTTACGGACGAGGCCGCAGTCAATACCATGACTGCTGCACTTGTAATACCATTTATCTTCTATCAACTGGGCGATGGATTACAATGCTGTTATGCCAATGCACTACGAGGCATTGAGGATGTAAAAATAATGATGCTCTATGCCTTTATTGCTTATATGGTTATTTCGCTGCCTGCAAGCTACATCTTTGCATTCCCATTGGGATTGGGAGCTGTTGGTATATGGATGGGATTCCCATTTGGCCTAACCAGCGCCGGCCTTATGTTCCTGTTCCGCTTCCTCAAACAGACCAAAACCGCATAGGCAATCTAAGTTTTACTTTGTATAAACAACCTGCAGGATTGGATTGTCGTCCTCGCTCCTTTCAGACAAGAGCTTGCCTAATGCAGAGTTTTTGTCTATACCACCTATGTAGTCACCAAGCAATGGAGTTTCATACGAGGTGACAAACACCATAGCATTACTCATATTTGTCAATACCGGCATTGAATTGGGGATTACTTGAATCTTATTACCGACAGAATTGCTCCAGGAACATGTGAAGCGATTCTGTCGTGTTTCAATATTATAGAGCGTTACAAAGCTATTATCAATCTGATCATCCCAATATGTAAAGATCCACTTACCGCCCACTATTGATTTATGGGCAAGAGGAATATACCAACCCTTTTCAACATCTCCATTATAAAGACGCTCCTCGGCATAACTTTTATACTCAGACTCATTAAAAGTATAACAGAGAAGAGTATCTATCTTACCATTTTGAATTGCATAAATATTACTGAATATTGCGTCTCTGATATAGACTATCTAATTCTCATCGCCCACAGTTGTTATGTAGGGCGATGTGAGGTTCATTAAAACCGGATAGGTTGGATTCTGAACACAATAGCTCCTTATAAAATTTCCATCTGCATCCAGCTCCCAAATACCGGACCCTTCAACTCCTGCCGATTCATCGCTATAATCATAAGTATAGCAGATAAAGTGCCCATCATCAATTAACCCTATATTTCTAATAGGATATTCCGACACTCTATTTAGGGTAACACTCTTTTTAAAATTACCATCATTTGTGTAATAGAGCACCCTGCCGGAAGAATAGACCACAATATCTCCTGTCGTGTTATCCACCATAATATTTGATGCACGAAGATACTCCTCTGCACCTCGCCCTCTATTCCCCACTTTTCTTATAAACGAGCCATCCTGATTAAAAAGATAGATAGCCTGGCTCATATAATCAAATATAACCCATCTTCCTTTGACATAGCACGCTTGTGTTATATCTTCAATCAGACATGAGTCATTTGTTTCCAAAGGGACATATTTGACCGAATCAACCCACTCCTCCAAAAAGATATTCTCCTCAATCTCTATATCACTTATCTTCGAGGGGATATAGAGTGAATCGCGCCTGCCATTAGCAGTACAAGCCACAACCGTTACAATCACAACTACAGTAAAAAATAAATTTCTCATAAATAAATCTACATGTTTATACTTGATACAAAGTTAGCATTTTTTACCTTTGTACTATCTAACCATAATTAATAATGAAAATGCGAATCATATATCTCGTTTTAATTGCTATTATACTCTATTCATGCACAGGGCAATCAAACAATTCACTCCCAACAGTTCACATAAAAATGGAAAGTAATGCACAACTGGAAGAGTTTATTGCAAATGAGAAGATTATACCCTTAGAAACGAATGAAGAGTGTTTGATTGGAACTATTAAAAAGATAGGTGTAGATTCATCACATATATGCATATCAGACGATAACTACAAAGAGATTTTCATTTTCAATTCTGAAGGAAAATATCTCTCTAAAATAAATTCATGCGGGCGAGGCCCCGAAGAGTACCATGCAATAACCGACTTTTGCATACATAACGACTTGATTTACCTATTAGCAAGAGCAAATAGAGCTATTAAAGTATATAAAATTGATGGATCATACTCACATGAAATAACGCTTAATGATTGGTATGAGCGATTGGCCGTTTCAGAAGATTATATACTATTGTACTCGGGCAAATCTAACGACCAACTTTTTGACATTATAAAAATCGACCATAATGGCAGGGTTATTGATAAATTTATACCATTTAACCAAAACAACTCATATTGTGTCACATTTAACCCATTCAACCACATTGGAAAAAACAAATATCTTATAGCATTCCCATATGACAGAAGGGTTGCTGTATTAGATAAAGATAGATGCGGATATAAATATAAGTTTGATTTCCAAACCGCTGTTACATTCAGCGATTATGAAATGGATAATTTGTCACTTGAAGATATTAGTAATCGCTCCCAATTCCAAGAATCTTTAACATACGGAATAGAACAAATTACCCAAACTAACGATGACAGCTTTTATATAGTTGTATCGGCATTTTACAAAGAGAAGGGAATAAGAGATGCCCTATGCAAAGTTAACCTAAAAAACAAAGAGGCCCAATTCTATCTTATTGGCGAAGAGATTAACTCAGTATATCCCTATTTCCACAATCCTATAATGATTGATAATGGAAAGCTGTACACTACGATTCACCCATTCTTCATAGACCAGAGTAATACTGATTGCAACCCATATATCGGAATATATGATATTGTAAAATAATTACATACAAAAGGCGGTGCTCTCGTTATGATTGCACCGCCTTGATATTTATGGATTAATTTCGAGGATTACTTTACATCCTTTCCGAAAATCTCCTTATTCCAGTTCTTATACTCGCGCTCCTTCCAAGGACCGTTATGGTAAACGTAACTTGCAATTGCAGGAATTACAGTTGTACCCTCGGCATAAACCATCTGCTCGAAAGAGTTATCAACCTTACCCCATGAACCAGCCTCTTTCAATGTTGAAGAAGAACAAGCTCCGTCACGAACATCAGCTACTGTAATCTGAACAGCATACTTGTGCATTGGAACCTCGAATCCAAGAATCTCAGCACAAACAACTGTATCCTGAGCAAAGTTCTTTGGAGAACCTCCACCTACCATAAACAAACCTGTTGTTCCGGCAGCCATCTTAATCTTTGTCAACTCAATGAAATCTGCAACAGAGTCGATAGACATGTGCTTCTCAGGATTCTCCCACTGGTGCTTACCAATACCGAAACCTGCGCTACAATCAGAGAAAGCAGGAACGAAGATAGGCACACCACACTCATAACAGGTCTGAATCAAGCTATCCTTCTTAACAGCATTACCCTCGCTCAACCATTTTCCAATCTCCCAGATAAACTCACGTGATGAGTATGGGCGTGGCTCCAATTGGTTAGCAATCTTATATGTTGTGTGGTCGCAAGCCTGCAACTCCTCCTCATCGATATATGTATCGTAAATACGGTCGATATACAAATCTCTCAACTGCATATCAGGAATATCCTGACTTCCCTTATAGTGCTTGAAGCCCAAAGCCTCGAAAAGATCCATATCAATAATTGATGCACCGGTTGCAACAACTACATCGACCATCTTATTGCGTACCATATCAACATACACCTGCATACAACCTGCAGCACTGGTACTTCCTGCAATGGTAAGGATGTTAGTACAGCTCTTGTCACCGCACATCATCATCAAAATGTCAGTAGCACGAGCAGTGTCGCGTGAAGTGAACGACATTTCGCGCATCGCATCGATCAATGTTGTAGAGTCATAGCTCTTAATGTCAATGTGTTTAATGACATCTTTCAATAAATCTTTCTTTTCCATTTTCTTCTTTTAATTCAATTATTTATAGATCCAAATATTTTCCCTCTTTTGAGAATGCCTCAAGTTGAGCATTTACAGTCGGAGTATCCTCTTTGTATGTTACTCCAAACCAAACTGCATTGGTCTTGATAACCTTAACCTTGGCAACACCTGCCTTGATTGCAGCATCGACAACCTTTGGAATGAAGATTTCCGACTTCAGGTTATCCTTGTTTGCAGGATAGAACTCGGCAAACTGGCGCTCAATCTCATCGAAGATGAATGGAGTGAATCCCCAGAAGTTCATTGATACCAAATCCTCATCGTCCAACAACAATCCCTGCTCCTCATCCTTGATTGTTCCGTCAGCCTGACGAGCAATCTTTGTACACTCGTTAACATCGGTCAAATAGCCGTTTGCATCCATCTGGCAAATTCCACGAGAAACTGTGCCATTCTCAGAGAGGGTACTTGCCAATCTGTAACCAATCAGAGCAAACTCGTTATTGCAATCAAGATTAGCCAAGAAGTCGTGCGCCTTAACAAAGGCATCGCTTCCATAAAAATCGTCGGCATTCAACGCAGCAAAAGGCTCATTGATTGCATCCTTTGCACTCCAAATGGCATGAGCAGTTCCCCATGGCTTCTCACGCCCCTCAATAGGAGCTGCACCACCAGGCAAACGGTTCATATCCTGATAGCAATATACGGTCTCGACCATACTCTCGGCATATTTACCAACAAACTCCTTAAACTCCTTAGCAAAGCTCTCGCGAATCACGAACACAATCTTATCGAAACCTGCATGCACTGCATCGTAAACAGTGTAGTGCAACAAGGCCTTCTGATGAGGTCCGAGCGGAGTCATCTGCTTCAAACTTCCGAAACGAGAACCCATTCCGGCAGCCATTACCAAAAGTGTTGTTTTATTCATCTCTGAAATTTATATTTAATTTTTGTTTGTACTCTTTCCTGCCAACTGTCCGCATGCTGCATCGATATCCTTACCCTTGCTTCTGCGAACATTTACAACCATATTGCACCCCTCCAGATACTTTATGAACTGATCTCGATTCTTATCGGAAGAGTGTTTGAATTGACTCCCCTCTACACTGTTATACTCAATGATATTTATCTTTATCGGGAAGCGCTTACAATATTTTGCCAACTCCTTGGCATCGTTAAGAGAGTCATTCACCCCTCCAAGTAACAGGTACTCAAAAGTTGGGCGAGTGCCGGTCTTATCAACAAAGTAACGAACCGCATCGGCCACCTGCTCCAAAGAGTTCGCTTTGTTTATAGGCATTATCGATGTTCTGGTCGAGGGCACAGCCGAGTGGAGCGATACCGCTAAATTAAAGCGAACTCCATCATCAGCCAAACGACGTATTCCTTCAGTGATTCCCGCAGTTGACACGGTAATTCTATATGGCGACATTGCAAGTGAGTCCTCGCCCGTAATCTTATCAATGGCAGCCATTACATTCTCATAGTTGAGAAGTGGTTCTCCCATTCCCATAAAGACTATGTTTGAGAGGGTTTCTCCCTGCTCCTCGGCAGCCCTCTTTGCCAATATCACCTGGTCAAAAATCTCTCCTGCAGTCAAATTACGCTTAAAGCCCAAGGTTCCGGTTGCACAAAAGGCACACCCCAAAGCACACCCCACCTGACTTGAGACACACACGGTAAACTTCTGCTTTCCCGGGATTAGCACACTCTCGACAATGTTTCCGTCATAAAGCTCCCAAGCGGTTTTAACTGTTCCATCGGTTGCAGTTTTCACTACAGCCGGAGCCAATGTCTTGAAACAGAACTCCTGACTAAGCTTTTCACGAACAACCTTTGAGATATTTGTCATATCATCGAAACAGGTTACACCCCTCTGCCAAATCCATTGATAAATCTGTTTGGCACGAAAAGCTTTCTCGCCGATACTCTTCATAAAATCGGCAAGTTGCTCCAAGGTTAGCTCACGTATATCTTTTTTATCGACCGTTGTCATATTTACTCTCAGTTTCAAGTGCAAAAATACTTTTTTTATCTCAATAAGTTGTATATTTGCGTGCACAAATATTTAAACTTATTTAGAAATTATTAATTAAAAGTTTCAACGATATGAAAAAACTTGTCAGTTTGCTGCTTATGGCATGTATCTGCTTCAGTGCCAGCGCAGAAGAGGGAATGTGGTTGTTATCAAGATTGAAAGGAGCAACCATCAAACAGATGAAATCGCAGGGTTGTAAATTGTCGGACAAGGACATTTATGACATTAACAACTCATCTATTAAGGATGCAATTGTAGGTTTGGGACGCTCAACAAACCCGGGAAGACATTTCTGTACATCAGAAATCGTCTCAAATCAGGGATTGTTGTTGACAAACCACCACTGCGGATATAACGCAATTCAGGCTCACTCATCGGTTGAGCACAACTACTTGAAGGATGGTTTCTGGGCAAAAGATTTCAGCCAGGAGTTGGCAAATCCGGGAACTACAGCATCGATCCTTGACTATATGACCGATATTACCGATAGAGTAAACGCTTGTCTATCTGACGATATGAGCGAGGGCCGTCGCGCAGCTGTTATCGATAGTATTGGAAATATCATTAAGAGCGAGGCTAACATTAAGGAGGGTCAGTTCGCACAGGTAATCGATATGTACGAGGGCAACCAGTTCTTCTTGTTTGTATACACAATTTACAAGGATGTACGTTTGGTAGCAGCTCCACCCGAGGGAATGGGTAAATTTGGAGGTGACACCGATAACTGGATGTGGCCAAGACACACTGCAGACTTCTGCTTGTTGCGTATCTACACAGCTCCTGACGGTTCTCCTGCAGAGTATAGCACCGAGAACGTACCATTGCAGCCAAAGCACTCTTTGCCTGTATCTGCAAAGGGAGTAAAGGATGGCGATTTTGCAATGATTATGGGATTCCCCGGAAGCACAGACCGTTTTGCTACAAGCCACTCTCTAAAGCGCACAATCGAGCACACCAATGCAGCTCGCTATGATATTCGTACCGTTAAGTTAAACGTTCTTTGGGACGCAATGGATAACAGCACAGAGACACGTATCAAGTATGCAGCTAAGGCTTCACAAAGCTCTAACTATTGGAAAAATGCTCATGAGCAGAACAAGGCATTGGCCAAGTTGAACACTATGGGCAACAAACAGGCTATCGAGGAGGAGTTCATTAAATGGTATGAGGCTGACAGCGAGCGTGCTAAAAAGTACCGTTCTGCCCTTCCACAAATCCAGACTGGATATGAGAATATAGACAAGGCCGATTATGCATTCAACTACATCATGGAGGCATTGTACAGCGGAGCAGAGGCTCCTGTATTTGCTTACCAAAATGGTGGTGGATTGATTCAACTATGCAATCCAAATGTAAGTGCAGAGCGTAAAGCTGCCATCAAGGATCAACTACAGAAAGCTGCTGATGCATTCTATAAGGATTATGACATGCAGGTTGACAAGGATATGTTTATTGCATTGTATCAAGAGTGCAAGAAGAGAGTTGACGGAGAGTATCTTCCTAATACATACTCATTCATCAACAAAGAGTGTGGTGGAAGCATCAAGACATTCGCCGATGTAGCATACAAGAACTCTATCTTCTCAACAAAAGAGCACTTCGAGGACTTCCTTGCTCACCCATCAGAGGATCAAATCAGCTCAGACTGGTTGTTCTATGCAGGAAACGAGATGGGCAAAGCATTAAGAGCATTATCAAAGACAACCTCCGAGGGCGACTTGTTGATTCAGGCTGCCAATCGTAAATTCGTTGCAGGATTGTTGGAGATGAACGAGGGCAAGGCTATTGCTCCTAATGCAAACTCTACACTACGCTTGACATACGGAAATGTTCGTAGCTATGAGCCAAAAGATGGTGTAACTTACAAACACTACACAACCATTGATGGTATCATGGAGAAAGAGGATCCAACAAGTTACGAGTTCACTATTCCTGAGCGTTTGAGAGAGCTTTACGAGGCAAAAGATTTTGGTCCATACGCAGACAAAAATGGTAATTTGCCTGTCAACTTCATCTCAAACAACGACATTACCGGAGGTAACTCTGGATCACCCGTTATCAATGGCAAGGGAGAGCTTATCGGAATTGCATTCGACGGAAACTCTGAGGCTATGAGTGGTGACATTGACTTCGAGGAGAATCTACAAAGATGTATTAACGTTGACATTAGATATGTGTTGTGGATTATTGACAAATATGCCGGTGCACAGAATTTGATTAACGAGATGAACATTGTATTCTAACATTTTACATAACTACTGACTATGGAAAACGAGATAAAGTGGAACGAACTACCATTCGGTTATCACAAAACTGATTACAATGTTCGTTGCTACTATAAAGATGGTAAGTGGGGAGAGATTGAGATTAGCGATTCAGAGAATCTTACCATGCACATGGCATCGACTTGCCTACACTATGGACAAGAGTGTTTTGAAGGATTGAAAGCATACCGTGGACAGGATGGCAAAATCAGAGTATTCCGAATTGAGGAGAATGCTAAGAGATTGCAAAGCTCTGCAGACTATGTAATGATGCAGGCTCCTCCTGTTGAATTGTTCATCGAGGCTGTTAAAAAGGTTATCAAATTGAACGAGAAGTTTGTTCCTCCATACGAATCAGGGGCAACTCTATACATAAGACCTGTACTTTTGGGAGTAGGACCAATCCTTGGTGTACACCCTGCTCCCGAGTACATATTCTGTGTATTCTGCAGCCCAGTCGGAGCATACTTCAAGACAGGCTTCAAACCGACCAAGGTTATGATTGAGCGTCACTATGACCGTGCTGCCCCACTTGGAACAGGACACATCAAGGTTGGAGGAAACTATGCAGCGGGAATGCGCTCAGGTATAGAGGCAGCACAAAAGGGCTACTCTACAGCTATCTTCCTTGATTCAAAAGAGAAGAAATATATTGATGAGTGCGGCCCGGCAAACTTCTTTGGTATCAAAAATGATACCTATATCACTCCTCAATCTAACTCTATCCTTCCATCAATTACCAATAAGAGTGTAACTGCTTTGGCCGAGGATATGGGACTAAAGGTTGAGCGTCGCCATATTCCTGTAGAGGAGTTGGCAACATTTGAGGAGGTTGGTGAGTGTGGAACAGCTGCAGTTATCTCACCGGTTGGACAGATTGATGATCCGGATAACGGAGTATCATACACCTACGGTGATCCAAACGTGGCAGGACCATGGTCAACCAAACTATACAACCGCCTTCGCGCTATTCAATATGGAGACTACGAAGATAAATTCGGTTGGGTAACTATTGTTGATTAATAATTGTTATTTAGAAGATAGAATGAAGAGATGGAGCGTTGAGGACTCGGCAGCCCTATATAACATTAAGGGTTGGGGTCTGAATTATTTCTCTGTTAATGACAAGGGTAACGTTACTGTTACCCCTTGCACTAACGGCACTCCTATTGATTTGATGGATTTGATGGAAGACCTTCAGGCAAGAGAGGTTGAGACTCCTGTATTGTTGCGTTTTCCAGATATTCTTGACAACCGTATAGACAAAATTACCGGTTGCTTTAAGGTTGCAGCAACCGAGTATGGTTTCCAGGGCAAAAATACTGTGGTTTACCCAATTAAAGTAAACCAGATGGAGCCCGTTGTGAACGAGCTGATTCGTCACGGAAACAAACATCATGTAGGCCTTGAGGCAGGCTCTAAACCAGAGCTTCACGCAGTATTGTCAATTGTAGTTTCGAACGAAGATGATACATTGATTGTCTGCAACGGATATAAGGATGAGAGCTACATTGAGTTGGCCATGCTTGCACAAAAGATGGGACGCTCAATATACATTGTAGTTGAAAAGTTGCATGAACTTGAGATTATTGCAAACTTCGCCAAGAAGATGAAGATTCGCCCAAACATTGGAATGCGAATCAAATTGGCAAGTAGCGGAAGCGGTAAGTGGGAAGAGAGTGGAGGAGATATTAGTAAATTCGGTCTCAACTCAAGTGAACTGCTTGAGGCATTGGATTTCTTGTCTGCCCATGATATGCAGGATTGTTTGAAACTAATCCACTTCCATATTGGCAGTCAGGTTACCAATATACAGCGTATCAAGGTTGCCTTGCGCGAGGCATCGCAATTCTACGTTCAGCTCTCGAAAATGGGCTACAACATTGACTACATTGATACCGGAGGCGGCTTGGGTGTTGATTACGACGGTTCTCGCTCATCAAATAGCGCAAGCAGCATGAACTACTCTATTCAAGAGTATGTTAACGACGCTGTCTATTCTGTTGTTGATGCGTGCGATAAAAACGGATTGAAACACCCCAACATCATTACAGAGTGCGGTCGTTCATTGACAGCTCACCACTCTATTCTAATCTTCGAGGCTTTGGCAAGTGCCGGACTTCCAAAATTTGACGAGAATGAAGAGGTATCACCTGAGGCTCACAACTTGGTAAAGGACCTATACGAAATGTGGGACAAGGTTACACCTTCTAATGCTTTGGAGACATGGCACGATGCTGTACAAATTAGAGAAGAGGCCCTAAATCTGTTCAATTTGGGATTAATAGACCTTAAAACTCGCGCACAAGTAGAGCGGTTGTATTGGTCTATTGCTCGCGATGTACACAAAGAGGCAGAGAAGATGGAACATGCCCCTGATGAGCTGAATAAGATTGCAAAACTACTTCCCAAGAAGTACTATTGTAACTTCTCACTATTCCAGTCTCTACCGGACTCATGGGCTATTGATCAGGTCTTCCCGATCATGCCAATATCGCGCCTGAACGAAAGACCAACAGTTAGAGCAACCATTCAGGATATAACCTGTGATTCAGATGGAAAGATTGCACATTTCGTTGGATCACACAGAATATCTGACTACCTATTGGTGCACCCATTAAAGAAGAATGAAAGCTACTTTTTTGGAGCATTCCTTGTTGGCGCATACCAAGAGATTCTTGGAGATATGCACAACCTTTTCGGTGATACCAACGTAGTTCATATCAGACAAAGTGAAGATGGTTACGAAATTGAGAACATTATTGAGGGCGAAACTGTTGCTGATGTTCTTGACTACGTAGAGTTTAATCCTAAGAAAATGGCTCGTTCAGTTGAGGTATGGGTTAAAAACTCTGTTAAGCGAGGAGCCATTTCACAAGAGGAGGGACAAGAGTTCTTGTCAAACTACCGCTCTGGTCTGTATGGTTACACCTACTTGGAATAGCAGATTATGAGAATTGTATATGCCACTATTGGCACTATATCTCTTATACTTGGAGTGATGGGCATATTTTTACCGGTATTGCCCACCACTCCATTTCTATTAATAACAGCAGCTCTGTACTTTAAGGCCTCGCCCAAACTATACGAATGGCTACTGAATCAAAAACACTTAGGCCCATACATCCGCAATTTCCGTGAACACAAAGCCATTCCTCTTAGAGCTAAAATTATATCAATAACAATGCTATGGGCAACACTGCTTTACTGCGCAATCTTCGTTGCCCCATACCTTTGGCTTAGCATTCTATTCATTGTAATAGCCACCGCTGTCACCATCCATATCCTTTCCTACAAAACACTGAAAAAGGAGATTTGATCAAAAAAAAATAGTCTCCGTTTCCGAAGACTATCAATCGTCGAGATGACTGGATTCGAACCAGCGGCCTCCACGTCCCGAACGTGGCGCGCTACCAACTGCGCTACATCTCGAAATGCGAACGCAAAGATAGTAAAGTTTTAAAGAATAAGTCTTATCTTTGCGGAAAATTTTAAATAACAATAATATATGGATTCAGTAAGACAAAACAAGGTTTCACGACTTATACAAAAAGAGCTAAGCACTCTGTTCCAACAGGAGTGTAAAGAGTATTGTGCAGGCTCAATGGTATCCATAACATCGGTAAGAGTATCGCCCGATCTATCTTACGCTAAAATATATGTAAGTATCTTCCCATCAAGCACTGTTGAGAAGATTATGGAGAGTTTGAGCAACTACAATAAGAATATTCGCTTTTTACTTGGCAAGAAGGTTGGAAAGCAACTTAGAATAATTCCAGAGCTTCGTTTCTTTGTTGATGATAGTTTGGACTATATCGAAAAGATTGATACTCTATTAAAATAGAGGTATGCACCTTAATGCATTCATAGCCAAGCGTTACCTTTTCTCTAAAAAGAGACAGAGTGCGGTGAATATAATTTCGCTCATTGCCATTATAGGCATGGCCATTGGAACCGCTGCACTTATAATTGTTATGTCGGTATTCAATGGTATCGATTCAGTTATTAAGATGAGCGAGGCCTCCGTTACACCGGCAGTTACCATTTATCCTCAAAACGGTCGTTTTATTGAGCGAGACTCTCTTCTACTTGAAAAGATTGGCGAGATAGAGGGGATTAACCATATCCACTCTGTAATTCAAGAGCCAATAGTAATTAAGTTCAAGGGAAGTATCAGACCGGTAGTAATTAAAGGCGTTAGCCCGCACTATATTCAGCAGACTGATTTACAAGACAAAATCGTTGGAGGAGGAGCATACCTAACCTCGCCCGAAGGAGAAGATGCAATTATTGCAGGCTATGGAGTTGCAGCAGACATGGATTTGGAATTTAGAAGAGATAACCCCATACTGCTCTGCTATCCCGATAAAAATGCAAATAGTGCTTCTCTATCAGCTTTATCAATGATTGAGAGTCGATTAGCGGGAGTCTTCTCATATAATCAAGAGATTGACAACAAGGTAATTTATGCCGACTATAAGGTTGCTGAGAGGTTACTTAAGTGTGGCGGCCAAGAGAGTAAGATTGAGATTTTTGCCAATGATTCGGATATTGAGCAAATAAAAGCAGCCCTTGAAGAGATAATCCCGGATAATCGCTACTGCTCAGATAAATACGAGGAGAACAAGAGCTTTTACGCAATGATGAAGAGCGAAAAACTTGCAGTTTTTTTAATCATGCTCTTTATCATACTTATCGCTTCGTTCAATATCATTGCATCGATATCTATGCTTATGCTGGATAAAAAAGAGGATTCGCTTATATACTCATCAATGGGATTTGCATGTAGCGACATCAAGAAAATTTTTCACATTCAAGGTGTTGGGATTATATCCATTGGAATTATTTCAGGTTTTGTTATAGGGTGTACCCTCGCCCTTGTTCAAGAACATTTTGGAATTATCACATTGGGCGATGGTAACTACATTACAAGTGCATATCCTGTGGAGTTGCAAGGTGGCGATCTTTTGACTATATTTGCAACTGTTTGTACAATAGGATATATAGCAACAACAATCCCGGTACATTTCTTAACAAACAAATGGTTTAAACAGCAATGAAACTTAGAAAATTATTTACATTGGCGCTCATTATTATTGGCGCAATTAGCGTACAGAAGAGTTATGCACAGACCGAAACCAAAATTTTGATTGAGACCAATTTTGGTAATATTTATGCCAAACTATATAACGATACACCTATACACAAGTCAAACTTCATAAGACTTGCAAACGCAGGTCGATATGACGGAACACTATTCTTCCGTGCGGTAAAGAATTTTGTTATTCAAGGCGCATCGTCAGATAGTAAGAATCCTAAACCGGGAATCGCTTTGGGGTATGGCGATGGAGTTACAATTGATGCAGAGATTAAACCTCATCACTACCATAAAAGAGGAGCTCTGTGCGCACCTCGTCAACCGGATAGAGCCAACTTCTTTAAGGAGTCGGACATTTCCCAATTCTACATTGTAGTTGGCCGCGTCTATGACGAGAAGGAGATTGAGAATATGGAGAAGTCGGTAAATGTTCCTCTTAAGAACAGAATTACAGCTAAATATATGGACAAGATTACAAAAGATAACCTTGCCCGCTTAAAGAAGGAGAAGGCAGAAGCAGAGGCTGCCGGAAATACAGCATTGGCAAAGCAAAAGGTTGAGGAGTTCAGAGCCATAGCAAACAGAATAAAGAAGGATATTGCTTTTGAGTATGAGAGTAGCACCGAACGCTTGGTTATCTCTCCGGAGAAACGTAAAGATTATACCACTGTAGGAGGATTGATGCATTTGGATGGCGAGTATACTGTTTTTGGCGAGGTTACTTCGGGCATGGATGTCGTTGAGAAGATTGCTGCCCTGCCTACTGATCCGGATGACCGTCCACTTACCGACGTTAAGATTATTGAGGTTAAGATTTTATGATAAAAGCAAAGAGAGCTATTATTATTGCGGCCAACATTCTATGGCTGGGAATTACCTTTTATCTATTGGTTAAACCAGATGATGGTCAACCCAAAAGATTTGATTTTCCCGGTTCAGACAAGGTTGCGCACGTAATTATATTTGCAATAATGTCCTCACTCATAAATATTCTTATCAAACATTTTTCTCAACTCAATCTGAAGGTTATCTACACCATATCAATATTGGCAGTAACAGCTTTTGGTGCAGTAATGGAGATTGTCCAACTACAATTTTTTACTCGAGGCTGTGAATTTTACGATGTTGTGGCAGACTTTGGAGGAGCTGCATTGGGATGTATGCTCTTTCCTATAACATATCATACTCTACGTAAATTAAATAGTAACTTTGACAATAGAGGGAAATAGGACGTTTTTTTATAAAAAAGATGTAACTTTGCGTCACAAAAGAAGAAATAGCGATGATAAATAAGATTAATACATTAATTGCAGAGATAGAGGGCTTCCAAGCAACCTCTTTAGAGGCTGTGGAGGCATTCAGAATTAAGCACTTAAGCAAAAAGGGAACCATTGCAGAACTTTTTGAGGAGTTCAAGGCTCTTCCCGGCGATGAGAAGCGCACTGTTGGCCAGGCAATGAACCAGTTGAAGACCAAAGCAATGGACAAAGTGAATCAGCTCAAAGAGGAGTTGTGTAATGCAGAAAGTTCAGAGAGCGAGAGCGATTTGACTCGTCCCGGCGACAATATCCGCCTTGGAAGCAGACACCCGCTTTCATCTGTTAAGAACGAGATTCTCTCTATTTTTGCAAAATTGGGCTTTACCGTTTCTGAAGGCCCTGAGATTGAGGATGATTGGCATAACTTCTCTGCATTGAATTTCCCGGAGGAGCACCCTGCAAGAGATATGCAGGATACATTCTTTATCCAGAAGAGTCCGGATATCATTCTACATACCCACACCTCATCGGTACAGGTTCGCGATATGGAGAGTCACCCACTTCCATTGCGTCTTGTAACTCCTGGAAGAGTGTTTAGAAACGAGGCTATTTCAGCTCGTGCACACTGTATTTTCCACCAGATTGAGGCCCTTTATGTAGACGAGGGAGTTTCATTTGCAGATTTGAAGCAGACACTTACCTACTTTGCAAAGGAGTTGTTCGGACCTGAGACACAGATTCGTCTTCGTCCATCATACTTCCCATTCACCGAGCCATCGGCAGAGATGGATGTTTCATGTTCTTTGTGTCATGGAAAGGGCTGTAATGTATGTAAGGGAACAGGATGGTTGGAGATTTTGGGCTGCGGTATGGTAGATCCAAACGTTCTTGAGCTTAACGGAATTGACAAAGATAAGTATACCGGATTTGCATTAGGTATGGGTATTGAGCGTATCACTATGCTTAAATACGGTATCAAAGATTTGCGTCTATTCTTCGAGAACGACATTCGTTTCTTAGAGCAATTCACAGCAACTATCTAATTTAAAAATAGATGTCTGCAAGCATTGCTATAATCATTCTTATTGCATACTTCTGTATGCTGATGGTTGTAGGTTACTTTACCTCAAAAAATAGCAATGCCACTACATTTTATAACGCCAACCACTCTGCGCCATGGTATTTAGTGGCTTTTGGAATGGTTGGCGTTTCACTTTCAGGAGTAACCTTTATCTCAGTTCCCGGCGAGGTGGGAAACACCCATTGGAGTTACTTGACTCTTGTTATTGGAAACTGCATGGGATATATGCTTATTGCATGGATACTCCTACCTATTTTTTACCGTCTGAATCTTATATCTATCTATGGTTGGCTTGAAAAGAGGTACGGAGCCAAAACCCGAAGAAGCGGATCTATTCTGTTCCTTATCTCACAACTTATTGGAGCATCGTTCAGACTATTCTTAATAGTAAGTGTACTACAAATAGCTTTTTTCAACTCCATAGGAATTCCACTATGGTGTACAGTTCTTATAACATTGCTATTTGTATGGCTCTACACCTTCCGCGGGGGCATAAAAACTCTTGTCTGGACCGACACATTACAGACAATCTTTATGCTGCTATCGCTCTTTATAACTATCTTCATTATTTGTAAAGAGATGAATTTCTCTATAGGCGAGGCCACAAATGCGATAGCTCAGAGCGACTACTCTACTATATTCAATTGGGACTGGAAGTCAGGAGAGAATACCATAAAACAACTTATTGCGGGTATTGCTATTACAGTTGCAATCAATGGATTGGATCAAAACATGATGCAAAAGAATCTGACCTGCTCTACCCTAAAGGAGTGCAGAAAAAACATGTTTACATTCTCTGCATTGTTTCTGATAACAAACATTCTTTTTCTGACATTAGGCACTCTACTATATCTATATGCAAACTCAAATGGAATTGCTATTCCGGAAAAGAGCGATCAACTATTCCCAACATTGGCATTAAACCACTTTGGATTCTTTGCCGGTCTATTTTTCCTACTTGGAGTAACTGCTGCTGCATACTCATCGGTTGACTCATCGCTTACTGCCATGACTACTGCATTCTGCTCAGATATAATGGGAGTTACAGAAAAGAATCCTCGCCCGAAATTGAGAGTTACAGTACACTTGTTGTTCTCGTTGCTAATGGGGGCTATTATCATTATCTTCAATAGCAGTAACAATAGTAGTGTTGTCTCTGCAGTATTTACTGCTGTTGGATATACATACGGACCTATTCTGGGACTATTCCTGTTTGGACTTTGTACAAAGCGCCAACCAAATGAAAAGGCAATTCCATATATCTGCGTGGCATCGCCTATTATAGCGTGGGTAATAAACCGCTACTCCGAAACTATTCTGTTCGGATACAAATTCGGTTTTGAAATTCTTCTGCTAAATGCTTTGATTACAATTATCGGCTTAGCTATTTCAAGTTCCTCAAAACAGCGCTAAGCAACTCTCTCCAACGCTCGTAAGCCTCTTGATACTCTGCAAAGTTCGCAATATCGGGCTCAATAGTATCCATCTTCTGCAACTTTGCAAAAGCCTCATCGGGATCCGAATAGATTCCTGCTCCGATTCCTGCACCTTGTGCAGCTCCGGCAGCTCCGGTTGTCTCATATAGCTCGATTGGAACTCCGGCCAAGCTTGCCATGGTTCTGCCAAAAATCTCGCTTCTATACATATTTGCAGCTCCTGCACGTATTGTAGATACCTTTAATCCCAAGTCAGACATAATATCCAAACCATACTTCATTGCAAATACAATTCCCTCTTGAACTGCACGTAACAAGTGAGCGCGAGTATGAACATTGAAATTAATTCCATTAAATACTGCCCCGGTTTCACGATTACCAAGAACACGCTCGGCACCATTTCCAAATGGCAATATTGATACACCACTACTTCCAATAGGAATTGAGTCGGCCATCATATTCATCACATCGTACGAGATTCCCTCGGGCGATATCTGCTTCTTGATCCATGCATTCATACTACCCGTACCATTAATACATAGCAGCATACCCAAACGAGGATCTTCAGGAGTATGATTAACGTGAGCAAATAGATTTACACGATTTTGATCATCGTGTGTCAATTTATCCAACACTCCATATATAACTCCACTGGTACCGGCAGTCGATGCAACCTCTCCCGGTTTAAAGACATTTAACGACAATGCATTGTTAGCCTGATCTCCCGCACGATAGCAGACAGGAGTTCCCTGTTTCAATCCCAAGGCAAAAGCACCATCAGCCGACAATCCAGCCTGTTTTGAGAAGGTTGGAACCACATCGGGCATTATGGCCTTATCAAATCCGTAGTACTCCATCATCTCCCGAGAGATAGATTCACGTTTGAAATCCCACAAAATTCCCTCGGACAAGCCCGGAATAGTAGTCTGAACCTCGCCTGTCATACGCATAGCGATATAATCTCCAGGCAACATTACCTTGTATATCTTTGCATATATTTCAGGTTCATGTTCTTTAACCCACGCCAGCTTACTCGCAGTAAAGTTTCCTGGCGAGTTCAACAGATGATTATCACAAATGTCTCTGCCCAATGCTTTGGCTGCAGCATCGCCATAACTAACAGCGCGACTATCGCACCAAATAATTGATGGTCTTAACACTTTGTAGTGCTTGTCTACCATAACCAAGCCGTGCATCTGATACGAAATACCAATTGCACGAACCTGCTCACGATCAATTCCCGAAGTTGCCAAGATAGAGGCAGAAGCCATACACAAATTCTGCCACCACAACTCAGGATCCTGTTCGGCCCAACCTGGCTTTACAGCAGTCATTCTCATCTCCTGCTTCGGAAAATAATCTGAAGCCGCACACACTCCGGTTGCTGCATTAATCAACGATGCCTTAACCGAAGAAGTTCCCACGTCGAAACCCAACAGATACATATCTATGTTTATTTATTATAAAATGAAGAAGTCACTGATTGATTTGTGGTGTACCATGTTATACATCACGTTAGCAAACATCTCTGCCACAGAAAGAGTACGAATCTTTGAACATGGACGAGATATAGGTATTGAATTGGTCAATACAACCTCCTCCAATGCCGAAGCTTCAATTCTCTCCAAAGCAGGACCAGACAAAACTCCATGAGTCGCAACCGCACGAACACTATTTGCTCCCATCTCCTTCAAAAGATCGGCAGCCTTACATATAGTACCAGCGGTATCAATCATATCATCAACGATTACTACATCCTTGCCCTCTACATCTCCAATTACACGCATCTCTGCAACAACGTTTGGACGTGGACGGCTCTTATGGCAAATAATCATATCGCAGTGGAAGTGCTTTGCCCAACTATTTGCACGCTTAGCTCCTCCCATATCGGGCGATGCAATTGCCAAATTTGGCAAATTCAATGTCTTGATATATGGAATAGTAACCGATGAACCGTAAAGGTGATCAACCGGAATATCAAAGAATCCCTGAATCTGGTCAGCATGAAGATCCATAGTAATTACACGGTCAGCGCCTGCAGCAGTCAACAAATTAGCAACCAACTTTGCTGCAATGGTAATTCTTGGACGATCTTTTCTATCCTGTCTTGCAAATCCGAAGTATGGAATTACTGCAATAACCTTATATGCAGATGCACGCTTTGCCGCATCAATCATCATCAACAACTCCATCAAGTTGTCACTTGGTGGCATTGTAGACTGGACAATAAAGACATAATCTCCACGAACTGTCTCATTATAAGCTGTTACAAACTCGCCATCACTAAAACGTAGCAATGCTCTCTCTCCCAACTTCACGCCCAATGTATTTGCAATCTCCTGGGCAATGTAAGCGCTCTTTTCTCCTGAAAAGACCTTAATCTCAGCACTTCCGGTCATAAAAATCCTATTTGAAGGTAAATGTGTGTGTATGTTATGAGATGCAAATTTAATGAAACTAATCTAAAAAAGGAAACTCTGTTACGCAATATTTACTATTTTTGCACTCATGAAAGAGAGAATATTAAAAGTAATCACATTATTGATTTTTTCGTCGCTTCTATTTGCTTGTTCCGACGACGAGCCAATATATGACGACAATTGGGTCATTGACAACTCCAAAGAGGATTGGGAGGAGCAGATTGTAGATGGCTCTGCCGAGTTATGGAAAACAGGACTACCTGTTATCGTAATAAACACTCCCGACGGAGTTCCTGTCAAGTACAAAACCACCTGGGTTGAGGGAGCAACATTTGAGTGTTTTAACCCCGATTCAACCTTAAACAGTTCTGCAACCACCAGAATTCGTCTCCATGGTAACTCATCGCGCGCCTGCCCGAAAGTTTCATACAACTTGGACTTCGATGAGAAGTGTTCCGTACTATCAATGCCTCCACACAAGAGATGGATATTGATAGCAAACCACTTTGATAAAACTCTATTGAGGAACACTATAGGACAATGGATGGGACGTAAATTCGGCTCATTTGCCTACAATCCAAGAAACCAATTTGTCGAGGTTATCCTAAATGGAAAGCATTTAGGAACTTATATGCTTATTGAACATATCAGACAAAGCGACAACAGAGTAGAGAACGGATACGTTATTGAGTTCGACGACAAGTACGCAGAAGATGACATTGTATTCCAATCTGTTGTGCGCGAGAACGATACAATTAACGTAAACATAAAGGATCCCGACATTGAAATGGACGGAGAGGAGTTCAATCACATTAAAGAGCTTATAAACAACCTAAGCGCCACTCTCTATGGTAAAGATCCATTCAACAAAACAACAGGATATTTCCACGTTGCAGACCGTGAAACGTTCGCAGATTTTTACATAGTGAACGAGATTTCAAAGAATGTCGATGCACGTTTCTATTCAAGCTGCTTTGCAAATCTCACCACATACGATCGTCTCTACATGGGACCGCTATGGGACTTCGATGTCGGTTTTGGGAACTACGTATTCGAGAATCCATACACAATCAACGAGCCAACCGGTTTGTATATGCACAAATGCCCATGGATTGAGATCATGCTGAAAGAGAATGAGTTCTTGAAGATTGTCTCTAAAAAGCTAAAAAGATACTATAATCACGAGGCAGAGATTATGGCATATATTGACGAACAGGCAAACTCTATCCTAAATTCAATTGTATTGAATGAGCGATTATGGAATGTTTTGACAAAAGATAGCTCAAACCTTTCTGACCAGGAGATTAAGGATTTGTATCTAAAGCAGGTTGAATGGTTGAAGAATTGGATTCATGAGCGTTTTATATATCTTAAAACCAAATACTAAAAGAGTTGAAAATATGGGTGTTTTTCACTAATTTCGCACCCTAATTAACGAAATACTTAACAACAATGGAATATAATTTTAAAGAGATCGAGAGCAAATGGCAAAACTATTGGCGCGAGAACAAGACCTACAAAGTTAGTTCTACCTCCGACAAGCCAAAATTCTACGTATTGGATATGTTCCCATACCCATCCGGAGCGGGATTGCACGTAGGCCACCCTCTCGGATATATCGCATCGGATATCTACTCAAGATATAAGAGATTGAAGGGATTCAACGTATTGCACCCAATGGGCTACGACGCATACGGACTTCCTGCAGAGCAGTATGCTATTCAAACAGGACAACACCCTGCAATCACAACAGAGAAGAATATTGCACGTTACCGTGAGCAATTGGACAAGATTGGTTTCTCATTCGATTGGGATAGAGAGGTTAGAACCTGCGATCCTAAATACTACAAGTGGACACAATGGGCATTTATCCAGATGTTTAACCACTGGTTTGACAAAGAGACCCAGAAAGCACAGAGAATTGAGGCATTGGTAGCAACCTTGACAAAAGAGGGAAATGCCAATATCAACGCAGCATGTTCACAAGATACTCCTGCAATTACTGCCGAGGAGTGGAACAACATGTCACAGAATGAGCAGCAACAGTTCTTACTTAACTATAGATTGGCATATTTGGCCGATGCTGTTGTAAACTGGTGTCCTCAATTGGGAACAGTACTTGCAAACGACGAGGTTAAGGATGGTCTTTCTGTACGTGGAGGATATCCTGTTATTCAAAAGACCATGCGTCAATGGTCATTAAGAGTCTCAGCTTATGCACAAAGATTGCTCGATGGACTTGACAAAATTGATTGGTCTGACTCATTGAAAGATATTCAGCGCAACTGGATTGGTCGCTCATTGGGAACTGAGATGATCTTTAATGTTAAAGATTCAGATATCAAACTTGAGATATTTACAACTCGTGCAGATACCGTATATGGAGTTTCATTTATGGTTTTGGCCCCCGAGAGTGATTACGTTAAGGCCCTAACAACTCCGGAGCAAGCCGATGCAGTTAAAGAGTATTTGGACTACGTAGCAAAACGAACAGAGCGCGAGCGTCAAAGTGAGGTTAAGACTGTTACCGGAGTATTTACCGGTTCATATGCAATAAACCCACTTACAAACGAGGAGATTCCTGTATGGATTAGCGAGTACGTCTTGGCAGGTTATGGAACAGGCGCTATTATGGCGGTTCCTGCTCACGACAGCCGAGACTATGCATTTGCCAAGAAATTCAATCTGCCAATCATTCCTGTAGTTGATAATGGTGGCGAGATTGACTTGTCTGAAAGCTCATACGATGCTAAAGAGGGTAAGATGATTAATAGTGGTGATTTGAATGGCATGGATGTTAAGGATGCTATCAAATATACCGCAGAGAAGGTTGAGAAGATGGGTATCGGTAAGATTAAAATCAACTATCGTCTCCGCGATGCCATCTTCAGCCGTCAAAGATATTGGGGAGAGCCATTCCCTGTATACTACAAGGAGAATCTTCCATATATGCTTGACGAGAGCAAACTTCCACTGACTCTGCCTGAGATTGATAAATATCTACCAACCGAAACCGGAGAGCCACCACTTGGCCGCGCTAAGGGTTGGACAACAGAGGAAGGTTACCAACTTGAGTTGAATACAATGCCGGGATTTGCAGGTTCATCTGCATACTTCTTGCGCTATATGGATCCAGAGAATGACAATGCTCTTGTAAGCAAAGAGGCAAACGAGTATTGGAGAAATGTAGATTTGTATTTGGGAGGTGCCGAGCACGCAACTGGTCACTTGATCTACTCACGATTCTGGAATATGTTCCTATATGATTTGGGAGTTGCCTGCGAGGAGGAGCCATTCAAGAAACTTATCAACCAGGGAATGATTCAGGGTCGATCTAGTTTTGTATATCGAGTACAAGGAACAAACACATTCGTTTCTGTCGGCTTGAAAGATCAATACGAAACCACCGAGATTCACGTTCTTGTTGACTTCGTTAAGAACGACATTCTTGATATTGAGCAGTTCAAGAACTGGATGCCGGAGTACAACAATGCCGAGTTTATCTTAGAGGAGGATGGCAAATACCATTGCGGATATGCCGTTGAGAAGATGTCAAAATCTATGTTCAACGTTGTAAATCCTGACAATGTTATTGAGGAGTTCGGAGCTGATACTCTTCGTTTGTACGAGATGTTCCTTGGCCCATTGGAGGCTCACAAACCTTGGGATACAAAGGGTATCGACGGTGTTTATAAATTCTTGAGAAAGTTTTGGCGTTTGTTCCACAATGGCGAGGAGTTCTGCGTTAGCGATGAAGCCCCAACAGCCGAGGAGTTAAAAATACTTCACCGTACAATCAAGAAGATTGAGAGTGACATTGAGACCTTCTCATTCAATACCTCAATTCCTGCCTTTATGATTTGTACCAACGAGTTGGGCGCTTTGAAGTGTAATAAACGAGCAATCTTAGAGCCTCTTGTAATTACTTTGGCTCCATACGCACCACATATTGCCGAGGAGTTGTGGCATGCACTTGGCAACGAGCAGAGTGTAACTGTTGCAACATTCCCACAATGGGATGAGAAGTATTTGGTCGAGGCCTCAAAAGAGTACCCAATCAGCTTCAACGGTAAGGTTCGTTTCAAGATGACCTTCCCGGTAAATGCAACAAATCAGGAGATTGAGGAGGCCGTTAAAGCATCGGCCGATACAGCTCGCTGGATTGAGGGCAAGAGCATCAAGAAGATGATTATTGTTCCAAACAAGATTGTTAATATAGTTATCGGATAACTATGAAACAGATGATAAGAGTAATGTTTGTTGTTGCGACTCTGTTTTCCATGGTCGCAACAACCATTATTCCTCATCATCACCACAACGATGGCGAAACAATATGTTCATGCCACCATATATCATGTTGCCACGAGGGCGAGGAGGATTGTACTCATCAAGAGAACCACTCCGACTGTAGCGACTGCATGTGCAGTATCAAAATCAGCCTTGAGCAGACCAATCAATTGGTAAAAGTTCCAACACCTATCTTAATCCCTGCTCTCGATATCTACTCAGAGGGATTGACAACATTAGTGCCTAATATTCAAAAACTATACGAAGAGAAGGGTAACTTTCCGCCAAATCTAATACACAAATATATCTTTTACCGTAAGAGCATTGCCTTACGAGCACCTCCACAATTTTAAGTTTTCCGTATTGGACCAAGCCATAAATGTTTTTGGGCACAAGTAATATTAACTTAAAATTGTAACATTATGAATTTCAAAATATTTACTTTCGCTATTGCGATTTGTTATATCCTTTTGGGTTGTAAAGGTAACACTCATGCGCACAACCACGACTCACACGAACATACACACGAACATCATGAGCATGAGCATAATCACGATCACAATCATGAACATAACGATGAACATGAGCACAACCACGAAGCAAATCATGACCATGACCATGAGCACGAAGCCGAGCATGCCCACGAGCATACCGATGTAATCAATTTTACATGCGAACAGGCTGAGTTAATTGGACTTGCAACAGAAAAAATAGAAGCTGCCGATTTTGTTGAAGCAATTAAAGTAGGAGGTAAAATCATAAGTGCTCCCGGCGATGCAACTGTAATTATTGCAAAGGCAAGCGGAACCATAAACTTTATCAACACCCATATTGGCGAGGGAACCAAAGTTTCCAAAGACTCCCCTATTTTGCAGATTATTCCTGCAGGAACCATCGATGGTAACCCTCTAGCCAAAGCCGAAAACGAATATAAGGCTGCCTTGGCCGATTATAATCGAGCTAAAGAGCTATCAAAAGAGCAAATCATTTCACAGCGAGAGTTCGAACAGAGCGAGCAACGCTACCACGATGCCTTGAATGCATATAACGATTTGAAGGATCAGCACGCAGACGGCAACGTAAATGTAACCTCGCCTATAAATGGATATATAACAGAGATTTTGGTAAATGAGGGCGACTATATTGAGGCCGGCACTATTTTGGGAAAGGTATCGCTCAACAACTCTCTACACCTGGTTGCCGATGTTACAGAGAAAAACTACTCAAAATTGAAGGGAGTTCAAAGTGCTAACTTTAAGGTTAATTACTCTCCGAAACTATTCAAATTATCTGATTTACAGGGCAAATACATTTCGTATGGCAAAAACTTAGAGCCAAACTATGCCTTTATACACGCCACCTTCGAATTCAACAACACTGGGGAGTTTATTCCTGGAAGTTATGCCGAGATATTCCTGCTTGGCGAACCTAAAGCCAACACAATCTCGGTACCGACAACGGCACTTCTTGAGGAGCAAGGGTTATATTTTGTATATACCCTTATTGGCCACGACGAATATAAAAAGATTCAAGTCGAAATTGGTGGCAACAACGGCGAGCGCGTAGAGATTCTAAACGGAGTTAAAGCCGACGATATTGTTGTAACCAAGGGTGTTTATAACTTGAAGCTTGCAGAGAAGGCCTCGCTTATCCCTGAAGGACACAGCCATAACCATTAATTCCACGAGTTATGCTTAACAAGATTATCAGATTCGCTTTGAATAACCGATTGGTTATTTTAGCGGTTGCAATCCTACTTTTGGGCATAGGCTCGTACACCGCCTTCAATATGGAGGTCGATGTATTCCCGGACCTAAACGCGCCAAGAGTTGCTGTAATGACCGAGGCAAAGGGAATGGCTCCCGAAGAGGTAGAGCGTTTGGTAACATTTCCTATAGAGACAGCTGTAAACGGAGCTACAAACGTGCGACGCGTACGTTCATCATCGACCACCGGATTCTCAATTGTATGGGTTGAATTCGATTGGGGAACCGATGTATATCGTGCACGACAAATCGTATCAGAGAAGCTCTCGTTGGTTAGCGAGGAGCTCCCCGACTACATAGGAAAACCAGTAATGGGTCCTCAATCATCTATTTTGGGCGAGGTTATGATTATCGGCCTAACCTCGGACACAACATCGCTTATGGATTTGCGCACCTACGCAGATTGGACTATTCGCCCACAACTATTGGCAACAGGAGGAGTTGCCCAGGTTGCAGTATTGGGAGGCGATGTTAAAGAGTACCAAATATTGCTCCAACCGGAGTTGATGAAGCACTATAACGTAACTCTCGATGGAGTTATGGCAGCAATCAATGGAATGAATACCAACTCATCGGGAGGAACTCTGTATGAGTATGGTAACGAATATCTGATTCGAGGCGAAGTTTCAACCACCAACATTGAAGAACTCGGCAAAAACCCTATAATTGCCGAAGGTGGTAATGTTGTACTTCTTGAACAAATTGCAAAGATTACAATTGGTGGTGAGCGGCCACAAACAGGTCTTGCATCGAATAGAGGTAAAGCTGCTGTTCTATTGACCGTAACCAAACAACCCAATACCGGAACAATTGCTCTTACAGATCAAATATTGGAGCGATTGGAAAAGATCAAGAAAACGTTGCCTGCAGATATAAAGATTGACACCGAAATTTTCCGTCAATCATACTTCATTCAAAACTCAATTGACAACATTCAAAAAGCGTTGATTGAGGGAGGAATATTTGTTGTTATAATTCTATTCATATTCCTGATGAATGGCAGAACAACTATCATATCGTTAATTACCATTCCACTATCACTCTTGATTACCATTCTTGTCATGAAAGCAATGGGAATGACCATCAACACAATGAGTATCGGAGGAATGGCAATTGCTATCGGTTCGCTTGTCGATGATGCTATTGTCGATGTTGAGAATGTATATAAGCGACTACGTGAAAACAGGTTAAAAAGTGTCGAAGAGCGCAAAAGTGTAATTTCGGTCATTTACGAGGCCTCAAAAGAGGTGCGCTTGCCAATTCTAAACTCAACATTCATCATTGTTGCCAGCTTTGTTCCGCTATTCTTCTTGTCCGGAATGGAGGGCAGAATGTTGGAGCCATTAGGAATTGCATTTATTGTATCGCTCTTTGCATCGACATGCGTTGCTCTTACATTAACCCCCGTACTTTGCAGCTATCTGCTTGGCAAAGATAGTGGCGATAAAGAGAGTAAAGAACCGATTATTGCTGCCGCAATCAAAAAGGTATATATGAGGGCATTAGACTATGTGCTAATCCATAAAAAAGCTGTATTGTCAGTCACAGCAGTACTCTTTATTGGAGCCCTTGCCCTATTCTTTACCTTTGGACGCAACTTCCTACCTCCGTTTAACGAAGGCTCATTTACAATCAATGTCAGCACCCTTCCCGGAATCTCATTAGAGGAGTCGGACAAGATTGGAAGAGACGCAGAGGAGTTGCTATTAACAATTCCGGAAATCAAAACCGTTGCCAGAAAAACAGGACGAGCTGAGTTAGATGAACACGCTCTTGGTGTTAATATGTCCGAAATTGAGGCACCTTTCGAACTAAAAGATAGGAGCAAAGAGGAGGTTATGGCTGAGATTCGCGAAAAGATCAAATTGCTTCCAGGAGTCAATTTGGAAATCGGCCAACCAATTTCTCACCGCATCGATGCAATGCTTTCGGGAACTCAATCAAGCATTGCCATAAAACTTTTCGGTAGCGATTTAACCACAATGTTTACCCTTGGAAACGAGATAAAACAGGCAATTGCCGGAGTTGAGGGAATTGGAGATTTAAATGTAGAGCAACAGATTGAACGGCCACAGCTTGTTATAAAGCCAAAGCGTGAAATGCTTGCAAAATATGGAATCTCGCTATCACAATTTGCCGACTACGTAAACACTCTTCTTGCCGGCGAGAGTGTATCACAAGTGTACGAGGGTAACCGTTCATTCAACCTGATTGTTAAAGTTGACAATCAGGAAAGAGCAACAATGGAAGATATAAAGGGAATCTTTGTTGATGGAGCAAACGGAGTTAAAGTTCCATTTGAGCAGATTGCAACAATTGAAACTGCCGACGGTCCAAACACAATCAACCGCGAAAATGTAGAGAGAAAGATCGTAATCTCTGCAAACGCCTCAGGAAGAGACGTTGGCAGCGTTGTAAAGGATATACAGGATATTGTTGAGGCAGAGATTACCCTACCGGAAGATTATCGCATCGAGTATGGCGGTCAGTTTGAAAGCGAAAGAGCTGCATCGAGAATTCTTCTGATATCATCAATCTTCTCTATATTGGTAATCTTCATGCTACTATTCAACCAATTCAGAAACTTTAGTCAGGCCGGCTTGGTATTGCTTAACTTACCATTGGCCTTGATTGGAGGCGTATTTGCAATTTGGTTCACAGACAAGGTTATCAGTATTCCGGCAATTATCGGTTTTATATCACTATTTGGTATTGCAACCCGAAACGGAATGTTGCTCATTGAACGTTTCAATGAGTTACAGAGCCAGGGCATTTCACTTATACAATCAGTAAAGATGGGATGTGCCGACAGATTGGCCCCGATTCTTATGACAGCACTGACCTCTGCTCTGGGATTGTTGCCTTTGGCTCTTGGCGGAGAGTTACCGGGTAATGAGATTCAAAGCCCTATGGCAAAAGTTTTGTTAGGAGGTTTGCTAAGTTCAACTCTTCTGAATGGTTTTGTCGTTCCTATTAGCTACATTATTGTTTCAAAACGAGGAAAAAAGGTAGAGAGATATGAAATTTCAGAATAAAATACGAGTAATAACCATGCTGTTCATAACACTGTTCGGCATGGGAGAGGTATATTCCCAAAACAGTGCATCAATTCTAAAGAGCATTGAACAAAACAACCTGCTTCTACAGGCATACAGAGCCGAGACCGATGCTGAAATTTTAGAGAATCGCACCGGAATTACCCTCTCAAACCCGGAGGTTGAGTTCCACCATTTATGGGTTCCTCCAACAGGAAGCAAGACACGCCAAGATATCAGTGTCAGCCAATCATTCGATATTGCCACCATATCGGGTATTCGTAGAAAGTTGGCAGGTAAAAGCAACGAGATTCTTGAGGAGGAGTATCGCGAAGAGAGAATAGCAACTCTTTTGGCAGCAAAGATTACCCTTATCAATCTTACCCGCACCAATGCCCTAATTAAGATTATGGAGCAACGAGCTAAGGATGCACAACAACTTGCAGAGAGCTATAGAATTGGAGTTGAAAATGGTCATAACACCATCATTGAACAGAATAAAGCCCAAATCAATGCTATCACCATCAACACAGAGTTGCAGAATTTAAAACTTGAACAACAACAACTCTTGACAGAATTGCGCTTTATGAATGGAGGAATAGCTATTGAATATAGTGACACAATATTTGATAACCAACTTCCTCCTGCCAACTTTGATGAGTGGTACAAGCAGATTGAGGAGCAACTGCCTCTTTATGCTGCAGCCCAAAAAGCAACCGAACTAAGCAGCAAACAGGTCTCTCTAAGCCGAATGGAGGGGCTGCCCGAAATCTCTGCCGGTTATATGAGCGAGGGATTGAGAAAAGGAGACAAAGCTCATGGAATAACATTAGGAATATCTATTCCTCTATGGGCAAACAAAAACAATATAAAGCAAGCCAAAGCTGCCGAGCATGCAAGCCGACTTCATGAAAAGAGTGTTGAGCAACAGCTATACTACACCCTTTACTCTCAATATGAGAAGTGCAAAACTCTAAATATGAATGTCGTAATGCTACGCAAAGGAGTAAACGAAGCAAATCACTCCGCCAAACTCTACAAAGCTCTTACAGCCGGTCAGATATCACTAACCGACTACATTGTTGAGATGCAAATGATTTACGATATGTTCACACAACTATTCACCCTTGAATGTGAATACCAAACAGCCGTAGCAGAACTTCGCGCCGTAGAGCTATAAACACAAATGGATGGTAGCTGGGACAAAAGAAACTATTTTGTTCCGGTTACCACATCTATCGTCAGCAATAATTATTGCAACTTACGAATGGACATACGAGTATGGTGCATGGCCTTGATTTGATACCACAGAATATATTAAACAGCAAGAAAGGATATAAATATAAATATAAATATAAATATGAATAGAATATATTTATTAATAATTATGCTTTTGGTTAACATTGATTTTGTGTTAGCTCAGAAACATGCAACTCTATTTAGCTTATGCATTGATTGTAATAATTACAAATATTACGCACTTAATTATAATTTTAGAAAGGGATTTGATGTAGATTTTACAGATATACAACGTAAAGATTCCATTCATATCAAGAACGAACAAGCTATATATAATTTTATTGATTCATTAAACATAGTTGATTTTTCAAATGATACTATATATATCTTTGAACAGGATAGTCAATATTACATAGAGACAAAAAATATATGTATTGCAAAAGGAATAACAATGCTTGATAATCCATATTCTTATACAGACACCCTTATTATAACTAACAAACACTATGACAATCTGCGAGTATCATGGATTCCTAAATATGTGTATGATGCATGTATTCAAGAAGACACTAAGCTATTAGGACAAATCTCAACATTAAACGATATATCGACATCAAGAAAAGAAATGCGGTTTAGCCGAATTATAGTGGATGATTATGCAGTAAAACAAATTGAAGGATATCTTTTCCCTTTTGAGAGTATGATTCAAAGTAGTTGGGATCAATTACAGGAGATCGAAACAACTGCAATTCAAGAGAATAGATATTTTAAAAAATCACAATTCCCATGTGAGGTTAAAAATATAGATATACATTTATGCGTAGATCATTATCAATTTAAAAATCTAATACGAAGGAATAAAGAGATATATTGCTGGTATTCTCTATACGTTTTTCCATTAATAAAATCATTGAAAATAATTGATGAATCAGAAGATACAGTAAACTTTAAAATGGTATATTCACCTAATGGAATATTTAAAAATCTTTGCATAGTAAAAACCAATTCCACAAATTTATATCTATTTGAAACAAGAGATAAAATTATATGGGATACCATAAATCCATCATACATGGAATTTTATAACTACACTAGAATCATGGAAAGAAGTAAATTATATGGAATCTATATTCCTCCTTATCTAATCGGAGAGTCTGATATTATAACCAGTAAATTTGTTTTAAGGGATTTACCAGAGTATAACCATTTTGACAATAAATTTTATATAAAAAATATATCACCAAACACTAGAAGGATGAAGAGATATGAGGAACTTAATATTTATTATCGAGCAGAGATTTTAGATTCAAAAATCATAAAATCGGCCTTTAATTACTCTATTTATCTACCGAAATATAAGGGTAGGCCGTAGCCTACCTCTACTTATTCTCTTTTGAGTCTTCGAGTTTTAACTTGCTCATATCCACATCATTCTCATCTTCAAGAATTTCCCATAGTGGTTCAACTTTAAAGATCTTTCTGGCCACACTCTTTTGCATTGTTAAAAGCAAAGCTGGCAACAATACAAGATTTGAGATCATTGCTGCAAATAGAGCCGAACATGTCAATGCTCCCAATGCAAATGTTCCTCCAAAATCAGATAGACAGAATATTCCAAAACCACACAATAGGATGATTGAGTTATAGATAACACTTTGACCCGTCTCCTTCAATGAACGAATTACCGAAGTTGACATATTCCAACCATAACTCTGTAACTCTTGTCGATATTTAGCCAAGAAGTGAATTGTTGAATCAACTGTAATTCCAAATACCACACTGAATACCAAAACGGTCGATGCCTTAATAGGAATTCCACAGAATCCCATAATAGCTGCAATAACTATCAACGGTATCAAATTTGGGACCAACGCAATCAGTACCATTCGTTTACTTCTGAACATTAAGGCTATGAACCCTGAAATTAGGATAATTGCCAATAAGACAGAACTGAAAAGATTCTCTATCAAGTATTGATTACCCTTGAAATGGATAATACTTGAACCGGTCACCTTTACATCATACTTCTCAGGAGGGAATATCTTGGCAGCTGTTTTATAGACAAAGGCCTCTTTCTCTGCCATACGTTTTGTTCCAATATCCTTTACTCGAAAACTCAAACGAGCAGTCTGCTGTGTGCTATCAATAAATGAAAGTGCATACGAGTTGAAACCTCCGCCGCCCTCGCCTACACTATTTCCCATATATCTCATAATGAAATTCTTGGTTGTATTGGTAGGCAACTTGTAATAAGAACTTTTCCCATTATAGAAGGCTTGATTGGCAAATTTTGCAGCTGCAATCAATGAGATAGGCTTTGATATATCTTCATCAGCTGTCAACCGCTCTGATAGGGTGTCCAATCGCTTAAGATTGGCAATACTCAATATCTGCTTCGGTTTTCTGGTATCGACAGTTACCTCTAATGGCATTAATCCATCAAAATTCTCCTCGAAGAAGGCCAAATCTTGCTTAATTGGATCGTCATCTTGAAGATCATCAACCATATAGCCGGTGGTCTTCATCAGGCTTACACCTATTCCACAACCAAACATAATGATAATGGCGGCAAAGTACACTGTATGTCTGTGACGCAAAATTGCACTTGTCAAACGCTTTATACTTTTGTCAACCATCGGATTATCCAGATGTTTTACATGTTTTGTATTAGGCACAGGCAAATAACTGAATATGGTTGGTATCAAAATTATTGATACTACAAAAATCATGATAATACTCAATAGAGCAACCTCGCCAAACTCAACCAAAACACGGCTTGAGGTAATCATAAAGGTTGCAAATCCTGCAGCAGTTGTTAAATTTGAGAAGAGGGTTGCATTTCCCACCTTACTCACAATTGCCTTCAACGCTCGCATCTTATCGCCATGCTTCATATAAACCGCATGGTATTTGTTTATCATATAGACACAGTTTGGAATACTGATAACTATAATCAACGGAGGGAGCATTGCTGTCAACAAAGTTATCTTAACTCCTAACATTCCCATGAATCCAAGTGTCCACAAAACACTAATCATGACAATGCAAGAGCAGAAGAAGACAACTCTATATGATTTGAAGAATAGATATAAAACTATATTGGTTATTAGCAACGAAAGTATGATGAAGAGATACATCTCTGCCTTAATCATCTCTGCATTTACAACGCGGATGTATGGCATTCCCGAATAACGTACTTTCACATCATACTTCTCAGAGAATTGCTCTGCTAAACCTTTAACCGAATTAACTAAATCCACACGCTTGGGCGATGCCATAACCTCGGCGCTAACTGTTATCATCATGGCATACGTGCCACTCTCTTTGTTGAATAACATTCCATCATATATTGGAAGATTCTCAACTACATTGACTAGAGAGTCCAACTCTGCTTTACTTGAAATGTTTTTTGGGAATATTGGATCAACAGTAAATTTACTTGCCTCGGTATCTTTATTTAGATTAAAAGTGTGAGTTATCGATACAAGAGCTGATACTCCATCAACATCAAGTATACCCTGCTCCATTGCCAACCAATCGTTAACTTTTTCTATTTCAAAGAAATTGCTATCTTGAACAGCAAGAACTATTACATTGCCCTCTTGACCGAATTGCTCTCTGAAGTTCTGATACATAATGTAAGCAGAGTCATCGCGCGGCAAAAGATCCGCACTTTCATACGACATTTCTACTTTAAATATCTGTGTCGAGATTGCCAATGTACATAGCAATGTTCCGATAATAAATTTTAATCTGTTTTGTAACAGAATGTCAGCAAGTTTAGCCCACATTGTATTTTAATCTTATTATGATTTTACCAACCTATTGATTTTCTCTATAAGCGTGGCAAAATTAAGAAAAATTCAGTACTTTTGCCAATAAATTGGTTGCGTAGTTCAATGGATAGAATAGAGGTTTCCTAAACCTTAGATTCGGGTTCGATTCCCGGCGCGACTACAAATAATATTTTCTACTATGCTTACACTTAATGAGATACGCAATCTTGTCCAAGAGGAGTTGGATCGCGCAGAGTACGTTGAATACCCGGAGCAGTTGTTTGAACCTGTTCGTTATTTGATTGGTGATGGAGGTAAACGCCTAAGACCTGTATTAGCGTTAATGGCATATAATCTATTCCACGATGATATTACACCAGCCATAAAGAGTGCTGTCGGTATTGAAATTTTCCATAACTATACCTTGCTTCATGACGATGTAATGGACGATGCTCCATTGCGACGCGGAGTTCCAACAGTTCACAAAAAATGGAACAATAATGTTGCTATCCTTAGTGGTGATGCTGCAGCCATTGTCTCATATAAGTTAATTGAGCATTGCGAAGATAAATATCTAAGAAAGGTTATCACATTCTTTAACCAGATGGCCATGGATATCTGTAAGGGCCAGCAACTGGATATGGAGTTTGAAACCCGCAATGATGTTACCGTTGATGAATATATCCGCATGATATATTGGAAAACATCGGTTCTACTTGCAGGAAGTTTACGTCATGGAGCGTTGATTGCCGGTGCTCCGGAAGAGATATATAATGCCCTTTACGATTTTGGAGGCTGTTTAGGTTTGGCATTCCAACTACAAGATGACTATCTTGATGTATATGGCAACGAAAAGAGTTTCGGAAAGCAGATTGGAGGCGATATCACCATCAATAAAAAGACCTTTATGCTAATTAAGGCTCTTGAAAATGCAAACGACGAACAGCGAGCAGAGTTGCAGAATTGGATTACTACCAAACACTTTGACAGAAACGAAAAGGTTCAGGCTGTTACAGAGTTATACAACGCTATCGGAGTTCGTGAAATGGCATTGGCAGAGATTGCAAACTACATAGTGCAGTGCAAAGAGATTCTTAGAAATATTCCTATCGAGGAGGAGAAGAAGAGCGTATTCTACGAAATGATTACAACTCTTGAGGGAAGAAACCATTAAGATATAACAAAACTATGGTAGAGGAGAAACAACTTTTGTTAGATAAACGTTATTTAAGAATGGCAAAGATATGGGGCGAGAACTCGTATTGCGAGCGTCGTCAAGTTGGAGCCCTTCTCGTAAAAGAGAATTCTATTATCTCTGACGGATTTAATGGAACGCCTTCGGGATTTGAGAATATATGCGAGGACGATGAGGGCAAAACCAAACCATACGTTCTTCACGCAGAAGCAAATGCCATAACAAAAGTTGCAAAATCCAACAACAATAGTAACGGAGCAACTATATATATCACAACATCGCCATGTATTGAATGCGCAAAGCTTATAATACAAGCAGGCATTAAGCGAGTTGTATTCAGTGAAATGTACAGATGCGCTGATGGCATAGAGTTGCTTAAAAGAGCCGGAATTAGTGTTGACTATATCCAGGATATTGAATAGAGTACAATGAGTTACAAAAATAGTAAGTACACAATTATACTACCTCTTGTTATTGTGGTAACATTCATTGGTGGTATGCTTGTAAATAATCACTTCTACCTCAAAAGAAGTCTATTGGGGTCTGATATTCAAAAAAATATAACCACAAATAAGATTGGAGCTATCATGAATATGATAAGCACCTCTTATGTTGACTCGGTTAATGTCGATTCTTTGGAGGAGAAAGCCATTAACTACCTTATAAAAGAGTTAGATCCACACACCGACTACCTGACTGCCAAAGAGATGGAGAAGGCTAACGAAGAGTTGGTAGGAAATTTTGGAGGTGTAGGAGTACAGTTCTACTCTTTTGAAGATACCATTGTTGTAGTAAACGTAATAAAAAACGGTCCATCGGAGAAAGCAGGAATATTGGCAGGTGATAGAATTATCAAGGTCAACGACTCTTTAATTGCCGGCACTGAAAATAAGCGTAACAACGATGAAATCATGAAATTGATGCGAGGAGAGATTGGTACACAAGTAGATTTGACCATCTTCCGTCGTTCTATAAATGACACCCTTGTTGCACATGTTACTCGTGGCTCTATTCCGGTTAGCAGCGTTGCCGTTTCATACATGATAAACGACACTCTTGGTTTTATCAAGGTTGATTACTTTGGAATGCAAACCTACAACGAATTTGTGAGTGGTATAGAGGGATTGAAAAGCATGGGAATGAAACACTTGATTGTCGACATGCGAGGAAATAGCGGAGGAGTTATGTCCATAGCATTGAGAATGGTTAACGAATTCCTGCCTGCCGACCGATTAATTCTATATACTCAAGGGAATCATGTTCCACGCTCAGACTACCGCTCAAACGGCAAGGGAATTTATCAAGAGCTTCCCATCACTGTTCTTATTGATGAGGGTAGTGCATCGGCTGCCGAGATTTTTGCAGGAGCATTGCAAGACAATGACCGTGCCAAGATTATTGGTCGACGTTCATTTGGTAAGGGATTAGTACAAGAGCAAAGAGTTATGTCCGACGGCTCTGCTCTACGATTAACAATTGCACGCTACTATATTCCATCCGGTCGTTGTATCCAGAAACCTTATAAATTGGGCGAGGACGGCAAGATGGACTACTATATGGAGCTTATGAACCGTTTGGAGCATGGCGAGTTCTATCAGGCGGATAGTGTAAAATTTGATGAGTCACAAAAATTTGAAACCTTCAGAGGAAGAACCGTATATGGAGGAGGAGGCATTATGCCCGATATTTTTGTTCCAGCCGACACCTCGAATTACACCAACTATCTGTATGAACTTGTAACCAAACAGCTGATATACCAATACACTTTCAAATTTATGGACAAACACCGTTCATATATGAAGGATAATGTTAAGGATTGGCGAGCGCTTCAAGAGTACCTAAAACAGTTTGATTTAGTCTCGGAGGTGGTTGCTTACGCATCAGCAAATGGCATTAAATTGAATAGAAAAGAGCTTCAAGAGTCACGCGATATTATTCGCATTATGACTGAAGCTCATATTGCCCGACACCTTTTCGATAATGTCGGATTCTATCCTATTTATGACGAAATTGATACAACCCTGCAACAGGCAATAAAACTGCTATAGGGCATTCAAACTTCTTATCGCATCGTCGAGTAGTTTAGAGGTTCCTATTCTAAAGTACTCGGGAGTTATCCACTCCTCTCCTAAGATATGTGATACGATTGTACGATACTTTATTGCAGTTACTGTTGTTGAAACACCTCCTGCCACCTTTATGCCAACTTTTTTGCCAAACTTCTCATAGTAGGCCTTGATTGCCAATGCCATTGCGTAAACAGCTTCGGGAGTTGCATTAACTGTAACCTTACCTGTTGATGTCTTTATAAAATCTGCTCCTGCATGAATTGCAATTAATGCAGCTTTGAAGATTAACTCTGAATCATTCAACTCGCCGGTCTCGAGTATAACTTTCAATTTTACTCCGCTACACACCTCCCTTAAGGTAACCAGCTCTTGATATACCTCATCATATTGCATAGCAAGCATTTTACCGACAGGTATTACTATATCAACCTCCTCTGCTCCTGTCTGAATTGCCATTTTGCATTCGCTCTTTTTCAACTCCAAGAAAGTTTGAGATGCCGGAAATCCGGCAGCAACAACAGCAGTTGCAACTCCACTCTCCTCAAGTCCGCTTTTTACAACAGAGGCATAGTTTGGGAAGACACATATTGCCGCAGGCTTAACATCAAGTCGTGCTGTTTTTGTGTATAATGACTCCACAAAAGCCTTTACCGACTCCTCAGTATCTTTGGGGGTCAATGTTGTATAATCCATACAGGCAATACAATCCTTTATATTTTGAGCAGTATATTGGAGTTTCAACTCCTTCTCAATAACACTCTCTATATCGAAACGTGCCTGTTCTTCTATTCCCTCACACTTAAAACTTGCAATCAACTCTGAAATTGTCATACTCATATTTCTTAAAATTCTATCCGCAAATGTAGTCAAAAATCTCCTCATTTTTTCTAATTTTACGTTTTAAAAGAGTTTAAGTTATGGCAGTAAAAGATAACAAAGAGACCCCTCTTATGAAACAATACTACGCAATGAAGGCAAAGTATCCCGATGCCTTAATGTTGTTTCGTATGGGTGATTTTTATGAGACATTTGGCGAGGACGCAATAAAGACTGCAAAGATTCTTGGCATTACCCTTACCCATAGAAATAGTGGCAATCCGGGATCAAGCGAATTGGCAGGATTCCCCCACCATGCAATTGACACCTATCTACCAAAATTGGTAAGAGCCGGACTTCGTGTTGCCGTATGCGAACAACTCGAGGACCCCAAAAAGACCAAAACTTTGGTAAAACGAGGAGTCATTGAACTTGTTACTCCCGGTGCATGCTATGGAGATTATGCCACAGATACCCGCTCAAACTCTTTTCTTGCTGCCGTATACTACAAAAAGAGCGAGATTAGCTTGGCTCTGTTAGATTTAGCTACAGGAGAGTTTCTAACAACCGAGGGATCCGAGAACGAAATTGTGCAACTTATAAATGGATTCTCACCTAAAGAGATTATCTATCCGCGCGGAAGCGAAGAGAGATTTGAATCTCTTTTTGGTACGAAATATTACAAATATCCTATTGAGGAGTGGTTCTTTGACTCAGATTCCGGCCGAGCACGTCTTATCAAGCAGTTTGGAGTGCAGTCATTGAAGGGATACGGAATTGAGACTATGGAGATGAGCATCTCTGCAGCCGGAGCAATTATGGCCTATTTGGAGATGACCAAACACGACACTATTGCTCACATTACCGGAATTTCAAAGATTGATCAAAGCGAACATCTGCTTATTGATAAATTTACCTTGAGAAATCTTGAGATTATACACCCCACATTTGAGGGAGGGAGATCGCTTGCAACTACCATAGACAAGTGTGAAACCCCTATGGGTGCAAGAATGTTACGCAGATGGCTTGCCATGCCGTTAAAATCTCCTGAGGCCATCAATAAGAGATTGGATATTGTTACCGCTCTTTTCAATGATGAGGAGTTAATTGATTCTCTTGGAAACAATCTTCGAGAAGTCGGTGATTTGGAGCGTTTAGTAGCAAAAATCGGAGTTGGCAGAGTTTCACCCCGAGAGATGAACCAACTTAAAACCTCGCTCGCAACAATTCCGTCAATAATTGAGTTGTGTAGTGGAGCAAATGACTCTTTGAGCCTTTTTACCCAACAACTAAACCCATGTAGAGACCTTGTAACTACTATCGAGAGCACTCTCAATCCCGATGCACCTGCCCTTTTAAGCAAAGGTAATGTAATTGCAACCGGAGTATCAGAGGAGCTTGATGAACTACGTCAACTATCGCTACACGGAAAGGATATGTTGCAGCAGATGCAACAACGCGAAATTGAGGCTACAGGTATCCCCACCCTGAAAATCGGCTTCAACAATGTATTCGGTTACTATATTGAGGTTTCAAAGAGCTACCGAGACAAGACTCCCGAAAGCTGGATTCGCAAGCAGACACTTGTTAACGGAGAGCGTTTTATCACTCCTGAATTGAAGGTGTACGAGGAGAAGATTATGGGAGCCGAAGAGAGGATTGCAGAACTTGAGAGTGAGATATACTCAACCCTTTTAGCTGAAGCCGGCGCATATATCAAACAGATTCAAGTAGATGCCCACGCATTGGCAACTCTCGATGTACTCTACTCGTTTGCAAAGAGTTCAAAACAGTACAACTATACCAAACCTATTGTCGATAATTCAGACAAAATAGATATTAAAGATGGTCGTCACCCCGTCATTGAACGTATTTTGCCGGCAGGTGAGGAGTATATTGCAAATGATCTGCTTCTTAACCAAAGCGACCAACAAATCATAATCATAACCGGACCGAATATGGCCGGAAAATCGGCTTTTCTGCGCCAAACCGCACTTATTGCCATTATGGCTCAATGCGGATGCTATGTTCCCGCAAAGAGCGCACATATCGGTTATCTGGACAAGATTTTCACCAGAGTAGGAGCCTCTGACAATATATCTCAAGGAGAATCTACATTCATGGTTGAGATGAACGAAGCTGCATATATTCTAAATAATATTTCAGATCGCTCACTTGTTCTTTTTGATGAGCTTGGACGAGGAACAAGTACATACGACGGAATCTCTATTGCTTGGGCAATTGTTGAATCGATTCACGAGAATCCTAAACATCGGGCAAAAACCCTGTTTGCCACTCACTACCATGAGTTGAACGAGATGGAACGCTCTTTCAAAAAGATTCGCAACTTCAATGTATCGGTAAAAGAGCTTGAGAATCGGGTAATCTTCTTACGCAAACTTATTCCGGGAGGCTCTGAACACTCTTTCGGAATTCAGGTAGGAAAGATGGCAGGATTGCCGGTATCCGTCACACGCAGGGCAACCGAGATATTGAAGCAATTGGAGAGTCACACTGCCCATAACAGCATTGCAGAGGGAGAGCCTACAGAAAAAGATTTGAGGAGCGTTGCCGATAATCGAGAAGGGTTACAGCTCAGTTTCTTCCAACTTGATGACCCAACACTACGTCAAATTCGTGATGAGATCATCAATCTGGATATAAACAACCTTACACCTGTAGAGGCTCTTAACAAGCTAAACGAAATAAAAAAGATCTTAGGATAAATAAAGAGGCACCTCAAAAAGAGATGCCTCGTTTAACTTTATAAGTAATCTATTACTTCTCGCGAACCATGCGAATAATTGCAACATTATTGATTGGACGATCAAGTGAATCGGTCTCAACTGCAGCAATTGCATCGACAACCTCCTGTCCCTCGATAACCTCTCCGAATACAGTGTACTCGCCATCAAGATGAGGAGAACCTCCTATAGTTGTATAGATTTCACGCTGCTCATCGGTCAATGTCAATGGACAATCAGAACGCCAAGTAGAGTTAATCTTTGTTACAAGAGAATCCAACTCTCCCGGACGGAACACCTTACCCTCGAAAAGACAGAACTGCGAACCACTTGACTCACGATTTGGATTCACATCATTTCCCTGACGCGCAGCATTAACCGCACCCTTCTTATGGTACTTTCCAGGAATAATCTCGGCCGGAAGTGTATAACCTACATCATTGCTACCTAATGGTTGTCCAGGCTCTGCAGTTTTTGAATCGGGATCACCAAATTGGTCCATAAAGTTATCAATTACTCTGTGGAATAGAACTCCCTCATAGAAGTTTGAATCAACCAACTTCAAGAAGTTGTCACGGTGAATAGGAGTCTCATTGTAAAGTTTAATCTTTACATTTCCCATTGTGGTCTCGATACGAACCACCGGCTCAGATGGAGTGCAGGCTGCAAACATGGTTGCAAGCAATACACATAGACTTAGTACTCTTTTCATCTCTACGCTATTTTTGTGTTACTATTATTACAATACTCGTTTCAATACCCAGCAATCTTTGTACTTGCTTTGAGTCTCTGCTAAGGCATCGCGTGCCTCGGTTGCTATTGCCATTGATGGATGGCTACTATATGCAACTCTCACTCGACTCTCTGTTACAACCAACTTTGCCCCCGAAGTCTCCTTCTTTAATCTTGCTACATACTTCTCCGCCTCCGCCAAACTCTCATTAGGGAAACTTGCAACTATAACATGATAGTTCAACGGAGCTTTAGGCTCAGCCTTAGGCTGCTCTTTAGGTTGCTCTTCCTGAACGACTTTAGGCTCTATTTTGGATTCAACTTTAGGTTTTTCAACCTTAGGCTCAACTTTGGCAACAACAGTATTAACTGTATCCTCGCCCGTTAAATCGAGAATCTCAACCTCTTTACGCGGAGCCGTGGCAACAATACTATCAATTTTCTCTATCTCTATGCCCAAACGCGACATAATGGTATCTTTAGTCTGCACAGTTTCTCTTGGTACAATAACTCGTGTCAACTCTTTTTGTGGTATTGACGAATGTATACAACTTGTCATGGTTATCAATCCACACACTACCAACAATCTTAATCTGTTCATCATAGTGATAAAAATATCATGGTTACTATAACTCCTTGAGCAAAACCGGCAAGCACCTGCAGACCGTTATGTTTTCTCAATATCAATCTCGACGATATTACAACTCCCGCACATATTAATGAAAGTACGAATGCCCACTTGAAAATAGGACCCAACATCAGAAATAGTCCACATAGCTCTCCCCAAGCCATGGCGTGCATACTTATCTTCCAATAGAGCGTAATTACTGCAAAGAGCAATACTTGTATCGATGTAATGAATAGCAATTGTGAAAATATCTCGGTCGATGGAAACAGCCTTAGGAAAAAGGCTCCCAATGCCAAGAACACACCTAACGCCAATAATGGCCACGCTCTATCTTCACGATCATCAAGATTTCTCTTTTTTAATACTCCAAAGTGTTTCAATATCAATATTACCAACATAGGTAATATAATTGCAGCAACTATGGTTGTCAACCAAATCATTAACTGCGAACTTACCGGTATCAATTTCCCCAATGGACTTAATACCAATAGTACCAATAAGGCATATATCGGTATCATAAATGGGTGAAATACCCTGCTTATCCATCTGGCTATATGTTTTATCATCATATCTCTCTTCTTAATCGAGCCACGGGAATCTCCATTGAATCTCGATATTTTGCAACTGTTCGACGAGCCAATTTATACCCCCTCTCCTGCATCAAACCCAACAATGCCTCATCACTATATGGAGCGCTCTTATCCTCGCTATCAATTATTGCACGCAAAACCTTCTTAACCTCCTCGACACTTACCTCCTCACCACTTGCATTCTCAATTCCTCCCGAGAAGAAAGCATTCAACGGAAATATTCCAAACCAGGTTTCAACATGCTTGGCGTTAGAGACTCTTGATATTGTTGAAATATCCAATCCTGTTATATCGGCAATATCTTTAAGGATCATTGGTTTCAAACAACTCTCATCACCATTTGAGAGAAAGAACTCTTTTTGAAGTGCCAATATTGCCTGCATTACAGCAATAAGCGTTGCATTTCTTTGTCTTACCACATCGATAAAGCTTTTGGCATCGCCCAGGTTTTTTCTCACAAAGGCCAAAGCCTCCCTATTTCGAGCCGTGTCACCGCTACGCATATACTCCTCCAGCATATCGGTGTAGTGTTTGCTTAATCGCAAATCGGGCATCTCACCACTATTCAAAGAGAGGTGCAGATGACCATCCATATTCTCGACAATGAAATCGGGAGTTATTTTTTGAGCCTCATCGCCAGCCTCCGATGCTCCACCCGGTTTTGGATTCAACTTCTGAATCTCTTCAACAGCCAATCGCAACTCCTCTTCGCTACATTGTAATTTTTTAATAACCTTTGGGAAATTCCTCTTAGAGAACTCTTCAAAACTCTCCTCAAGAAGCGCCTCTGCCAACTTAATTGCCGGAGTTGCGCCCTCTTTTCTGCGTATTTGAATTAACAGACACTCTTGCAAATCTGCTGCCGCAATTCCTGCAGGTTCAAAACTCTGAATCTCCCTAACTATACGCTCAACTGTGTCAATATCAGCATATATGTTAAAGCGAAAGGCCAAATCATCGGAGAGCTGCATAAAATCTCGACGCAGATATCCATCACTATCCAGATTTCCTATAATAAACTCTGCAATTTTACGCTCCTCTTCACTTAATGATGTAACAGACAACTGCTCAATAAGGGTTTCACGGAACGAGGTCTCCTGTTGAAATATCGGCTCACGATTGTCCCCCGAATCATAATATCCACTCCTTACATAGATTGGGTAGTCGGTATCATCGTCGGTTGGGGTATCATCAATATCCAAAGAGCGGTCATCATCAAGCGCAGGCTGCTCCTGCTCTTGATAATCAACCGCTCCGTTTTCATCGTCACTATTTATTTCGAGGGCCGGATTTGCCTCCAGCTCCTCCTTGATTCTCTGCTCAAGCTGAATGTTTGGCAACTCGATCAACTTGGCCAATTGCATCTGAGCGGGACTTATTTTAAGCCCCAACTTCTGCAAAAGTTGTTGATCCATGCTTGGCATAGTATATCCTCCTAATATTTTAGAACTCTGCGTTCTTTGGACATCTTGGGAATGGAATTACGTCACGAATGTTTGTCATTCCTGTTACAAACAACAACAAACGCTCAAATCCCAAACCGAAACCACTATGAGTTGCAGAACCATATCTACGAGTATCAAGATAGTACTGCATTCCATCCATTGGTATACCCACCTCATTCATACGAGCTACCAACTTATCAAGATCCTCCTCACGCTGAGAACCTCCGACAATCTCTCCAATCTGAGGGAACAACACATCCATAGCTGCAACAGTCTTACCATCAGGATTCTGCTTCATGTAGAATGCCTTGATCTCCTTTGGATAGTCGATTAGGATTACCGGCTTTTTAAAGTGTTTCTCAACCAAGTAGCGCTCATGCTCACTCTGCAAATCAACACCCCACTCATTCACAGGATATTTGAACTTACCACTCTTGTTTGGTTTAGAGTTCTTCAAAATATCGATAGCCTCGGTATAGGTCAAACGAACAAAGTCATTCTGCAATACGAAACGAATCTTCTCAACAAGCTCCATTGTACGCTCCTCTGCCTTCTTGTTCTTCTCCTCCTCCTGAAGACGCTTGCTCAAGAACTGCAAATCATCCATGCAGTTATCCAATGCATACTGCAACAAATATTTCAAGAAGTCCTCGACCAAATCCATATTATCCTTCAAATCATAGAAGGCCATCTCAGGCTCAATCATCCAGAACTCTGACAAGTGACGGCTTGTATTTGAGTTCTCGGCACGGAATGTAGGACCAAAGGTATAGATCTTACCCAAAGCCATTGCTCCCAACTCACCCTCAAGCTGACCGCTTACGGTCAAATTTGTCGCTTTACCGAAGAAATCCTGGTTATAATTGATAGAACCATCCTCATTTAATGGAGGATTCTTAGGATCCAAAGTTGTTACACGGAACATCTCTCCTGCACCCTCGCAATCAGAAGCTGTAATCAATGGAGAGTTCCAATATACAAATCCATGCTCATTGAAATATTTGTGAATTGCAAATGCCATTGCATTTCTCATTCTGAAGATAGCGCCAAAAAGGTTGGTGCGCATACGCAAGTGTGCCACCTCGCGCAAGAACTCCAAACTGTGCTTCTTAGGCTGAATTGGATAGGTTTCCGGATCTGCCTCTCCCAAAACGGTCAACTCCTTTGCAATAACCTCGCATGCCTGACCGCTACCTGCACTTGGAACCAACATTCCGGTTACAGACAATGCAGCTCCTGTTGTTACCTTCTTCAATGGCTCCTCGCCAAAATTCTCAACATCAACAACAATCTGGATATTATTGATAGTTGAACCATCGTTCAACGCTATAAAGTTCACCTGCTTGTTTCCGCGCTTATTACGCACCCAGCCTTGTACCGTTACCATCTGCTCCTTAGGCTCGGTAACCAATAACTCTTTAATACTTTGTGTAATCATACCTTATATAAAATATTTTCCAAGGTGCGAAATTAATGTTTTTACTCCGCAACAACAAATAATTTTCCCAAAAGTGGTACTTTTGTCCAAGATATGAGTCTTTATCTTCACATACCATTCTGCCACTCGAAGTGTGCATACTGCGGATTCTACTCCGTAGCAAACAACTCTATGCGTCAAGATTGGCTCAAAGCTATTTGTACTGAGATTGTTACACGAAAAAATGAATTAGGCGAGGATTATCTTCACAAAACCCTCTATTTTGGCGGCGGAACCCCCTCCATGCTGAATGAGAGTGAGTGGAGACAAATAATTGACACTCTTGAAGATAATTACCACATTTCAAACTCAGCAGAACGCACCCTTGAAGCCAATCCCGAGGACATAACCTTAGAGAATTGCAATTTGTGGTTAGAGCTTGGTTTTAATCGTTTAAGTATCGGTGTTCAATCATTAAACGACAAGGCGCTAAGAAGCTCCAACAGAAGGCACTCTGCCGCCGAGGCACGCACCGCCATTGAATCTGCTCTGAAAGCGGGATTCCGAAACATTGGAGTTGACTTTATAATTGGTCTGCCGGACTCGGAAAAGAGCGATATTGAACTTGCAGCCAAACTACTGAATGAGTTACCTATAACTCACGTTTCCCTCTATATTTTGTCAATAGACGAGGGCTCAATTCTATACAAAAGATCACTACAGGGCAACTTTTCTCCTCTCTCTGACGACCAGGAGGCTGAACTATACAAAGAGTACTGCCAAATGATAAAGAGCTGTGGATTTGACCACTACGAGATATCAAATTTTGCCAAAGCGGGATTCCAATCACAACACAACTCCGCATATTGGGAGCAAAAACCCTATATCGGTTTTGGTGCTGCAGCCCACTCTTATGACGGCAGCAATATTCGACGCTGGAACGTTGCGAATATCAAAAAATATAACGAGGCATGGTTGATGAGCGAGGCCTCGCCCGAAACAGCATACGAAAAGGAGCTACTCAATAGTTCTGATTTATATAACGAACTTATAATGACCCGATTAAGAACCTCTAATGGTATACCGCTCAAAATATTGGAATCTACTCCATTCAAAGAGTATTGGAATAGCAACAGGGGAGCACTACAAAAGTATATTGATCGGGGGGCTGCAAAAATAGAGAACAATTCATTGATACTGACCGAAGAGGGGTGGCTTATATCAGATACAATTTTTACCGACCTCTTTTATTGACATACAAGAAAAAGCATTAACTTTATTCCGAATATTCAAAAACACTATGCGCATCGTTTTATTTTGTGAAAACAAATATGCAGTAGACATACTGCTACCTATTCAGGAAGAGGCAGATAGAGAGGGCAACAACCAGGTTATCTGGTATGTATATAAACCAAAATTTCCTACATTTCCTCTTAAAGACTCCGTTAAATGGACCAATGATATCCAAGAGATATACAACTTTTCACCCGAAGCTATATTCTGTCCGGGCAATATAGTTCCATACTACCTGCCCGGAGTAAAAATACAGATATTTCATGGATATGCAGGCGAGAAAAAGGGACATTGGATTATCCGTCATTACTTTGACACATACTTTACCCAAGGTCCTTTCTTCACTTCCGGATTCAAAAAGTTGGCAGAGAAATACGGAACATTTGAGGTACTGGAAACCGGATGGCCAAGACAAGATTGGGTACAAAAACATCTTCATGACTTTGACAAGGAGAAGCAGGACATTTTGCAAAATAGCGGTTGCGAGAAGATTGTTCTATATGCTCCTACATTCTCGCCATCACTCACTTCACTGCCCGTAATGAAGGATAGTCTGATAGAGCTTAGCGAGAAAAAAAATGTAGTGATAATAATAAAACTGCACCCCCTAACAAAAGAGGAGTGGGTTAATGAATACAGAGAGTTGGCCGAGAAACACAAGAATATCATTTGGACCGATGATATCTCCGTCGCCAAATATCAATTGATGTCCGACATCATGATAAGCGACACCTCATCAACTATCTATGAATTCCTTTTGAAAGATAAACCGGTTATCACATACCGAGCATCTGCACCCAATATTTATTGGAAGAACATTTTAGAGACATCGGAATTGTGCGATGCATACGACGAAGTGCTAAACGACAACAAATATAGAGAGTTACGCAGATGGGTTATTGAAAACTATGACCCATACAACGATGGCAAAGTTGCACAAAGAATGTTAAATGGTGCTCGTCAATATATTGAAAAACATGGTGTTCCTCAAAAACGCAAGCTAAATTTATGGAGGAAATATACCGGGATTAAAAGATTTGGCAACGTTAAACGCACTAAGACAAAAAAGAGTTAAACTGAGATGAAGAAGGTTATAACATACGGAACATACGACCTATTACACGAGGGACACGTTAATCTGCTGAAACGAGCAAAAGCCCTTGGCGATTATTTGATTGTTGGCGTTACAAATGACAACTTTGACCGTGAGCGTGGGAAATTGAATGTCAAAAACAATGTCCTTGAACGTGTTGAAGCTGTCAAAGCATTAAATATTGCCGACCAAATTATAATAGAGGACTATGTCGGCCAAAAAATCGACGACATACAAAAGTATGGAGTAGATATATTCACTGTAGGCTCTGATTGGGTAGGACACTTCGACTACTTAAAAGAGTTCTGCGATGTTGTTTACCTTCCAAGGACCGAGGGAATCTCGTCGACAATGCTTCGTGAAAAAGAGCAGAAGTTTGTTAAAGTTGGTGTAGTTGGAGTAGGACGTATAGGTAAACGTTTTGTTTCAGAGTGTCAATACGTAAGCGGCATTGAGGTTGAGGCTGCATTTGACACCGATCAACCTCGCCTAAAAAAATATACAGAGGATAACAAAAAGATAAAGAGATGTACCTCTATCGAGGAGCTCATATCAATGGTCGATGCAGTATACGTTGCAACTCCACACCTTACTCACTACGCCTATTGTAAATCGGCAATACAACAGAAAAAGCATGTAATATGCGAAACTCCATTTGTCTTGAACGAAGAGCAAGCCATAGAGCTGTACTCCTTGGCCAAAGAGAATAACGTTGTGCTTCTTGAGGCAAACAAAACCGCACACTGCCCCGCCTTTAACCACTTGATGGTTATGATTAAGAGCGGAGTTATAGGAAAGGTTGTCGATGTTGAGGCCTCGCTCTCAAAACTTCTAGAAGATAAAACATTGCGCGAGTTCGACCCCGAACAGGCAGGAGGTTCAATGTACGAATTGGGCTCATATCCATTATTGCCAATCTTAAAACTAATGGGAACAAACTACAGCAATATCACTATCTACTCAAGAATTGAGAACGATATTGATACCTATACAAAAGGAATTCTGCACTATCCAAACGCAGCATGCTCATTTAAACTTGGATTAGGTATAAAGACCGAAGGTAACCTTATAATCTCGGGTACAAAAGGTTACGCATACGTTCCTGCACCATGGTGGAAAACTGACTATTTTGAGCTTAGATATGAGGATCAGAATATGAACAAGAAATTCTTCTATAAATGGGATGGCGAGGGATTGAGGTATGAAATTCAAGAGTTCATTTCATGCATACTTAATGAGCGATACAGCTCTGCAAGACTATCGCAAAAGGAGAGTATCACCATGGCTAAAATCATGGAGCAATTTACAAAACGTGAAAACTTTGTTGAGATATGAAACAGGCTATAGTTACCGGAGGAACCCAAGGTATTGGAGTTGCAATAGTTGAAATGTTGTTAGGCGAGGGCTACTTTGTCACCCTAACCTATGCTCACAACGAAGAGGCTGCAGAAAAGTGTCGCACAAAGCTTTCACAGATATCCAAGAATTTTGAGATAGTAAAAGCAGATCAGAGCGATAAAGATGCAATGAAACACTTTACCCAAGAGGTAATAAAAAAAGGTTGCATTGACTGTATAGTGTGCAACGCAGGAACCACTCTCAGAAAAAACTTAACCGATATAACTAACGAGGAGTGGGAGCGCGAAATGAACACCAATGTTAATAGCAACCTATTCTTAATCCGTGACCTTTTCCCAATCATAAACCCAAATTCCAGAATTCTCTTTATCGGCTCTATGATGGCAGTCTATCCTCATGGAACTTCATTGGCATACGGAGTTACAAAATCGGCTCTCCATGCGTTGGCACTAAACCTGGTTAAATGTTTTGAAGGGACAGGCACAACAGTAAACGCAATTGCACCGGGATTTGTCGAGACCGAGTGGCAAAAGAACAAACCACAGGAGATTCGCAACAACATTTGCAATAAAACAGCATTAAAACGCTTTGCCGAAGTAAGTGAAATTGCAAAAGCGGTTAAGTTCTGTATAGAGAATCAATTCGTGAACGGCTCCATAATCGAGGTAAGCGGAGGATACAATTTCAAGTAAAAAAGGCCTTTCTTATTGAAATATTGCAGGATAGCAAAGAAATTTTACGCATTTGTGTATTTGTTTCCATTTTTTTTGTAACTTTGCGGTCCATTTTGGGGTGGTGTGGATTTTAAACTGCATGACTGACCCTTAGCCAGTTGTCATGTAGGCACACAAAGAGGAGATAGTTTTAGGTCTGCCCGGCCAAACGCGTTTACTATCAATTCAATGTTGCATGATACCCCTTCAAAATGACAAACAGAATGTTTAATTAAATTATTTAAAAAAGTGGATCAAATTAGTTTCAAAACGGTATCCGTTAACAAGGCAACTGCTCAGAAGGAGTGGATTGTAGTTGACGCAGAGAACCAAGTATTGGGACGCATGGCATCGAAAGTTGCGAAACTTTTGAGAGGAAAGTACAAGCCATCATTTACCCCAAATGTAGATTGCGGAGACAACGTAATCATTATCAATGCAGAGAAAATTATCTTCACCGGTGCAAAGATGACCGAGAAGGAGTATGTACGTTACACAGGTTATCCTGGTGGACAGCGTAAAACAACTCCAGATGCTCTTATCAAGGCAGGACACGCTGAGAGAATCATCGAGCACGCTGTAAAGGGTATGCTTCCAAAGAATCGTCTAGGAAGAGCTATCATGAAAAACTTGTTCATCTACAACGGTAGTGAGCACAAACATGAGGCACAGCAACCAAAAGTTATTGATCTTAACGCTATTAAATAAGGAGGATTGCTATGGAGAAAGTTAATGCTACCGGAAGAAGAAAAGCAGCCGTTGCTCGCGTGTACATCACAGAGGGTAAAGGAAATATTACTATAAATAAGAAGTCATTGGAGCAGTATTTCACTATTCCTACACTTCAGTATGTTGTTAAGCAGCCACTAGAGACTTTGAACGTTCTTGGCCAGTACGATATTACAGCTATTATCGATGGTGGAGGTTTCACAGGTCAGGCAGAGGCTTTGCGTTTGGGAATTGCCCGCGCACTAGTAAAGATTAATGAGGAGGATAAAGCAGCTTTGCGTGCTGCAGGATTCATGACTCGTGACCCACGTGAGGTTGAGCGTAAGAAACCTGGACAGCCAAAGGCACGTCGTCGCTTCCAGTTCTCTAAACGTTAATCGCAGTTTAGTATCTAAACCGGCAGGACTCTTAGTAGTGATATTATTGACTACCGGTCGGTTGATTAAATTAAGAATGTAAACTTTAAAAACGAAAAAACATGTCAGTTAAAAACTTTGACGAGTTATTGAATGCAGGTTGCCACTTCGGCCACTTGACAAAGAAATGGAATCCAAAAATGGCTCCTTATATTTTCATGGAGCAAAACGATATCCACATTATCGACTTGAACAAGACATCTGTTCAGTTGGACAAGGCTGCTGCTGCTTTGAAGCAGATTGCTAAGTCTGGTCGTAAAATTCTGTTTGTTGCAACAAAGAAACAGGCTAAGGAGATTGTTGCAGAGAAGATTGGAAACGTTAATATGCCATATGTTATCGAGAGATGGCCAGGTGGTATGTTGACAAACTTCCCTACTATCCGTAAGGCAGTTAAGAAGATGACCTCTATTGACAAGATGGAGAAAGACGGAACTTTCGATCACCTTTCAAAGAGAGAGAAATTGCAGATTTCACGTCAGCGTGCTAAATTGGAGAAGAACTTGGGTTCTATCAAGGATTTGTCTCGCCTTCCAGCTGCATTGTTCATTATTGACGTAATGAAAGAGCACATTGCAGTAAAAGAGGCTAAGGCTTTGGGAATTCCAGTATTTGCTATGGTAGATACTAACTCAGATCCTACCCCAATTGATTTCGTTATCCCATGTAACGATGACGCATCTACTTCAATCAGCTATATCCTTGACTACGTTACAGCTTCTATTTCAGAGGGTTTGAACGAGCGCAAGGCTGAGAAGGAGAAAGAGGATGATAAGAAGGCAGCTCCTAAGAAAGTTGTAGAGAAAGTTGCTGAGTCTGAGAACATTTAATTTTAGAAACAATGGAGATTAAAGCAGCAGACGTAATGAAGTTGCGTAAAGCAACTAACGCAGGAATGATGGACTGTAAGAAGGCTCTTATCGAGGCAGAGGGAAACTTCGACGCAGCAGTTGATATTATTCGTAAAAAAGGTTTGGCTATCGCTGCAAAGCGTGCTGACCGCGAAGCTAAAGAGGGTTGTGTTATTGCAGTTGCTAACGGAAACAAGGGAGTTGTTGTTAGCTTGAACTGCGAGACCGACTTCGTAGCTAAGAACGAGGGCTTCATTGCTCTTACAAAGAAGATCGCTGAGCTTGCTCTTGAGGCTATGCCAGCTGATTTGGAGGCTCTTTTGGCTCTTCAGATGGACGGACGTGCAGTTGCAGATATCGTATCTGAGCAGACCGGTGTTATCGGAGAGAAGATTGAGTTGAGCTACTACAGCAAGATCGAGGCTGAGGATACAATCGCATATATCCACCCAGGTAACAAGTTGGCAACAATTGTTGGATTCAACAAGGCTGCTGACGAGGTTGCTAAGAAGGACGTTGCTATGCAGGTTGCAGCTATGGCTCCTATCTCTGTTAGCGAGGCTGATGTTCCTGCTGACATTCGTGAGCACGAGCTTCAGATTGGTCGTGAGAAGGCTCGCGAGGAGGGTAAACCAGAGGCTATGCTTGACAGAATTGCTGAGGGTCGTTTGAACCGTTTCTTCAAAGATTCTACTTTGTTGAACCAGGACTTCATCAAGGATGGCAAGATGTCAGTTAAGGCTTATTTGCAGAGCATTGACAAGGATCTTACTGTTACAGGATTTATCCGTTTCACATTGAATGCGTAATCTGAACAGCTTAGATAAATAAAAGAGGCTGTCTAACAATGAATAATGTTAGGCAGCTCTTTTTTGTTGTCTATAGACAAATTCGTGCAGCACTTTTG
>SUWY01000015.1 GCA_015061245.1 Bacteroidales bacterium
TTGGGAGAGGTTCGTGTACAAGGAGGAGCTGCATATTTGAAACAAGAGATAGTCAAAGAAGCCCTTGAAAAGGAGATACGAATAAATCATTTGATGGGGGCAACTTCAGATATGGCAGGTTATGGAATGCACCCTGGAGCAATGGTAATGGCAAGAACCAAAGATCCCATAACCAAAGTTGCCTATGCCTCCAAAGGTTTTGTTCCGTATCGAGATGTGATTTATAGAAACCGTTCATACGATTATAGTATGCATTATATCACAACAGGCGGTGTTGCTTATAGGCGTTTGGAATTTGATATAAGGGATTTACAGCATGTTGATGAAGAGACAATTGCTGCATACAATGCAATAGATGATCAGAATAAGATTTCAAACGGTGAGGCTGCATCAACATTAGTGTACAGAGATAATGATAATACAACACCTCGTTTAATTGGAGTACAAATAAAACATCCTTTTAGTAAAGTTGATCCTCTTTCATTTCATAATTTTGATATTGGAGGCGTTCAAACTGTACCTGTCTATGACTATATTACTGCAGTAACCAATTACGATGTCCAATTTAACATGCAGACCATAGTTCCATTTGCTCCTCAGCAACAAAATGTAGAGTTTTACAAACCGAGTTATAATGTTGCCACAGAGTTGTTAAAGGATCCTGTAGATGAAAAGATTACCCGTTATTGGAATCCCAATGTAAAATTAAGTGATGGTAAAACCTTTGAGTTTGAATTTCCTACCGCTCAGGGCGAAGGAAGCGGTTCATACACAATAGTTGTTGAAGGCTTCTCTGAAAACGGAACTCCTATTCACAAATCCTGGAAATATGATGTAAAATAGTATTTCTAACAATTGTCCCCAAAAAAGAGGACAATTGTTTTTTGTTTTTCAATAAAATTCACTATACTTTTGTAGCATTATTCCTGATGAGTGGGGATATAAAATTTATAAACACAATTAAATTTCATAAATTATGAAGAAAATTTTTACAGTTATGGGAGTAGTTGCCATTTGCGCAGCTTTTGCAGTAGTGGTTTACAATCAGGTTAATGCTAAACCGGAAAATTCAATCCTTGCTAAAAACATTGAGGCGTTGAGTCAGAGTGAAGGTGGTGGGGGAACGAATAACGACTATGAATGTAAATTAGAAAAAGATAATTGTTATTTCAAAATACTAACAGAAGCTCAATTAGATATAATTAAGAAAAAATTGCCAAATTTTGGTGGAGTTGAATTAGGGGTAACTGTCGATTTGACAAGTGCAACTCAAATTTACAGGTCTTTAAAGTGGTATGAGTTTTCAGGAGTGCGTTGTGGAAATGATGTAACTTGTAACGATTTATTAAGAAGTTTGGGCCTTTTTGATTAAGATTGTTTTATGAGACGGTTATATTTTATAATTCTATTTTTAGTTGCACTATTCTCATGTGATGATAGTGTCAAGGAATTTAATGTGCGATATTTAAGTGAGTCATTGGGTTCATTTTCAAATTCTGATATTGTTTCAGATATAGAGTTTGTACCTTTACAGGAGACAGACTCTTCGATGGTTGGAAATATAGTGGCATTAAGAGAATATGATGGTGATTGGTATCTCTTGGATAATCAGTTTGGTAGTAAGTTATATAAATTTACTGAAAATGGTAAATTTTGTTCAAAATATAGTCGAGAAGGACGAGGTCCGGAGGAGTATGGAGAAATTTATTCTTTTGATATAAATACTAAAAATGGAGATGTAATATTGTTGTGTGGTCCACCTAAACTATTGATATTAACGAAGGATTTGAATTTTAAGGAATTAATTCCTTTAGAGACATTTTATAGTAGGGTGGCATGTTATGATGATGACGTTGTTTTATATGATCCAATGGAGGCGAACGTTGATTATTTTGATTTAGACAAAAAGAGATTAGCAACTATTGTTGATTTAGAGCAAGATAAGACTTCTGTACTTAGTCCAATGTCAATATTTATGAGAGATGGCGAGAGGTTGTTTTTTCATACAGAAGAGTCGAAGGCTGTTTATGAGATAAAGAATGGAAATGCCAACCCGATATTGTATATAGATTATCCAAATCGTGATATAATATGTGAATTTTATAGAGAACATTCATTTCAGGATATTTCGTTTACTGAGTCTTTAAAATATATCAGGCCTAAAGTTCATTCTGTTATATGTAATAATGATACCTCGTTCTCTTTGATATATAGCGATATGTTGTATAGGATGAATTTTTTAAATGATGGTAAAATTGTTGATGGTCCTTTGAAAATGTTTTGTGCCAATCCAAACGTAATAATCAGTGATGAATGTATCATTGGTCACATGCCTCAATATTCCTACTCTGATGATGTTTTTATTAAGGGAGATTTGTATAAAGGGGTCAATGTGAAATTGTTGTCACCGGAGTATTACGATGTAGAATCAGGTAATCCAATATTAATTAAGTATAAGTTAAAATAAGGAGTATCATTTTATGATGAGTATACAATTGTGATCAGACCCCCAAAAATTGGACGGATTAATAAAAGATTTAAATGTAAATAAAAGAATTATGCGAAACATGTTAAAAGTTTTGAGCGTAGTTGCGCTTTGCGTAGCTTCTTGTGTGAAGACTACTGTGTACCGAATATGAAAAAAGCGCCCCAATAGAGATAAAATTAGATAGAATAAAACTTGATAATAAATTATCTCATTGCGATAATCTTTTCGTTATTGATAGTAATTTAGTTATCTTAAATACTAAAAATCCTGAGGCAATGTTTGAACTTTATTCAATGCCTGATGTTAGATATATAGGTGGAGTCGGTTACAAAGGACGAGGCCCAAAGGATTTTAATTTCATAAATCATAATGCTACCGTCAAATCATATGATGGAATAAATGTTACAGAACTGAATTCGTATTGTATGGTTGGTTTTACTAATATAGATGGAGAGCTTGATGTAAAAAAGTGTAATAATACTGGAATACCATTACCTTCAGCTATCCCAAATTCATTACTTGTTATAAATGATTCTATTGCAGTGATGAGTATTCGTAATGAAGCAGGAGTGGAGTTTTATATGCATAATCGCAATTCGAATAAACTCATTCCAATTTCATATTATATGGAAGATATCGTAGCTGCGGATTTAAGCTCAGATGCTTACGCTTCTGTTTTTCTTAATGATTTGGTTTTAAATCCAGCCAACGAATGTTTTGCAGCTATATATAGTCAATTCCCTATGATTCGTATTTTTGATAATAGTGGAAATATTAAAACGACATCGTTGCTTGATAAATGGCATGAGCAATCATTTTTAACTGATGGCACGAATGTAAAAACGAGTTCTTCATATCAATACTACCTTGCGAGTACCGCTAATAGTAAATATATATGTGGGTTGTATTTAGGAAAGTTACCTGCAGAAATGAAAAATATTTCTATGGAAGATGCTCGTATGGAGATACATGTTTGGAATTGGGATGGAGAGTTAGTTGCTACCTATATTCCTGATTGTTTGGTGTTGAAGATTGCCATATCGGACGATAACACAATATATGCAGTATCACCATTAGATGATGAACATATATTTAGTTTTAATCTAGGTTCTAATCATTAAGCATTATGGTGATGATATTAATATTGGGCTTGTGATTATAATGAAAAGGACAATAAATTTTTGGTTGTGTGGTGTTTTGATTGTTGCTACCATTAGTGCTTGTAGCGACAGGGCTAAATTGGAGAGAGATGTGAAGTTGATTCACTCCTCGCCAATAGATTTGTGTATGGATAGTTTGTATCGATATTGTACAAATGAAGGTGCTAATTCAGAGCAGAGTGTGGTGGTAGATACGGTGGAAGTAGGCAAATTGTCGTTAGTGATATATTCCGATGAAACTGTGTGCTCTTCTTGTGCGGTTAAAGGAATGTATGTGTGGAATGAGTTGATTGATTCTACTAAAAATAGATATGGTGATAGTTTGCCATTTTATTTTATTTTTACCCCAGAAAAGGAACAACTTGTTGATTTGAAAATTGCACTAAAGCGTAGTGGTTTCGATTATCCGGTATATATTGATACGTTAGGAGTATTTAAGCAACGGAATAGGCATATTCCCAAGAATAAGTTATTACATACATTCTTATTGGATAGCGACAGAAAAGTTGTTTTAGTAGGCTCGCCGTTAAGCAATTATGCAATAATGCAGATGTTTTATCAAATAGCAGATTCATGTTTAATCCGTTAAATTTTTTCAAATATCCTGCCTATATTCTTGGGGTGCTCTTCATATTTTCCGGGTGGTTAAAAGGTGTAGATCCCATGGGAACTGCCACGAAAATAGAGGAGTATTTAATTGTTTTTAATTTTTCAGAATATTGGAAAGATTGGTCTGTTGTTTTTTCAATATTATTGTCAGCCTTTGAGTTGTTTTGGGGCTTATTGCTGCTCTCCTTAATGTACAGAAAGATAGTGGCAATATTGACTATAGTAGTGCTTTTTCTGTTTACAATAGTTACTGCATATATTGCTTTTGTTGAGCCGGAAGCCATGGCAGATTGTGGGTGTTTTGGCTCTTTGTTCGAGTTGAGCAGCATGGGTAGCTTTATTAAAAATATAGTTTTATTATTGCTTGCTTTTTTATATCGAGCCCTATTGACCTATATAGTAGAGGTGCGTAATAAAAAAAGATATTTGATGCTTTTTGTTGTTTCCATTGCTATTGCTCTTTTTGTTCCTTTGTATTCTTATTTCTTACTGCCTCCCGTTGAGTATTTTTTAAATCCCTACTTGGCTTATAATCCCCGAATAGAGTTGATATTTTGGAGTGTAATTACTATTTTGGCATTCATTTATCTTTTGGCATTACTTAATATTCGTAGAAAATGATGATTATGAGCAAAGTGAGTTATTATATAGTGGTGATAATTATTATCATGCAATCTTGCAGTAATATACCTGATGGTGTAATGCAATCAATTAAAATGTCTGGTGATAATGCTGTAGAGTTGAGGAAGGTTATTAATCATTATAAAGAGGTGGATATTGATCAAGAGAAGTTAAGTGCGATTTATTTCTTGATTGATAATATGAAGTGGCATTATTCTTTGAGCAAGGATGTAGAGCAAAACTATTATTCAAAGTTGATTAAGACTTTATCACACGATTCTTTTCCTGAAAAGCAGAGGTTGGATTTATTGTGGCAAAATTCTGTTGCCGGTAACTCCTCTGTAGAATTGGATCTTCGTACTATTAAGAGTGACTATTTGATAAAGATAGTAGATAGAGCGTTTGAACAATGGCAAGGTGATTTTTGGTCAAATCATTTAAGTTTTGAAGAGTTTTGTGAAACACTATTGCCGTATAAACTTATTGATTTACAATGTTGTGATTATTGGAAGGATTCACTAAATGTTAAATATAAGATTTATAATGAAGATCCTGATACAAAACCACATGGTGAGTTTGAATATTCGGTATTTCATGTGGCAAAACAGTTAAATGCTCAGATTTTAGAGAAGGTTAAAACTCGTGCCGATGATAGAGCAAATGTCAGAAAATTTTTAGCTGATAATGTTATTACTAAAATTCCGTATGGAGATTGTGAGGCTTTTGCATTTGCACATGTTGTTGCATATATAAGTAAGGGTATTGGTGCATATATAGAATATATTCCTTGTTGGGGAGATAGAGATGGGGGACATGCTTTTTATTCAATAATTACAAAATCGGGGATAACCGTTCCTGTAATGTTTGGTGTGGTTACGCATGGCGGTTTTGAAACAATGCAGGGGATGAATTGCCCAAAGGTTTTTAGGCGTGTGTATAGTGTTAATGAGAAATATTTAAAATATCAACAAAGATATTCTGATATTTATGATTTCAGTTCTCATCTTTTTTATTCAGATGTAACTAACTTGTATAATCATACAGCAGATATACAGATAAGTATTAAAAAAGATTTATGCTTTGCATCGGTTGCCTATATTTGTGTTTATAATGGAGGTGCGTGGCGCGTTGTTGACTTCGGGTCAATAGATGGCGGTAATGCTTGTTTTGAAAATTTGGGAAAAGGAATCTTGTATATTGTTAAGGGGGTAGATAAAGATGGTAATTTAATACCTGTAAGTAATCCTTTTGTTTTAGGTGCCAATGGAGAAATTGAAGAGTTGATTCCCGATATGAATAGCGTTGAGGATGTGATTTTGCGTAGAAAATATTTAAAGTCGGATCATGTGTGGCAAATGGAACAAATGGTTGTTGGAGGAGAGATTCATGCCTCAAATTTTTCTGATTTTAAGGATTATGATGTGGTTTATAAAGTGAACGATGTCAATTATCCGGGTATGATTAAACTTGATATCGGAAAGAGTTATCGATATTGGCGTTACTATTCTGCGCCCGAGGCAAGGTGTAATATTGCAGAGTTTCAGTTGTTTGATTCACAAATGAATCAATGCTATGGCTCTCCGATAATTAATTTTGCTCCGCTCGATTCGAATTATAGAGCTGAGAATCTTTTTGATAATGATTGGTTGACCAGTTATGAGAGCGATGTGAAGAGTGATAGTTGGGTTGGTTGTGATTTGGGGCAACCTAAGATAATTACTCATGCCAGAGTTGTTCAGCGTTCGGATGATAATGGTATTCATCCGGGTGACGAATATGTTTTAATGTATTGGGATAATGGAGTGTGGAATGAGTTGTACCGAAAGGTGGCTGATGATAAGAAGATTGAATTCGGCAACGTGCCACGGAATACACTTCTTTTATTAAAAAACATGACACGTGGAACTCAGGAAAGAGTATTTACAATCGAGAATGGAAGTCAAAGATTTTGGTAGGGTAAAATGTAGTATGTTATGGAGAAAATTAAGGTTTTGTTTGCCGATGATGATTATATGATATGTGATACAGTGGAGCTATTACTTGCCAAGGAGGGATGGCTTCCAATAATTGCGCATAATGGCGAAGAGGCGTATGGGTTGTACCTTAAAATGCGGCCACATATTGTTGTATTAGATGTTGCTATGCCGCTACTATCCGGAATAGAGGTTGCGGAAAAGATACGCGAGTATGATAAGAGTACTCCTATAATCTTCTATACAGGATTGAGTAGCAATGAAACTATGAAAAATATTTTAATGACGGGAGTAAATCAGGCGTTGATGAAAAATTTTTCTTCCGGATTACTTGTTGAGATGATAAAAAATTCAACAATGCATGTAACTGTTTCTGATCAAATTCATTTAGCTAGAAATGTGGTGTTTGATCCCGATACAAAGTATTTACATGTAAGTTCGGATTCGTATTATCTTCCTAATAAACAAGCAATGATCTTATCAGAATTGGCTAAATATATAAATAAAGTGGTTAGATATGATAGATTGTGCAATATTATATGGGGAGTAGAGAATGCCGAGCTTTACTCTGCTCAATTAAGGAAGCATGTGAGTAGGTTAAATGTTCTGTTAAAAGATAAAACAAAATTGAAGATTTATAACATCAGAAATTCAGGTTATTTATTGAAAAATGTGGAGCCATAAAGCTCCACATTGTCTATAGGTGCAATATGATTATCTCTTTATTATTCCCGGTTTCTATTAGTGCATATAAGTTTTCACTGTTGTTGTCGTAAGAGATTGATATACACTCATCATCCAAATGGAATGTTTCAATATGTTGTCCACTCCAATCGAATACGAAGATAATTTTTCCCTTATCTACATTGTTCTTGTATGATTTATATGTCCTGCCGGAGTATAAGGCATATATGTGTTTCTCAGATGCAGTAATGTCACAAAAACCGAATACATTTTCAGTTGAATATGCAACAGGATGCCACTCTCGTTTATTACTTTTTTTAGTGATTTTAATATCAGGTAGAGTTAAATGAGATTCATTGATGCGTTGCACCCTGTTTCCTTCTATAGTACAAATATCCAAACAACCATATTGAATATTTGCACATACAATGCGATTACCTTCGGGGTTCAGTGTCATGTAGTTGCTGGCATATAGAATAGACTTTAGAGTATCGCTCAAATTCGCTCCTACGCATGACGGATAGTTTACCCAATAATTCTCTTTTCCTATACGAGAATCGGACAGACAATATCGACCTTGGGTATATATGCCGGTTGAGATAACTTTTTCTCCGCATTTAACTGCTCCCAAAGGTTGCTTCTCATTGTTTGTTAAGTCATAGAAAATAGGTTTATATTCGTCATTAAAGCATTGAGTCAAATCAATCTCTACAAGACGACCACAACCAAAATCCATTGCCGTTGCAGTTGTGTTGTGGATATTGAGGTCCAGGTAGTATAGTCCCTCCTCTTCGCCATAGCCTGCAGGTACAAAACTCTTTGTCTGCTTGCTATTTATATTGTAAGCGGTAAATCTATACTCTCCGTTTGGGTTTAGGAATAAGAATATAGAGTCATTATGTACCATTTGGGTTGCATTATTATATACCGGAGTGGTTATGCTGCGCCCCAGAGTTTTATCAGTATAAGAGTATTCTACATCTCTTACATTAGTGTGGACCAATTCTGAAATATTGCCATTAAACTCATTGCTCTCATGGCAACCTGCTAATATTATTAGAGCAGGAATCAAGGTGTATTTAATTTGCTGTTTCATTAGTCATTATCTATTATGTTTATTCCAAGAACCATGACTCTTTTGTTATCCTCTGTTTTATATATACATATTCCCTTGATGGGGGTACATTGGTCAGTGGGATAATTTTCTTCATTGGTTAGTGCTTCGACTTGTACAGTGCTCTTCTTTATGTATTGCTTGTCTTTTACCAAAATTATGATGGTGGTAGTTGCAAGCATGAAGAGTAACGTTCCGCATACAGTAACATTAATCTTTTTCATTTTCTTCTTGAATTATGTTAATAATTTATATCTTTGTGCAAGTTAATATAAATAGTAGATTTATGCTAAAGAATATAGTAATATTTTTGGGTGGGTATATTATGTTTGTTGCGGTTATATGGCTTCTGATTGATATGGTAAATTTTTCAAATGAAGAAGAGTATGCTGCGGAGGTTGAAGGTGTATTAAATCTTGCAATAAAAGAGCATTCAATGAATATTTTTATTGAAAGTGATGATTATCGTAATTCTGTTTCCGTGTTTCCGGATAGTGTGTTGTCATACCATTTGAATGGTAAAAAGGGGAAGGTTAAGTTGAAGTCGAGAGGGGAGCATGAAGATATGCAATGTCGTTTGATTTATGATTGTTATGGAATGAACGATAGTATGTATGTTTATAACCTATATGACATTTGTGCACGAATTTTGAGTGAAAATAATAATCCGAACACAATAACTTTGGCAATTTATAATTCTGATGATTCGTTGATCGCATCATCGAATTCTAAGATTGAACCACATGCATTTAGTAATATGCTCTGCACGAACAGAGTCTCTTTAGGCTATTATAATGCACATTATATTGTAGCGTATATTAATAAGTTGCCATTTTATGTCGGTATTGAGAAAATATTGTTATTTATTGTCGCTATATTTGTGTTATATACTTATGCGATGTGTAAATTAATAATCTTAATATGCAATGATAAAAGGCGATTATTATTAAAAGAAAGACAATTCTCGTATATAAGGCATGAGGTGATTAAACCATTAGCGTCGCTTTCAGACAGGATGGCTATTGCCATTGATGAGAAAGATACTATGCAATTTAAGCCATTCAAAAATTGTGTTGACAAGATTATTAACGCTTCAGATACACTTCTTGCAGCAGATTCTGAATTTAATATAGACAGAACGGAGTGTAATGTTCAAGAGCTAATTCAGTCAGTGATAGAGATATATGGTACTGTATATAGAAATGTGAAATGGAGTGTTAATGTAGATGAGCAGGTGGATAAGCAACTTTTAGACAAGCGGGTTATGTTGATGGTTATTAGCAATATTATTGATAATGCAATTAAATATAATGACAAAGCTATCCCTGAAATATCGGTATCTTGTGTAGGTAAAGATAATTTGTTTGAAATGAAAATTACCGATAATGGTCCGGGAATAGAAAAATGCTACTTAAAAAAGATTTTTATATCTTATTTCAGGATTCCAACCAATATAAAAAAGATGAAGACAGGTATGGGAATAGGTCTTCCGTTGGCAAAGAAGATTGTTAATGCACATGGAGGAGAAATTTGGGCAGAGAGCGAGTTTGGTAAAGGATGTTGTATAGTTGTTCAAATACCGATTTTTGATTATGGAATTTGATGAATATATTGATAATCATTGCGATACCGAAAGTTTGGTATTGCAGGAGTTGACACGTGAAACACATATAAGAACGTTGCGTCCACGTATGTTATCGGGGCGTTTGCAGGGACGTTTCTTGAAAATGTTGTGCCAATTGATTGGTGCAAAAAGGGTTCTTGAAATAGGAACTTTTACCGGCTATGCAGCAATTTCGATGGCCGAGGCTATGCCTTCCGATGGTAAGGTGATTACCATCGATATTAATGATGAGCTTGAGGAGTTGACAACAAAGTTTATTGATAAGAGCGGGTTGAAGGAGCGAGTAGAGTTTTTGATAGGCGATGCCTGTAATATTGTGCCCTCGCTCAATGAGACATTTGATTTGGTATTTATCGATGCCGATAAACGTAGTTACTCAAAATACTTCGATATTGTTTTCGATTATGTGCGTCCGGGAGGTTTGATAGTTGCCGACGATGTGCTGTGGAGTGGTAAGGTGTTGGAAGATAAGAGCCACTACGATGCACAAACTCAGGGTATTCTTGATTTTAATGAGAAGATAGTGGCTGATGACCGTGTGGAGAAGGTTATGTTGCCGGTTCGCCACGGACTTTATCTTATCAGAAAGAGGTGATTTTTGTGTAGATAAGGCAGAAGAGTTGTCTAAATGGAAAAAAAGTTGCAATTTTGAAGTTGCAAAATGGATTGAGTTATGAAACAATATTTGGAGTTGCTTGATAGAATTTTAAAGGAGGGTACGGTTAAGTCTGATCGTACCGGAACCGGTACAAAGAGTGTTTTCGGACATCAGATGCGTTTTGATTTGTCTGAGGGGTTTCCGTTGTTGACAACCAAAAAGTTGCATTTGAAGTCGATTATTTATGAACTTTTATGGTTCTTGCAGGGCGATACCAATGTTAAGTATCTTCAGGATAATGGAGTGAGAATCTGGAATGAGTGGGCTGATGAGAATGGTGATTTAGGTCATATCTATGGTTATCAGTGGCGTTCATGGCCATGTGCCGATGGTTCGCACTTAGATCAGATTTCACAGGTTATTAAGCAGATTAAGGAGACTCCTGATTCGCGCCGAATGATTGTAAGTGCTTGGAATGCAGGCGAGATTGATAAAATGGCGCTCCCACCGTGTCATGCCATGTTCCAGTTCTATGTTGCTGACGGTAAGTTGTCATGCCAATTGTATCAGCGTAGTGCCGATACATTTTTGGGTGTACCGTTTAATATTGCAAGCTATGCTCTTTTGACAATGATGATTGCTCAGGTTTGTGGATTACAGCCGGGTACGTTTGTTCATACTCTTGGAGATACTCATATCTATCTAAACCACCTGGAGCAGGTTGAGCTACAGTTGACTCGCGAGCCACGTAAGTTGCCAAAAATGAAGATTAATCCCGAAGTTAAGGATATTTTCAGCTTCAAATACGAGGATTTTGAGTTGACAGATTATGATCCTCATCCACACATTAAGGGAGCTATTTCTGTTTAGGTATAAAGTTTTGATTCTATGAAGATTGCAATAATAGTTGCTGCGTCCGAGAATAATGTAATTGGCGATGGCAAAGGAATGATATGGCATTTGAGTGCCGATTTAAAACGTTTCAGAGCTTTGACATCGGGACATACCGTTCTTATGGGACGTAAAACATACGAGTCAATAGGACGTGCCTTGCCCAAACGCAGAAATATTGTTATAACCAGAAATGCCGAATATGTTGCAGAGGGGTGCGATATTTTTCAATCAATCGATTCTGCAATTGATTCGGCACGCTCTATGGGCGAGGATACTCTTTTTATCATTGGTGGTGGAGAGCTGTATCACAGATTGTGGGGGTGTGCTGATTTGTTGTATTTGACCAGGATTCATGCCAATGCCGATGCATGTGTTACTATTCCCGAGGTGTTGGATTCCGAGTGGGTTGAGGTGCAGCGTGAGTTAGTGCCTGCCGATGGCGAGACTCCTGCGTATTCGTTTATAGACTACATAAAAAAAGTATGAAAGCCCATCTCACGACAGACTCTCATACACCAAGCACACAACAATAAAACAACAAATCTATAATTAGAATGGAAACTGCTCTTTTGGAGCTCTTTATTCCCTTTTCCGAGTACAAAATTACAACACTTTTTTATAGATTGTTCTGTGTAACTCATTTATCTTCAAGAAAATCAACGCAACCGATTGCTTACATCGTTTGCATCTGAATATGCCATATATTTTTCTTAACTTTACGCACGGAAATAAAAACACACAATAAAAATAGTATGATTAAATCTATTATCACGTGCGGATTGCTACTCTGTTCGTTGGTGGCAGGTGCACAAACTTTTACCGAGTGGAAGGATCCTCAGGTTAATCAGATTAACCGTTATCCTATGCACACAAACTATTTTGCATACGAGTCATTCGATGCAGTTAAGAGTGGAAAGAAGAGTTCTGCAAACTATTTGACTCTTAATGGTCAGTGGAACTTTAATTGGGTAAATCATCACACTGAGCGTCCTACTGATTTTTGGAAGGTGGATTATAACGATTCAGATTGGACAACTATGTCTGTTCCGGGAATGTGGGAGATAAGTGGTTTTGGTGATCCGATTTATGTGAATAATGGTTATGCTTGGGGAGGATATGTTAATGGAATGAACCCTCCATATCCTGCCGAGAAGAATAATCATGTGGGTTCATACCGTAGAGAGATTGAGGTGCCTGCAGATTGGAAGGGCAAACAGATTATTGCACATTTCGGTTCTGTAACATCAAATATCTATTTGTGGGTAAATGGTAAGTTCGTTGGTTATAGCGAGGATAGTAAGTTGGCTGCTGAGTTTGATTTGACCAAATATTTGAAGCCAGGAGCCAAGAACTTGATTGCTTTCCAGGTGTTCCGTTGGTGCGATGGAACCTATTTGGAGGATCAAGACTTTTTCCGCCACAGCGGAGTGGGTCGTGATTGCTATTTGTATGCAAGAAACAAACGCCAGATTCGAGACATTAGAGTTACACCCGATTTGGATGGTCAATATGTTAATGGAACTCTTAATGTTGATATGAATGTGATAGGTGGTGGTACTGTTAATTTAAAACTTGTCGATGCGGCGGGAAATGTTGTGACCGAGAAGAGCGTTGCTGGCCCCGGTAAGGTAACTTGTACATTGGAGGTTGAGAATCCTGCGAAGTGGACAGCCGAGACCCCTAATCTATACACTTTATATGCAACTCTTGCCGATGGAAGCAGAGTATGGGAGGTTATCCCTGTTAAGGTTGGTTTTAGAAAGATTGAGATTAAAAATGCTCAGTTATTGGTTAATGGCCAACCGGTATTGATTAAGGGAGTTAATCGTCATGAGATAGATCCTGTAGGTGGTTATATCTTTAATCATGATCGTAGAATGGTTGATGTTCAGGTATTGAAAGAGTTTAACTTCAATGCTGTCAGAACATGCCACTATCCTGCAGATCCTGAGTGGTTGGCACTTTGTGATGAGTATGGATTCTATGTAGTTTGCGAGGCAAATATAGAGTCGCATGGATTAGGTTACGGAGAGCGTACTTTGGCGAAAGAGCCTACATATAACTTGGCTCACCTTGAAAGAAATCAGAGAAATGTTCAGGCTAACTGGAACCATCCATCGGTGATTATATGGTCTTTGGGTAATGAGGCCGGTTTTGGTCAAAACTTTATTGATTGTTACAATTGGATTAAGGCCGAGGATAAGTCGCGTCCCGTACAGTATGAGCAGACTCATCAGCTTGCCGAGACCGATATTGTTTGCCCTATGTATGCCGGATATGAGTGGTGTGAGCGTTATGCAACAAACAACGATCCTCGCCCATTGATTCAATGTGAGTATGCTCATGCCATGGGTAACTCTATGGGAGGATTCAAAGAGTATTGGGATATGATTCGTAAGTATCCTAAGTATCAGGGTGGTTTCATTTGGGACTTTGCCGATCAAGCTGTTTTGTGGGAGAAAGATGGTGTTAAGTTCTATGCTTACGGTGGTGATTTCAATGAGTTCGATGCCAGTGATCAGAACTTCTGTGCCAACGGTGTGTTTAATGCAAAGCGCGAGCCAAATCCGCATGCGTACGAGGTGAAGTACTACTATCAAAACATTTGGGCTACTCCAATTGATTTGAATAGCGGAAAGATTGAGGTTTACAACGAGAACTTCTTTGTTGATCTATCGGATTACTACATGGAGTGGGAGTTGGCTGCCGATGGTAAGCCGTTTCAAAGCGGTAGAGTGGATGAGTTAAATGTGGCTCCACAGCAAAAGGCTCAGATTACTTTGAATTATAATCTTGATAAGGTGGCAGATTGTGTAGGTGATTTGTATTTGAATATCTATTTCAAGACAAAGAGTGAAATAGGTGTACTTCCTGCAAGATTCGAGGTTGCCAAGGCTCAGATGGCAATTCGTGAGCGACCGGTCATTGAGTACCCGGTAGTAAATTGTGAAACTCTTATCGATATGACAATCGATAACAGTGGTAATAATTTGGTTGTAAATGGAGAGCACTTCTCGCTATCTTTCGATAAGAAGGATGGATTTATCAATAACTATGAGGTTTATGGCAAACAGGTTATTGCCAATGAGTCAAAGTTGATTCCTAACTTCTGGCGTGCAAATACAGATAATGATTATGGTGCAAATTTGCAGCGCAAGCAGATGGTATGGGAGAATCCTGAGTTTGAGTTGAAAGCATTTGATAGTAAGGTGTTGGATAATGGAACAATTGGCGTTACTGTTACATATAATGTGCCAAGAGTGAAGGGAACTTTGACCTTGACATATAATATTGCAAATACCGGTACTATTGAGGTTAAGGAGAGTTTCGATGCTACCGAAGGAGAGGAGATTGCCAATATGTTCCGTTTCGGTATGCGTGTTGCTATTCCTGGCTCGTTCTGTAATGTTGAGTATATGGGGCGTGGTCCGATAGAGAACTACTCTGATCGTAATAGCAATACTTTTGTTGGTAGATATTCATCTTCAGTGGATGAGCAGTTCTATGGTTATATTCGTCCACAAGAGGCCGGTAATAAGACTGATTTGCGTTGGATGACTCTATCTGATGCAGGAAGAGTATCGTTGACTATTATTGCTCCAGAACTCTTCTCGGCATCGGCATTGCCATATCCTCAAGAGGCTATTCACGATGGAATGCGTAAGCAGCAAAGCCATCCTGAGTTCCTTGAGAAAGATGGAAATACCTATCTATGTATCGATAAGGCTCAACAGGGATTGGCATGCGTAAATAGCTGGGGTGCAGTCCCACTTCCTCAATACACATTGCCATACGGAGATTATGAATTTACATTTGTAATTGTTCCTAACTTGGATATTTATCGTTGATACTGCAAATGAGATTGCTGGTTATAATACTATTTATTATAACTCTTCTCTCATGTGAAGGAGATAATGAGGGTGTTAAAGAGATTGTTCCGGGCGGTGTTCCGGAACAATCTGTTACACCTAATCCTTTGCTTCCTACTACCGATTCTATTCAAAATGATACCTTGTTTTATGTAACAAACGATAATAAGCCTATTGCTCTTTTCAATAATGGGGCTTTTAATGCCAATGTTGTTGCCAATGTTGTTGAGAATGGGGTAGGAATGTTAATTTTTGATTCAAAATTGGTTAGAATTGAGAAATTGGCGTTTGCCTCAATTGAAAATTTGACAGATATTATAATTCCATCTTCTGTCTCTTTTGTTGGCGAGGGACTATTTAGTGGATGTACTAATTTGTCTTCAATAAGAGTTGAGGATGAAAATCAATTATACTCTAGTTGTAATGGAGCAAATGTCATTGTCGATATTGTTAATAATAAGTTAGTTGCAGGATGTAATACTTCTGTTATTCCAGATTTTATTGATACAATAGGGGTGGGCTCTTTTTCAGGCTCAAGAATTCGAGAAATACTACTTCCGAAAAGTGTTAAGTGTATAGAACAGGAAGCTTTTGCCTATTGTGATGAATTATCTAGTGTGATTATTTCCGATTCTTTGACTACCATTTCCGAGAACTCATTTTATGGCTGTTCTTTGACAGAGATAATTTTACCTCATAGTATAAAGAGTATTGGATCCGGGGCATTCGCATATAATAATCTGGCAAAGATGTATATTCAAGTCTCTCCGCCCCCTTTGGTTGATGGTAATATTTTTGTTGGAAATAGTAACTTGCAACATATATATGTTCCCGAGTCATGGCTGGATGTGTATAAAGAGAATAATTATTGGATTGGTTATGCTGATTTGATTTATGGACATAAATTCTCTGATTTGGATATTGAGCCCCCATTTAATCCCAATGCTCCAAAGGTTACTAAATTATACTATACCACTGTAGATGGATTGCCGGTTGTGCCAACATATAATTCAAACTTTGCGAATGCACCGTTAATATCTCATACATATGATAGCGTTGGTTGTATGACCTTTGAGGGTGCTTTAACGGAAATTGGTTTTGCTGCATTTGTAGAGTGTCACAATATAAAAACAGTAGAGATTCCTGAATCCGTTGTGGAATTAGCGTCCCAGGCTTTTCACTATTGTCATGGTTTAGAGGAGTTCAGAGTTCCGGCGGGGGTGAAGAGTATGGGTACCAATGTGGTAACTGCCTGCAGGAATTTGAAGAGAATAGTTGTTGATGAGGATAATAAATACTTTGATAGCCGTGGTGATTGTAACGCAATAATCAATTCTCAAACCAATACTCTTATTTGTGCTTGCAAGAATACCGTGATTCCAGAAGGTGTGGTTAAAATTGATAGAGGGGCTTTTCAATCTTTACCGGGTTTATATGAAATAGATATTCCAGAGGGCGTTAAAGAGATTGGACTTCAGGCATTTATTTTGTGTGTAAATTTGTCAAAGATAAATTTACCACAAACGCTCGAGGTTATTGTTGAGGGAGCTTTTGGCCATCTCGCAATAGAAGAGATTACCCTGCCTGCCTCTCTAAAAACTATAGGAAGAGGTGCTTTTGAGGATTGTTCGAAGTTAAGAACAGTATATTGTATGGGTAAAACTCCTCCTGAATTACAAGGTGATGACGTTTTTGCTAATACTGCGCTCGAGGTTGTATATGTTCCTGAGGAATCTATATATTTGTATCGTGGAGCTCCGGGGTGGTCACAATTTAAATGTCTTCCGGCTTATAGCGCCAACGAGAGTGCGACCATAACCAGATCTCAGGTTGCTCCTTAATGTTCTCTTCAAGTAATTCGGTGAAACGTTTGGTTATTGGATACTCCTCCGAAGTACAATTGCTCTTTTCGATATTGATAAAGGTTATTTCGTAGTGTCCTCGTTTAGGCATTCGTGTGTGTATGTATAGAGGTACTAAGTCAAACATTTCAACCATCTTTTCTGCTCCTGGAAATACGGCTGTTGGTTGATTCATAAAGGTGGTCCATACGTGCGATGTCGATTTTTTGGGGCGTTGGTCTGCAATAAATGCAAGGAATGGAATCTTTCCATCTCTCTTTGACTTGATAACCTTTCTTAGCATCTCTTTCTTGTGCATAGGCGAAGCTCCAAAATGTGAACGTATCTCTATCATCATTTTGTCGAACATTGCGTTGTGAAGAGTTTTATAGAGTGGCATGAAGGCAATGTTCTCATTGAAGAACAGACCAAATGCAGTGTCCCACTCCCAATTACCCATGTGTCCACCAATTACCATAACTCCTTGCCCATTATCGCAATATGATGTAGCTAACTCTTTGTTCGTAAATATGATACGTTTTTTTATGTCAGATTCTGACATGTGCCAAAGCTTTATTATTTCAACAAAGGTATCGCACAGATGTCTATAAAATTTGTGTTCTATTTTTTTTATCTCTTTGGCATTTTTCTCCGGAAATGAGTTTCTCAGATTTATTCTGACTATCTTTCTTCGGTAACGGATAATTCCATATAGGAAGAGGTACATAATGTCAGATATCATGTACATAAACCATAGAGGCAGATAGCTTATCAGCCATAAGAATCCGTATGCTATTTTACCCATTGTTACTCTCTTTAATTTCACTCCAGGCCAAAGCTGCCGCTCCCAATATTGCAACATTACCATCTATTGCTGATGGAAGAATATTAACGCAATCTTTGAATAGAAACATTACACTCTTGTTGAATGATTTACGTAGAGGATTAAATAGTAAATCTCCGGCTTTTGTCAACCCTCCCATAAGGAAGATTGCTTCAGGACCGGTTATTGCTACGGTATTGGCCAAGGCCTCGCCCAATATCTCTCCTGTTATTTGGAATACCTGTTGGGCCAATTTGTCGCCGTTGTTTGCGGCTATAGCTACATCTTTCGAGGTGAGTTTGTTGTATGGAATATCGCGTAGCTCACTCTTAGTATTGGTGGTTGCCATAAGTTCTATGGCTGTTCTTTTTACTCCTGTCGCAGAGCAGTAGGTCTCTAAGCACCCTTTTTTGCCACATCCGCACTCGCGACCATCTTTTATGGCGGTTGTATGTCCCAATTCGCCTGCCAATCCGTTATGTCCATAGATTAATCGACCATTGGCAACATAGCCGCTTCCAAGTCCTGTACCAAGGGTTACCATTACGAAATCCTGCATTCCCTTTGCTCCTCCATATATCTGTTCGCCTAAAGTTGCTGCATTGGCATCGTTGGTTATAAATGTAGGAATGCCAAATATCTCCTCCAGTATGTCACAGAATGGAATTACTCCCTGCCATGGCAAGTTTGCGCTCTCTTCAATTGAGCGTGTTCTGTAGTTACCACTTGGGGCGCCTACTCCGATAGCGGTAATTTGATACTCCTGATTAATTGAGCCCCATTGCTCTTTTATAGCCAAGGTTAGTCTTTTAATATATTCATCAATATTGTGGTGACCTGTTGTAGAGATATTTCCCTCTGCAACTACATTACCATCTTTGGTTACGAAGCCAAAAGCGGTGTTTGTTCCCCCCATATCTATGCCGATACATACACTCTGTTTCATAATAGTAAACTGTTTATGCAAAGTTAATAATTATTGTCATAGGTAGAAATCCTGCATCAATTTGTTATACTCTTCGCTACGTACGTTGGGTGCGCTATATAGAGTGATTTTACCATAACTTGTTTGCATTTCATTATGGACAAACTGGATTATGTAACGAACTGCCGGAGAATCTGCGAAAGAGTGAATCTTATCTATATGATATACTCCAATCTTTTGTTGTGCTGCATATTTAAGCAGAAGTTCTGCTTCTATTGTAGGCAGAATAAGAGTAAAGCGTCCATCGGGAGCAAGAAGCTCTTTCATTACATGCTCTAATAGTCTTGTATGCGAGAACTGTTCGTTACAATGTCGAGCAATACTTAACTCATTATTTGGATTTTTAATCGAGTTGATAAAGAATGGAGGGTTGCACAAGATGGCGTTGTAGCGTGTGGTTGGCAAATAATCAAATACAGATATTTGCTGTGCAGATATTCTTTCGCTCCATGGCGACTCTTTAAAGTTCTCTTCACTCTGTTTGGTTGCCTGTGCATCAATCTCTATTGCATGAATTGTTGCCGTTTCTGAGCGTTGTGCAGCCATTAAGGCAATCACTCCGGTACCACAGCCAATGTCTAAAATAAAACCGGAGGCGGGAATGAAGCCCATTGCACCGACCAATACTCCGTCGGTTCCGACTTTCATTGCCGCCCCCTGTTGTTCTACCTTGAATTGCTTAAATCTAAACCAAGAGTTCCCCATAAATATAGGATTACTCTGCAGACGAGGTCTCGTTCTCCTCCTCTTCGGTAAAGTCTAACATGTTGTTCTCGCACAACTGGTTGTACCACAATACAACTTTACGCATATCTGATAGATATACGCGATCGCGGTCGTAGTTTGGAAGAGCCTTCTCAAATACCTCGCGAATCTTCTCGTCGCTCTCTTTGTGATTGATTGTAGGTTTACCGCCGGCATTCTCTTTCATTTGGTTCAATACCTTTGATAGAGGAATCTCCTCCTCATCGGTATATATCGCAATATCGCCCAATGAGATAACTTTTGCATCGGTGCGAACTTGGGTACGCTTTTTATCAGCCAATGACTCTACAATAACAATCTTTGGCGATGAACTTATAAATTTGAAAAGTCCTGACTTTCCAGAAATAGCTAAAATTTCCTTTAACATGATTTTATGTGTTACTTTTATTAATAATCAATTTACGGTGCGAATTTACAAAATTTTTTCCAATGTCTTTAGGAGTTGTTCCAATTCAGAACAATTATCATTGGTGTAAATTACATAGTGCGATTTTGAAATCTTCTCCTCGTCGGAGAGCTGGTTCTTTATGCGTGCAACAACTTGCTCTCGGCTGCAGTTGTCACGCTCCATAGTGCGTTTGATTCTGGTTTCGAGGTTGGCTGTTACGCATATAATTTTGTCAAATCGGTCAGCCCATCCACACTCATGTAATATGGCCGATTCCATGAATACGGCACTACATTTGAACCCTTTACTCCACTCACAAAATTTATCCCAAACTGCAGGGTGGACAATAGCATTAACTTTTTCTTTTGCGTTATTGTTATTGAATATTATCTTGGCCAGTTCCTGACGATTTAATTTACCATTTGTGTCGTAGATATCTTTGCCGAAAAGAGAGATTAGTTGACTTTTAGTTTCGGGGTCGGAATCTATAATCTTTTTAGCCTCGATATCTGCATAGAAGACCGGATGTCCCATGATTTGTACCATTTTAGCAATGGTACTTTTTCCGGAACCGATACCTCCGGTTATTGCAATTTGGGCCTTAGTGTTTTGCTCCATTATTCAATTATGTATTCAACGCGTTGGGGAGTAATGGTCAGATTCTCAATGTATGATGGAGTCTCAGTGGCCTTAATGTTTAGGAAACTGCGACCATCTTTAGTGTCGTTATAATCAACAACAATGTGAATGTTGTCTTTTAGCGACTCTTCATACCTGCTTAATCCAACTTTGTATGTTAGTTTGGCACTCTCCGGAAAGAGAGCCATTCTGACATTGGAGGGTAAATTAATCACATTGATTATTGCATTGCGCTCTGCTTCAGTTGTTTGCTCTGCGTCTATCTCCACCTTAACTTTGTCGGTACTATAGGCAACGTTGTGAGTAGGAACTAAATTTATCTCCTGTTGAATAGAGGAGTTCAACTCCTTTTTTATAAGAGGCTCTGTGGTAATATACTCAATAGAATCAATACTTTCGTGGGCCCCTTTTATTGTAACACTCTTTGGTTCTATCTTTATGTCACCTTTTTGAGTGTATAATTTGTTGAATGATATGTTACAATCAAGTTTAACCGGAACCTCTTTACTTGCAATCTCTTCAAGAGTAAAATCAATACTTTCCGGATTTATTGTTGTAACAGAAAGAGAGGGGGTTAGTTGCATACTAATCCTCTCTCTTAAATCTTGTTGACTGATGTGGACTCTATTGGAACGTCCTCCATGCAACAACTCATCAATGTTGAATGTTATGTCGTTTTTGGCAAAGTCAACTTGTAACTTTATCAAATTGAAACCTCGCCCACTAACACCAACTTTGATGGCGGTAGGAAGCTCAGAACTGACAATTTTGTTTTGTGGCAGATTTGTAAATTCAATAGGTACACTTATCTCTGTTGAGTAACTTTTGCCAAGCATGGTCAATAACCAAAGCAAAATAGCAAATGCTACGCAAATGAAATATACAGACAAAATTTGCAGTTTACTCTTCCTTCCTAATGCCATTGTCAATTATTTTGCAGGCTGAGCGTCGGTCATGTCCTTAATGATGGCTGCTTTATCAACCTTAATCTTTACCTCGTGTGCAACCTCTAGCATTACATAGTAGTCAGCAACCTCGGTAATCTTTCCATACAATCCTCCGGTTGTAACAACTTTATCTCCCTTTTGCAAAGAGTCTCTGAAGTTTCTCAACTCTTTCTGACGCTTCATTTGAGGGCGAATCATAAAGAAGTAGAATACAACGAAAATAAGAATAATAGGCAAGAAACTCATAATTGGGTTTGCCTGCTCTGCTCCTGCCTGGAGCGCTAATAGTACATTCATTTTTTAGTCTATTTAATTGGTTTTACATTCAGTTAGTTTACGATTGCAGAAAATGGAAGTTTAATAACCCCGTTTTTTACGTTTGCAAAGATACGAATTTCTTTCATTTGAAATCCATTTCTACCGGCAGAATTGAATTCTATATCTATTTTGCAGCTGTCATTAGGGTTTATACTCTTCTTTTGCAACTCAATGGTGGTACATGGACAGTCGGTTTTCACATCTTTTATGATTAAATTACTCTTACCGACGTTCTTAAGTGTGAATGTGTAGCCGACAATATCTCCGGCATTAATCTCATCGAAATCGTAAAATTCCGGTGTCATAATATATTGCGTAGTGTCGGTGGTGCTATTCTCTTCTGCTCTGTTTTCCTTCTCCTTGCATGATGGGAAAAATATGCAGAGGAATAATATGAATATAATAAAATGTATAGACCTCATTTTTTACTAATTTTGTGGTTGCAAAGGTAATGGAAATATGATGGAGAACAAAATAGATCTATATAAGCATATATCAATGGAGCAATTTGACTATGAGTTGCCAGATGAGCGCATAGCCAAATATCCAATGTCCGATAGGGATAAGAGTAAATTGTTGCTGTTTAATAATGGCGATATTGCTCATACAACCTTTTCCGATGTTGTAAATATTTTGAACGGCAATGAGTTATTGATATTTAACAATACAAAGGTAATTCATGCCCGTCTCTTTTTCAGAAAGGCAACCGGAGCTATAATCGAGATATTCTGTTTGGAACCGGTAAAGCCTGCCGATTACGCTTGTAATTTTGCCGAGCGTGAAAGTTGCGAGTGGCGCTGCTTGGTTGGAAATTTGAAGAAGTGGAAAGGTGGTGTTATAAGTTGCGAATTTGAACTAAATGGCGAAACTTTAATACTCAATGCAGAGAAGGTAGAAGTTTTGGATGGGGGCGAGGTTACAATTCGTTTCACATGGAGTTCGGATTGCTCCTTTGCCGAGGTTTTGGAGAGTTGTGGCAAAATACCTATTCCTCCATATCTGAATAGAGAGTCGGAATCATCTGATACGCTTCGTTATCAGACAGTCTATTCAAAAAATGAGGGCTCGGTAGCAGCACCTACAGCTGGATTGCACTTTACCCAATCTATAATAGAAACTCTTAAAAGCAAGGGAGTTACAACCGACGAGGTTACCCTTCATGTAGGAGCAGGAACCTTTAGACCGGTGAAATCGGAGTTGATAGGTGGTCATGATATGCATACAGAGCATGTTATAATCAAACGCACAACTGTCGAGAATATCTTAAATGCGAAAGCCGATATAGTTGCTGTTGGAACAACCTCGGTTAGAACTTTGGAGAGTCTCTATTGGATGGGAGTTAAAAGAGTGATGGGAATAGATGAGTTTAACCACATTAAGCAGTGGGAGCCATACTCACTATTGCAAAATGTTTCGCTCCGGGAGGCGATGCAGGCACTGTTAACATGGTTTGATGAGTCGGAATCCGAGAGTTTAAAGGCGGCAACCACAATCATAATTGTACCGGGATACAAGTATAGAGTAGTGAACAGACTCTTTACCAATTTTCATCAACCCCACAGCACGCTTCTACTTTTAGTTGCAGCAGCAATAGGGGAGAGTTGGCACGATGTATATAACTATGCCATGGCAAATGATTTCCGCTTCTTAAGTTATGGAGATAGCAGCTTATTGAGTGTAAATAACTTATAGTAATGATTTTTCCACCGTTCGAATATAAGGTCAGACTCTTTCAAGGACAGAGGCAACTCTTCGATATAATTCGAAACCGATATGTTGTTCTTACTCCCGAGGAGTGGGTGCGTCAACATCTGGTTCACTATTTGATAAATGTGTTGAACTACCCCAAGGGTTTGATTGCATTAGAGAAGCAGGTGCCATTGAATGGTTTGAATCGTAGATTCGATTTGGTGTGTTATAAATCTGACGGTTCGGTATTTTTACTTGTAGAGTGTAAAAAGGGCGGTGTTAAACTAAATCAGCAGGTATTTGATCAGGCATTTTGCTACAATACGGAATTGAGTGCTTGCCATATAGCCATAACCAATGGCGATGAGCTGATGTGTGGAACTCTTACCAATGGTAAGCTACACCTTAGCAACGAGTTGCCACAATACATAAAGTAGGGTTGCTTTTATACCTTATTTGTTTTAATTTTGTAGTTATAACAGAGTAATTAGGAGAGTCATGTTGCGATTATTGACAGACCAGGAGATAGATATTCTTGAAAATAACGGATGTATTGCCGAGGATTGGAGCAGAATAAAGGTGGGTAACGGTTTCTTACCCGAGAATGTTCAACGTACAAAATTTTATGGTGATATACGTCTGTTCGGCAATACCGGTACAGTGTTACTTGATGGAGTGGTTGCCACAAATTGCGGTGTGTTTGACTCTGTGCTACATAACTGCGAGGTTGGAAAAGATTCATACATTGAGCATGTCTCAATGTTGAGCAACTACAACATATCTGCCAATTGTGTGATACGCAATGTGCAGCGATTGGCTGTAATAGGTGAAACCTCGTTCGGAAACGGAGTTGAGGTGTCGGTAATGGATGAGACCGGAGGTCGAAAAATTCCGATTTTTAACCGTCTTTCGGCGGTTGTTGCCTATTTAGCTGTCTTTTATCGCTACAAAACCGACATACTGAAAATTATACAACATCTTGTAGCTGACTACGTTGCATCGATAACAACAACTCAAGGTTTTATAGGCGAGGGCTCACAGATTGAGGGGTGTGGAAATATTATTAATACCCGCATCGGGGAGTGTGCCGAGGTGAGCCAGGTAATATCTTTGGAGAATGGTTCAATTAACAGTGCCTCATATTCACCTGTGGTGGTGCGAAATGGAGTCATAGCAAAAGATTTTATCATAGCGTGTGGTTCGGTAGTTGAGAATAATAGCCATATAGAGCGTTGTTTTGTTGGTGAATCTTCAAAAATTGCCAATGGCTTTACCGCTCATGACTCATTGTTTTTCGCAAACTGTCAATTGGAGAATGGCGAGGCGTGTGCAATATTTGCAGCTCCCTATACAGTGAGTATGCACAAATCTACACTACTTATAGGAGGTCTGTTCTCGTTCTTTAATGCCGGTTCCGGTAGTAATCAGAGTAATCATCTATATAAATTGGGCCCTATTCATCAGGGTATTACCGAGCGAGGAGTTAAATTTGCAAGCGGTTCATACATCTTGTGGCCGGCAAAGATTGGAGCCTTTTCAATGGTAATGGGCCACCACTACAACCATCCTGATACCTCCGATTTCCCATTCTCATATTTGATTGAGAAGAGCGGGCAGGAGTATCTTGTGCCTGGAGCTTCATTGAGAAGTGCAGGAACTCATAGGGATGTTCGTAAATGGCCGAAACGTGATGAGCGTAAAAGTACCGAGCCCATCGATTCAATCTCATTCGAGTGGTTGTCGCCCTATACCGTAGGAAAGTGTATAGATGCACGTAACACCCTATTGCAAATCAAAAAGCAGTTGAAGCCTGTCGATGGGTATTATACCGTTGAGGGAATAAAGATAAAGACAACAGCTTTGGAGCAGGGAATAGAGTTATATGGAGCTGCTATCGATATCTTCATTGGAGAGAGGGTAGAGCGTTTTGGTAAGCCTGAACCGGGTATAGCTGATAGTTGGGTTGATCTTGCAGGACTATTGGCCCCCAAGGATGAGGTAAATCACTTTATGGCTCTGATGTGTAACGATGAGGGATTGACAATTGCAAAATTATCAAAGATGGTCTGCTCGCTTCATGCCGGTTATGATGAGTGGTGCAATGAGTGGTGTGGTGCAATTATCGATTCGGAGTATGGCTCGGATATTAGTGCCGATGAGTTGATTCGTCGGGGAGCCGAGGCTAAAATATGGTTGCTAAAGATGGTACTGAGCGATGCTGCAAAAGAGTTTTCTCCTGCATCGACAGTCGGATTCGGAATGGATGCCGATACCATGGAGCAGGTAAATTGTGATATTGAAAATGTACGTGGAGCACTTGAAGATAATCCACTTGTCTGCTCACTACTTGAAGATATATTAACATTGGAAACAAAAATATAAATAGCATACAATTATGGAACATCCTGAAAATAGCCCTGAGTATGAGGGATTGAAGGTAAATAAGGGGATTGAAGCTCCTGCACCAATGAATCCTCGTTTGGCTGAACGCTTGAAGAATATTCGCAAGCGAGAGTTAAGCGTGCAAGAGTATGTTGATGGAATATTGCGAGGCGATATTAATATATTGAGTCAGGCTATTACTTTGGTTGAGAGTTTAAGAACTGATCATCAGAAATTGGCGCAAGAGATAATTCGTCAGTGTTTACCATCTTCTGGAAGGTGTGTTAGAATCGGTATTACAGGTGTTCCCGGAGCCGGAAAGAGTACCTTTATTGAGGCTTTCGGTAAGTTTTTGACCGGTGAGGGACATAAGGTGGCAGTCCTTGCAATCGATCCGAGTAGTGAGCGTTCAAAGGGAAGTATTCTTGGCGACAAGACCCGAATGGAGGAGTTGGCTTGCGACCCACACGCCTATATTCGTCCTTCACCATCGGCAGGTTCGCTCGGTGGCGTTGCCCGCAAAACGCGCGAGGCTATGATACTTTGTGAGGTGGCCGGCTTCGATGTGGTGATTGTTGAGACCGTTGGAGTTGGTCAGAGCGAGATTGCTGCCCACTCAATGGTTGATTTCTTCCTGCTTGTTCAGATTGCCGGAGCAGGTGATGAGCTTCAGGGAATCAAGCGAGGAATCATGGAGATGGCTGATAGTATTGTCATTAATAAAGCTGATGGTAACAATATAACCCGTGCCCAATTGGCAAAGACACAGTTGCAAACTGCGCTTCACTTCTTCCCGCCACACGAGTCGGGAGTTGAGCCGACAGTTAATACCTGTTCTGCATACGAGAAGACCGGAATCAAGGAGATTTGGGATAATATCCTGAACTATTGCAGTAAAACCCAGCAGAATGGTTACTTCGAGAGCCGTAGAAGCGAACAGGCGAAATATTGGATGTACGAGACTATCAATGAGCAGCTTCGTCAGCGCTTCTATGAGAGTCAGAAAGAGAATATCCAGGCAGCGGAAAAGCGGGTTTTGAACAACGAGCAGAGCTCCTTTATGGCAGCCTTCGAGTTGCTCGATAACTACTTTAAGGAGCAGTAGTAGTTTGCGTTGATTAACGTTTTAGAACAATTCCGTTGGTAATTCTGCCGGAGTGAATTGTAAGTCTTCGGGCTGAAAAGAATTTGTGGTGGTTATTGTAGGTGCATATTTGGCAATCCTCAATAGCCACCTCTTTTATACCGCACTCTATGAGTTGGATTTTGTTACACTCTTTTAAATCAATATGCCATTTACCGGTAGAGTTGTTGAATTGTGAAATTCTCCACATATCGAACCCCTCTTTCTCAAAGGCTTCGTAAACTTCAACCCCCACTTCAAATGCCTCAACAGATATTCCGGGACCTATATTGGCTATCAAGTCTTGTGGCTGGCATTCATAACTGTTTTGCATTATTTCTATGCACTCTTTTACAATCCTCCCAACAGTACCTCGCCATCCGGCATGTATAGCTGCTATTACTTGTTTTTGAGTGTCATAAATGGTTATCGGAATGCAATCGGCTGTTGATATGCAGAGTACTTTATCGGGTATATTTGTGATAAGTGCATCAATGCCATTCAAGAGTTTTTGTTGCTCTTCTCTCTCTCTTTTTAGAAAGTTCTCGTCAATAATAAGAGTGTTGATGCTGTGGGTCTGTTTAGGAAAAATAAGCTCTCCTCCTCCTAACCACGCTTTTAATTTCTGGCGGTTTTTATGCACACTATCCGGCACATCTCCGCAGTATGAGTTACAGTTGAATGAACCATAATTACCGCAGCTATATCCATCCTCCCTATCGGTGTAGAATGATATAACGTTATGGTAATTTAGCATCTGCTTATATTGATGTATAGCCATATCAATGCTTTCTGCCGATAGTGCGGGTTAAGTAGTAGCATAGTGGAACAAAGAAGATACTGACACAGGTTCCAATGGTCATTCCGGCAATAATTGTTACTGCCAATGGATATTGAAGCTGTGTTCCAATATCATCGCCCCACAACATAGGAATCATTGCAAAAATTGAGGTCAAGCTGGTCATTAAAATCGGTTTCAAACGGCGAACTCCTCCCTCATGAATTGCTTCAAGGGTGCTCATTCCTTGCTTCTCCAACTTGATGATTGTATCGATTTTCAAAATGGAGTCATTGATAACAACACCGCAGATAACCACAAATCCTATCATTGACATAAGATTGATAGATGTTCCGACAAGCTTCATGATTGCCAAAGTAAAGCATATATCAATAGGAATCTCTACCAATACAATCAGTGGCATTTTTAGTGATTCAAACTGCGCAGCCATAATGAAATAGAGCATAAAGATGGCAATGATGATAATCAGTGTCATGTCGGCAATTGTTTCGTTGCCACTGATAATATCTCCGCTAAGATTAACCTCCATCTCCATATCTTTTGCCAATAGGGTTGCATATTGAATTAAATCCTGATTGGCAATTTTATCGTCGGTAATAACAATAGGAATAACACTTCCCTCTTTTCTGCCGGTTATAGTCTTATAATCTGCTTCGTTGCCAATCTCAATAAGATTAGATACCGGAACATAGCTTATTCTGCCGTACTCATCGGTTTTGTCGCTGGCAACACTACTCTTCTTCACAATTTCGTAAATTGTCTCCTCGTCACTTGTAACAACAAGCGGAATATAGCGGTTTCCGGTGTTTAGTTTGCCTATAGAGGTTTTGTTGATCTCCTTCTCGAGTGTGGCAATAAGTGCATTTTGTGATACCCCATATAGAGCCATAACATCGGGACGCAAATGGATAACCATGCGCTCCTCTGTCGTTGGGCGGTTAATGTCGGGTTGCCCGAATCTGTTAGCAATCGAGTCTATATAGCTATTGACCTGCTTTAACTCAGGAATGGTTCCATTTTGACTGCTTAGATGAAGAATAAGTGGTGCGTTATTACTCTTAAACATCTGTTCGAACAGATTCTCCACTTTGGCACTCTTGAATGTGGCTTCAGGATATTCTGTGCGGATATATCGCTCTAACTCAGCAACGCTACTGTTAAGTTTGTCAATATTCTGGCTCTTAATATAGAGCTCAACTTGGTTTATATGTTGCTTCTCATCGTTATTCAAGAAGAACTGTTTCTCTCCAACGTGTGCTGATATCTCTTCACATTGGGGAGCAAACTTATTGATAATACTATTAACTCTATTTTGGTTTTCATCAATATGAATGCTGCTGTTCCAGTCAATCTTTACCAACTTATCGCTTGTTTCAACCGGAGGCATCTGCTCAATCTTCGACGTAAACATAGCTACAACTCCAACGGCAACAAATATTCCGATAATAAGCCAGGTACGCTTCTGGTTCGAGAATACAAAATTGTACCCCTTGGTGTATAGAGCCTCTAAATCTTTGTCTTCGAAACCTTTAATGGTAATCTTCGATGTGTTCCACTTGCCAAGTATTAAATGGTACAGTACAGGAATAAAGGTTATCGATATAACTAATGATACCAACAAACCTGCGGTTACTGCCATGGCCTCGTCATAGAAAAGTGCTCCTGAAATATCGCCCAGGAATATCAATGGAATAAATACTGCGCAGGTGGTCAGTACAGATGAGATAAGAGGTCGGATAATCTCAATGGTTCCAAGATTGCAGGCCTCAAATAGTTTGTGTCCTCGCTCACGATACTGGGTTATATTATCGATAACGATAATGGCATTATCGACCATCATTCCTACTCCCATAATCAAACCTGCCAACGAGATGGTGTTGATAGACAGATTGATAAGTTTGAAAATCAACATGGTAATGATAACAGAAATAGGAATGCTTAAAGCAATGATAATAGGTGAACGTGGATCCTTCAGGAAGAAGAACATAATTCCGATAGCCAGAATGATACCGATTGTCAAGCTATCCACCAGGTTATCTATAGAGTAGTTCAAAAGTTCTGCCTGATCACGAGATACAGTGAAATCAATCTCGGGATAATCTGTGCGGAAGTTATCAAGCATGGCTGTAATATTCTCGGTCATGTCGCTCATGCGGGCATCGGACTGTTTAATTACAGATAGGCATAAACTTTGTCTGTTACCATTGAGGAAAACACCGCGTTTGTCTCTTGGGCGTATTCCAACTTCGGCAATATCTTTTAGTTGTAAAACTCTTCCGTCAACATTGAGATATACATCTTCTATCTCCTCGGTTGATGAGAGCTGGCTTGTAAATTTCACGTTGTACTGGAAGTAGCCGTCGCGTACCATCAAGCTACCTGCAATACGGTTATTTTTGTCAATGGCATTTGCCAACTCCTCTTGTGTGATACCTAAAGATTGTAGTTTGGTGTAGTTTGGCAAAATATATAGCTCAGGCTCATAGTACCCACTTATATCAACAATAGCTACATCGGGAAGTTGTTCCAAACGTTTTTTCAAAACACTCTCGGCAAACTCGCAGAACTCCAAGAAATCTTGTTCTGTGAAGTTGTTCTTGGGTGTGATATAAATCTGGAATACAGGAATATCCGATGTAGAAGCCTTGATAATTGATGGACGTGCCATATCTTGTGGCATGTACTTCATTGCTGCATCGATATTTTCATTTACCTCGATAAAGGCGTAGTCGATATCGGTACCGTAACTGAAGCGCATGGTGATTTTACCTCCCCCCTCGTACGATTCGGTAGTTATCTCGGTAAGGTTTGGAGTTTGTTGCAATTGGTTGCGAATCTCCGAAGTTATCGAGTTCTCCATTTCACGCACTGAAACATTGTCACGTGTGTAACTGACAGTGATTTCAGGAATATCAATGTCGGGCATGAGCGATACAGGTAGTTTTAGCGCAGACACTACTCCCAAAACACAAAGTGCCAATACCGACATTATTACTGCAATGGGCCTATTTAGTAAAAACTTGATCATACTTTAAGCAGAATATTGGTAAAACAAAAATCAATACTATCAGCGAGAATAGTAATCCGCTCATTGTTCCTACGGCCAACGATACCCAGAAATCTGTGGTCTCGCCAATAAGGAATGGGGCGAATCCCAAGATGGTAGATACGGTGGTTAGCCATATCGGTGTGATTTTGGCATTATATGCTGATAGGTAGGTGTTCAGATTTGGCTTTCTGCCGGCTCTGACCTTGTTATTGAAATCGTTGAATATGTATATCATGGAGTTGACTGACAATCCGCACATAAGGATAAATGCGGCCAGACCACCCTCATTGAATGATAATCCAAATAGATAGAATCCTAAAAAACACCCAATAAACGATATAGGAGCAATAATGACTATTTTGAGTGATTGTCTTAGTGATTCAAGCAAAATAGAGCATATTACCCATATAATGGCAATTACCATAATGATGTACCAGATACGTTCGTCAATACCGTTGATAGTGCCCCATGAGTAGTGGTATCGCTCATCCTGTTTTACCTTGAAGCCAACGGGCAGACGGCTGTTCATCTCCTTCATTACCTCCTCGCGCTTCTTCTCGGCCAGCATGTAGTCGCCACGGAAGTCATACTGCACATTTATGGTGTACTCCTGGTTTCTCTTGCTTATCTCTTCAAATGCCATCTCCTCGACAATCTCGCCAATATCGTCGAGTCGGAATGAGGAGTTGTTGCCACTAATCGGAGAGTTACGCATCTCCCACAGAGAGACACGTTCACGATCTTTGGCCCTTAAAATGATGGGCTCCAGCTTGCCATTGATGTAGGCCTCGGCAGCCATATCTTCAGTTGAAGAGAAGTTATGTAATCCGCTCAAGACTCTTGCCACATCGGAGTTGTTGCGAGCAAGTAATTTCTTGTCTGCATATAGAGTAAACTCTTTGTTTTTGTCGGGGTTTGCAGCATTTCCAATATAGAGGCGCTGAACACGACGTTGTTTTGCCAATTCATCGCGCAACTCTTCGGCATATTGATATACTCTTCGGTAGTTATAGCCGGTAACTGCCAGACTTGAACTTCTATATCCGTCTCCGGTTCTGTTTGAGAAGCCTCGCCCGACACCCGAAATATCTGAGTCAGCATTTCCAATTGAGTTTGCAAAACGAATCAGCTCCTGCTTTACACGCTCAGGAATTGAACTGTTTTCATCATACTCTTTGTGGAAATAGATGGCCATATTTCCACTTGTTGCAGAGTAAATAGAGGTTGTAAAGGTCTCGACTTGCGGGAATCCCGATACAAAGTTCTCCATTCGTATCATAGCCTCGTTCATCTGTGCCAATGTTGCTCCTGTCGGCATAGTCATTCTAACATTCAAACGGGTTCTGCTACGCTCATTTGCATCGGTATGGCGCCACTCGCCACCTCCTCCTTTAATAAAGAGTCGCAGAGAGCCTCCCAATATTTTGTCAAGCCATGGCTTGATTGTCAGAGCGGTCTCATTACTTAAAATCTTGTTGTATATCTCTGCGTGTTTGTACTCGTATATCGATAGTGAGGCCGGAAGCATAAAGGTAGGAATACCAAAAGCCAGAATGACAATAATAATGTATGCCCAGCGATATTTGCGTCCGAACCGTATATATCTTCTGTAGATTCTTGTGAATTTAACCACTCTGCGACGCGCCTTTGTACTTTTATGTCTTCTCTCCTCTTGCAGTTTCATGGCCTCCATGAGCGAGGGCACAAATAGCAACGCTACAACAATTGATACCAACAGATTTATAATGATAACGGTGGTGAATCCCCACATATTACGCATTATGGCATTGTTCATGTTGAACATGACAAGCATGGCGCCTGCCGTGGTCAATGTTGCGGCAATGATTGCCATAACAATCTTGATATCACGATATTTTCTGTAGTGGTCGGCCATGACAATGACATTGTCGATAATAATTCCGAACGATACCGCAATTCCAGCCAAAGTATATAGGTGAATCTCTATCTCAAATATCTTGTAGAAGATAAGCGCGATAAGAATGTTTGCGCAGAGTGATATGGTTATGATTGCCAAATATTTCCAACTTCGGCTCACAACATAAACAAAGATCAACAGAATCAGCACCGTAAGAGCGGTCCTGATAAGGTTGGTATTCAGCTCCTCATTCAGTTCAACGCTATTGTCGAGCATCATCTTTACGGAGTAGCCGGCGGGGAACTCCTTCTCCAATTCGTTGATTCTTGCTTGTAATTTTGCAGACAGATCAATGATATTTGCCCCTTTGGAGTTGAAAATATTGATGTTGATTAGATTCAATCCATTGATTCTCATATATGACGAGGGCTCTCGCTCAATGTAGTCAATGGTTACAATGTCGCCAAGCTTGATTACTCGCCCATCAATGTTTGTAACAGGTATTGCTGCAATATTGGAGTATCTCTCCTCTTCACACCCTTTGAAAACCAGATAGGTGTAACTCTTTTCAGGAAAGTCGTTTACAAGTACCTTACCTCCATCCATACGGGAGTAGTAGTCGTTGATGGCTCTGCTTATGGTGTAACTTGTAATGTTCATTTCACGCAGAACATTCTCGTCGTAGTACAGTACCCAACGGAATGGATTTTCGCCTGTAATATTTATCTTCTCAACACCCTCAATGCCGGATAGGGGACGGGCGATGTTTTTCTCTGCAAATTGGGCAACCTGTTGCGATGCTCCCGGGCCGGTAATAACGTATGTGAGTAACAGATGTTCTCCCTCTTCGGCATTGTCATAGCCTCCGCCGCTTACAGTACCTATTGTAACTCCTTCAGGAAACTCTTTCGCCAATGAACGGGTAATCGATGAGAGATATAGTTTGATAGCATCGATATTTTCCGATTTATCAATCTCCATCGAGATGTAGCCGTAGTTTGGATATGTTGTAGAGTAAATCTCTTTAAGTCCCTTGGTTCGGGCGTATGCTCCTTCAAGTTTGGTGGTAACCTCCATCTCAAGCATTTCGGGATTTGCTCCCGGCCATGAGAAACTTACGCTAAGATGGTTAGAGCGGCTTGAAGGATTTAGTTGCAGTGAAAGTTTGGGCACAATGGACAAGCCCAACAACATTAATACTACAAAGACAATGTTGATGGAGAAGTGTGAAAATCCTTTTCTCTGCTTGTCGCCCATGCTGTTTTATTTACTCCTCTACAGTTACAGGCAAATCGTGCGACAGCCCTAAATTATTCTCATAGATAACAATATCACTCTTTGTTAATCCCTCGGAAATTGCACACTCTGTGCTGTTTTCTGCTGAAACAGTTACATATTTCCAAATGGCTCTGCCATTCTCAAGGGTAAATACAACCTTTCTTCCTTGACGAGGAAGTACGGCACTTTTAGGAATAATAATAGCCTCTGTTGTGGCTCTGCGTACAAGTACAGAGACATTCATACCATCGACTAAAAGTGCGTTGTTATTGTTTACGGTAGCTTTTACCTTAACCATACCGTTATTATCAATCTTGGGGTTCACCTGGCTTATTACTCCTTGCAGTTGAATTGTGTCGGCAATGTAGGGAGAGATTAAAACCGGCATACCCTTGGCAATCGACTTTACCTCACTCTCCATTACGTTGAATGTAATCTCCATTTGTGAGTCATCGATAAGTGTGCATACCTTGTCGTATTGAGAGATTGGATTGTATGGTTTCAGGTCGCAATCTGCAACAACTCCGCTAAATGGAGCTTTGATTGTCAGATTGTTATAATCTTGAAGCGCACTTCTATATTGGTTCTCGACCGAAGTAAAACCGCTTCTTAACTTTATATTCTGTAGCTTCTCTTTGTCTAATTTAACTGTGTCCTGTAACTGTGTAACACCCTCAGAGAGTAATCTCTCCAAAAGGTCCAGTTTAGCCTTTTCGTAATTCTCGCTTGCTGATGCCAATACCAATTTCTGTTCAGAGGGGTCAATTTCTGTAAGAATATCGCCCTTATTTATGCGTTCTCCATTCTCTACATTGACACTCAAAATAGTTTGGCCTCCCTTGAATGTAAGTACGGCTTTCTTATTTGCCTCTGCCTTTCCGTTACTTGCTATCTCGGTCTCAAACAATCCGCTTTTTGTTGGAACTGCTTTTACCTTTACAATATCCTCTTGTTGCTCAATGCGTCCGCTCAACTCCTCCTCTTCACTCTTCTCCTTATCTTTGCAACTTACAAAACCAAAACCTAAAACGCATGCAAGCGTTATGATGGTAAAAACTCTGTTATTCATATTAATTAATATTATTTGCCGCAATTTACGACTATTTACACTTATTGCCAAAATTAGTTTGTCCTCTTTTTGTCCCCTTTATATTTTTTTAAGTATTCGGTCGTATCGTATATCTCCGAAGTACTTATCTTTGGACCAATATATTCTTGTTGCCCTTCCTGCGATAAAATCGTCGGGTATAGGGCCGAAGTATCTGCTATCTTGTGAGTTATGACAGGCATCGCCTCCCATGAAGTACCAATCTTTTTTAAATTTATAACCTTCCATTGCAACTCCATCCTTTGTGCAGCACTGCAAAGAGTCGTTCCATAGAATTTCGGACGAGGTTTCAAAGGTTATCATCTTTCTATATACCAAGAAATTCTTTCTATCAATTGTAATAGAATCTCCGGTTTGGGGAATTAGCATTGGGCCCATCTCAATAAGTGTCCAACCAACCTCGTGATGCATAGGGTAGGCAATGGTATCTGCGTATTTGGTAATCCTGAAGGTCCGTTTCATGGTCTGCTGATCTTCAATGTAGCCGAAACCTCGCTCGCCATTAACTTCATAGTGACCGTCTCTTATAGATAAGGTATCGCCGGGAATGGCTATGCACCGTTTGCAGAAGAATTTTGGATGTTCCATATATATAGAGTCCCAGCCTCGTCCGTAGGGGAAGTTAAAGACAACAATGTCGTTATTTCTAATAGGTCTGAAGCCGAAAACTCGGATAACATTGGGATTCTCTTTACTCTCCAAAAAATCGAAATCACGGTATAGGCGTGCTCCGTGACACAGCTTGTTAACAAGAATCTTGTCGCCCGGAATGAGTGTAGGGCGCATAGAGTCGGTAGGGATAGAGTAGGTCTCTGCTACAAATACCCGTATAGCAACATAGATGGCAAAAAGTGCCAATGCTGTTAACTGAATTATTAACAGAATATCGATAACTTTATCTAAAATGCTCTTGACCTTATCATTCATGGTTATTCAAAACGCTTATGTAGCTCCATTTGTAACATTGCAAATGCAAAATTACAATATTATGTTAAATATGCAAGGGTATTTACTACTCTTTTTATGAGAATTATTTAAAACGTTGTTATAGAGAGTATTGGTAAATGTTAAAAAATGTGCAGTCTAATCTGCCATAATTTGGTTTAAAAGCCTTATTTTCACTTTTTGAGTGTAAAAATTGCACTTTTGTTTGGGAGATGTGAATATTTTATTGCAATTTTGCGCCCGCAAAACGAAAAATGTAAATAAATGAAAAAATTATTAGTACTATTCGCAGTAGCGATTTCGATTGTAGGCGAGGCGTTCGCCGGTGACTATTTGACAAATACAAACCAGTCTATTGCATATCTTAGAATGATTGCCCGTGGAGCAACTTCTGATATTGATGCTGTATATTACAACCCTGCAGGTTTGGCATGGGCTAAAAAGGATGGTTGGGCTCTTTCATTGAACATTCAGAGTGCATACCAGAATCGTGACATTTATGCAACTTACGCAGTTAATAACTATTTGGGATATAATGGAACTCCCGAGAGTGTAAAGTCAAACAACTTTGCAAAGAAATATACCGGTGAGGCTAAGGCTCCGGTGTTGCCAAGTGTTTATCTTACCTATAAAAAGAATAAGTGGGTTGCTTCATTTGGTTTCGGAGTAGTTGGTGGTGGCGGTAACGCTAAATTCAAGAAGGGATTACCAATGTTCGATTCTCAGGTTCAGTTCGGTATTGCAAATAATCAGGCTCTTGCAGGTATGGTAGGTTTGTTGGCACAGAATGGTGCTCCTGTAACATCGGCTCACGATTTGTATGACATTAACTCTGCTTTGAACGGAAAGCAGATTCTTTTCGGAGCTCAGATTGGTGCAACATATAAGGTAACAGATTGGTTCTCTGTGTTCGGTGGTATTCGCTTCAACTACTTTACCGGAGGTTATGATGGTTATTTGTATGCAGATATGAAAGAGGCTTATGCTCCAATTTATATGCAGGCAACTCAGCAGCAGTCAGCTACATTGACAAAGATTGTTCTTGATTGCGAGCAGACAGGTTTCGGAGTTACTCCAATTCTTGGAGCATCGTTCAAATTCAAGAAGTTGACTCTTGCAGGAAAGTATGAGTTCAAGGCAAATATGGAGCTTGAGAACGATACCAAGGAGTTGGAAGGCCCACAGGGTTCAGATGCTTTGAACGCTTACGCCGACGGAGTAAAGACTGCAAATGATATTCCTGCTTTCTTGTCAGTTGCTGCAGGTTACGAGTTCTTGCCATATTTGCGTGCAACTTTCGAGTACCACCGCTTTATGGATAAGCAAGCTGACATGGCAGGAGGTAAAGAGAAGTTTTTGAAGCACGGAACAAACGAGTATTTGGCAGGTCTTGAGTGGGATATCTGTAAGTTGGTTACAGTTAGTGCCGGTTATCAGTTGACCGATTACGGTTTGTCTGATGATTTCCAGAGCGATGTTGCATTCTCATGTGATTCATACGCAGTTGGTTTCGGAGGAGCATTGAACCTAAGCAAGTGTGTAAAGTTGAACGTGGCTTACTTCTTCTCAAAGTACCAGAACTACAATATGGACTTTACCAACTATCATGCAATTAGCCAGACAATGACTGTTCCATCAGTTCAGGGCGCTAAGGTTTACAAGCGTACAAATCAGGTGTTTGGTTTGGGAGTTGATTTCACATTCTAACATAAATTGTTCTAAATTTAAGCATTATAATTCGTTTGGGTGGCTTGTCGTGGTACAAGTCGCCCATTTTTTTTATACCTTAGCACCATAAACTACTAATCAATATTGTATGAGAGTTATTGATATTATCAACAGTAGGAAGAGTCCGATATTCTCTTTCGAGTTGCTTCCCCCATTGCGCGGTAACAGCATTAATAAGGTATTTAATATAGTTGATAAGTTGCGTGAGCTTGATCCTAAGTATATCAATATCACATCGCATCATAGCGAGATAATTTATCAAACTCAGCCTGATGGAAGCTTGAAAAAGGCAACTGTGCGTAAACGTCCGGGAACAGTGGCAATAGCATCGGCCATTCAAAACAGGTATGGAATTCAGGCAGTACCACACATTATTTGTAAAGGTTTCACCAAAGAGGAGACCGAGGATGCTCTGCTTGATTTGAACTTCTTGGGAGTGCACAATCTGCTCTTGTTACGCGGAGACTCAAAACCTATTGAGATGGTGAAGGGTACCGAGAATCAGTACCACAATTATGCATTGGAGTTGCAGGAGCAGGTTAATAGCTTCAATAAAGGTATCTTGATTGATGGTTCAAAGATTGAAGGAATCGATACTCCATTCTCATACGGAATGGCATGCTATCCTGAAAAGCACGAGGAGGCTCCCAATATGGATTCGGATATATTCTATTTGAAAGAGAAGATTCGAAATGGTGCAGACTATGTGGTGACCCAAATGTTCTTCGATAATCAGAAGTACTTCTCTTTTGTTGAGCGATGTCGTGCAGAGGGAATAACAGTGCCAATTATTCCGGGTATCAAGCCTGTAGTGTTGCGAAGTCAATTGAATGTGTTGCCAAAGGTGTTCCGTTCAGATATCCCCGAACCGTTCGCTCGCGAACTTCGCAAGTGCAAAACCGACGATGAGGCGAAGGTTGTTGGGGTAGAGTGGTGTACTGCTCAATGCAAGGAGTTGATTACAAGCGGTGTACCTGGAATTCACTTCTACTCGTTCCTTGCCTCTGATAGTGTTTATAAGGTGGCTAAGGAGGTGTATTAACACTACTCCTCAACCAGATATGGCTTAAAGTGAAACTCTTTTTCTGCTCTCTCTTTCGGGAAGCAGAAAAAGGTTAGCTCGGCCGTTGAGCATATCACGTCGTTATGCTTTATTGTCCCCTCAATAATTAGGAAATATCTCTTCTGCTCCTTAACCTTTGCGCGAATTTCTAATTTTATGTCCTCGCCCGTAGGGATTGATTGTCTGTATTTTACATTCAAATTAGTGGTAACTCCCGATGTTTGGTATTTGCGTGAAACAAGCCATGCGCAGGTCTCGTCAAGAATGGTTGCCTGAATACCTCCGTGGAGAGTCTTAACCCAACCTTGATAGTTGTCGCCCGGGGTCCAGAATGAAACTATCTCATCGCCATCCTCATAGAACTCCATCTTCAATCCGTATGGGTTATTGGGGGCACAACCAAAGCAGTTATATCCCAACTCTGCGCCCTCGCCTATATATGGATTTATAATTTTCTTCATTTTCAACAGCTTCTTGGTATTTGCTTTGTTTCGATCTTTAAATTGTGATGCAAATTTAGTGAATTTCCTTATCTTTGCGGTTGAGCATATATGTTAAATTTAAATAATTGAGATGGGAAAAGCTAAGTGGATTGGAGGCTTTTTGGGCTTTGTTGCCGGTGGAGGTGTGCTTGGTGCACTTGCCGGTTTTGCTGTTGGTTCTGTGATTGATGGATTGTTTGAGGCAGGGCGTGAACAGGCTGCGACAGGTGCAGGTGGGGCTCAGAGTGGTGCGACCGGTATGCGAAATGAGAGAGATGGATTTCTCTTTTCGTTAATGGTATTGTCTGCGCACATAATTCAAGCCGACGGAAAGATAATGCACTCGGAGATGGAGCATGTACGTCGTTTCTTGCGTACAAATTTTGGCGAGGGCGCAGTAGAGCAAGGTAATCAGATACTTCATAAACTATTCGAGTATAGAAAGCAAAACGGTGAGCAGTTCTGGAATAGTCAGATAGATAGAGCATGTTACGAAATGGCAATATCAATGCCTTACGGACACAGAATGCAATTGATTGTCTATTTGGCAGAACTTGTTAAGGCTGATGGAGTTGTGCGTGATATAGAGGTGCAAGCGTTGCGACGCATTGCAGTTTCGTTGCGTTTGGATGCATCGATTGTGGATCAGATGTTTGCAACAGGAGGTTCTACAATCGAGGATGCTTATAGAGTGCTTGGAGTTTCGCCTCAAGCAACTGATGAGGAGATTCGCAAAGCGTATAAAAAGTTGGTGATAGAGTATCATCCAGACAAAGTGGCAACCCTTGGCGATGACGTCAAAGAGGCTGCCACTCTAAAAATTCAAGAAATTAATGAGGCAAAAGAGCGAATCTACAAAGCCCGTGGAATGAATTAATTATTCATTCTTACTTAGCTCCCCAGATGCTCTCCATCATTGCAAATCCAACAGGATCGTGCTCCTTGAGTTGCTCATAGTTGAATGGATAGTAGTCATTCTCTCCCCAGTATGCCTCACAAAGCTCTGCAAAATACTCCCAAACAGTAACCATACAATAAACGTCGGTGGTCTTTGTCCATTGGCTTTGGCTTGTGTATTTTGTATTTGCTCTGTACCATCCTGTAGTGTATAGACCATTATCTTTTGCATTCTTGTATGCTTTATTAATCTCTTGGTTTCTATCTCCGCCAAGACCTTGGTCGTGATATAGGTGGCAAAGCTCATGTAGAACCATCAATGGCTGATTTTGGTCTGACCAAGATATGTATTTGCTATAGTTGGTGATCTCAACACATTTTCCCTTCTCTTTCAAATCTCCAATAGACTCTGGGTAACCTGCCCATGTGTGATACCATGCAGCACTTGAATTGGCAGTGTTGTTCTTCTCCAACCAGATAGGTCTTTTGCGCATAACCTCAAGAGCCTCTTCCGGAATTATAGATACAATGTGGTCAAGGTCCTCTTTAATATATTTTACTGCATCTTTACCCTTTCTGGATGAGTTGTAATCACTCTCCTTTATCTTAAAGTTAAATCCCTGATGGGTAAATGTAGCGTAGCCGTGCTCGTCAACAACATACTCTGGTTGTGGTTCAGGTTCCGGCTCGTTTCCGGTGTTGTCACCTTCACCCTCGTTTCCGGTGTTATCGCCCTCACCTTGGTTGTTATCACCTTCACCCTCGTTTCCGGTGTTGTCACCCTCACCTTGGTTGTTGTCGCCTTCACCCTCGTTTCCGGTGTTATCGCCCTCGCCTTGGTTGTTGTCTGGGTCTGACGGAACTACATTCTCTGTGCCGTTGTTGTCTCCGTTACCATCGTCGATAATGTCTTTGGCAGTTTCATCCTCACATGAAACTATTGCTGCAATAACAAGAAGCGCAGCAAAGATTGTTCTGAATTTTCTCATGATTTGCTTGATGTTTGTTGAAATTTTTGCAAAATTATGAATAAAAACCTGCTTTTGCAATTATTTAACAAATAAACTGATCAATGAAACTGTTTAAAATTAAAATACGTCTATGCTTAAATCTTTCACAAATTTATTAATTGAATTACTTTGAATAGAGTACATATAGAGAATATCTCTCCTTTTATATATGTGTCATAGAATTGTATATGTGTAAGTGTAAGTGTAAGTGGCGCAAAATCAAGCATATAGGCGCATTGATTTTGTGATGGTTCAAGGCAATAGTTCAAGGTGGATGAAAAGGCTTTGATGCTGAACCATTATGGTGGTTGGGTAAGTTTCGGATTATTAAAATTTTACATCTTGAAATTGAGCCGATGAAATAGTTCAAGGAGTAAACATAAAATAGTTCAAGCTGTTAACATAATAACGTGCTAATGGCAAGGTGCTAAAACCTTTACCACAAAAGTATTCCAAAAAATCAACACTCCAAACAAAACAGCAAAATTTTATTCGCACCTTTTATATGCCAAAGGCTGTCTAACCTTTGTGGTCTGGCAGCCTTTGATTAATATAGTTTTTTTAACCGTCGCTACATTACTTCACTTCTTCGAAAATAAACACTATTGTATATCAAATAGATAAGTGTTTAATGGTACAAATATGGTCTCTAAAATTCATCAAAAGCATCTTGAATGTTATCTCAATACTATTTTCAAGTGTTAATAATATCCTTTTTTCTTTAATTTGTTATTTGTTAGCTATCAATATTATATAGTTAATAATACGATAGATTAAAAAGAACCTTGGGAGTTTACCAACGCTCCCAAGGATTTTTTTGAAGACCTTATTGTTTGATGAGGTTCCTTATATCGGGTATCAAACCGACAACATCTGTTACTATTGAAATTGCCCCAAAGGGTGTAGGAGCTGCAAGAAACTACACAACGTCCGCAATTAGGATTACTACATTAACAATAACATTCCACGCGAGGTGGATGGTCTTGGTAGAACTTGCCTTCTTATTAAAAAGGCAAATCTACACTCCAGTTTTTTTGATAATGAAAACTTTCTTCATATAAATTTTATTTTTAATAAGCCTCACTTAAGTTTAACGTCATTGATCCGCTTTTTTGGACGAAGACTATATTAGGCAGTTACCTACTCTCCCGATTTTCAGTACCATTGGCGCAACTGTGTTTAACTTCTCTGTTCGGAATGGGAAGAGGTGGAACCACAGTGCTATAACCACCGATAGTCTTTAAAAGTCTCATGGATAGTTCCACGCGATTACATTTGCTTTTGTTTGTATTTGGACGTTTAAGTTTTATTTGTCAATGCGTTTATAGAAACTACCAATTTGGCCATCTGGTAAAATGTCAACATCATAATAGTCTCCATTGTAATAATATGCCATATTCCCCTTCCGGAAGAATCTGCTGTTAGGATGTTCGTCTTTATATATTTGATACTCATCATTCAGAGCACCTAAAACAATACCCATGGTAGCTTTCAAATCCTTTTCTGCCAATTGAAATTTACTTCTCTCACCAAACTGATTCTCAACTGCGAGCTCTTTTACATGACGAAGGTATATGTGCAGAAACGATTCAAAACTCATATAGAGCAGATGCTTACCAACAACATTATAGCGACATTCATGAAAATTGACAATCTTTGAAAACAACAGAGCTGCCTTCTCTGGATAAGTCTTTGCTAACTTTTCAAAACTTAATCCCATATTTTGTAGCTCTTTATCAGCCAAAACAAATCGATTAGTGATTCTGTTTTGTGACAACTGCATTAGGTCTGTTTTGTTTTTCTCTGTCAGCTTACCAGCTTCTTTCTTCCACAATAACCAGAAATAGCCGACTTCTTGATTGACAATTGTTCCGTTCTTGTCAAAGATTTCCTCTCTTTCTTTATCTGTAAGTTTCTCGTGTTCCAGAACAATCTTATAGGCGAGGTATTCATTATGTTCTTCTGGAGTCAATCCTATTCCGTCAGCAATAAAGTGACACAAGGCTCCATACATAAAATTGATATCTTTACCATTGTCTTCACCCTCAATAGGAATCTCCAGCACCCTAGGCTTACGTAAAAGAGGACTCGCATAAGTGTTATTCTCCTCTGATGCTGGTCCCACCAGCATTTCAACTATATCCTTTGTTGGAATACCATCTTTAAGAAGTTGGTCACACAAACTCCTGTCCAACTTTCCCAAAAGTTCTTTTGCTTTAACGTTGGATATATCATTAAGAGTCGTCTTATCTTTTTCAAGAGCAATTCTTTCTTTTTGGTAATACACAAAAACGACCGTCAACGATTCCCCATATAGCTTCGCAGATTCTTGATTCAAAGTCAATGTCGCAACAAAATCCTTTGCGCCAGCATACTCATATATTTCTTCTTGAGTAAAACCATCGGCCGATTTGTATAGTTTCATACCGCATCTTTCCGCCATTTGTTTTTCAAGAAAGTCTATTTGTTGCTTCAGCAAAAATAGAAACTTTTCAGTTATAATTTGTTTGTTGTCGTTAGTATTCATTTAGTATTATTATATGAAGAATTTTATATCAGTTCTGATTTAAATTTTTCTGAACTTCTTCATAATTTTTAAGCATAGCTTTCTTTTCTGTAATGTTACATTTTAAACTTTCGATTGTCGTGTTTGTGACGCCATATTTGGCGCATTCTTTTTTGTAACGATATTCCCAAAAGTTTTCAAGGCAATGCATAGGATTAAATGTTTTCCCAAAAACCATCATACATAGAATTTCTATAGCAATAGGAACTATACCAATAACATATGTAATAGGCTCAAATTTATTCCAATCACCTGTTATTATGTAATACCCCCAATATGAAAGAGTTGCAAGAATTATCAAACCACAAAAAAGTCTAAGAAGTCCTGATTGAAAATTGGCTTTTGATTTTGCGATTGAAAGGAATAGGTTCTTGTTACTTAAATCTGACTCTAAGCTTCCAATAGATTCTTTTAGTGAAGTTATTTCTTGGCGCACCATACTTGCCTCAAAATCCAGTCGCATCTTCTCTTCGTGCTTTCGATTATCTTCATCTCGCTTTTGCATCTCCTCCAACCACTCATTCTTTAGTTTTTCTATATTTTCTGAATTTTGTGTTTTAACAAGCTCAATTTCATCTGTTTTTTCTTTTATACGTTCAAGATATACTTTTTCCATTTCGTCTTTTGCAAAAGCCTTTGCATAAGAACGAACATCACCACTTTCTTGTATTTTTTTTAGGTTGGATGCAAACATTATTGACACAATCGATTCTTGTTGTTTGAGATCCTCTGTAATTTCACTAATTCCTGCAAGAGCTATCTGAAGATCGGTTTCACTAACAACATTATGTTCACGAGGTATATTCAAAAAACTAACGAAACTATTAAAATCATCTGTTGTTCTTGATGTGTATTTCAACAACAAAGCCATCCATTGACTAGGTTGTAAAGTAACTGGCTGTGATGTAGAAGCATGCTGAGCATCCCATGCATGAAGTTTGAGGTCACTAGTAATAAAATAATATTTTGTGTGTTCTATTGTTTTATTGTTATCTCCTCTTAATTGCTCAATCCAATAAATGTTCTGGGCATCATACAAATGAAGTGCATCACTTTTTGAATTGCCATTTCGCATTTTGACGCTTTTGATACCTTCCTTATAGTCTTCTATTTGCTGAATCTTCGTATTTTCTGGGAATGGGTATGAATACTCCTCCTTTATACGATATTGCTCAATTAGTTGATTGTATTCGGAAACAATACTAGATTTGAATAATTCAAAACCATATTGGATTCTATTTGCTCTCCATTCATGATAATACTGAGAAAAACTACCGCTCATTATTCTTCTAAAAGCTGCAGGATTAATGTTGCCGAAAGGAGTTGAACTTTTAATTTGATTTATGTGAAAATCAATAGTTTCCATAAATTCATGTCTTGAAATACATGTGACATGCAGACTTTGTCCAGTCTCTAGACATTTTCTCAAGAAAGATAATGTTCTTTTTTTGAGTTGCAAACCATTTATGCCAAGAGCTCTATATAATAGAGCATTATCAATATAGAATGCTTTATTTTTTATAGCACTTGTCAATATAGATTCTTTTGAATTGTTTACTGCCACAGCATATTCAATACAGCAACTAATAAGCTTATAAAGAGCAACATTCTTGTCGTTATCTTTCCAGTTTAGGAAGTCATTTATAATTTGTACCTCTTCATCAGAAAAGGAATCTATGGTGCTTTGAGATGTATCGGGTATTGTTCCTTTTAATATTGCACCGAATGCTTCTATATTTGTATTTAGTAGATAATACAAGTATTGCTGCATTATCTTTGCAAACTTTTCGTAAGAAATGTCTTTACCAACAAGAAACTTCTCATATGTATTCTGAATAACGTCTGTACCTCGTTCTTGTAATAGCATATATCTTTTGCCGGAAAGACGATACATATCATCATTAGAGGTTACACCTGCAATATACTCAAATGATTCATGCTCCTTTATCAGGGATAGCACCTCATGTTCAGAATATGTTATTGACAAATCTTCTTCAAGCGCATCAACTATAGTTAGAATTGTCATACATTTATTCTCATGGAGGACAAAGATTGATTCAATAAATTTTCTTTTAATAGTATCAGTCTTTCTGTTCCCAAGATTTTCTTCAGCATAAATCATTGCTGCTGTTCTTGTTATACTTAATATATCATTTATTATTGCTGTCATAAAAATGTGTTTTTAAATGTATAACTCTGTGTTTATTTGTTTACGAATCATTAGATGGATTTGTAGATGCCATTTCCATACATCTTATAGATGTCAAATATCTTCAAGTTATTACTTTGATTAAATTATAACTATTACCCATCTGCCATCTTTTCTACCACCTTCACGATATAGTATTCCTTTTTCGTGGAGGACTGCCAAATCTCTTTGAATAGTTCTAGATGTCATTCCGGTCTTTTGCGACATTTCATTAGCACTTAATGAAGGGTTCTCTTTGATGAGGTTAAGTATAACCTGTTGGCGTTCAGTAAGTTCCTTTATGACATCTTTTACGACATCTTTTACGACATCTTTTACGACATTTGCAACTTTACCTAAAGGTAACACCAATTCCACTTCATCCAACTCGATCTTATTCTTCAGTTCAGGTTCACCCCATTTGGTTTCTTTCCATGCTGCAATGATTTGAGGGAAGCCGGAACCGATGTTTTCTCCGAATCCCACCATGCGGAGCATGTTTTGGATACGAGGATTACGGGCTTTAGAATTTCCTCCCTCATAAATCTGCTCCAATGGTAAGCGTAATAGTCCAGGATTACGGAAGCAAAGTTTGTCATCGTGCTTTTCAATTCGCAAGATACCAGCATCCATCATTAAATCAGCATGAATGATAGCATTCGTGAAAGCTTCACGGACAGCCTTATGCTGAGGGGTATCATCAACTCTCTGCATTCCTTCCATGCGGAAAGGCCTAGGAAGGTCAAATGTCATCTTGGGCAATACAATGCTAAAGAACTGATATAGGTTGTTCTCCCAACGTCCATCGTAGGTCAAGCGGTCACTATAACGTTCTTCTCCAATAAGATTGCAGAAATTCAGATAATCCATACGGAAGTTGCCAAAGCGTTCCCTGATAGGCAGTCCCTTACCGAACATCATCAATCCAGCCAGTGATAATCCTTCTTTTCCTTCTTCCCGGTTCACAATGTATCCACCAAGATTTCGAAGGAATGATTTATCATCTATTTCGTTCCAAACATGGTCTGTATTCCATACACGGAACAGATTGCGATAACGATGTAACGAATCAAGGTCAATATCATCCATGGTGTAGTGTTCGAGCAATATTCCGTCATTTCCATCTTCAAACGAATCACGAATCATGGCTTTCACTTGCCGTTCTTTACAATGGTAGTCTCCCTCGTGATTGCGTCTAAATGTTCCTTTGTAGATATCATTATTCAAAAAGATTGGCTTAATACTCCAATCTGCTTGAGGAACACGGATGCATACAACCTCCTTGCCATCCACATTTATAACTTCGACATCACTGTCTGAGAGGATATTTTCGTTTACTTTATTGCTATTGATAGTATTCCAAAAATCAGTAACAATCTTCCTTGAATCTTCAACACCCACAATCTGAAAGCGTTTCTGTAGATCTTTCTCCTTCAAATGTTCTACAATACCAAGCAAAATAGTTCCACCGTATGTATTTGCAAATGCAGAATACGTTTTCCATACGTCAACTGGTACATTTGATTGTGCTTTCTTACATTCCAAATTGATACGTTCTCCACTAGCCAGTAGTGTTTCAATATTAATAGATGATGCCATATATAATAATGTATAACTGGTTCTTATTTTGATGAATTGAGTAGTTCCTTTATATCCACATCAAGCAAATTCGCCACCTGACGTAAAGTGTCAAGTGTTGGCTGTACAGTATTTGTACACCATTTAGAGACAGTGGCAGGGTCTCGACCTATTTGTTCTGCTAACCACTTTGCTGTACGTTTCTGTTCTACAAGAACTATTTTCAATCTGTTTATATCTTCCTTGCTCATGATGCAACTTCTTTGCGTTTTGTGCAAAATTACAAATATTTTCTGTAAATCGTGAATATTTAAAGATGCTAATTATAAGTAATCTGTTAAAGTTCCCATATCCATCATTGAATTACCATGAGTGCTTGAGCTATAAGCCATATTTTTTACCACTTATAGCTAAACTTCTTTGCACTTTGCGAACACTATTTATATAATGCAAATCCATGTAAAAGTCACAAAAAACATTGTGATTTGAGCTAAAAATCTCCTCTCTTTAATATTTAACAAACTTTAACTTGTACTGAATTTTGTTTGATTTCTTTTCAGTTGTTATCATTTTCTTATGATTTCTTTTTCACTTGTCTTCTTTCTTTTCCTTTGGCTTCCCATACTCCTGATTAACAAGGCTGTTAGCCTATTTTTGTCTTTCGTTATTTACGAAAATTATCTATACCTTTTCATGTGAAATAAACAAAAATAGGTATGAGCAAGAAACAATATACACTGCAAAAGTTGACAATAGAATTAGTCTCGGTGCTATTGGCATCGTTGGTTGCTTTTCGAATTTGTGAGATGCTATCTATAAAATTGGCATATCTTCCAATAGTGTTGGTTGGCTGCTATATTGTACTCAAACTACTATATAGTTTTAGCATTATTATGGTAGGATATGTGATGAAGCTTATACCTATAATATATAAAGGGGAACCTAGACCAATCTTGACCACCAATATGGGCACTGTGGCGGAATACGGTTCTTCTGAAAAGAACAATGATGTTTTGAAGAAACGCATGGAACTTTTCATTATGAATACCAAAGCGAGCAACAGGAATATGCTAAACGTAAGGAGATGGAAGATGATGCGAATCTTACTGCGATGTTAAAATACACGCGAGATACATTTTTTCGTATGGGGTTTGATGAAGCTGAAGTTTTCCAAATCTGTGAATGTGTTCGATATTTCTTAACCAATCGCCAGCCGCTATCTAATACAGAGATTCGCATAAGTAAGCGTTCTACCGTAACTCAGATAGCATTGAAGAATTTTGCATGGAATATTGCATACCCATATAATATGAGTGGTGATACTGCTGCAGTTTTCGTGTTCAATATATTCAATGAATGGTTTGTTAATACAACAATTGCAACCATCAAGAAAACTTTGCGTACTACTAATGGGCGACATAAGATTGAAATAGACGAGAAGATTTTATCTAAGTATTTAGGCGATAATGCTAAATAGCTAAATAGTCAAATCGACATTCAATCATGTTTTAAGTCCGATTTTTGCCACCTTCTTACAAAAATAGAGGTTAAAATGCTTTTCTTGTAGTGTTTGTCGTTCATGCAAAGTAGTTCAAGAGGTAAACTTCAAAAATATTGTAGTGTTCAGTATGAAGGTATGTTCAATACCATTGAACAAATAGTAATTATTGAACAAAATCAATGTCATCAAACGAAGAAAATTAAATATTTTAGAGCTATAAGTCTAAAAAAAAATCGAGTTATAGCTCAATAGTTTAAATCTTCTTAAAGTTCAAAGCTTTGATTTACAAGCTTTTGATGCTAATCGCTAATGTCTATTCTATGCCGAAAATTTGAAATTACTGAAACGGCCTGTTTCAGTAATTTCAAATTGATTCTCAATTCTTTGTAATTCTGCATCAGCTTAGTGCAGAATTGGTAGATTCAAAACTCCAATAAGCTGTTGGAGAATTGCAGATTGTGTTAACCATGGCATAATTTACCCAACCTAGAACTATAGACAGAGCGAGTGTCCTCTTGTAAAAGAGTGCAAGAAACAAAACGAATGATGAGCAAGGTGGATAATATTGAGAACAAAAAACAGTTATTTATATAACCATGGTCGCCTGGCTTTGTTGAATCAGCGATTCTTTTGCTCTCTTCCGAATCAGGTAGGACAATTTCTTAAGAAGTACGATTGGAATTCGTCTGTGCGTAATGCTCATCAATCATTGCCTGGGCTTCGTTCATCGTGATTTTCCCTTCTATCTCCATACGAGCTACCTGGATAATAAAGTCAGATACATTAAGTCCATCCACACGTTGCAGTCCGATAGCAATAGCCCAATTATTAGCCCTTTCCCTGACAATTGGGTCTGGATGGTTCTTGTATTCCTCAAATAATGCCATGTTTTTCTTTCAAGGGTACAAAAATTCCATGAGGTACACAAAAAACACCAAATAATTGTACTATTATTCAATCTTTTGAGATACTTTTTAAGAAATATCTAAGTAAATCAACAAAATTCTCTTTATTCTCATAGATTCTTACTACTTTTGCTTTTAGTTAAGCTATAAAAGTGAGATTTATACTTGTATGTTGGAAATAAAGCAAGATATAAGGGATGCTAGAGTCCTGGATTTTGTGGATTTTTGTATAAGCGAGCTTTCCGTTTTGCTAAAATTACCACAGCAGGACATATATGACCGTCTGAAGCATTCGGGAATCTTACATGATTATATTGTACCGTCATACGATGTTCTTCACACATTCAGTCTCCGTTATTTGATGGAAGATTTAACAGATTATATGTATGAGAAAGGTGTACTTAGTGATAGATGTCTTGAGAAGATGTGGAAAGAATATGATGAAGCTGAGTATTAATAGAAATAATTGATAAACTTAATATATATGACACAGGATATAAATCGCCTTAAAGTAGTGCTTGCAGAGAAGAAGCGCACTAATAAATGGTTATCTGAACAGGTAGGAAAAGACCCTGCTACTGTTTCAAAATGGTGCACTAACACTTTGCAACCTAATTTGGAAACATTGGTGGCCATCGCAAAAGCACTTGATGTGGATGTAAAGGATTTGCTATGGTCTATAAAGAAATAATTAACTTTCTTATATAAATAATACAGCATGTGCTGCGAAGTTTACAATTGTTTAAAATAATGGCTATTCTCTCAACAAAAAATGAAGTTGACTACAGAATTTTATAAAAGAACAGAAAGTTTTATTGCAGAAATGCCAAAGGAACAGAGGAAAGAGTATGGACAGTTTTTTACTGTTCCATCAACAGCTGACTTCATGGCATCACTGGCAAGTATTGATTTTAACAAACAAAAACTATCAATTCTTGATGCAGGTTCAGGTTCTGGAGTTTTGTCAGCGGCTATAGTTGCACATTTAAGAGAAAATGGTTTTGCTGGTGAAATAGAGTTAACCTGTTATGAAACTGATTCTAATGTGTTGACGCTGCTTCAGACAAATCTTAAATTGCTTGAAAAATCATATAATATTACATACTCACTAAGAACAGATAATTATATATTGTCTCAAACTTTTAGAGATTCCAGTACAACAGAATTATATGATTTGATAATCGGCAATCCACCATATAAGAAAATTGCAAAGAATGCAAAAGAAGCACTTGCTATACCAGAAGTTTGTTATGGTGCCCCCAATTTATATTTTCTATTTTGGGCAATGGCTATTCATAACTTAAAAACAGGATGCGAAATAATATATATAATTCCACGTTCTTGGACTTCTGGAGCATATTTTGCAAAATTTAGAGAATATCTTTTTTCTAATTGTGTTATAACACACCTGCATTTGTTTTCAAGTAGAGATAAAGTTTTTGATGGAGAAAGCGTGTTGCAAGAAACCATTATAGTTAAGGTCAAAAAAAATACCAAACACCCTAACGTAGTGAGAATTACATCTTCATCGATCTCTGATTTTTCTGATATTAGCACTTTTGAAGCACCTTATAATATCGTCGTTTCTAGTCAACAATATGTATATTTGGTAACAAATGAGAAAGAAGTAGATACTCTAAATAAATTGTCACATTTTAATAGTACTCTTCAATCAATAAATCTTCCAATGAAAACAGGTATAATTGTTGATTTTAGAAATAGAGAAGTACTTCGTAATGTGCCATCTGATAGAACATATCCTCTTTTTTATTCGCAGCATATTAAAGATGGTAGAGTGAAGTGGCCTATAGGAAAGGAAAATGAATATATTTGTACTGATAGGGCTGGATTTCTTCAGGAAAATACCAACTATTTATTTGTAAAGAGGTTTACTGCAAAAGAAGAAAAAAGACGTCTCCAATGTGGTATATATCTTCATACCGATTTACTAGGATATAGTCATATTAGTACTCAAAATAAGGTGAATTTTATTAAATGTACAATTCCAGAACTTGCTTATGGTCTTTATGTCTTAATGAACTCAACATTATATGATACATATTATCGAATATTGAATGGTTCTACTCAGGTTAATTCAACAGAGATAAATAAAATGCCTGTTCCTGATATAGACTGTATAGCGGCAATGGGAAGAGAATTAATGGGTAAAGAATTGACAGTTTTAAATTGTAATATCATCATAGAACAATGGATAAAATAGAAATAGCTAAAGATATATTGGAAAGAATTGGTATGCCAACTGCTCAGCAATCAACACTTTGTTGTTTAACATTATTGGCAATGGCAAACATAAAAAAAGAAGATAGATTTCAAGATGCAACTAATGGTTGGGTTCGTATTCATGATGTCATTTCATTTATTGCTAATGAATATGGTGTTATTTATGCAGAGAATAGCCGAGAAACGTTTCGTAAACAAGCTATGCATCATTTTCGTACCGCCGCAATAATTGAGGATAATGGAAAGGCTACAAACAGTCCCAATTATAGATATAGACTTACTGGAGAATTTCTTAGAGTCGTTAAATCTATCAAAGAACCTAATGGTACATGTGTTTGTGAAGATGATGATTTTGAAATTCAACGATTTATGAGTCGTCATCAAAGTTTGAAAGATATCTATGCATCGAAGAAGCAAATGCAAAAAATGCCAGTAAAGATTAACAATCAGGACTTTACTTTCTCTCCAGGTAAACATAATCAATTACAAAAAGCAATTATAGAGGAATTTGCACCTCGTTTTGCTCCAAATTCAGAATGTCTTTATGTTGGTGACACTATAGTTAAAGATCTCGTTAAAAATGTAGAAAAGCTTAACGATTTAGGATTTGAGATAACACTTCATGATAAAATGCCGGATGTCGTTCTTTATCGAGAAGATAAAGATTGGATATATTTTATTGAATCTGTAACTTCTGTTGGGCCAATGGATCCAAAGAGAATCATTGAGATTGGTCAGATGACAGAAAAAGTTACAGCAGGTATGATTTACGTTACTGCATTTCTCGACTTTAAAACATTTAAAACATTTTCAGAGCAACTAGCCTGGGAGACAGAAGTATGGATTGCAGATATGCCGGATCATATGATTCATCTTAACGGCGATAAATTTATGGGACCAAGAAATAGGTAATGTAATGATTTCCTAACTCGTTTATCTATCTGAAATGAGATTTTGTGTGATGGGTAAAATACTATATATAACGATTAAGTACAGAAATTTAGAATTTTATAACATAGATATAAGACTATATAACCATGAAGAAGAAAAGTATAAATGATAACACCCTATTTCGATACTTGTTTAATCTCGATAATAGAAACTTACCAGAAAGTATTATTAATTGGTATAAGAATGTAAGTAGTGTAGTCGATTCTGATAGAGAAAATGCTATCAAAGAACTTGCTTTTATAAAGGGGGATTGTCGTAATTTGGTAGTTTTCAAAAACATTTGTTGATGCAATGGACAAATCTTATATGAAGTTTACGCAATTTCATATGGATATTCTTGAAGAACTGGATAGAGAGAATGGTATCGTTCATAGTCCTTATTTTACCGAAGGTAGTTATGTTGTATATAGTATAAAAAATAGTTGTCTTACATTATGGGTGTTTCATGATGCAATTGATAAGTATTTGTCAATTCCAACATACTACATTTGTGTTTCACCTAAGGATAAGATTAAAGGCGCAGGGCATCAGTTGGACTGTATGATTTTACCTCTGTTAGATAATTGTATGGAGGCAAATATTAGAGACTATATTGATATGGTTTTAGATTATTTGTGTTTGAGGCAATGGGCTGAGGTTCAATTAGGAAAAGTTTCAACCACTGTAAAAAAAGATATAAAGAAAAATAAAAAAATGCTGACCGTTATAGAGCCAGGTTTGGATTATTATCTTTTTGATAGTAAATGGTATACTGAAATATCTAATGACGAGTCTTTCCAAGTTAGTGGTCATTTCAGATTACAACCATATGGTGATGGTACAAGGAAATTAATCTGGATAAACGAATATACAAAGAATGGATATCATAGAAAAGCTACAATTGACAAAGTTAAAGATGGAGATATTTCGTTAACCTAATTGTGAATAATTGTTCCTAATTACGTCAGAGTTGAAATTATATTGAATATGGGAGAAAGTAAAGAAATAAAAGGATTGTGGTGGTTGCCTAATGCATCTGACAATCAAATACCAGGAACATTAAACATACGAAATGATAGAATGGTTCTTGAAACAATTGGTAGTTTAGCAGAAGATAATCCGATTCTTCATTTTGCCACAGGGAAAGTTCCTCAATATGACGTTATATGGGGCATTTCATCTGATGCAAAAGAGGTTAGCCTATTCAATAGTTATGAATCTATGTCCTTTAATACAGCTTGTCCTTTACCTGTAGCTAGATATAGTGTGCAAGTGGTTGCTATTGGCAAACATATCAGCTCATTAGATGAAGTGGGCAATTATGATATTAAAGCTTATTTCGATGAATTGCCATATTGGTTTAGACCAAATTGTTTGCATTTTAACATGCAAGAACAAAAATATACTTTTTGTGTAGATTTAAGCAATACAAATCATGTAACTACTCAAATAGACGATGGATGTACATTAAGTCTTGAAGGCGAAACGAATATTTCTCAGGATAAAACAGGGATGCGTGTTGAAGTTGAACAAATGAGTACTCATAAGTTTGCATTTTCTAATCTAATTTCAATGAGATGCAAAATATAAAATTTTTGTCTTTGAACAATTCCTTTCTTTTGCAACTTTAGCTCCAGTAAAATATAAACGTTTTCTTCTTATAGATAAGGATAAGCAGAACGATCGAACTAAAAATAGCACGATTGAGATTTATGATGAAAAAGAAAGTACATTAAGCAAGCCAGAGCGGCTTTTGGAATATTTGTTTGTTTATGAAACAATTAAAGAATCATTTCCTACTATTATTAAGAGATGATTTACAGAGAAAGATATGTTTCCTATACGTGCTCATCTAATAGATAGTGTTGGTCATAAAGGAGCATTTTGTAGCACGGATTTTTTAACGATAATACAAGCTATCGATGGCTTTTATTGTCGATTTAGAGAAGATGGAATTGGACTAAAACAAATTTTGAGTAATTTAAAGGAGGAGTTTAAAGAAATTTCAATCTTAGAAATATCTGATTATGATATTGTTTGTATTCGTGATTCCAGGCATTATTATTCACATTTACTTCCCCCTGGAAAGAAGCAAAATGTCGTTGATGGACATGAATTTTATAATCTGAATCATAAATTAAGAAAATTATTATTATGCTGTATATTGAATTTTATAGGTTTTAATAATAATGAAATAAATACAATCTTTTCCAAAAGTCATAATTCATATCTTCGCATGATAAACGGAAAAGAGCGTAAAATCAAAAACGTAGAACCAATTGTTCTTGATGGAAATATATTGTCTGTGACTCAAAAAACGGAAATAGCACTAGAATAAATGGATTTAAAGATATGACAAAAACAAGCGATACAATTATTTGAAGAATGTAAGGTGCGTATTGTTTGGGATGACGAATGTGGAAGAGGGTTAATCAAACCATGACAAATCACCACCAGTTAATAATGAAAAGAACTTATGGCAAATCGAAAAGAAATAAGAAATAGCACAGCAGAGTTCTTAATCTTTCAAATTGAAGGGAAGGAACAAGGGGTTGAAGTGTTCTACAAAGATAAAACAGTGTGGTGTACACAGAAGGCAATGGGAATGCTTTTCGATGTGAACATACCTGCAATAAGCAAGCACCTTAAAAACATTTATGAGCAAGGGGAACTCACAGAAGAGCGAACTGTTTCCAAAATGGAAATAGTTCGAATGGAAGGTAATAGGCAGGTTAAACGAGAAACTGTGTTCTACAATCTCGATTTAGCACCCCTGCTCCCACAAAATTGGAAAACTTTGCCCGACTTTGACACTAATAGTCACTAATAGTTACTAATAGTTACTAATCGTACACTAATCGTCACAAAAAGTCTCGACTCGTAAAAAATAGATACGAATCGGGACTTTTTCATTACAAATCTATACGTGCTTCACCGAGGGGTTACACATGACCATTTGTCCGATACTATCCAATAAATTTAGTAACCTTATGAATTTGTATATAGACAACAAAAAAGAGCTGCCTAACATTATTCAATTGTTAGACAGCCTCATTTAATTATAAATTTTTATCGTTTGTTATCTCATACTACTTCACTTCCTCGAAGTCGGCGTCTTGAACGTCACCCTGCTGAGAAGATGAGCCTCCCTGAGCTCCTGCTCCGGCATTAGGATCGAAACCTGCTCCACCCTGTGCCTGTTGTGCTTGCTGCTGAGCGTTATACATATCCTGGCTTGCTGCCTGGAATACGCTGTTCAACTTCTCGGTTGCAGCCTTGATGGCATCAACATCCTGAGACTTGTGAGCGTTCTTCAACTCCTCAAGTGCAGACTCGATAGGAGCCTTCTTGTCAGCCGGAATCTTATCACCAAACTCCTTCAACTGTTTCTCTGTCTGGAAGATCATTGCGTCAGCCTGGTTGATAGTATCAATGCGCTCCTTCTCCTTCTTGTCACTCTCGGCATTAGCTGCAGCCTCGTCCTTCATTCTCTGAATCTCTGCATCTGACAAACCGGATGAAGCCTCGATTCTGATAGATTGCTCCTTACCTGTAGCCTTATCCTTAGCAGATACGTTCAAAATTCCGTTAGCATCGATATCGAATGTTACCTCAATCTGTGGTACTCCACGTGGTGCTGGTGGAATTGAATCCAAGTGGAACTGTCCAAGTGACTTGTTATCTTTTGCCATTGAACGCTCTCCCTGCAATACGTGAATCTCAACGGATGGCTGGTTATCTACAGCGGTACTGAATACCTGAGATTTTCTTGTAGGAATTGTGGTGTTTGCATCGATAAGCTTTGTCATAACACCTCCAAGTGTCTCGATACCAAGAGAAAGTGGAGTTACATCAAGCAACAATACATCCTTAACCTCTCCTGTCAAAACTCCTCCCTGGATAGCTGCTCCAATTGCAACAACCTCGTCAGGGTTAACTCCTTTCGATGGAGCCTTTCCGAAGAACTCCTCAACCTTTTGCTGAACGGCAGGGATACGTGTTGATCCTCCTACAAGGATAACCTCGTCAATCTCGCTTGCGCTCATGCCTGCGTCTTGCAATGCTTTGCGACATGGCTCGATTGTTGCTTGAACCAAATCAAAGGTCAACTGATCGAATTTAGCTCTTGTCAATGTTCTTACCAAGTGTTTTGGAATTCCATTAACAGGGAAGATATAAGGCAAGTTGATCTCTGTGCTGGTTGTACTTGACAACTCAATCTTTGCCTTCTCGGCAGCCTCTTTCAAACGCTGGTGTGCCATAGCGTCCTGACGAATATCTACGCCCTCGTCACTCTTGAACTCCTCTGCCAACCAGTTGATGATAGCATCGTCGAAGTCATCACCACCAAGGTGAGTATTTCCGTTTGTTGATTTTACCTCGAACACTCCGTCACCCAACTCAAGGATTGAGATATCGAATGTACCTCCACCCAAGTCGAATACAGCCACCTTCATATCGCTATTCTTCTTGTCCAAACCGTATGCCAAAGCAGCAGCTGTAGGCTCGTTCACGATACGCTTAACTGTCAAACCTGCAATCTCGCCGGCCTCTTTTGTCGCCTGACGCTGTGAATCGCTGAAGTATGCAGGAACTGTAATAACAGCCTCGGTAACCTCTTGTCCCAAATAGTCCTCGGCAGTCTTCTTCATCTTCTGAAGAATCATAGCAGAGATCTCTTGTGGAGAGTATTTGCGGTCATCGATAACAACTCTTGGAGTGTTGTTGTCGCCACGAACCACCTGATATGGTACACGTGCAACCTCTTTTCCAACCTGATCAAATGTCTCACCCATGAAACGTTTGATAGAGTATATTGTTTTATGTGGGTTGGTAATAGCCTGACGCTTTGCAGGATCACCTACCTTACGCTCGCCATTGTCTGCAAATGCAACAACCGATGGTGTTGTTCTACGACCCTCGTTGTTTGTAATTACAACAGGCTCATTTCCCTCCATTACTGCAACGCAGCTGTTGGTTGTTCCTAAGTCAATTCCAATAATCTTTCCCATAGTTTTATATTTTTTCAATAGTTTATATTCAAATTCCAACGCTTCATATCCGCGTTCATAAATTATATGGCAAATGGTGTGCCAAATATAAAAACAGCCATTTTAATCTTTTTTGGCAGAAAAACGTGACATGTTTTGTGTCATTGTGTCAGTTATGGGCGAGGTCTCTCGGTCAAAAGTGGTATTTATACTTAGTGTTCTCTGTTAAAATCTGTCTAACTTTGTTCGATTAATTAACAAATTCTTAGGAATGAAGACAAACTATGTACTGAAGAGCCGTTGTTGTGATGCGGTATTCGAGGATAAAAACTGGGAGTTGGAGTGTCCCAAAAGTTGTGGACCTTCATTGATATATGCAGATTACGAGAAGAAACAGATTGAGGTTGGTGCCGATGAGCTTGGTTTGTACAAGTTTGCAGATTGGATGCCAATATGCAAAACATTGATAGGTTCGGCCTCGCCCGTAACATATAAGAGTGAGGGACTTGCAGAGAAGTTGGGATTAGAGAATCTCTATATCACCTTCAACGGATATTGGCCGGAGAAGGGTGCCAATATGTCAACCGGTAGCTTTAAAGAGTGCGAGGCATACTCAATTTGTGCCAGAACAAATGTCAAGGCCGAGGCAGGAAAGGTAATGGTTGTGGCATCGGCAGGAAATACTGCTCGTGCGTTTGCTCATGTATGTTCCGAGAATAAAATTCCTTTGTTGCTATGTGTGCCCGAGGACAATATCGACGCTCTTTGGTCTGAAACTCCTATAGATTCATGTGTTAAGTTGATTTGCAGTCAGAGTGGCAGTGACTACTTCGATGCTATTGCATTGAGTAATGTAGCATGTGAGATGGATAAATTCTACACCGAGGGTGGTGCCAAAAATGTGGCGCGTCGCGATGGAATGGGAACTACCGTACTATCGGCAGTAACTACAATTGGCAGAATCCCTGATTACTATTTCCAGGCTGTAGGTAGTGGAACCGGTGCTATTGCTGCGTGGGAGGCTAATATGCGTTTCCTTGAGGATGGCAGATTTGGCAATAACAAGATGAAATTGATGGTATCGCAGAACTTGCCTTTCGTTCCAATGTGCGAGGCTTGGCATAATGACTCACGAGCTCTTCCTGAGATGGATGAAGAGGAGGCTCGTAAAAATGCTATCTCAATATGTGCCAAGGTGTTGAGTAACAGAAAACCACCATACGGATTGAAGGGTGGACTATATGATTGCATGAAGGATGCAGGTGGCGATTTCTTTGCCGTTACCAATGATGAGGCAATGAGTGCTGCGGAGTTGTTCCATGTGAGCGAGGGCGCAGAGATTGAGCCTGCGGCAGCTGTTGCAGTTGCATCGTTGGTTAAGGCAGTTCAGGAGAATAAGATAGAAAAGGATGCAACAGTAATGTTGAATATTACCGGAGGAGGAATTCAGAGAGTTAAGCGAGAGAAAGAGCTGCACTATTTGAAGCCAAATGCAGTATTCCCAATATCTGCCACAAAAGATGAGATAAAGGCCAAATTGGCAGAAATATTTGCCTAAAGGTATAGATACTTATTTTGCGAGGCGCAATTTGCAAGAAAATTTGTAAATTTGCGCCTCGTAATAGTTATATAGAGAAATGAAGAAACTTCACCTTTTTATGCTAAAGAGTTTTGTGGGGCCCTTTTTCGCCACATTCTTTATAGCCATGTTTGTATTGATCATGCAGTTCTTATGGCGTATGATCGATGATATCGTGGGTAAAGGTTTGGAGTTTAGTGTCTTGGCGGAATTGATAGTCTATATGGCAACATCCTTGGTGCCGATGGCGCTTCCCTTGGCAGTGCTTCTCTCATCAATCATGACATTTGGTTCATTGGGTGAAAACTATGAGCTGACAGCCCTTAAGGCGGCCGGAATATCGCTCTACCGCATCATGAAGCCGCTGATAATGTTGATAATTGTAGTAACAATATCGGCATTCTTCTTCGCAAATAATGTATTGCCGGTAGCAAATCTGAAACTCTATACACTTCTTTATGATATTCGTAAGGCTAAACCTGAAATGGCATTTAAAGAGGGTATATTTACTAATGACTTAGAGGGTTACAGCATTAAAATTGATAGAATTAACAAAGAGACAGGAATGATGTACGATTTGTTAATCTATTCACATAAAGATGGTAGTGGAAACTACGAGGTAACCCGAGCGGATTCCGGATATATGTATACACTCCCTGGACAGAACATTATGCAGCTAACCCTATTTGATGGAAGTACCTATACCGATGAATCTGTCAATGATATAGATAAACGTAAAACCTTCCCATTCCGTAGAATTACCTTCGAGAGTCAGGTTGCAATGATTCCGCTTCCCGATTCCGATTTGAAGCGTTCCGATGAGGATGGTTTGCGAAGTCATGCCAGAATGTTGAACCTTGTTCAGTTGGACTATGCTGTAGATTCGATTGGCGGTTTGGTAAAGGAGCGCCAGGATGTTGACATACAGAAGAGATTAAAAACTGACTATCTAAAATCAAAGGTATTGGTAAAGAGGCGTGATAGTATTCTAACTGCTCAAGCTAAAGAGACTCCAATGCGTTATGATAGCTTGATAGAGATGTTGGATTATGAGCAATATCAGAAAGTGCTTGAGAATGCATTGGATTTGGCCCGAGAAGTACAGCAGAAGAATGAAAATGATAAATTATACTATTTAGCTCAGAGTGAGTCTATTCGCAAACACAAAGTTGAGTGGCATAAGAAATTCACTTTGGCATTTGCATGTTTTATCTTCTTCTTCATAGGTGCTCCATTGGGTGCTATTATCCGTAAAGGAGGTTTGGGAATGCCGCTTGTGGTTTCTGTATTCCTCTTCATTATGTACTACATCATATCAATGATGGGTGAGCGTTCAGCTGCCGAGGCAGCGTTGACTCCGTTAGTTGGCACATGGTTGTCCTCGTTCATTCTTTTGATATTAGGAATATTCTTGACATATAAATCTGTAACCGACTCAGAACTATTGAATCCGGAGTCGTACCATAAAATATATGTTAAGGTTAAGCATTTCATACAGCGTATAGTGCGTCGTTTCAAAGGAGGCAAATAATGAATAGAGATTTGAGAATTGTATATATGGGAACTCCCGATTTTGCGGTGTTGCCATTGAAGAGAATTGTCGAGGCCGGTTATAATGTTGTTGGAGTTGTAACAAATCCTGATAAACCTGCCGGGCGAGGTCGCCAGATTCAAGAGTCACCGGTAAAGGTCTATGCCAAAGAGCTTGGATTGCCCATATTGCAACCCGAGAAGTTCCGTGATCCTCTATTTTTAGAGCAACTTGCAGCTTTGAAAGCTGATTTGCAGCTTGTGGTGGCATTTAAAATGTTGCCTCAGGTAGTGTGGAGTATGCCGAAATATGGAACAATGAATCTGCATGCCTCAATGTTGCCCGATTATCGTGGAGCAGCTCCGATAAATTGGGCCATAATGAATGGAGATAAAGAGAGTGGTGTATCGACATTTATCTTACGCCATGAAATTGATACAGGAGCAGTACTATTTCAGCAAGCTGTTCCAATTTCCGAAACAATGACAGCCGGAGAGTTGCATGATACATTAATGGAGGTCGGAGCAGACCTACTATTGAAGAGTGTCGATGCAATAGATTCAGGTGATTATAAATTGGTAGAGCAGGATCAGTTGAATAATGGTCATGCATCTCGTCACGCTCCTAAAATTTTTAAAGAGGATATGAAGATTGATTGGAGCATGCCAATCTATACCATATATAATAAGGTGCGAGGTTTGTCTCCATTTCCTGCTGCCTGGTTTGAATTGAAGTCAAAACAAGGTGAACAGTTGATTTCGGCAAAGGTATTTAAGGTGGAGATGGGGCAGAGTAAGCCGGGCGCTGAGGCAGGAACCTTGTGTACCGACGGTAAAACCTATATGGGAGTGCATCTGTCCGATGGTACCTTATATATAAAGGAGCTTCAAATTGCTGGTAAGCGCAGAATGGGAATTGAGGAGTTTTTGCGAGGCTTTAATCTTGATCAGTACGAACTCAAAAATTAAGCGCAGATACAGTGAAAAAAGTTTTCAAGGGGATGCGCTGAAAATCAGTAAGATAAAAAATATTTTAAAAAATCTTGAAAAATTTTTCACCAAAACGCTTGCAGATTTGAAAAAAGGGCGTACCTTTGCACTCGCTTTCGGGATGACCTTCGGGTTTGAATAGAAAGCAACGTTATTTGAAGGTCTGAAGAAAAAAGTTTTGAAAAAAGTTGCTAAAAAATTTGGAGCGAAAGAAATAAGTTCTTAATTTTGCATCCGCTTTCGGAAATTTTTTCGACA
>SUWY01000047.1 GCA_015061245.1 Bacteroidales bacterium
ACCATACGAATTGTGTGAAATCTACCATATTTAGGACCTCTATAATAGTCCTGGTTTTGAAGGAAAACAATGATTTTCGCTGCAATTTTTACTCATATTTTACCAAATCTCGATTTTTTAATGCGATTTGGCAAATTATAATAGATTTTTGTATTATATTTGCAGTAGCTAAAAGTAAAAGTTATGATAATCGGTAGAAAAGAAGAACAGCAGATATTGCATTCTGCAGTTCAATCGGAGAACTCAGAGTTTGTTGCGGTGTATGGTCGTAGGCGTGTGGGCAAGACATATCTTATTCGCGAAACTTTCGGCTACAAGTTTACATTCCAACACACTGGTTTAGCAAAGGGTAATACCAAAGAGCAGCTATTCAGTTTTGCCATATCACTTCGTGATGCTGGATATGATGACTGCCCTATACCGAAATCGTGGTTGGAGGCGTTTAGTCTGCTTTCGGCATATTTGAAGAACTCAACAGACGAGAAGAAGATTGTATTCTTGGATGAGCTTCCCTGGATGGATACCCCTCGCTCCAATTTTATCTCTGCTTTTGAGCACTTTTGGAATGGTTGGGCATCAGCACGCAAAGACATCGTTTTAATTATCTGCGGCTCTGCGACATCTTGGATCATCAATAAGGTGATTAATGATCACGGAGGTCTTCACAATCGAGTTACCAAGCAGATAGCCCTGCAACCATTCACTCTGAAGGAGTGTGAGATGTTTGCCAAAAGCAAGGGACTTGAAATGAGTCGCTATCAACTCGCAGAGTGTTATATGGTATTGGGAGGTATTCCATACTATTGGAGTCTGTTGGAAAAGGGATTGAGCCTCGCTCAAAATATAGACAAGATTATCTTTGCCAAGAATGGTAAACTATCAAACGAGTTTAATCAACTCTATGCTTCGCTATTCAAATCGCCAGAGCAGTATATAGATATAGTAACTGCTTTGGGCAAGAAGAAGGCTGGTATGACCAGAGAGGAAATAATAGCAGCCACCGATAAGTATAGCAACGGTGCATTAAGCAAGGTTCTGGACGAACTCGAGTATTGTGGATTTATCCGTAAGTATAACGGTTTTGACAAGAAAAGCAAGCAGGCTATTTATCAGCTTATTGATAACTACACGCTTTTTTACTTTAAGTTTATCCAGCAAAATGAGAATAACGATGAGCATTTCTGGTCAGCGTCCATAGACTCGGCAGTGCATCGTGCTTGGAGTGGTTTGGCTTTCGAGCGTTTATGTATGGCTCACACGCAGCAGATAAAGGCTGCATTGGGCATTGCGGGCGTGTTGAGTAATGTATATTCGTGGCGTAAAGAGGCTGATGAGACGAGTGGTGGGGCACAAATTGATTTGCTTATCGATAGAAAAGATCAGGTTATCAATTTGTGTGAGATGAAGTACTCTTTATCGGAGTATGCCATCGATGCCGAGTACGAACAAAAGTTGAGAAATAAAAAGTCTGCATTTATAGATGCAACCAATACCCGAAAGGCTGTGCATCTGACAATGGTGACCACATTTGGAATTAAGACCAATGTGCATTCCGGAATAGTGCAAAATGAGGTCAAATTAGACGACTTGTTTGCATAATTTCTCTTGGACGAAACGACTTTACAACAACTAAGAATCGGCAATAAACCCAATTATTGCCGATTCTTAGTTATAGGACAACTCCAGCTCTGTTACAGATACTTCTCTATATTCGCTTCGAGCTGGTGTCGCATTAAAGGATTACCATTGCGGTTGAGATTCTTCAGAATAGTATCTCTGCCATAGAAACGAATAATCTCTTTTATCTCCTCCTCATTTCCTCGCTCAAACACACGATTGATTACATATCGGCTATGTGCAGTAAAGTCAATATTTTCAATCTTTGTATCCCAAAATATCGTGCTACGGAATTTAGTGAGGTCGGGGAGATGATTAGCTGATTGTTTACGCTTCTCCTCTGCAATGTCGTAGTATACCTGTAAGGTCATTAAGAATCCTTCCTCCAAACCGAGAGCCTGCTCTATACGAAGGGATAGAGGTGTATTCATTGACCTACGCCCACGAATAATGGCACTCAAAGTCTGTGGATGTTCGCCAATAGACTCGGCAAACTGCCCACTTTTGAGCTTTCTATTACCCAACTCTCGCTGCAAGAAAAGACCTGGGTGCAATCCCTTGAGTATTTCAATCATTCTATTCATACCGCAAAAATAAACATTTTTGTTTATAAAAACAAATTGCGAGCCAAAAAGTATTGATACTCTGCGAAAGTTGAATTTATTTTCAGACTTTCGCAGAGTATCGAGGCATATAGTCTACACCTCTATAAACTTCCCGCCGTCAAAACCGCCGAGATTCTCTCGATAGTAAACATAGCCGAGTTGGTTGCAGACAATGCGAGTGTTGTTAATTGTTGCATCTATGTTGGCGTGCGAGTGTCCAAAAATCCACGCATCAATACGGCTATCAGCAATAAAGTCGCCTAACTCCGTTGCAAAGGCGCTATTTAGCAAGTTGCCCTTATGCTCTGGCGCAACGACTGCCATTGTCGGCAGATGATGTGTTACAACCACGATACGCTCGGCAGTGCTCTCCGCCACGCTACGCTTGATAAAGTCCAGACATTTCTCGTGCTCGGCGTTAAAGTCGGCAGGGGTAAAGCGCCGACCATTGTACAGAATCTGCCGAAAGTCATTCATTCCTCGATGCACAAAATATTCGTCCGCGGGGCGAATGTGCGACCAAAGGGTTGAGAGAATAAAATCAACATCGTCAATTCTCACAACCTTGTTCTGGTGGTAATGCACATTTGGCAATATCTTACGGCTCCAACTGTCGCCATAAGCTAACACATCGCCATTGCCATAAAACTCGTGGTTACCGGGCACCAACAACACCTCTCGGTAGTTTGCCGAAGCCCACTTCCAGAATTTCAAATTTGGTAAAGTCCTATCTCGTAGGTAACCAGTATCGCCAGCAAAGACCAACACATCGCCAGTAACCTCAAACGGTTCACTCTTTATAAATCTCGAATTATCCGACAACTCCAAATGTATATCAGATGCAAATTGTATTTTCATAAAACAATCCTCCCTATTTTCTTATCTTTTCATATTGTTCTACTTGTCTTTCTATTATCCTCTTTACCTGTTCAAATGAGACAGGTGTAAAGTTGTTATTATCCACTCCAACATCATATTGTGTCGGGAATAGCATGTTCAGTCGTGGAGCATCTATGCTGGTGTTTTGTTTGCTGGTGTGCACATGACCGAATAGTTGCCAAGTATCTCGATATGCCCCACCATAACACAAGAAGGGGCAGTGGTTGAGATATATCTTCTGCTTTCCAACCTCGATATGCATCTGCATCGCTATATGCTCAAAACGACTATAATATCCTTGCCTCAAATTCTTGATGTCGTGGTTGCCGAC
>SUWY01000040.1 GCA_015061245.1 Bacteroidales bacterium
TTGATTTCCAATTTAAATGTCGGAGTGTTGGGAGATTGAGGTACAAACTCCTCCTCTGTGTCATTTTGACAAGAGATGATGTTTAACGCTGTAAAACCTACAACAATGTAGGTAAGAAATCTCATTGTAGTTTTAGCTTTCATGCTTATCTATAAATTTGTTGTGTGACAATCCTATGAGGAGCAAAGTTATATAAAATATGGACTTGTGTCAACAATTTAGGCAAATATATAATAAAATAGGGGCAATCGTAACGATTACCCCTATTGAGCTATGTATGTTTAATGGAATTATGCTCTACCATTCCAGTTCCACCACTTCTTACTGATAGCAGCCTTACCTGAAATTCCGTATGTTGGTTTAACACGGAAATCATATTTAGCCTTACGGATTCTATCTCCGGTATATACGTAGTCAGTGTTTACTGCCATTACGAATACAACTCCGTGTGCCGGTTTTTTACCGGTCATATCAATAACTGCCTGCTCGCCGTGGTTGAATGCCTCGGTGTAGTATGGGGTACCATCCTCACCATTCCAGCAAATCATGAAACGGGTATCTCCATCCTCACGATACAAGTTAGAACCAGCCTTGCTTCTTGTTCCCTCGTATAGTGGCTCACCCTCGTAAACCTCCTCGAATTTGAATGCGATTGTGTCGCCGGAAACAGTGAATGGGATGATGTTGGCTCCTGTCCATCCTGGCAATGTGTACTCATCAGGATTGTACCAACCCTCCTCGTCAACAGTTGAAGATACGTATGGATATGCTGTCCAGTTCTTTTGAGTTCCTGCATACTCTGTTCTCTCTGGGCCTACGCTTGTTCCCCAGTTTGCATTGTACATGTTTCTAACTGCACCTGTCCATTCGTTCATATCGGTCAAGCACAAACGAGCACGGTACTCCATAACCATACGTCTCATCTGATCATCTCCGATAAAGTCCTCAATACGATCAAGAATATATCCGCTGAAGCCCTCCTGCCAGATCTTTGCTACAGAGTATTTGCTCATTGCAACGCTCATGAATGTTGGGAATACGCTTGAATATTGTGAACCTCCAAGTAGTGAACGTGTACATAGACCATCATTGTTACCCTGTGCAGCAGGACCTCCGAATGAGTTATCGGTTGTCAACCAACCAGAGTAGCACTCAATAGGCATGAATGGAGCCATGATAGAACCCATACACAACCATCCGAACTCTCCGTCTGTTTGAAGATCGTCGTATGTAAAGTCGCCATTTTCAATGCCCATCTCAATGTTCAACTGAGCCTGTAACCATGTATTTGCTCCCTCGTGGAACCATGCTGCACTCTTGCATCCCGGAAGTGTTGCAAATACAGCGTGGATTCCCTCGTGGATACATGCTCCGGTCTGGTATGAATCAGCATATCTTGGGTCAAATGACTGTACAGGAACGTATGATAACAATACGCATGGATAACCGTTGAATGAAGATTGCCATCCTCCCTGAGCGGTTGTATCTCTACCTTGTCCTCTCAAACCTGATTCGTGAAGAATGATTTGGTTTCTATAACCATCTTTCTCTGTTGCAATTGGTGGCCATCCCATCTTCTCGCGCAAGAAGTCGAATTGATAGTTGAACTCCTTAAGCATAGGCTCAACAGCTGCAAGAGTAACAGTACTTCTTCTTACAGGACCTCCGACAAATGCCCAACGGCGATCCTCTACAATCATAACCTTATCTTTCTCAGAAGCAGTGCTTACATATCTTCCAATTGGGAATACCTTGTCTGGCTCCGGCCACTCAACTCCAGCGTTCTCCTCTGCGAAGTTGTAGTAAGGAGCATTTGTATACTCTGGCCACTCGCTGAATGTGTTGGCCATCTGAATATTAGGACTCTCAGCTTGGTTAACTACACAAACGGCAGTATCCCAATTCTGGGTATCGTCACTGTTTTTGAAAATTACCCAAATAGAACCTACACGTGCAAGGCTCTCATTCTCGGTAGCAGCAAAAACAATATTGTGATCAGTTACTGCACGACCATTGTCCTTTACTGAAATCCAATCATCCTGAGGACGAATCATATATTGTACACCAGTGCTTGCAACAACGGTGAAATCTTGTGCTTCGAATGTTAGGTCTACAGTGTCGCTCTTCAAAACGTTAGCGTTCTCTACGCCATCCTGATTGATTGTGAATGAAATCTCTTTGTCTGTCTCTCCTGAAACAGAGATTGTCAATACGCATACTCTTGCATTCTTAGTGTCGTTGCTAGATAGTTTTACGCAAATAGTTCCATCCTCTTCAATAGTAATTGTGTGGCAATCTGCAGCCTCATCGCCTGTAACGTTAAATGTTGCACCTGTTGTGCTGATAAAGTGAATCTCCTGCTCTCCGCTGGTTACGTCAATTGAGTAACTCTCCAATGACATTGTGTCAACATTGATTGTTGGTGTGTCAAAAACCGGAGTTTGTGTTGGTTCTGTTGGGGGAGGTGTTGGCTTTTCGGTAGGTTTTGGCTCCTCATTCTCTGTGTCTTCATCACATGAGAAACATACACCCAATCCCATTGAGCATACTAACGCCCATAGTAAAAATTTGTTGTTCATTTTTTATTATTTTAAATGTTTGTTTAATGCAATACTTTGCTTAATATGGGCAAAATTAATAAAAACTGATAATAATACAATAAAATCTAATATTTTTAACATTGAAAATGTTGGTCTGATACTTTAGGAGAGAGTAGATATTAGCTCTTCAAAATTGCTTAGAGTCAATGATTCCTCTTTGAGTTGTAAATGCAATATGCATGATGACTCTGCGTGTAATATTATCTCATGGTTGCAGGGCTCGTCTGTTGATTGTAATATCTTGCATGAATATCCAATTCTATTTAGCGCATTTAAGCACCAGTGTAGTAGGGTTTTATCGCTTGCATATAGAGCAAGTTTTTTATCTCCATGAACAGTTGGATAATAGACCCCATGATCATAATCGAACTTAATATTGCTATTTGGGAATAGATTCTCCATTTTGTGTTGAAGAATGATATCCTCGGTAGTACCACATATAATACCTTGCCCTTTTGTTAGTAGCCATAGTTTATCGGCAAGTACTAAGGCTTGGTCAATATCGTGGGTCGATAAAAGTATTGCTCTATTATGTTCCGATGCAATTTTGTGTAACAACTGCATTATTTCAATTCTGCTAACAACATCGAGAAAAGCGGTAGGCTCATCAAGAATTATCAATGGAGACTCTTGAACCAATGCCTTTGCAATCATTGCCTTTTGGCGCTCTCCGTCGGATAGTTCTGCAACGTAACTTTCTGATTTGTGTTCAATGCCAACGCTCTTGATTGCTTGTTTTATAATTTCGTTATCTTTTTTGCTAAGTCGTCCGAAAAATCCGGTATGTGGTTGTCTGCCAAGTGATACCAGCTCATATACTGTTAAACCTCCGGCAAAAATTTTGTCGGTCAATACAACGCCTATCAATTTTGAACGTTCGCGTTCGCTATACTCATTTATGGGTTTACCGTCGAGAGATAGTTTACCGTCAAGCCTCGGCTGGGCTGCCGATAGAGTTCTGAGCAGAGTGGATTTACCTGCACCATTAGCACCAAGCAGACAAGTCAACTCTCCAAGGTTTAGTTGGAAATTTAATCCTTGGTGTACCACCTTCTCTTTGGAGGTGTCATTATATCCTATTTTAAGGTTGACAGCCTCTATTATCTGCTTTTTGCTCATTAGTTGAAGTATTGTATTTTGCGTTGATTAACAATTACATATATAATTACAGGTGCTCCGAAAATGGGAGTGATTGCATTTAGTGGCAGAATGCCTGAACTTCCAGGAATAGTACATAACAGGTTGCATAACAGAGCAACAACAGAACCACATATCAGCGTTATGGGGAGCAATTGATTGTGATTTGATGTGCCTAAAAGCAGGCGTGCAATGTGAGGAACTGCCAATCCGATAAATGCAACGGGACCACAAAAAGCAGTTGTTGCCGCAGTTAGGATTCCTGTTGCAAGAAGTAGCAGATTTCTTGTCCTTTTAATATTCACTCCTAAGTTTTCTGCATATCTGTTTCCCAATAGCATGGCATTGAGGGGTTTAATGAGCAAAATAGCTATGAATATTCCAATAAATATTAGAAGTGAGAATAGTGGAAGTTGCTCCATAGATACCCCTCCGAAGTTCCCAAGTCCCCATATTGTGTATGAGTGTACCCCCTCGGCTGTCGCAAAGAAGTTCAATAATGATATGATGGACGAGGTTATATATCCAATCATGATTCCTGCAATCAAGAGCATGATGTTGCTCTTAATCATTGTTGATAGGAACAGAATAACTGCCATAATCAGTGAAGCTCCCAAAGTTGCTCCGATTATTACTGCAAAGAAGCCCGATATTGATAGTGTTTGAGTTGAGATAACTCCTCCTCCCAATAGGATGATAATAGCAACTCCCAAGCTTGCTCCTGAATCAATTCCCAAAATTGAAGGACCGGCTAATGGATTGTTGAACGAGGTTTGGAGCAGTAATCCCGAGCAGGCCAATGCTGCGCCACATAGCAGGGCGGTAATGGCTTGAGGCAGACGAGATTCTAATATTATAAATCTCCAGCTCTCTCGTGAGGCCTCGCCACCAATTAATATATTTAGTGCCTCATTGATGGGTATATCTATAGAGCCAAAGAGCAGATTTGCAACAAATAGGATTGCCGTAATTACTCCAAGCACCGCACCATATATTTTACCTTTGCTCCTCATTACTCTGCAAGTTTGGTATAATACTTCTGCTTATAGTTTACATCTAATTCAGGATAGAGTAGTGATATAATATCTTTCAGTACCATATCCGGGTGGAATGGGAAATCCTCATAGTAGGTGGAGTAACTTGTGTTACACCCGTAAATGGTTCTCTTTTTAAATGGGTTAAACTGCTTGTAAGGCAGGTACTCCTCTGCAAGTTGAGAGTAGCTCTTATCGCCCTGTTGAAAGTAGCGTATAAGCCAAATATCTGACTCCTTGCCCTTTTCAAAAACCTCTTCAAAGGCCATTGGAATCGAGCCGCTTCCTGCTGTGTGGTTGAAGATATAATCAGCTCCTGCATCGGTAAGCAGTTTACAAATGCCGCTGCCTCCTGCCGGGACATACCATGCCGAACCTGTCTTTAATCCATACATAACTTTTGGACGTTTTGCATTTTCCGGAATTAACTGCTTCAAAGAGTTATAGCTCTTCTCTACACTCTTGAAAATAGAGTCTGCCACCTGTTCGCATCCAAGCAGAGCACCGTAAAAATATATCCACTCCGCCCCTCCAAGTGCGCTAATCTCCATGTAATCAGCACACTCAATAATAGGGATTCCCAACTTATCCATTCTGCCGTGTCCCCCTCCGTTTTCGAATGGCGATAACAGAATTGCGTCGGGGCTGAGTTCGATAATCTTCTCAACATCGGGATTCGTCCCCTTCCCTGCATCTATAATTCTGCCATTTTCAAGGCGTTTATGGATTTCGGGAATATTCATATACTCAATCTCGCACACACCTCCGATACTCTCAATGGCCCCAAGTTCAATGGCGAGTTTTGTGTGTATAGAGGTGAATGTCATGCAGTTTTGTAGCGGAGTCCTTACAATGGTTCCGTTTGGTATGTTTGCGGGCATGGTTCCACTCTTTGGAATCAGAATGTATCTGTGCAGTAGCTTTGTAGTGTCCCACGGGTTTCGTAACTCTGCCACGATATACCCCTCTCCTTGCAGTAGTGTAAGGTTTTCTGCATAGCGTAATGGAATAGTGTCGAGCGAGGTTTCATTGATGTTACCTTGTCCGCCACCTTTGCAACTTAAAAGCAGAAGCACTCCAAGCGTGAATGTTATGCGAAATAGAAGTTTCATCCTTTCTCTATTCAGTGAATATAACCTTTGATGGACAGTAGCCTACTGTGTATTCTTGCTGGCAATAGCCCTGTTTGTTGAATACCTTTACAACTCCGTATTGACCCCATGGAGTGCAACATACGTATGCATCTCCATTCGCAGGATTTACATTAATTGAGTTGGCACATGCATAGCCATCATATTTGAACTCTTCAAGATCAATAAAATCGGTCTCGCCCTTGTTGACCAAATTATATTTTACACACTTATGAGTTTCAGGAAGATAGTATTCACTATAAATGGCATAAATATCATCGCCATATTGGCAAGCAAATGTTGCAGGCCACTCCTCGGTTATCATGTCTGTTTCAGGATATATGCGTTGCAGGGTTGAATATACCCACTCGCTTTCGGGAATTGAGGCATCGCCCGCATAGTTTCCATTCGAGATTACATATACATATCCGTCGCTTCCGGTAAAGCAGGTTGAGTATGGATTTAGCGCTACACGAATCTCCTTAATCTTTGTAAAGGTGGCTATGTCAATAACAGCAACCCTGTTTCCAGAGCCGTAATTTGACAGGTTTACGTATAATTTGTCGTTGGCCACTGTAATTGCTTCGGGAACATTTCCTATATTAACTTTAGCCTCAATCTCTAATGTTGCGGTATCGATGCGTGATACTGTTCCGTCGTATGATGTGAAATAGACCTTGCCATTGTGTGCTGCCAGGTATCGAGGGTCAGAATCTATTATTATGTCATTGGGTAATATATCGGGATCAACATACAGGGAGTGCGATTTCAGAACTTTACAGCTCTTATCCATGATAACCACCTTTTCAGATGTGCTTACAGTGCAATAAAGCTTTGAGCCGTATAACAACAAATCCTGTCCTGAATCTCCCAACTTCTCACCGTTGGCATAGAAATACATATCGTCGTTTATTACTCTGTGGTTTTCAAGGTCAATGTATTGAATTGATGCGTTGTTTTCTCCCCAATAACCGCTGCTCAATACGTATGCACCTTTGCTAGTAGGTGTTGTGGGGGCCGGAACCGTTGGGGTTGGCTCAATCTTGTTGTCATCATCGCTACATGCAATAAGCAGTGCCATTGTGGCAAATGCGATAGCCGAGTTTAAAAGTCTCTTGTTCATATTCGTGCTTTAAATTTTGTAACTGATTGTTATATTGTAGTTCCTGCCCGGCATAGGGTAGAAACGGATAATCTCATAGTTCTTTCCGCTAAGGTTTCGGGCATCTGCCTGAATATATAGCGAGTGTTTGCCCATTTCAAACCTCTTCGAGAGGTTTATGCTGTGGTCGGCGTATGGTTTTATGCGATTGTCGGGTGAGTTTTGCGCTTTGGCATATCGCTCTCCTGCCCAGGTTACATTGTAACCAATGGTAAACCACGGAAACTCGAAATTGCAATTTCCTGCTCCCGAGTGTTTTGGTGTATATGCAATCTGGTCTCTCCACAATGTACTTTCAGAGTTGGTAATATCCTCAGCCTGCATAAAGTTGTAGTTGGCGTTGAAGTGTGCCTCGCATTGGGGGGAAATTGAAACCTCGCCCCCGATATTTATATCTGCGCCAATAGTTTCAACTTTGCCAACATTTGACATTTGCCATACAAACATAGTAGGAATGGCAACAATCTTATCCTTTACACGATTATAATATATGTCGGCCGATAGGGTCAGATAGTCGTTCCCCTTGCCAATATATTTGTGCCATGTGGTACCCAAATTGACCTGTTTGGTGCTCTCGGAACGCAATCGGGTGTTTCCGATAAGACGGTAATACAGGTCGTTGAATGTAGGTGCACGGAAAATATCCTTATACGAGGCTCTTATGTGCCATTCGCTCTGCTTCAAGGGTTTCCAGCTCAGACTCACTGCCGGAGAGATGCGTTTCCTGTCATTGGCAGCACTTCCAATCTTTACATTTTCAGTAATGTATATGTTTAGAAGCGAGGCCGTAATCAAAACCTCGTTGCTTTTGAATTGTGCGGCAAGCGCAGTCAAGCTGGTGTATCGCTCGGGATATTGGCAATTCTTTAAAGTTGTTGATAGATAATTGTAGCTGAAATCTTGTGCTAATGATGCCGAGAACCCCCTGCCAAAGTTGTGCCATGCAACCACCGAGCCGTAGCTCTCGGTCTGTTTGAATCGATCGTCGGAATTGACGGCGGTTTGTCCATTTATATCTCTGCTCCACGAGTAGTTGCATTTGCCATTGGCCTTTAATTTCCATTTGCCATTAAAGCGGTTCTCGTAATTTAGCTGAGCAAAATAGTTTTTGTCGTGCAATCTTTCAAATGAGTATGGGTTATCGTAAATCACACCACCGGGAAGTCCGCGTTTTGAGTGGTATAGATAAATTTTACCATTAAGTTCTTGATTGTCGCCAAGTTGTGAATAGAGATTCAGCTCTCCGCGATATGCTTGAATATCACTATTGTTGCGTTTCTCTTTAATCAACTTGTTGCCATTGTACATTTTGTAGGTGTAGTTACCATCGGCACGCTGATAATCGGCATAGAGCGACATGGCAAGCCTTTTGGTTAGCTTTTGTGAGTATATGGCCGATGGATTGACCAGTCCAAAAGAACCTCCATTTATATTTACATCAATGTGATAATTCTGCTCCTTGAATTTCGGGGCTGTGCTCTTGATTGTCAATACTCCTGCCGATGCAAAGATCTTTGCGGGTTGGAAAATATCGTTTCCCTGCCCGATAGTCAACTCTAACTCAGATATATTGCTGAATGAGAAGCGTGAAAGATCAACTTGACCTGACTGGCAGTCGCTGACGGTAATGCCATCGTAATTTACAGCAGTGTGTTGTGCGCCCAAACTTCTTACAGAGACGGTTTTAAGTCCGCCAATTCCGCCGTAATCCTTTACATTTACACCTGAAAGGTGCTTGACTGCATCGGAAATCTGTGTTGCTCCAACCCTTAGCATCTGCTCTTTATCTATCTTTTGTGTGGGCGAGGCTGCACTGATTGAAACACGGTGGTTCTGTCCCTGAACCTTTACTTCAGCGACCTCTTCGTGCTTTCTGATGATTGTGTCGTTATCTACTGTTTGCGCAAGCAAACCTGTTGACAGCAGACAGTTAGCAATAACTAACAGTAATTTGAATCTTTGCATGCCCTTTGTGTTTAATCCTCTTTCGCGAAGGATAAAATTCAACGGTTTTAGAAGCAAAAGCCTCTAATTGGTTTTGCAGGTCTTCTGACTTACTCCGACTTGCTTGCCTTCCCACCTTCTCGGCAGTGGCTTTGGCGTAATGGCCTGATAAGCAAATCTTTTTTTGCGGAGCTTACAGCAGCGCGACTGTTCAGGATTTTCACCTGATTCCCTTTTCACCACAAGTTTCGAAAGAACCTCTGTGGCACAAAACTGCACAAAGATAATAATTAATTAGGAATTAGGAATGAGGAATGAGGAATAATTTTGAGAAAGTGGTAGAGTTAGGAGTGAACAGTTAGGAGTTACAAATTGCTTGCAATTTGCTAAGCCCCCTTATTAGCCGTAATGAACGAAGTGAATAAGGCGAAGGGGGATTTAGGGGGTTGGTAAACCACAAATTACAGCAAATCCACGAGTTGAATTCAAGGCTTTATATTGCTTTGCAGATAAGGAGTAAGAGCTGTGATTAGATTTGCGAAGATTTGCTTTGGAATTAGGAATGAGGAATAATTTTGAGAAAGTTGGTAGAGTTAGGAGTGAACAGTTAGGAGTTACAAATTGCTTGCAATTTGCTAAGTCCCCTTATTAGCCGTAATGAACGTAGTGAATAAGGCGAAGGGGGTTTGGGGGTTGGTAGACTACAAATTAAAGCAAATCCACAGGATTACAAGTAGAGAAAAGTTAGCTTGACAGATTAACGTTAAAGTTAAAGATGTGATTTGCGCAGATTTGCATTATGCTGAGCCGCGAGGAGTAGAAGCACACGAAGTGTTTGCGAATTTGGAATTTTCAATTTTTTTTGCGAATATTGTGGGGAGAAATTGTTGCAATTATGGGAATAGTTAAAACTATTAAATCGATATGGTGTTTCTATCGCGATGGTTTCAAAAACATGACCTGGGGTAGGCCATTATGGGGATTAATAATTCTAAAGTTGGTAATCCTCTTTCTTGTTTTGAGGGCTCTCTTTTTTAAGCCTGTTCTATCGGGTATGGATGAGGAGCAAAGAAGTGAGTATGTAGGCTCTCAATTATCGGATTTTCAAATAAATAACAACAATAATTAGTAATGGTATGGTGGATACGGCATTAATTGACTGGTCAAGAGCGCAGTTTGCTCTTACAGCGGGTTACCACTGGATTTTCGTGCCTCTAACCTTGGGTTTGGCAGTGATTATGGCGGTAATGGAGACAATTTATGTGGTGAAGGGCGACGATTTTTGGAAGAGCACAGCTAAATTTTGGATGAAGCTCTTCGCAATTAATTTCGCTGTCGGAATTGCTACAGGAATAATTCTGGAGTTTCAATTTGGAACCAACTGGAGCAACTACTCCTGGTTTGTGGGTGATATTTTCGGTGCTCCATTGGCCATTGAGGGAATATTGGCATTTTTCATGGAGGCAACATTCTTTGCTGTAATGTTCTTCGGTTGGGATAAGTTCAGTAAAAGGGTGCATCTACTTGCCACCTGGATGACAGGAATAGGAGCGTCAATCTCTGCAATATGGATTCTTATTGCAAACGGTTGGATGCAACACCCTGTTGCAATGGAGTTCAATCCCGATACCGTTCGTCATGAGATGGTTGATTTTTGGGCATTGGTTACAAATCCTGTTGCCATTTCAAAATTCTTCCACTCGGTATTTAGCGGATGGATGACAGGAGCTATTTTTGTTATAGGTATCAGTGCATGGTATTTGCTTAAAGGTCGTGAAAAACGTTTTGCATTGGCAAGTATTAAGGTTGCAGCAATTGTAGGAATTGTAGGAACCATGTCGGTAATGTTGAGTGGTGATAGCCACGGAATTCATGCGGCAAAATATCAGCCAATGAAGTTGGCAGCAGCCGAGGGGTTGGAGAATGGAGGTACAAGAGCACCATTTTCAATAGTTCCGGGAGTAGAGGTTCCCGGAGTTTTATCAATCCTCGCCACACATGATATTGATGGATATGTGCCGGGAATTAACAATATTTTGGATGGTTATACAACTCCGGATGGGCAGACCTATTTATCGGCACAGGAGAAGATTGAGCGAGGTCGTGCAGCACTTGAGGCATTTAAGGGATACAGAGAGACAATGAAAACTGATCCTCAGGCGGCGGCAGAGTATCGTAAGGTGCTCGATGCCAATGTGGAGTACTTTGGATATGGTTACATTGAATCGCCCGAGGAGTTGGTTCCGCCTGTGTGGCTTGTCTATTGGGCATTCCGAGTAATGGTTGGATTAGGAGGATTTCTACTACTCTTAATGTTGGTGGTTCTATGGGCAGAGTGGAAAGAGAGATTGGTAAATATGCGCTGGTTATTGTGGGTTGCACTATTCTCAATACCTTTGGTATATTTGGCAGGTCAGGCAGGTTGGATTGTTGCCGAGGTTGGTCGTCAACCATGGGCAATTCAGAATCTGTTGCCGGTCAAGGCTGCTTTGTCAAGCGTAAATGTAGGAGCAGTGCAGACAACATTCTTCCTCTTTGTTGCAGTATTTACTCTATTCTTGGTTATAGAGTTGCGCATACTCTTCAAAGCAATTAAACAGGGTCCCGGAATTGAAAAATAGGAGGTAGTTATGGTTACATACGAATTTTTACAGCAATATTGGTGGTTCTTGGTATCACTTCTTGCAGGTTTACTGGTCTTTTTGCTATTTGTGCAAGGGGCAAACTCAATGATTTTTATTGTAGCTCAGAACGAAGATGAGCGACAACTAATGGTAAACTCTACCGGGCGTAAATGGGAGTTGACCTTTACTACATTGGTTACATTCGGAGGGGCATTCTTTGCATCATTCCCTCTCTTCTATAGTACAAGTTTTGGTGGTGCCTATTGGGTGTGGATGTTGATACTTATCACTTTTGTATTTCAGGCGGTATCATACGAGTTTCAAAATAAGGTGGGTAATGTTTTGGGTAAAAACACTTTCCGAGTTTTCTTGGTGATAAACGGCTTGTTAGGTCCTCTTTTGATAGGAACAGCTGTAGGTACATTCTTTACAGGTTCTCAATTCATTGTAGATAAAGGCGCAGTTAGCGATACTCTTATGCCGGTAATTAGCCGTTGGTGTAGTGAGTGGCGAGGTTTGGAGGCAGTAGCAAACATCTTTAATGTATCATTTGGCTTGATGGTGATGTTTTTGTCAATAACTTTAGGGTTGCTATATATGATAAATAATATTGCAAACCAGAATCTGCACATAAGACTTGCCAGATACCTGCGTTCAATGTTTGCTTCGTTTCTTGTCCTGTTTATATTTGTGGTGTATAAACTATTGACAATGTATGGATTTGCAGTAGATGTTGACGGGTATATATTTATAGAGGGGTATAAATATCTGCACAACTTCATGGATATGCCGATAGTTCTTGCACTCTTCTTGGTAGGAGCTTTGTTGGTAGTGGCCGGAGTAGTACTCTCTCTCGTAATACCATTTTACAAACGAGGCATTTGGTTTGCCGGTCCGGGAACCGTTTTGGTAGTTGTGGCAATCTTCTTGGTAGCGGGTTATAACAACACAGCTTACTATCCATCGGTAACTGATTTGCAGAGTTCACTAACCATTGCGAACAGCTCTTCAAGTGAATTTACCTTGAAGACCATGGCAGTGGTATCGTTAATAATACCGTTAGTAGTGGCATATATTGCCTACTTCTGGCGTAAGATGGATAAAAAATCGCTTACTACCGAAGAGTTGAACAATTCTGAAAAGTATTAATGAGTGGACGGTGGAGGTTAGAAATCGAAACCGACTTTGATGTTAAAACCTCCGCAATTCCTTTTGTCATTAAACCACTCTTTGCGAATAGGGTTATAAAGAGTATAATCAGCAACTTGTGCAGTGTATCCAATGCCGGCATACACTGCACTTTTTGCATTGTTGCCAATAGCAAATCTACAACCAATAGTCGGGCTAAGGTATAGACCTGTAACCTCGTTCACTGTTCCTCCAATTTTAAAATCCAAATATGGCATAACCCTGCCGTATGGCAATGTACCTCTTACAGCTGCGTAGATAGGAATGCTGATTAAATCTTTATCGGTGTGGTATAGAGTTAAACCGGTTCCGGCGCCTACAAAAAGGTATGAATTAAGTTGAACTCCATGTGTGGTTGCAAACTCTATTCGGTCGCGTCCATAGTTGCCGGCTCTGATTGTGTAGCCAAAATCTACAAAACCTTTATAGCGAGGTTTCTCGACAATGGCTCCTTTCAAAATAGTAGTGCCTTTCTCCTCTTTAGCAAGGCCTCGTCTGGTAGAGGTGTCTTTTAAATAAATGTATCGAGCCTCTTTATATATCTTTGCAACTTGATCCATTTTATATGTCTCGATACTATCATCATCAAGTTTAATCTTAACATACTCGTATGGAATAAGTTCCAAAATTGTACCACAGATAATTTGGCCATTAGTCAGGGTAAGTTTGTCATTATCGTTTGTCTCAATGGCTTTCCAGCCTCGCTTTGTTTTTCTTTCGTACTCTTTTTGGATGATATTGCACATCTTAGCCGCCGCGTTTTGAACGTCAATAGTTATCTTCTGTGCGCTGATTGTATTAATAGAGACAATCAATGCAACTATAAATAATATAAATCTCTTCATACTTCTTGTTTTATTAGGCAAAATTACGCACTGCAATTTGGAATTGCAAATATTGTAAAATACTATAGTTTGTTTTTTACTTGAAAAGAGGCTGCCTAAATTTGTTAGACAGCCTCTTTGTTCTTTTCGGGATTGGGATTTAATAGGAATTTGCAGAAATCCTCGCTGGTGCGAACTCCGTTTAAGGAGTTGGTCACCTTGCCATCCTGTTGCATGATTGCGAAGTAGGGAATTCCGCCTTTGTAGCCCTGTTCACGCAGTTTGGCGACAACCATTGCGGCCTCGTCACTATCCATGTCGATATATACAAAGTTGTAGTTTTGCATCAGATTCTTAACCATCGGCTCTCTGAGTACGTTGTTTTTCATGCTTCTGCACGAGGTGCACCACTCAGCACCTAACATTATAAGCACAGGCTTTGATTTGTCAATTTTAATCTGAGCATGAGTACCTATACAAAGTAGCAATGTTATAGCAATTAAAAATATCCTTTTCATACGCATAATTTTGCTACAAAAATACTCTTTTAACGACAACTATTGCTAATGTTGCTATGAAAATATTCTATAAAAGTTCCTTGATAGACTCTTCAATCTTATCGGGAGTCGTGATTGGTGCAAAACGTTCCACAACTTTACCATCTCTATCTACCAGGAATTTGGTGAAATTCCACTTGATGTTTGAATTTAAAAGGCCTCGTTTCTGGCTCTTCAGATATTTGTAAAGCGGCTCAGCATTAGGACCATTGACATCAATCTTTTTAAATATCGGGAATGTAGTGTGGTACTTCAGTTCGCAGAAATTTTGAATCTCTTTTTGTGACAACGGAGATTGGTGCATAAACTGATTGCAGGGGAAATCAAGAATCTCAAGTCCCTCTTCGTGATACTTTTCATATAGATTCTGAAGCCCCTCGTATTGTGGGGTAAATCCACAATGAGTTGCACTGTTGACAATCAGCAAAACCTTACCTTGATACTCTCCCATGCTTACATCGTGTCCCGATGCATCCTTAACCTTGAAGTCGTATATGTTCATATCTGTTCAGTTTGTTTGTAAAGATTTACGAATTGTATCTTTTTTAGTTTCTAAAGAGTGGAAAAAGCGTTTATTCTTTTTTATAATTCATTGGTATATGTATCTTTGTGTAATAAATATAATAAATCATGTATGGTACAAGGTAATTATAGAGGATTGATGTCGTGTTTTGTCTTTGCCTTTGTGTTGCTGAGCCTCGTGTCTATCTCTTGTCAAAATGACACAGAGGAGGAGTTTGTACCTCAATCTCCCAACACTCCGACATTTAAATTGGAAATCAA
>SUWY01000016.1:0-49789 GCA_015061245.1 Bacteroidales bacterium
CTGCCACTGAGGTGGGAGAGTAGGTAGACGCCGAATTTCAAGAGCGATAAGTTTCAAACTTGTCGCTCTTTTTTTATATGCAGTAGTTTCATTCTACTCTCCCACCAAGTCCCCCTTATTAACGCGGTGAACGTAGTGAACCAAGTGAAGAGGGATTTAGGGTGTTGGCAAATGATTAATGGAATATAAATTTTTAGAACTGACGCTCACGGTTCAAGAATTTCTACGTCAATTTGCCTACAAAATAGAACTCGTTGCTTCGCAACTCAAACAGCTATTTTGTTACGGCAAATTTTCCTTGAATTCTAATCACCTTCCGCTAGTGTTCTTAAAATTTATACCCAATTATATACTTGAATACACCAAAGAATAAAATCTTGGTATAAGTTAATTATACTAATCCGTGATATACATATTCAAAGATAATTAAAAATTCTTTGGATTATGGCAACAGACCCATATTTATCTAAGCAAAGTGTCGGCGGTTTAGTGGAGCGGTGTGTGAATACCCCCCCCCCCGAGCAGAATAACCATTACTAGTACACCAGACCCATTTTCTTCGGGAAATATTGGGAAGTTACTACCAATGTACTGGAGCACCCTAAAAAATGCCAGACTGGGTGATGAATTTATTATTGAAAATACTGCGTATGGAGTACCTCAGCTAATAACTGCAAAATGTGTTATGATTAACACCTCTGGTGTAAAAAGTATACATTTTTTCTGTAAATCACCTAAGATGTTGGATAATTGGAACCCAACAAGTTTATGTTGTGTATTAGATACAGAAACTCCATTTAATACTTTTGAATTGGTCATAAGTCCAACAGATCGTACGCAGTTTACATATGGTGCTATATAGTAATACTGATTTGGGCAACCGCATTTCGTGGTTGCCTTTTTTGTGTCCGAATTCCATTTAGTCAAAAAAATGAAAATAATTTCAAAAATATAAGTCCTTGAATTTTAATATGTTAAAACTTTTGATTATATTTATATAACAAAAATGGTAATAATTCCAAGTGGTTTTGTGTGTAATTGGTTCAAAAACCAATGAGCAAAATTAAAAATGGATAAACTTAGAAAGAGCATAAAGTCGTTTATTGATATACTATCATATTTCAAAGATGCAAAAACCTGCCGAGAGTTTTTGGAGGAACAACGCTGGCACGGTACTCCGATATGTCCTCATTGTGGAACTATATCACAAAAGCACTATAAGTTAAAGACCAAAGGAGAATATAATGGCAAATATAAATGCTGTGAGTGCCGAGAGGTGTTTACCGTAACAACGGGAACAATGTTTCACGGTAGCCATATTCCCTTGCAAAAATGGTTTTATGCAATCTATATTTTCATATCGCACAAGAAAGGTATTAGCAGTATTCAATTGGCAAAAGATATCAATGTAACACAAAAGAGCGCTTGGTTTATGCTAAACAGAATACGATACAATATGTACGACCGAATGAAACCAGCCTTTGAAGATATGACTCAAGTTGATGAAACCTATGTGGGTGGTAGAAATAAAGGTCGAATAAAAGGTGCACAAGGAAGAAGTTTGAAAACAAAAGTTCCAGTAGTTGGATTATTGTCCAATGGTATGGTAAAAACAATAGTTGTCCCAAATACCGACAGATTTCATTTGCAAACGATTATAGATGTTTATATACGAAAAGAATCAACGGTTATTACCGATGGTTGGCAGGGTTACAGCAATGTTAAACGGGAATATAACCACAAGGTTGTGGACCACGGAAAATACGAATATGTAAAAGACGGTTTTCATACTAATTCAATAGAGGGTTATTGGTCGCACCTTAAACGAGGTATCAAAGGTATATATCATAAGGTTTCAAAGAAACATCTTTGGAGATATTGCGGAGAGTTTGATTTCAGATACAATACTCGAAAGATTGATGATATAACAAAATTTGTAATGTTTGTGGTAACGGGATATAGGAGATTAGCCTATAAAGAATTACTTGCCGAATATGAAATATGGGGTAATTTGTAACTTGGTGGATAGTATTTGTATCAACGGAGAATTGAAATAGCAGTTCTCCGTTTTTTAGCAACAGCCTAAAAATAAAGGGTAAATATCGTACATTTTCAAAAGTTTTTGTAATTTCGTAGTGTCAGCCGTAGTGTTGACAAGACATTTTAGGATAAAACACGAAAGTGTTACTGCTTTATTCCTCTGATAAAATCTGGTAAATTTTAAGAACAGGAATAGGCCGTTACCCTTCGCTATGCTTATAGCGTGAGGGCTGTTGCTTATTTATTGTTCGAGGTTTACCAGAGCCCATCAGAGTAGATATGCCGACAGTCAGCACGCTTTCTTTTTTTGTCCGCACGCATAGCAAATAATATGAAGGGTAAGCCGAAAACCTTATCAAAGAGTAGGCGAATAAAACTATTAACTGATATGAAAATTACAAGTAAAAAGTCGGAAAAGATTTTAGTAGAGGAAATCACGGAAATTATTTCGGAATTGAGTGATTATCCGTCTAGTATCGAGGAAAATTTAACCTTATTAAAGCAAGGGAAAACAAAGACCAAATATACAAAAGAACCCTTAGTCAAAGTAATTTCAACGGATTTAACAGAGGTAGAAACCCGTATTATTTCGTTAATAGCTTTATCGCCTGACAATAAAGCTATTGAGATTTATCAAAAGAAATTGGATAAATGGCAAGCTGAATTTGAGGAATTAAAAAGTAAGCAGACGAAGAAACCTTCTATTCTAAGTGGTATATTCAAAAAAGCTAAAGAAGATATAGAGAAAACACTGAAAAAATTAGATAATTAAACTGATATGGAAAACCTATTTTGCAATAAATGTAATCTTTCAGAGAAAATCCCCCGATTGATTGCCGAAGAGGTATTGGGTATAGATAATTTATCACTACTGAAAGAAAGGTATCAGCAAATGAAAGAGGGGTATAATTTTTCGTATGAACAATGGCAAGAGTTGTTTACAGAAGATTTGAAACCATTTCGTGAATATACTGATACGACGGGTATAATGATGTCTATTAAATACCCGAAGTTCAAGACAGATTTTGAACAATTGGGTAAAGGTGCTATTGGTGTAGATTTGCCAACTTGGTTTAATATACAGAGTAGTAATCCACGAATAATGCTTATTGCACAAGACCCGCTAAGGAGTAACAAATGGTATGGCGAGTGTAAAGATGCCATTTTATCAAGTCCATTTGGTCTGCACGATGCTACACACCGAGCAAATGCAAAAGGAGGAAAAATGGTTTACGAACTTATCAATAGATTGGTGTCGGCTGGCAATGGTGTCTATCTGACAGATGCACGGAAGTATTTTGTTTATGACCACAAGACCTCCGATAGATATGCAAACACCCAAAAGGCGGTGTATGTGGATATTCTTAAAAAGGAAATAGGAAGTATAAAGCCCACACTTTGCGTATGTTTAGGAAATCGGGCAGGAAGTATAATGTACGATGTCGCAACCGAAAATCCTGAATTACTAATTTCTTGTATCACATTGCCACATTTGTCGGGAGCAGCAAGAGGTGCAATTGTAAAACGCTATCCATTATTACTTGAACGCAAGGCAACTGCTACGAATATTGCAGAACAATATGCCAACGAAATAATCGGTTGTTTAACTACTAATTCATAGAACTATGGGATTTATTACTTGTTTTCTGTTAATTGTTAATTTGGCTCTCGTCATTGGACTTGATGTTTTATATTGGTGGGTCGGTTGGCAATTTGGAGCCACTGGAATTTTGGGAGTAATTGGCTTTATTCTTGGATATATGTTCAGTGTTGAAATGGCTATTGCTCCAAGAGACTTTTGGTGGAATACTGAATTTGATGTATTCTTGGCGAAAATAGGATTTGCTTGGAAAACCGCATTAACCTTGTGGGGCATTGGATTACTTGTACTGATTATCTTGGGATATAATCCTCTTTGGTAATCCTTGTAAACCCTCGTGGCGGCGAATATCCTTTTTAATAATTTATATTAAGGGGATATCCGCCGCCATTGTTGTTTATCCTAAGTATCAAGGAATTGATTTGTTGATATTGGGATATAAATAAACCCCACCTGAACTGAACCAGATGGGGTACCCAAATTTGGGATTTGTTTTCTATCCAAAATTGTAGTATATTTGTAGTGCCATAAAAATTAAACTACTATGGATAGGTTTGATTTCTTTGTATGGATTCTTAAATCCTTAATCGGTAAGTATGAGAGTTCCCAGTTACCGATAAATCACCTTGCATCATATTGTTACAATGAAAGTGGTAAAGAACATTGTTATTCTAATAGCACAATCATTAGATATGTAGAAAGGTTACATTGTGATTGCAAGTATCTAAATGTAGATATTGATATCGCGAAAAATCTATTGACCGTAGATTGATATAATATGTATCATTTGATATTTTAATCCTCCTTTCGTATGATTGGAGGACATTTTTGTTAGATATTGTAATTATACACAAGGAGAATTCTTTTATTACCGATTTGGTGTATTCAAGTATATAATTGGGAATTTATATTCCATGAATCACTCTCACTCCTAACTCCTAAGCAAATTAGTGCAAATCTCATCACTTCACTTGCTCTTTATCTGCAAAGCAATCTAAAGCCTTGAATTCAACTCGTGGATTTGCTTTAATTTGTTGTTTACCAACCCCCAAAGCAAATCTTCGCAAATCTAATCACAGCTCTTACTCCTTATCTGCAAAGCAATCTAAAGCCTTGAATTCAACTCGTGGATTTGCTTTAATTTGTTGTCTACCAACCCCCAACCCCCCTTCGCTCAGCGCGCTAACGCTTGCTTTCGCTAATAAGGGGGCTTTACTCGCTTCGCTCGTTAACTCCTAACTCCTAACTATTCACTCCTAACTATAAATTCCTAATTCCTCATTCCTAATTCCTAATTATTAACTATCTTTGTCAAAACTTAATTCAATAGTTATGAATAGATCAAAGTTATTTTCAGCAATTTCAGCCTTGTTGCTATTATTCTCATGTAATACAGTTAATAAAAACTATATCGTAGGAGATGTTAAGGGATTGGTACCTGGGAACTTTGTTGTTTTAACAATTACCAATCCAATTACAAAAGAGTATATTCTTTTGGATTCTGTTACTTTGGTTGACTCTGCCAAATTTTCATTATCAACAACTGAGACTGACCAGTATTGCAATCTATTCTTCTTTCAAAACAAGGAGCAATTTGAACTATCTAATACTGTTTTAGATGCGATAGGTAATAAACCTAAATCCCTATTTTTAGAAGGTTTTGATACCATTAATGTTACTGGTTCAGGTAGCTTTGATGCAACTTTTATTCAAAATGGGAGTTGGTGGAATGGTGTTACCTTTGATGGCGGTCTATTAAGTATGAATGAGTATTCTGAGTTGTTGAAATATGATTTAATATTAGATTCGATAGGATATATTGTTAATGACCTTATTGCTTATGAACGTGAGGCTCCCGATTTTATGGAGAAGTTTAATGAACAAATGAAGGAGCGATCTAAATATTTCAAGATAAGAGACTCCTTGTCAATGGAGTTTGTTAAACAGAATCCAGATTTTGCCTTTTCTGCCAGAATTCTTCGTTTTTATGCCGGTTATACCACAATAGAGGAGGTTATGAAATTAAAAGGTCAGTATGACTCTCTATTGAGTGATAGAGTGAAATTAACTCCTATTGGAATAGAGATAAAGGAGTTGATAGACCACAATCTGGCCTCTTCGGTAGGACATGTTCTTAAAGATTTTTGTTTAAAATCAAATGTTGGTGAAGAGCACTCTTTGTATGATTTTAGAGGAAGGTATGTATTTTTGGATTTTTGGGGATCGTGGTGTGGACCTTGTATGAAGAGCATACCTAATATTTTGAAATTCCATGATATGATAGATACCGATTCAATAGTTATGATTGGAGTAGCCGTTAGTGAACATGATGGTGGTAAGGCTTGGCGTAGAACTATTGAAGAGAAAAACTTACCGGGATTGCAGTTGATAGATTCTATACAAGAATCCGGTATGGGTGTAGCGGATAACTATGCTATTAATGCTGTTCCAACAGCACTATTTATTGATCCCAATGGAGTGGTAATATATCGTGACCATCCTGTGGATGTAATAGATTCAATCAAAAATAATTATACAGAGCTATTAAAGTAATAATATTATGGTCAGAATACTTTTTGTTATAATGTTCATAGCTGTATCTTGTTCTTCTTCAGATAAGGTGCAGATTCGTGATTTGAGTAAGGATTTCCCTACGACAATTGAACTTCAGGGGGAGGTGATGAATATCCCGTCGGATTCGTTGGATGATTGTCTTTATTTCGATATTATTGGAAATTACGGAGTAGTTTGTGGACAATATGGTAGCCGAATATTGACAACTATAGATTTAAATAATGGATCAATTAATAAGTCCCTAACTAAGGGTAGAGGCCCGGGTGAATTTACCAATTTCAATGTTTTGGTTTCCGATTCTTTATATTATTTGATGCAAATTTCACCAACTATGTATCATAATACATCTGATTATTATGAGTTGTGTGATTGTGGAGATGGATTAATTTCTAAATATGGTTCTTTTGTAGTAAGTGATAGTCTATATACAACCCCATCTGTTTTATTCTCTTCATCTAATCTGATTTATGACCTAAGTAGTTCCACTCCTTATTATGATGGTTCTATGCGTTGTGCTGTTTATGATAATAGTGGTGAGTTGATGGATTCTATTGGGAATATTCTTGATTTAAAAGAGTGTTATGTAAATGACCTGGAATTCAATCTAGCTAATTTCGGTGGTTGGTACTCAAAGTTACGTGGTGTTGATTGTTTTGTTTTTTGTCCCTTCCGAGGAGCTTATTTAGAATTTTATGATTGTTCGGATTATCTCAATAAATCTATGGAGCGAGTAGTCTATTCTATACCGAAAATGGATGTTGAGGTAATAGAGGGAGGGTATAGTGCCCGCCCGACTCCGGATTGTATAGTAGGTTTTACAGATATTGCCTCTTCTGCTGAGAACTATTATTGTCTCTATGTCGGCATAACTCAAGAAGAGGCCGTTGCGAGAAGGTATAATAACAGCTCCCCAGATGTTTATCTTTACTCAGCTAAGGGAGAGCCATTACATCATTACAAACTTGATCGTGATGTAAAGAATATAGCGGTTACTCCGAATGGAGAGTATCTATATGCGTGGAGCCCTAATGAGGAGACTTTGGAACCCCAGATTGTAAGATACACCTTACCTTAAGCGGTGCATGGTGGTGACGGTTGAGTCGCTGGTTTTGATGATAAGGAAATAGTCGAGGGTGGTGTCGCTCTCGACATATTTTTTTACACGCTCACTTCCCATTACCATGAAGGCTGTGGCAAAGCCATCGGCGGTGATTCCATCTTTTGCAATGATTGTAGCACTGACAATATCGCTTCCTGCTGGGTAACCTGTCTTTGGGTTGATTTGGTGACCAACCTTTTTACCATTCACTTCGTGGAAATTGCGGTAATCGCCCGATGTTGCAAGGCCTCGCCCATCTGTCAATTCTACAACTCGGTTGATGACCTGGTCTGCTGTGGTACTTCCCTCAATAGGCTCAATAACTCCAATTCTCCAGTTGTTGCCGTTTGGGTTTTTACCTTTAGCTACTATTTCGCCTCCAATTTCAATGCAGTAGTCTTGAATACCGTGTCGGTCAAACAGACTTGCAATAAGGTCGCAGCTGTAGCCATCGCCCAAGGCAGAGAGGTTGATAAGCATATCTGGATTCTCTTTAACAATGTGGTTGTTCTCTATGCGAACCTTTTGGTATCCAACAAGCTTTTTAGCCTGTTCTATCGACTCTTCGGTTACGGGTTGACCACTCTTGAAACCAAAACCCCAAAGATTGATTAGAGGAGCGCAGGTAATGTCGAAAAGACCATCGGTTGCATTGCTGACCTCAATTGCTTTGTTGAACATATTCACAAATATAGTGTCAAGCTCTATAGGTATATTTCGATTTACGTGCGAAATAATCGATGTAGAGTCAAAAGCGTTCACAGAATGATAATACTCCTGTAAAAGATTTTTTATCTCACTGTGGAGCGGTTTTGTGTGGTTATATTTGATATGGTATGGAGTGTGTAGCTCGTAACCTTCGGTGTATTGATATTGTGCCTGTGGGGCAGTGCAACCTATTAACAATAGGGCAGTGGTGATATATGTTATTACTCTTTTCATTGTGTTATATTTGAGCTGCAAATTTAGTAATAAAAAACGAGGGCAACCAAAGTTACCCTCGTAATATGAATCTATGATGTAGATTAGATTACTTCTTTGCCTCGACAGCAGCTTGCTCGATTGCCAATCCTGCCTTGTAAGCCTCGATGTATTTGTTGAAGCCCTCAACATCCTCAGGAGTTGGAGCAATCTCAACACCTGCATCACCTGCAAATACAACCTCCTCAAGATAGTCAGCCAATGATTGACCCTCTTGTTTGTTGATCATATAGCCAGCCAATAGGGCAATTCCCCAAGCTCCACCCTCACCGGCAGTCTCCATAACAGAGATTGGTGAGTTAAGGGCTGCAGCAAGTACTCTTTGACCAACGCCCTTTGTCTTGAACAATCCTCCGTGACCGGTAATTCTGTCAACGTTAATCTTCTCCTCGTTGAATAGAATGTCGTTACCGATCTTCAATACTCCTACTGTAGCATATAGGTGTGTACGGATGAAGTTAGCAAGGTTGAATTTGTCGTTAGCTGAACGAACGAACAGTGGTCTTCCCTCTGCAAGTCCTGTTACAGGCTCTCCAGAGATATAGTTGTATGAGATAAGTCCGCCACAATCAGCATCGCCAGTTAGTGCGTTGTTATATAACTTGCCGAATACCTCGTTCATGTCTACAGGAACTCCCAATAGCTTTTGGTACTCAACGAATAGGTTTACCCAAGCGTTGATGTCAGATGTACAGTTGTTACAGTGTACCATTGCTACTAAGCTTCCGCATGGAGTGGTAACCATGTCAATCATCTCGTATGGTTTAGAAAGATCCTTCTCCAATACGATCATTGAGAACGATGATGTTCCTGCTGATACGTTACCTGTACGCTGTTTTACTGCGTTTGTTGCAACCATACCGGTTCCTGCATCACCCTCTGGAGGACATACAGGTACACCAGCCTGCAAGTTTCCTGAAACGTCAAGTTTCTTAACTCCCTCCTCGGTCAAATAACCTGCATTCTGTCCTGCCAAAAGTACCTTTGGAAGAATATCCTCAAGCTTCCAACCTAAGTTCTTGGGTGCAATCAAGTTGTTGAATTTCTCAACCATCTGTGCTGAGTAGTTCTTTGTCTCAGGATCGATAGGAAGCATTCCTGAAGCATCACCAATACCAAGAACCTTCTCGCCGGTCAACTGCCAGTGAATGTATCCTGCCAATGTTGTGAAGAAGTCAATTTGACCAATATGTGGCTCATTGTTCAAGATAGCCTGGTAGATGTGAGAGATACTCCAACGCAATGGAATGTTATATACAAACAACTCAGAAAGCTCTGCCGCAGCCTGAGCTGTGTTGGTGTTTCTCCATGTACGGAATGGAACAAGAATCTCCTGATCCTTGTTGAATGCCATATATCCGTGCATCATAGCACTGAATCCAATACCTGCCAAGTTTGTGATGACTGTATCGTATTGGCTCTTTACATCCTTAAGAAGGTCTGCATAACAATCTTGAAGGCCATCCCAGATTGTATCAATGCTGTAGGTCCAAAGGCCGTCAACCAACTGGTTCTCCCATGTGTGGCTTCCCTGTGCGATTGGTTTATTATCCTGGTCAATCAAAACCGCTTTGATACGTGTAGAACCGAACTCGATTCCAAGTACCGCTTTTCCGGCTTCGATGGTTGCTTTTGCGTCCATTTTTGATCTATTTTTGGGGTTATAAAAAAACAAAAAGGTGCTCTGATAGAGCATCAGAAGCACCTTTGATTCAAATTATCTTACTTAAGAGCTTTGTTCAACAAGTAGTAAACCTCGTTAATCTTCAACTCTCTCTTGAAGTTCTGGATTGTAGTATCGTCGTTGATTAGCAACATCTCGATGTCAGCGATCTCAGCATAATCCTCCCAATACTCAGCTGTCAAGTCATAAGAGAAACATGTGTGGTGAGTTCCACCTGCCATAATCCATGCACCTGCACCAATCTCGAAGTTTGGCTTTGGAATCCAAAGAGCAGAAGCTACTGGAAGGCTTGGAAGTGGCTTAGACTCGATACACTTAACCTCGTTAGCGATAAGACGGAAACGTCCACCCATATCAACTACTGTTGTAGCGATACCATCACCGGTCTTGCTGGTGAATACCAAACGAGCTGTAGGAGTCTTACGAATTCCGATACCCAAGTGGTGAACCTCCAATTTTGGTTTCTCAGCAGCGATAGCAGGGCTGATCTCAAGCATGTGAGCCTGAAGAAGAGCTGACTCCTGTCCTGCGAAGTGGATTGTGTAATCCTCAAGGAATGATGTTCCCTTTGGAAGACCTTGGCCCATTACCCATGCTGTACGGCAAAGAGCAGCTGTTTTCCAGTCACCCTCTCCTCCGAATCCGTAACCGTCAGCCATCAAGCGCTGTGATGCAAGTCCTGGAATCTGATCGAATCCCTTACCTGTCTCCTCAATGTTGTAGTCTCCTAGGTCATCGAAGTTAGATGTGAATGCCTTTGCACCTGTATCCTCAAGAACGGCACGGATTGTAAGCTCAGCCTTAGCAGAGTTCCAAATCTTTTTGTACTCAACAGTTGACTTATCCTCCAACTCTGGAGCGTGGTCGTACTCGTTGAAGTAAACTGCTACAAGAGCGTCAACATCCTCGTCCTTAATCTGGTCGAAATATTTCATTACAGAGCTGAATGGCATGTAGTCAACATGGTATCCAAATCTCATCTCTGCCTCTACCTTATCACCGTCTGTTACAGCAACGTTGTTCATCTGGTCTCCGAAACGGATAATTCTCATATCCTGAGAGTCTGCCCAACCAGCACATACTCTTTGCCATACTGCAATGTGCTGAAGTGTCTCCTCCTCTTTCCAGTAACCTACAACTGTCTTGTGGTTCTTACGCAAACGAGCCAAAATGTGACCATACTCGCGGTCTCCGTGTGCACTCTGGTTCAAGTTCATGAAGTCCATATCCATTGTCTCCCAAGGAATCTCCTTGTTGAACTGTGTATGGAAGTGAAGAAGTGGTTTGCGAAGACGCTGCATTCCGTGAATCCACATCTTAGCAGGAGAGAATGTGTGCATCCATGTGATAACACCTACACACTTCTTGTCAGCCTCAGCTGCAACCATAAGATCCTCAACCTCCTTTGAAGAGTTTGCTGTACCTTTATATACTACCTTAATAGGAAGAATTCCTGATGCGTTCATTCCGTCAACCATCTCTGTAGAGTGTCCGTCAACGGCTACTACTGCGTCGCCACCGTAAAGCAACTGTGCTCCGGTAACAAACCATACCTCAAGATTTTCAAATGCTTTAATCATAGTTGTGTTTTATTAGTTATTATTTATTATTGGCTTTTTACTTTTTTTTCTGTCCATAGTATGCATTTGGACCGTGCTTACGGTTGAAGTGCTTCTCAACCAATAGCGGGTTCATGTGCAATTGCGGGTTTACATTGAATGCAATGAAGGCCATTTTAGCCACCTGCTCCATAACTACCGCATTGTGAACTGCCTCATTGGCATTTTTTCCCCATGAGAATGGGCCGTGGTTGTGTACCAATACTCCTGGAACGTGAATTGGGTTGATTCCCTGGAATCTCTCAATGATAACTGTTCCGGTCTCTTTCTCGTACTCTGCCATCTCCTCTTTTTTCATTTGGCGTGTACAAGGAATTGCCTGACTGAAGTAGTCAGCATGTGTTGTTCCAATGTTTGGAATGTCGCATCCTGCCTGTGCCCAAGCGGTTGCGTATGTAGAGTGGGTATGAACAACTCCACCTACCTCTGGAAACGCTTTATAAATTTCAAGGTGAGTAGGCGTGTCAGATGACGGATTCAAATCTCCCTCAACAACATTTCCGTTAAGGTCAACAACAACCATATCAGATGCCTGCATGCTCTCGTATGATACACCTGAAGGTTTGATTACCACCAAACCGCTCTCTCTGTCAATTCCACTTACGTTTCCCCAAGTGAATATTACCAATCCGTGTTTAACAAGGTCCAAATTTGCTTTGAATACTTGCTCTTTCAACGCTTCTAACATATAATGCTCAATTAATTTTGGGTTAATAACGGACTCTCGCAATGGAGAGTCCGTTAAGATTCTATTTTCAAGTTACAATATTACCACAAAAGTGCGTAAAGTGCAACCAAAATTACAATAATTCCGAATGAACCAAGTGCAAATCCTGCATTTGTCTTGAACAAACTCAAGTTGATAGGTAATGCCTTTGGATCGCGTACCTTGTCATTTGAATCTGAATGCAAGAACATTGCAACCATTCCGAACAATCCTGCTGCGCAGTAGAATGCCTCGAAACCGTAGTTCTCAAGAGTCAATGCCCAACCTGATGGCTCAATTGCGTAAGCAATCTTCTGGATTGTTGCAATGATAACGCAGATAGCTGCACAGATACCTGTGATCTTAGACCACTTGTTCATAGCTTTCTTGTCTGCCTCTGCTATAGCCTCAGCTGCAACAGTCTTCTTACTCTTATAAGAGATAGCAACGAATACTACCAACAAGAAGATGAATGCCCATGCTGAACGAGACTGGAATGGCATCTCTGGAATACCAAACTTAAGAACAATGCTGATAGGCAATGTCAAGATAGCAGCCCAAACAGCAGCAGTTCCTGATGCACGCTTCCAAAGCAATCCCAATGAGAAAATAACTACAATACCAGGATACAAGAATGAGCTGTACTCCTGAATGTACTGGAATGCCTGATCCAAACCTCCAAGCAATGGCTTTGTTGTGAACAATGCAAGAAGCAATGCAATAAATGAGGTGATACGTCCAATGTTTACCAACTTCTTATCAGAAGCGTTCTTGTTGATGAAGCTCTTATAGATATCGATAGTAAAGATTGTAGATGTTGAGTTGAACATACTTGCCAATGATGAAATGATAGCAGCAGCCAAAGCAGCAAATGACAATCCCTTAATTCCGATAGGTGCAAAGTTATGTACCAACCAAGGATAAGACTCATCTGGGATAGATACAGTACCTAATGCCTTTGCAGCCAAATCAGGATCGTTAATGATAACGAATGCGCAGATACCTGGTACAGCAGCGATGAATGGAATCAAAATCTTCAAGAATCCTGCGAAGATCAATCCCTTCTTAGCCTCATCAATACTCTTAGCAGCAAGACCCTTCTGGATGATGTACTGGTTGAATCCCCAGTAACCAATGTTAGTCAACCACAAACCTCCTACGATAGCAGCGATACCTGGAAGATCCTTAAATGCTGCCTCGTTTGCACTCTTACTTACGATAAGATTGAAGTGAGTGTCGTTTGGAATTGCCTTACATGTATCGTAAAGTGTTGAGATTCCCTTGAAGAAACTGTCAGCCTCACCTGATACTGCACAGATTGCATAGTAAGTAGTAATGATACCACCACCAATCAAAAACACTACCTGTAGAACGTCAGTCCATGCTACAGCAGCCAAACCTCCGTAGATTGAGTAGATACCTGCAATCAAGAATAGGATAAGGATGATAACAGTCTTAGCATCGAAGTAGTAGATTGTATCGCCGGCTGTCATAACAATTGTCTCTGGAATACCAAGAATCTGCTGAATAGCCAAGCAACCCAACCATGCTACTGATGTCAAGTTTACGAATACATACAACAACAACCAAAGAATAGAGAATGCAAGTCCTACACCAGAGTTGTAACGCTCTCTCAAGAACTGAGGCATGGTGTAAATCTTCTTCTCGATCATCAATGGCAATAAGTATTTTCCTACCAAAATCAATGATGCGGCAGCAATCAACTCGTAAGCTGCAATACTCAAACCGATTTTAAATCCTGAACCGGCCATACCGATCATCTGCTCAGCAGAGATGTTAGCCGCAATAAGTGATGCTCCAACTGCCCACCATGTCAAGGTGTTTCCTGCAAGGAAGTAATCGTTAGAGCTCTTCTCCTTTCCTCCCTTGTTGCGAGAGAGGAACAATCCCAAGCATACCAACAATACAATGTACGCTCCAAGGATAACGAAATCAATCGTCGCGAAACCTGAACCTGTCATTATTAATACTCTTTTTTATGTGTTTGTTAATATTATTTCTCTACGCCAAATTTGTAGATACATACATGCTCGTAAGTCTCTCCCGGACGCAATACTGTTGATGGGAATGTAGGCTCATTCGGGCAGTTTGGATAGTGCTGTGTCTCCAAGCAGAATCCAACTCTCTGGTTGTATGCAATACCTTTCTTACCAACTGCAGTTCCATCAAGGAAGTTTCCTGTGTAGAACTGTACTCCAGGCTGATCGGTGTAAACCTCCAATGTACGGCCGCTTACTGGCTCAACAACCTTAACTGCAAGATTCTGTGTGCTGCAATCATTGTCAAGTACATAGTTGTGATCATATCCGTTACCGTTCTTCAACTGAACACACTCGAAGTTATCGATTCTTGCACCGATAGCTGTCGGAGTAGTGAAGTCCATATCTGTACCTGCAACCTCCTCGATTACGCTGTAAGTCATGTATGTTGTATCAACAGGAGTGATGTTCTTTGCGTTGATATACATGATGTGGTCGGTAATCTTCTTATTAGGATCGCCGGTCAAGTTGAAGTAGCTGTGGTTTGTCAAGTTAACAACTGTTGGTTTGTCTGTTGTTGCGCTATACTCAATTACCAATGCATTGTAGTCGGTAACAGTGTAGATAACCTTACATGCCAAATTTCCAGGGAAATTCTCCTCACCGTCAGCAGATGTGTAGGTCAATGTTACGCTGTTTGGAGCTGTCTGCACAATGTCACACATTCTGTATTGGAATCCGGTAGGACCTCCGTGCAAACAGTGACCAAAGTTATTAGCATTCAATTGATACTCAACTCCGTCAAGAGTGAACTTAGCGTCAGCGATGCGGTTTCCATAACGTCCGATGAATGCTCCGAAATCACTTGCATTGTTCTCTGGAAGATACTCGTTTACTGAGTCAAATCCCAAAACAACGTCACCAAAGTTTCCGTTTTTGTCCGGAACCCAAATTGATACGATACGACCACCAAAGTTTGTGATGGTAACCTCCATGCCATTGGCATTGGTCATTGTGTACAACTGGTTCTGTACACCGTTAACTTGCTGCATGAATGCTGACTTATCCAAGCCAGATGCTGTGTAGCGAGGCTCACTGGTACATGAGAACAATGTTGCTCCCACCAACAAAGCAGCCAAGGCAGCTGTGAATCTGTTTTTCTTCATACTTTTAGTTTTTTTTGATATGTTATTTTTAAAATTTAAATCGTTTGCATAGGATAGTGCACAACTATCCCCTTAATTTAAAGTACAAGTTTAGTCATTATTAACAGAAAAAACCATTTTTTTCGAAAAAAAATAGCGAAAAAAATGGTTTTTTAACTTTACAGCCTCTTTTTGGGGGTTGTTGCGATAAAATCTTTAAGGTAAAACGGCTCAAAATAGGCTACATCTTCAAATTCGCCTGCTTGGAATTTTCTTTCGGCAATGGGCGCGCATCCGATGGCCGATGTCTCGATTTTATCGATGAAAACAATGTTGGGCGATGTCAGAATCTCTTTGGTCTTTTCACTACCATTTCCAAACAGATACACCTTACCTTTATTAATATGTTCTTCGTAGAAATCCGGGTCAACAATGATCGCTTCGGTACTGGTTATTTGCTCTCCGTCTGCCTTGCATACTGCGGAATATACCTCCATTCTGCGTGCATCAATCATTGGAATGTATAGAGCCTCGGGGTCATTTACTTTTGCTGCGGCATTAATGGTCAGTGCTTGAAGTGTGGGGATGGATATTAGTGGTATATTTGCACCATAGCATAAGCCCTTTGCAAGCGACACCCCGATTCTTAAACCTGTGTATGAACCAGGCCCCATGCTTACTGCTACTGCATCAAGGTCTTCAACTTCAATATTATACTCTTTGAGAATTTCCTCTACGTATGGGGCTGCCAATACCGAGTGGTTTAATCCTTCGTTATTCTCTTTAAGTGCAACAACTTGACCGTTTTTTGCAAGTGCAATCGAGCAGCTTGTGGTCGATGTTTCAATACATAATATTAGTGCCATTACTCCTCTTATTTTCTTAAAATCTGAATCTCCCCACCCATGCCAAGTTTGATTATGGCCGATGGTTTGTGCTCTGTTTTATCCTCTTGTCTGTACTCTACAATGTAGTCAACACCCCCTTTAATTTGCTCTGAAATTTCTGAGAAGAATCTGGGCGAGGGCTCTCCGCTGATGTTTGCAGAGGTTGATACTATCGGTTTCCTGAATTGTCGTAAAAGCTCTTTCGAAAACTCCTCGTTTGTGATTCTGATACCAATGGTCTTCTCTTCGCAAATCATTGATGGGGCCAGATTGCGAGCCTCGGGATATATGATGGTTGTGGGGCTTACTATTGCTTCAAGCAGGTCGTAGGCGATGTCGGGCATTGAGCAGTATGATGCAATTTTGCCCACATCATCTAAAAGCACGAGCATCGCTTTCGAGTCTGCACGCTGCTTAAGGGCATAGATTTTTTGCACTGCCTGCTCATTTGTGGCATCGCACCCCAATCCCCATATAGTGTCGGTGGGGTAGAGGATTATGCCTCCTTCACGCAGTACCTTCACTGCTTTTGCAACTTGCTCCTTTATCTGTTGATTCATAGCTTCATAAGTTTTAATATTGCAGCAAGATTCTCTTTTAAATCCTCCATGTCGTTCAATACAATGTCTGCGCCTGATTCGAGTAGGGTTTCGGCAGGAATCGGGCCGGTGTTTACTGCAATAGTAAAGATTCCGGCTGCACGACCGGCTTTGCATCCCATGGGTGCGTTTTCAATGACGATGGCATTTTGTGCCTCGACACCCGCTTTCTCAAGCCCCTTTAGGTATGGCTCCGGGTCGGGTTTGCCTTTGGAAACATCGAATGCGGTAACCATGTTCTCGGGGGTAAAGACTCCCGGGTAGGCGTTGCTCAGACGTTCAAGCAGTGAGCGTTGGCCAGATCCCGTTACAAGGACAATCTTGAGACCTCGCCCATTAACCTGCTCAAGAACCTCTTTGGCTCCAGACATTGGTTCGGCCTTTGGCATTTGATTGAAGTGGTCGCTCTTGATTGCGTATATCTGTTGAACCTCCTCGTCGGTAGCGTCGTGACTGTATATGCGTCGGAAAAAGTTGTTGATGGTTCCTTTGCCGGTGCACCCCTCGTAGAGGTAAAATTCATCGCGAGTACATGGGATTCCTAAGCCTGACATGGTTTTGTACCATGCCAAGGTGTGGTTTTTCATAGAGTCGAAAAGCACCCCGTCCATGTCGAACAGAAAGGCTTTGGGCGAGGGCTCAAATCCGCTCCTCTCCCTGTATTTTTCAATGGCTTCAAGCCAGATAGATTCTCTCTCTTTACAGTTTTTCATATCTGAATTATTCGCCACAAAGATAAGCTAAAGCAGGGGTATTACCAAATTAAATCCTCGCCTGTAAATTTTACAAGGTAAAAACTTAAATAAATTTTTCTTAAATAGATTTATTTACTATTTTTGCTTTTTGAAAACGTTATAGGGAAAGGTGTGTCCTGTAGCGTTGTGAAAGAATGTATTGTTAAACATATAATTATGGCAAAAAGAGAAAATTTATTCAGTGAGTTTGCACCCAACACCATGCAAGAGTGGGTGGACAAAGTTACTGTGGACTTGAAAGGCGCCGACTTCAATAAGAAATTGGTGTGGCGTACTAACGAGGGCTTCAATGTTCAGCCTATGTATCGTTTAGAGAACATGGCAGAGCTAAAGAATTTGCAGGGCTATCCCGGCGAGTATCCATTTGTTCGTGGTAACAAGAAGGATAACAACAGTTGGTATGTTCGTCAGAACATTGCTGTTACCGATTACGCAGCTGCAAATCAGAAGGCACTCGATGTGTTGAACCGTGGCGTTGATTCACTTGGTTTTGTAATGGCAGGTTGCGGAACCTCTTACACCAAGGCTGATGTTGAGGCTTTGTTGAACGGAATCTGCTTGGAGTGCATCGAGGTAAACTTCGAGGGAGTTTGTGCAAAATCTAACTTCTTGGAGTCATTTATCGAGTATGTAGCAGAGAAGGGTTATGCACCGGAGAAGATCAATGGTGGAATTAAGTTTGACCCAATCGGAAAGGCTACATTGAAGGGAAAATTCAATCCCGAGTGTGCAAATGTGTTGAAGGCTGCTATCGAGAAGACAGCTGCATATCCTAACTTCAAGGTTGTTGAGGTAGGTGGTCACATTTTCAACAATTCAGGTTCATCTGTTGTTCAGGAGTTGGGATTTGCTTTGGCAGCAGGAGTTGAGTATTTGGATCTTTTGACCGATGCAGGTTTGTCAATCGATCAGATTGCTCCAAAGGTTCGCTTCCACTTCGCAACAGGATCTAAATATTTCATGGAGATTGCAAAATTGCGTGCAGCTCGTTATTTGTGGGCACAAATCGTTAAAGGTTACAACCCATGTTGCGATTGCAAGTGCATGATGCACATCTACTCAGAGACAAGTAAGTGGAACAAGTCAGCTTACGATCCAAACGTAAACATGCTTAGAACTCAAACCGAGGCTATGTCTGCAGTATTGGGTGGAGTTGAGTCATACTTGGTAAATCCATTTGATTGTGCTTATCAAACTCCAAGCGAGTTGGCAGAGCGTGTTGCTCGTAATCAGCAGTTGTTGTTGAAAGAGGAGTCTCACTTCGAGAAGGTTGCCGATGTTGCTGGAGGTTCATACTACATTGAGGAGTTGACCGAGATGATAAGCGAGGGCGCATGGAAACTATTCTTGCAGGTTCAGGAAGAGGGTGGCTATGTTGCAGCATTGAAGAGCGGATTCGTTCAGGCTGCTGTAACCGAGACAGCAAAGGCTCGTGATTTGGCTATTGCTCAGCGTAAAGAGAGCTATGTAGGAGTTAACCAGTTCCCTAACTTCAACGAGGTTATTGCAAATCTTCCAGAGGAGGTATTCCAGGCTGAGAATTGTACTGTAGAGGATGCAGAGTTCGAGACATTGAAACCATACCGTGGAGTAATGGCATTCGAGGCTATGCGTAACAAGACCGACAAGTATGCAGCAGAGAATGGTCGTCCATTGGTATATATGTTCCCAATGGGTAACTTGGCAATGCGTAAGGCTCGTGCTCAGTTCGCTTGCAACTTCTTTGCTTGTGCAGGATTCGAGGTTAAGGATAACAACGGCTTCGCTACAGTAGAGGAGGGTGTTCAGGCTTGTTTGGCAGAGAACCCTGCAATTGTAGTTGTATGTAGCTCAGATGATGAGTATGCAGGAATTGCTCCTGAGGTTTACGAGGCATTGAAAGATAAGGCTATCATTGTTGTAGCCGGAAATCCGGAGTGTCGTGCTGAGTTAGAGGCTAAGGGTCTAACAAACTACATCCACGTTAAGAACAACGTATTGGAGGAGTTGAAGGGCTATCAACAGAAACTTGGAATTTGATAAATTGAGTAAGTATGAAACCAAATTTTAAAGATATAGATATTAAGTCGGCAAAACAAGCTCCTGTAGCCGCTGCAGAGTGGGAGGAGAAGAATGGTATTGCCAAAACTTGGACTACTCCGGAGTTGATCCCGGTAAAGCCCGAGTACAATGTTGAGGACTTGGAGGGAATGGAGCACCTTGACTATGTAGCTGGTATTCCTCCATATTTGCGTGGACCTTACTCAGCAATGTATCCTTTGCGCCCTTGGACAATTCGTCAGTACGCAGGATTCTCTACAGCTGAGGAGAGTAACGCTTTCTATCGTAGAAACTTGGCAGCAGGACAGAAGGGATTGTCTGTTGCATTTGACTTGGCTACTCACCGTGGTTATGACTCTGATCACCCACGTGTAATTGGTGATGTAGGTAAGGCAGGAGTTGCTGTTGACTCTATCCTTGATATGAAGATTTTGTTCGATCAGATTCCATTGGACAAGATGTCTGTGTCAATGACAATGAATGGTGCCGTTCTTCCTATTTTGGCATTCTACATTGTTGCAGGATTGGAGCAGGGAGCTACATTGGATCAGTTGTCAGGAACAATCCAGAACGATATTCTTAAGGAGTTCATGGTGCGTAATACATATATCTACCCACCAAAGTTCTCTATGAAGATTATTGCTGATATCTTCGAGTACACATCAAAGAATATGCCTAAGTTCAACTCAATCTCTATCTCAGGATACCACATGCAGGAGGCCGGAGCTACAGCAGATATCGAGTTGGCATATACATTGGCCGACGGATTGGAGTACTTGCGTGCCGGAGTTAATGCAGGAATGGATATTGATGCATTCGCACCACGTTTGTCATTCTTCTGGGCTATCGGTACAAACCACTTCATGGAGATTGCTAAGATGCGTGCAGGACGTTTGTTGTGGGCTAAGATTGTTAAGCAGTTCAATCCAAAGAATCCAAAATCTTTGGCTTTGCGTACCCACTCACAGACTTCAGGTTGGTCATTGACAGAGCAGGATCCATTCAACAACGTTGGACGTACCTGTATCGAGGCTATGGGAGCTGCTTTGGGTCACACTCAGAGTTTGCACACCAATGCTCTTGACGAGGCTATCGCTCTTCCAACCGATTTCTCTGCTCGTATTGCTCGTAACACTCAGTTGTACATCCAGGAGGAGACAACAGTTTGTAAGGCAGTTGACCCATGGGCAGGTTCATACTATGTTGAGAGCTTGACTCAGGAGTTGGTTGACAAGGCTTGGGCACACATCCAGGAGGTTGAGAAGCTTGGAGGTATGGCTGCTGCAATTGAGAGTGGTATTCCAAAATTGCGTATCGAGGAGGCTGCTGCACGTACACAGGCTAGAATCGATAGCGGAATCCAGACAATCGTAGGAGTTAACAAGTACAAACTTGACAAGGAGGATCCAATCGATATTCTTGAGGTTGATAACACAGCTGTTCGCGAGGCTCAGATTGCTCGTTTGCAGAAGTTGCGTGCAGAGCGTAACCAGGAGGAGGTTGAGGCAGCATTGGCAGCTATTACCAAGTGTGCTGAGACCGGCGAGGGTAACTTGTTGGAGTTGGCTGTAGATGCAGCTAAGAAGCGTGCCTCTTTGGGTGAGATTTCAGATGCATGCGAGAAGGTATGCGGACGTTATAAAGCAGTAATTAGAACAGTGAGCGGAGTTTATTCAAGCGTTGCCAAGAACGACGAGGATTTCGACAAGGCAAAAGAGATGGCTGACCAGTTTGCACAGATGACAGGACGTCGTCCTCGTATCATGATTGCTAAGATGGGTCAGGATGGACACGATCGTGGTGCTAAGGTAGTAGCAACAGGATATGCTGATATGGGATTTGATGTTGATATGGGACCATTGTTCCAGACTCCGGAGGAGACCGCTAAGCAGGCTGTTGAGAACGATGTACACGTAATTGGAGTATCATCATTGGCAGCAGGACACAAGACATTGGTTCCTGCCGTTATCAACGAGTTGAAGAAACTTGGCCGCGAGGATATTTTGGTATATGTAGGAGGAGTTATCCCTCATCAGGATTATGACTTCTTGTTCGATGCCGGTGCTATTGCTGTATTCGGACCTGGTACCAAAGTTCCAACAAGTGCAATTGAGGTATTGAAGATTTTGACCGAGATTTACAAAAAGTAATTCGGGTTAAAGTTAAATCTAATTTTTGGGTGGCAGGTCTTTATCCTGCCACCCAAATAAAATTATAAAAAGGGGTATTTTATTTATGTTGGATTGTTTCTTTTAACATTATTTGTATATGCTATTATAATAGAGAGAAGAAAATAATGAAAGTTATATTGTAGCTAATTAGGTGATTATTTCAACTATAAACCACTTATTGATTCATTGTTAAATTATCTGAGGTAATGAATTTAAGGATAGTTTTTATAGTATTGTTGTTTTATTGTGGGCAATGTTTGAGTGCTCAAAATGAAATGGTACGTTATATAAAACCATTAGAAAATTTTAATAAGGTAGAACAGATAATTGTTAAAAATGAAAATTTTCTAAAAAGTTTGCATCCGGATGTTTGTGAATTTACCATCCATGATAATTATCTGTATTATATTACTGCAAATGATAACTCAATCATTCGTTTTGACATTAAAAATGGTAATTCTAAAATTTTGAAAAATGGAGCGTTGGAACGTTATTATTCCTATATTTATGCAAATAATACCGGTACCATAGATATCATAGGAGGAGATAAGTTTAATAATCAAGTAATTTTTCGGGACAGGGTATATAATATCTATAATGATCATGTAGTTGCAGTTTTAACGCCATATATAGAAGAAAATTGGCCATATTCATGGAACCTCTCTTCATCGATATCAATGCATGATACCATATATATGTCCGGTGCAAAAAATACTTATTGTAAAACTCCACTTTTAGTTCAAAAAACAGACAGAACAACGTTTGGTGCTGCTATCAATTTCCCATCAAATCCTATGGGTTATTCATCAAGGACAAAATTTCAGTTATTATGTAATTCAAAATTATTAAAGAATTATTCCTCTAATCGTTTTTGTCTGTTGTTCCGTCATAGAGTGGGTGTATTGAAGTTTTTTGATATTGTAGATGGAGAAACTACTAATATTATTGAATGTGTTATTGATAGTGCGGAATTTAATTCTCAGATGTATGTATCGCCCGATAAGCAAGATACAATGTTGTATAATGCATATCCTATCAAAAATCTTAATGATAAAAATTCCGGAGAGGAAAATTGTGGACATAAGAGGCTGTGTGCTATAGATGCTATGTGTGATAATAATTCAATATTTGTGCTTTATAACGAAAAGATTACAAACGACTATTTAATTAACAGCTCCGCAGCTTATCAAGGAGATGTTCTATATGAATTTGATTGGAATGGCAACTTGATACAATGTCATAAATTAGAACACAAAATTTATCGTATTATGCACGATGCGGTTACAAATAAGCATTACGGAATTTCATTACCCTCTAAAAAAAACAGAAGGCATATCTTATATGAACTAATTCTATAATATCAATTGTACTTTATTTCTATGCAGAATTGAGATGACTTCTATGGAACAATGTAAGCTTCTCTTTATTAGTGTATATTATAACTTGAATAATCGCATCTTTATTTTATGTTGCAATAATTAAAAATAATTTTATAACTTTGTTGTGAAAAATCAAGAGAGTTATGCGAAAATATTTTCTATTTGAAATAAAGTTGGTGATAAGTTTATTGTGCTGTGTTATAGCGTGTTCATCGCCATTTGATGAGGCTGAAAAACACTATGCGCAGAGTGGTGATGATTTGTTGAAGATTCAGGCGGTACAATATTTGAAAGAGTATGCCAAATATCATGCCGGAGTTGACAGGTATTTGGTAAATAGTAGTGGAGAGCGTGTCGATACGGTAGATTATTCTCGATTTGAAAACGGCCCGGAATTTAAAACTTATTTAGAGGAGAATGGATACCGTTTTGTTGCCGATAAACCGATTCCCGATACGGACACACTAACGGCACAATATATAATTGATAATGTTGAGTTGGCTTTTAAGGTTTGGCAATCTCCGTGGGCTTCAAAACTCAGTTTTGATGAGTTTTGCAAATACATTCTTCCCTATAGAAATATTGATGAGAAGTTGAATGATTGGCGAGGTAGATTTTATAATAAATACTATTCGATGATTCTTGACTCTGTGGCACAGCCAGACTCGGTGCTTATGGTTGCTGATTTTCTTATGAAGCAGCTAAGACGAGAGTTAGGGTATAGTCAGGTAATGCGACAGTTTTACATAGATTACATGACTCCGGAGCAGACCGAGCAGATGCACTTCTTGGAGTGCAAAGCGTTGGCGCATTACGGAACTTTGGTGTTGAGGGCATGCGGAGTGGCCTCGTCCACAATATTGACTCATTGGCGATTCAGCGATGTAAGTCACGCCTCTATTTGGCTACCTTCTGTTGGAGGAAACAGTGTAAGTAGCCGAACTTCGGTTTACGATGAGATGCAACCGATGGGACTTCCTAAGGATACTATGGCTTCAAGCAGAACATGGGAATATACATATGAAGTGAATGAGGAGTATTATAAACTTTTCCGTAATGGTGATGTTTACAGGGGATTGTTGTTGCCGGTAACAAGAAATGATATTACGGATCACTTTAGTATTACTTGTAATTATGTCATTGAGTTGCCTGACTCATTACAACATGAAAAGGCATTGTATTTAATGCGCTTTTCTAATTGGGATTGGTATCCAATTCGTTATGGCTTGATTAGTGCAGATACTGTGTTGTTCGAAAAGGCTTCGATACACCAACTTTACCGATTAGGTAGGTTTGATGAGGAGAGTAACAGGGTGGTTGCATTTGGAACTCCTTTCACCATTGATGGTAATGGAACCACGTTTGATTTTGATTCTCGTGGCGATACCGTTACAATGGAGTTGGCATATAATTGTGATTCAACAGATAGGCGTTTGATTCGTACCGTGGCAACACGAGTATGGAGTGGAGAGGGCTGGAAGGAACTATTGGTAAAGGCACCGCAGTGGAGTTTAAATAGTGCTACGGGTGAGTATAGACTCTCGTCGAATGTTGGGAATGATAAGGGATTTGTTCCGGTGTTTCATTTGGCTCCAATAACTGTTCCTGCGTGGAGTTTCATTTTTGATTCCGAGCATGAGCGGCCCATAGGTTATAAAATTCCCTCCTCGCCCGACGACTACAACTATATGGATTATTGATTAAGGATGAATTTCGAAGAGTTGGAGGTAGAAGCCTGAGGAGCGAGATATGCCATATAGCTTATTGGTTGCATAGTCATACATCAAATTACATAGATATTTGTCAATTTTATGGCAATCAATAAGTTCTCCGTTCCAATCAAACTCATAAATAATGTCCCCTTGATTTCGAGGTGATGTTTTAATGGGTACCATATTGTTGTTGCTATACAGTAGATAGATTCGGTCATTGCTGCAAGCCATATCTATGGCACAATTTTTATATGGGGTAGTTTCCAAACTTGCTTGTGTTAAGCATATAACCGGCTCTCCTTTATAGTTTGTTATGACTGAGTATGGTAACAAGCAACTATCAATAACAACTTCTGCCTCTTGTTCAGGCTTTGTATTATTTAATGAGAATAATTTGATTGTGCTTTGCCCATCTCCTACCATTATTGCAAACCGGCGCTCTTTACTATCTTGCATTCCAAATTGGATATTGAAGAATATATAACGTTCGGTGTTATGGGGAAAACCTGATGGATATGTGGGTAAATCAATTTTTGAAGGGAATACCTCTCCGGATGTGGTGAATGCTCTTAGTAAAGAGTTTCTAAAATTACCTGCGGCTATTATTGTGTCAGAGAGAGTGATAGCACTTGAGGTATGTTCATCAGTATGCTCACTACTGTGGATTGCTATGATTTTGTTGTTGACAAGGTTATAGAACCGTGTATATCTATTTTCATAGCCGACAATTGTAACAGTCCCGTTATTGCTGATGTTTAATGAGTTATAGGAACGGTTGTGATTTTTGCCTATAACTTGAGCTCTTTTTGTGTTGATATTGAATTTTACGACTGCCTTTCTATCTGAACTGATATAGTATAGTTCATTGTTGTGAATGGCGAAATTTTCGTTATCAACGTTCTTGTTGATGTTTTTGAGCAATTGCTTGTTGTGTACCAATGTCAATTTTGTGTTGTGATAGGTATCGCTTACATGACACCACTTTACTTCGTTTTGGGCATATATGAAATGTGAAATTAAGAGAAATATAATACTGGTGACTATTCTGTTCATGGTTATTCTTATTTTATTTGACAAATTTAGGAAAAAAGAGGTTTGTATTACTATTATTGTTAAATTTGTGAATGGGATTGATTCTTCTGTCCTGATGTTTAATTATAGTGATTTGAGTTATGAATAGATTTTTTCTGATAGGATTGATTGTGGCTGTTTTGTGTTCGTGCAATCAGAATGGCCAGAAAATGTCATACCGACATGCTGAGTTTGAATTGCCACATTTTAAGGATACAATAGATTTGACAGACAGAGTTGAGGTGTTAAATCGTGATTTTATCCTTGTCGGTGGTAAGGTGTTTGCAACGAAAGATTTCATTGTATGTGTATCTCAAACAGAGGATCATATAAACACGTGCCTTTTCCAGTTATTTGACAAAGAGGGAAACTTTATTAGAGGTTTTGGAGAGTCGGGAAGAGGACCGGGAGAGATTAATTTGGTAATGAATTCTTATGGGGTTTTGTCCGATTCAATCTTTTATGCGCATGATGTAAATGCAAGTAAACTGATCTATTACTCTCTATATGATGATTCTTTCTCAGAAATACCGTTTAGTCATGATATGAACACACTCTGGTTGCGTCATGCCGGAGCGAACAGGGTGGTGCTAAATGCCCCATTTGTTCCCGAAAAGCGAGATGAGAATGCTGATAGTGTGCGGTATATGGTTCTTTCTCCTCAAATGGAACGCCTTGACAGTTGTTTCGGTTATCCCAAATTGAGAAAAGAGGATGATTACTCCCTGAGTTCTAAACGAGGTTTGTATTTCTATCATTCACGATTTGAGTACAATGCAAAACATGATAAGATTGTCTCTATTGTGAACAATGGAGCTCATATAGATATTTATGGTTTTAATGATAATAAACTTGTTCATGACAGAATTGCTCACTATGCAGAATCGAATATAAATATTTCAGATCGTGCCAGAGCGTCCTATTTGCCATATCCAAGGCCTATGTCTGAGTATGTCGGTTTGTCGCAGTTGACATTGTCCGATAACGGAATGTTGGTTACTTATGTTGAGCACCACGACAATGCTGAATTTGATAATGGGGATAGTGGTGACGTTATATGGGAGTTTGATTGGAATTTGACCCCACAGAATTGCTATTTTGTGAGAGAATTTGCATATTCCAATCTATCACCGGACCATAAATATCTTTACGGTTACGCCTATATCAATAACGAGCCATTCCTGGCTCGAATTCCACTTTAAACAGTATAGATTACCCCTTAATCACATACTAGCCGCAGGTGAGAGTTGTAGTTTGGGAATCTGTGATAAAAAAGAAAAATATTAGGAAAATTTGTTTCATTTCATATATATATAATTTTGTGCTTTATAAAATGTAATTATCATGAAGAAATTAGTTGTAAAAATTGGAGTGTTTGCATTGATTGTAGTAGTAATTTGTGTTGTTACATATATTCAATGTATGCAACATCTTAACTCGTTGTTTTCGGATGGCAGCCAAACGATAACGAGTGGAGAGAGTTCTTATATAGAAAGAAAAGGTCATGTGGATAATCCATTGCCTTGTAACATAAAGAAAACCTATGAATGTAAGATAGGATTTACTATTCCTATATGGGTTCCACGTGTAGGAGGTTTAGAGTGTGTATATGAGTATACAAATGAGGTGATATTTCCTGGTACACAAAACCTATGTGTATATACTGCCAATGATAATCAAACATGCTTCTACTATCAATGTAAGAAGAATGGGACATAGTGTGATTTGATGTATGTGTAATAATAAATTTTTATATACTTTTTTATTGTTATGTTGTGTTGGAGTATTAGGATGCTTTAATCCTAAGGAATCGTCACAAGCAGAAAATAAATTTGTAGACTCTTTGTTCAATACAATTAGTATTGATTTTAACAGAGTAGAAAATAGATCGGGACGGCCTTTCAATATATCCGAGATATCTGATACTGTTACATATATTCCACTACAAACAAATGATTCTATAATTATTGGAAACATTCGTCGATTAATAGTAATTAGTGATACGATGTATATATGGGATGATACGTCGGATGAGATATATTGCTTTAATTCCAATGGAGAATACATATATAGAATTTCTCGAAAAGGAAGGGGATATGATGAGTATGCGCGAATCATGGATTTCTTTGTTCATCCGGAATCATGCAAAATATACATATATTCCGATGTAAATCAAAAAATATATGGATATAATAGTAGATCCGAGTTGGTTTCTCAGATAGACATCCCATTTACAATTAAGTCTTTTGCAGTTTCTGAACATTTTAGATCATACTATTCTGGAGCTATACCTAATGGAGAATATGATGAGGGGGCTTTACAATATGTATACCGATGGGAGAGTGAAAGAGAGCAGGGTTGTCAATTACCATTTTTCTATCAGGAGGATTTGTTGAAAATAGCTTCTTCCAATAATAATTTTAGCTATTATAATGATACCTTGTTGTTAACAGATTATATTACTGCTAAAACGTATAAAATACATGAGGATGGCAAGCTTTTTCCGAGATATTCTATGAATTTTAAGTCGAACCTTATAGAAATAGACTACAATTCTCGTATTTCTTTGAATGATATAGTAGAAGCCCAAAAGAATGGAACATTTACGTCACTTCATAATAGTTTTTTTGAAAATGACAAATATATTTTCTTTAACTTCTCAAGAGGAATTATTGGTCTCGGAATTATTGATAAAAATATAAATAAGATAAATTGTGAATATTTTATTATTGATGATTTTAGCAATAACACTTTGAATACAAGTATAGCATATGTTGATTCTGAGTGTATGTATAAAATAACGGAGCCTCACATGCTTATTCCTAAGTTAAACAATAAAAGGTTAAGATTATCACCGACTCTTACAAAACAAATAGAGAAGATGTCCGAATTCGATAATCCGGTAATAATAAAAGTTTATTTAAAATGATAACTATAAATAAAAATATAATTTTAATAGTTATTTTATGTTCATTCCTATGTAGTCTATCTTGTTCGTCACGTATTACGCAAACTGAAGTAAATAATTCAGTATATCTTGAAGATTTGTATATATCAAATATTTTAAGTGCTAACACGTTTGAACTGCCTTTGAATATGATAATAAGAGATTCTAAAGGAGATACTATTACTTTCAAAGAGATTATAAAGGAGTCGGAAAAGATAGTTTTAAGAATTTCAAACTCATTCTGTTCTAGTTGTGTAGATGAGGAATTGATGCGAATTGGGGAATTTGTTAAGGATTCATCTGTTATAATCCTTGCAACATATCAGAACCCAAGAATAATAAAGGTTATTGAAAAAAAGAAATCAATAACAAATCCAATTTATTATATAGAACAGTCTAAGGCAAGTGCTTTTCTCACTCAAAACGATATGTATGGATCTCCATATTACTTTATTGTGGATAAGCGAGGAAAATGTTCATGCGTATTCTTTCCTTCTCTTGATTATAAAACTATAACTGAAAGATATATCTCATATTCGTTGCAGAGAGTCAAGCAAAATCAAAAAAGAAGTATTTTTTTAAGTGATATATTTTATATTGATTCGGCTGCTATAGGGGATACAATAACTATTCCTTTTGAATATGTTAATATATATAATAATCCTCTGAAAATAACTCATGTAGAGAATTCATGTAATTGCACTAATGCACAATTCTCAAATAGTGAGATAGTACCACTTGAGAAAGACAAGATTATTGTCCAATATGTTCCGGATGCAATAGGGGAAAGAATACTTCAATTAAGGATTTGGCATAATCAATCGATTATGCCGGAAACAATTACGCTTTATAGCAATATTGACAAATGAAATTCTTCACCCCCTAATCACAAACAAACCGCAGGTTGAGAGGTGGAGTTTAGGATAATATATGGTGAAATAGAAAATTAGTGCAGAAAATTTGTTCTATATCATATATATATATATAAATTTGCGTTAATAAAGTAAGTTAAATTTAAATAATGAGTTATGAAAATTATTAGTCGTATATCTATTGGAATAATTTCGTCGTGCATAGCACTTGGGGCTCTATGTTACATATATAATGAGTTCGTCAGTGAAAAAACTATGTGGGATAGAAATGTTGAGGCGTTAAGTGGCGACGAGAGTTTGGATTGCAATTATTACCGTAGAACAGAATCATGTGAGTTTGTAGGAAATGCACGAATAAAGATCTTTGGAGTCGGAATAATTAAGGTGAATGGATCTTTTTCAATTCCTGGAGTTGTGGTATGTACTTCCGGAGGTAATGAAACGTGTAAACCCGTTGAGTGTATTGATTTATACGAGGTAATAAAATAATGATCAGGCAATTCTGTTGTTTCCTTATATTAGTCGCATTATTCTTCTCATCATGTGGAAGAAGGGATGAGTTTGTTTTGAATACTATCATTGTAGAACCGGATAGTGTCAGTATTGATCCTAGTCAATTGTTTCAATCATATAGGGCAATTCCTTTAGAAACAGAAAATGATTTCCTTATTTCCAAAATAAGAAAAATGTTGATTCATGATTCGTGTTTTTTTATCCTTTCCACGAGTGGAGATGTTGTATATCAATTTGGTTTTGATGGGAAACATAAAAGAAATATATCGAATTATGGTCGTGGAGAGTTGGAACATTTATATATAGAGGATATTTCAATCGCTAATGATAGGTTGTATATTTTAACAAGACTTCAAAATAAAATTGTAGAATATAATTTAAATTCTAATTGTTTTTGCGGAGAGATAAATATTGGTGATTATTACTCATATTTGTCAGTTGTTAATAGTAATAATATCTTTTTATGGAGCAATAACTCTTCTTCTTTGTTTAAAAATTTAATACTATATTCAGCAGAAGAGGGTATAAAGAAAACTTTTTGTGATTTTAATGAGAAGAATCACTTTTTGGGTAGTAATTATTTTATTCCTTTTCATAAACAAGCAAATGGAGAACTTTTTTTGACTCAATTATATGATCATTCTATCTATCGTTGCGGATATGAATCTGATTCGTTGGAGATTTATATGAATGTTATGTTTAAGGCTGATGAACAATTGCCTGATAATATTCTTAATGCTTCATTTGAGGATATGAGTAAAAAGTTGCAATTTGCACCTGTAGTTCATTATATCAGTGATTTTTTTAGAATGTCTGATAATTGGAATTTAATATGTTATTTATATAAATTTCAATACAGAGTTTCTTCTATTTATGATGGGATTGTAAAAAATTATTTGTTAAATGGTAGTGAAGAATTTCCCTATGCAACTACATCAAATGTCTTGGGAATACATAATGATGAGCTTATAACATATCAAACTGCAAGTGCCATACTATCATATTATAATATTGAACATAATGTTAGTGAAAACAATTCTTTGTTCGGTATAAGTGAAGATGCAAATCCTGTAATATTTTTCCATAAATTCAAATAGATATTGTGTAGAGTTGATTACCCCTTAATTACAAACAAACCGCAGGTTGAGGTTGAGGGGGTTATGGCATAGGACTCTGTTAAACTTACTCCAAGTAGGGTTTCTGCATTAAGTATATCAAAGGCGGTGCGTTTTAGCGAATGGTCGGGGCACATTGGGTAACCAAAGGCAGGGCGCATAGAGTTTACATCGTTGTAGATTGTTTCATGTAACCACCCAGTTGCAGCCTCGGCAAGACGGGCGCAAAGAGCCTGTCGCATTAAATGGCTGTACGATTTGCAGTCGCAATGGTGGTGAGTATCTTTTGCAGTTACACAGAAAACACCCACAGGAATCTCTCGGTCTGTAGGCAGATAATCTACCAATGATATAAAGTTATCTTTAGCACTTAAACTTCTCTGTATTGGCATGGTTGTGCCATTCTCAAATACTATAGAGTTCTGCTCCTTATGTGCGTTGAGAATCTCTATCGCATAATTTACGTTTATAGAGCCATCGATAATAACCTCTTTTAGTAGTTGTTGGGCATTGTTGTATGTTTCGCGTGCCGACTCGTTCTCTAAGATTTTTTCGAGCGAGGCCCCTTTGTATCCCCAGAATAGCATAAATTGGAGCCAATCGATCTGTTCTGCAATTTGCTCGATGTTTGGTTTGGCAGGGATCCTTGATTTAAGCTCTGAATATGACGGATGTTCGGTTGGAATGGTTAATTCCGGAGCGTGCGCTGTGGCATACTCCAAAGTATGTTCCTCTCTATCCTTAGAGTGGTATAGGGCTCGCACCTCCTCCTGACGCTCCTTAATCTCTGTAATGGTTTGTTCGGGCCATGTCAGTAATCGCTTGGCAATGACCGATGTGCGTGAGGCATCGCCACCATAAATTACTGCATGGTTATATAGAGGGGCAAGTTTTACAGCAGTGTGCACCTCCGATGTGGTTGCGCCACCCACGATGAGTGGAATTTCAAGAGCCTCGCTCTGCATCATTGAGCATAGTGCCTCCATCTCTTTAAGCGATGGGGTGATAAGTCCGCTGATTCCCACAATGGCGGGATTCTCTGCCTTTATGGTTTCGATAATTGTTTGGTTATCAACCATGACACCTAAGTCTATTACCTGGAAGTTGTTGCACTCCAATACAATGGCAACAATGTTTTTACCAATGTCGTGAACATCGCCTTTGGCTGTTGCAATTACCGCTTTAGGGCGTGAAACGCTTTCGTTGTTGCTATTTTGAGCATTGATGTAGGGTTGTAGAATTTCGACAGCCTGTTTCATCACCTTGGCCGATTTTACAACTTGCGGCAGGAACATTTTGCCCTCGCCGAATAGTGTTCCAACCTGTTCCATACCTCGCATCAATGGCCCCTCGATAACAGTTACGGGGTTGTTTTGACTCTCTGTAAGGGCTTTAAGCAGGTCTGCTTGAAGTGTGTCGGTTTTGCCGGTACATAGGGCTCTTGCCAAGCGCTCCTCTACGGTTGCGGAGTCACTCTCTTCTATGTGTTGTGTAGGAGTCCCCTGCGAGGCCTCGCCCTTAATCTTCTCTGCAAGTGCAATAAGGGTATCGGTTGCATTGGGCGTTCTGTTCAATATAACATCCTCGACTGCTTTTAGGAGCGAGGGCTCAATTTCGCTGTATATTTGCAGCATTGAGGGGTTTACGATGGCCATGTCCAGTCCTGCGCTGATTGCATGATATAGGAATACCGAGTGCATAGCCTCGCGTACTGTGTTGTTACCACGAAAAGCGAATGAGAGATTTGATACGCCTCCGCTTGTCTTGGCTCCCGGCAGGTTCTTTTTAATCCATTCAACGGCGCGGATAAAATCAACTCCGTAGTTGGCATGCTCCTCAATGCCTGTCGCCACCGATAGCACATTGACATCGAAAATTATATCTTCCGGATTGAATTGAACCTCTTCTGTCAGAAGAGTATAGGCGCGTTGGCAAATTTGGATTTTTCTGTTATATGTGGTGGCTTGACCCTCTTCATCGAATGCCATTACTACGACTGCGGCACCGAATCGTTTCAGCTCCTGTGCTTTGGCAATAAATGAGGCCTCGCCCTCCTTCAGGCTAATTGAGTTTACAATACACTTTCCTTGCAAGCTTTTAAGACCGGCAAGAACTGTGCCCCAGTCCGATGAGTCAATCATCACAGCTGCTTTGGCAATCTGTGGGTCGTTGCTGATGTAGCGTGTGAATCGCTCCATCTCCTCTGCGCTGTTCAGCATGGAGTCGTCCATATTTATGTCGATAATCGATGCTCCATCCTCAATCTGTTTTGCCGCAATCTGCGCAGCCTCTTCGTAACTCTTTTCGCTAATGAGACGGGCAAATTTTCTTGACCCTGCAACATTTGTGCGCTCGCCTATATTTGTAAAGTTATAGTGCTCCTTGTCAATAACAACGCTCTCTAATCCGCTTACTATGAGTTGTTTGGGTTGCTCTTTTAATGGGCGAGGGCACACCCCTTTCAACGCCTCGGCAATGGCTTTGATGTGTTCGAATGTGGTTCCGCAACATCCGCCGGCTATATTCAAAAGTCCTGCTTCGGCCATGGCTTTAAGGTGTTTGGCGGTATGAGCTGGAGCCTCGTCATACTCTCCCATCTCGTTTGGTAATCCTGCGTTCGGGTGGATGCTTACATAGCAATCCACGCTCTCTGAAATCTTTTCGATAAATGGGCGTAACTCTGTCACTCCGAAGGAGCAGTTCAGTCCGAACGAGATGATAGGGTAGTGCTTTATTGCAGTGTAAAAGGCATGAATTGTTGCACCTGTTAAGGTTCTGCCACTCTTGTCGTTAATTGTAACCGATACCATTACAGGAATGGTTCGTTTTAACTGCGAGTTCAATTTTTGGATTGCATATAGGGCAGCCTTGGTGTTTAGAGCATCGAAACATGTTTCAAGCAGAAGCATATCAACACCACCTTCAATAAGCGCCTTTGCCTGAGCGTAGTATGCACTGCTCATTGTATCAAAGTCGGTTGCTCTGAACTCCGGACGGTTAATATCGGGCGATAGAGAGAGCGTTTTTCCTGTCGGTCCCATACTGCCGGCTACAAAAATTTTGCGCTCAGTGCAGTTGTCGGCACATTCACGAGCAAGCTTGGCTCCGCATTGGTTTATCTGCTCTACGTAATCTGCGCAACCATATTCGCTTTGTGATATTGCATTGGCATTGAATGTGTTGGTCGAGATAATATCTGCTCCCGCCTCTATGTAGCGGTTGTGAATCTCTTTTATGTAATTTGGGGCGGTTATGTTAAGAATATCGTTATTGCCCTTTAGTTGGGTTGGCCATAAAGCAAACTCTGTGCCTCGGTAATTCCCCTCGTTAAGCCCAAATGCCTGAATGGCTGTGCCCATTGCTCCGTCAAGGATTAAAATCCTGTTTGACAATAATTTCTCAATCATAACCTTTTGTAAATTTATCAGTTTTTAAAACCTTTTTCTTAAAAACATGTATAGTTTAGTAAATGTGTTTGCAAAATTATAAATAAATGCACTAAATTTGTAATGTTCACGTGTGAATCATATTAACATTTAAATATTAACAACATGAAAAGAGTAATTATTGCGCTTATCTGCTGTATGATTTCAGTGGGAGCGTATGCACAGAAACCCGTTAATATAGGAGTTCGTGCAGGTTGGGCATATTCAAATTTGAAGATTAAACAGACTAATCTAAAACGTGATGCGAATGGCTTCTCATTGGGAGCATTTGCTCGTGTAAATATAAAGAAATTGTATGTTGAGCCTGCAGTTAATTACGCTTTTATGAAGGGAAGTTCTGATGATAAGCAGAAGATAAACTATATCCAGGTTCCTATTATGTTGGGATATTACATTGTCGATGCAAAAGTTGCCAAAATTCGTGGTTTTATAGGTCCTGAGGCAGATATTTTGGCTAAGGATACTAAGGGTGCATGGGATGATGTTATGAAGAAGGTTGCATGGAATGGTAGAGTGGGTATCGGAGTTGATATTTGGAAGCTTACCTGTGATTTGGATTATAAGTTCGCTATTGGTAAGACCGGAGATGGAGTTGAGAAAGGCAAAGGTGTGAATTTGACAGTGGGATTTAAGATATTCTAGTTACTAGTTAGGAGTGAGGAGTTAGGAGTTAATTAGGAAAAATCGTGCAAGGTGAGAGCAGAAGCCAAGTTTACTTGGATTATGCCGAACCGCCGCCGATTTTGCGGCACTGCGCAGCAGTGGCGAACACTAGTGCAAGCCGAACGCAGAAGGCAAATTCATTTGCATTATGCTGAGGCGCAGCCGATTTTGCAAAGCCCCCTTATTAGCCGTAATGAGCGAAGCGAATAAGGCGAAGGGGGGTGGTAGACAATCAAAATTAAACGGGGAACAAATTTATTTTGTTCCCCGTTTAAATTCTGAAAGAATAATTCCAGTAGCAACTCCAACGTTGAGCGATTCAGAATGAAAGTCGCTGTTGGCGAAACTTGGAATTGTAATTTTAGTATCGGTCAGTGCTTCAAGCTCTTTGCTTATACCGTGTCCTTCATTTCCCATAATTATAACTCCCTTGTCGGGCAATGTAGTTTTGTAGATGTTGTTACCCTCGAGGAAGGTTCCGAAACTTTTGAAGGTACTGCTTTTATGTCTTGACAACCACTCTGCGCCACTTTCAACATATATCGCTTTTACCCTGAAGATTGCTCCCATGCTTGCTTGAACAGCTTTTGAGTTGTATATGCTTGCACAATCTTTATCGCACACAATACATTTTATTCCAAACCAATCTGCTACTCTGAATATAGTTCCTAAGTTTCCCGGATCTTGAATTCCATTAAGAAGCAGAACAAGTTCGTTCTGTATCTTGGCAATTTCAGGGGAATTTTGTTCAGGAATTTGTGCAATTGCCAATACTTTTGGAAGTGATTGAAAGTCCGAAAGCGACTTCATTTCGCTCTCGGTAGCAAGTTGTAAGTATTTTAAGTTCTTGGATTTAGGGTTGTTCTCTTGCCACTCTTCCAAGGCAAATAGATGTTCAATTTTAAAGTCGGAACGGAGAAGTTCCTGAACCATCTTCTCGCCCTCGATTTTAAATAATTTATATTTATCCCTGAATTTCTTTTTTTCAAGGTTTTGGACTAATTTTGTTACGTTCTTACTTACCATTGCGTATAAATTTACACTATGGCAAAGTTATAAAAAATTAACCATTGGGAAAGAGTATATTTTGGCTTAAACTTGTAGTTGTTATTGTGTTGTGCATCAATTTGTTTGGATGTGCATCAACTAAGTATGTGCCTGAAAATGAACATCTGCTCAATAAGGTTACGCTTAAATATAGCGATGATAGCCAGCATGTGCCCTCGCTCAAAAAGCAAATTCGCCAACGTCCTAATACCAAGGTTTTGGGTATTTTCAAGGTACAACTTGCTTTTTATAATATGAGTGGCCGTAAGGATAAACGTATAAATAATTGGTTCAAACGAGTAGGTGAGGAGCCTGTTATTTATCGTGAATATCTTACAGATAGAAGTGTATATTTGTTGCAGACATATCTGAAGAATAAGGGTTATTATAATGCAACGGTGTCGGATACAGTCTATTATGCAAAAAAGAAAGCCCATGTGGAGTATAGAGTAAATACAGGGGCACAGACTCATGTTGCTAATGTAGATTATAAGGATCGCAATAATGTAGTAAAGGGGGCAGTTCCGCTTAATAGTAATATGAACCGCTTGCGTTTGGCAGATACTTCAAACTCTTTGTTGCACAATGGAATGCCTCTTGATGTTGATATTCTCGAGGATGAGCGTGACAGAGTCTCTAAATCCTTTCGAGATAATGGCTATTATGCGTTTTCGCCCGATTATGTGCGCTATTTTGCCGATACAATACAGTATGGAACTCCCGATAGTGCAAAATTGATAACTTCGGTTGTTATTCCAGAGGCGGATACATTGGCAGATGTGGTTTATAGGATAGGTGATATCTCTGTCAATATGAATTTTGATCAGCTACTGGCAATTAGAAATGCAGATACTTTGGAGTATACAACTTTGGTTTATGATAAGATTCTCTTTAAATACTACAACGAGTTGACTCTTAAGCCTAAAGCTATTGCTCAGTGTTTGCAATTTGCAACTGGAGATTTGTATGACACAGAATCAATATCTGAAACATATAGTAGAATTCAGGCTTTAAATTTGTATAAATATGTGAATATTGTTCTTACCATGCGTAAGGATACTGTTGGCATTTTGGATTGTGAAATTCAGCTTACTCCATTGAAAAGACAATCATATAATGTTTTTGTCGAAGGAACAAATAATTCCGGAAATATTGGTGTTGGAGGTAATTTCACATATAACCATAGGAATCTTTTTAGAGGAGCTGAAAATTTCTCTTTGAAAGTATGGGGAGCTTTGAAGAAGGAGCGAATGAAGGAGGAGCAGTTTTTCAGTACTGTGGAGTATGGTGTTGATTTGACTTTGGAAACACCGCAATTCTGGTTACCATTCTTTAATTTCTATTCATTTAGAAAGAAACATGCACCACATACATCGATCTCATTCTCGTATAGTAATGAGGATACTCCATATTATAAGCGAGGAGTATCAACCGTAAAGTATGGTTATTGGTGGCGTAGAGGTGAGCAATGGCGTTTCGATGTGAATCTTGCCGATGTGAACTATGTGAATATGAGTAGAATGGATTCGTCATTCTTTGCCTCTTTGAAGAATAAGTATGTCCTAAGTTCATATACGAGTCACGTGGTTGCTGCAGGTAATGTGGCTGCAACCTATTATGGTCGTAACATGAGTAAGTCTTCAAGTTATAGTTGGATGAAGGTCAATTTTGAGGCTGCAGGAAACCTTATGTATGGCCTTAGTTCGCTCTTTAATGCTCGTAAACATTCAGATACGACCGGTTCTTATTACAACCTTTTTGGTGTGAAGTATGCTCAATATGTGAAGGCTGATTTGGATTATCGTTATCATCAGGCGTTTAATGCATCTAATGCATTTGTGTATAGATTTTTTATTGGTTTGGGCTATCCATACGGTAATATGAAGGCTCTGCCATTCGAGGAGGCATACTATTGTGGAGGTGCTAATGATATGCGAGCATGGCATGCCAGAATGTTGGGCCCGGGCTCGTATGTAAGTGAACGTTACCCCAATAGCGTTGGAGATTTTAAATTAGAGGTCAATTGGGAGTATCGTTTCAAACTCTTCTGGCTTCTCGAGGGTGCACTGTTTGTGGATGCCGGTAATGTGTGGAAGGTTAATAGGTCTGAGAAGATTCCGGGTAGTCTGCTCAGTACAAAATTTTATAAAGATATAGCGGTAGATTGTGGACCTGGTTTGCGTTTGGATGTGAACTTCTTCTTGATCCGAGTGGATTGGGGAATTCGTTTACGAGATCCTTCTAAGTTGCCTGGAGAGAGATTTGTGTTGATTGATAATGGCAAGTGGATGCGAAACACGGTTCTTAATATTGCTATCGGTTATCCATTCTAATAGTTATGATTTCGTTAATTGCTCAATATGTGTCGCTTGTGATGTTGCTTTTTGCAGCAGGCTACGCTATCAGTTTGGTAAAGAAGACAAAATTCAGTGCTTCATGGATTCTTATATCGTGTGGAATTTTGGTCTTGGTTGCAACTCAAATATTGGGATTGTCAACTGCTTATATGTCTGATCCTGTTGCTGAGGCTAATATTGATATGATTGTCCGTTGGCTTAATTCATTTGTAGGAATTGTATTCCTTGTTGGAATCTTTTATGTGCGTAAACTTATAAAACACTTAAAACGAATGGATGAGTTTCGTGCAAAGATGGAGAATAGAATTTTGTCGGCAATTATCAAGACAGAGGAGCGTGAGCGACAACGTTTTGCTAAAGAGTTGCATGATGGGTTGGGCCCTTTGCTAAGTGTGATTAAAATGCTTGTAACAGGCTTCAATAAGGATAAGAGTGATGATGAAAATATGAAGCTTGTACATAGTGTGAAACAGGCTGTTGATGAGGCGATTATAAGCGTTCGTGAAATTTCGGCAAATATCAGCCCTCACATTTTGAACAACTTTGGTTTATATGCAGCAGTTGAGGCTTTTGTTAAGAGAATTAAGCCTACAATGGATATTGAACTAGCCTCCAATTTTAGAGACACTAGATTCCCGTTTGCAGTTGAAACTATTATGTATAGAGTAGTGTGTGAGTTGATTAATAATACTATTCGACATGCAGATGCAACAAAGGTTATTGTTAAGCTCACCTTTGAAAACAATAAGTTAAGATTGGCCTATTCTGATAATGGTAAAGGTTTCGTTTTGGATAATGACACTATGGGAATGGGTTTGGAGAATATGCGATATCGCTTGCGTTCCGGTAATGGAGACTTGGAGTTATTTAGTAATCCAGGTAAGGGTATGAGGGCAGTTGCAGAGATAAATTGTACGTTGTTTTAATTGTGGAGATATGAAAAAACTGGATCTATATATTGTTGACGACCATAAGATGTTTCGCGAGGGAATGAAATTACTTCTCTCAATGCAGGGGTTTGTTGATAAGGTTCATGAGGCATCATCGGGCGAGGAGTTCCTTGGTAATCTCTCAATAGTTGAGAGCGATGTTGTTCTTATGGATATTGAGATGTCGGGAATGAATGGAATAGAGGCGGTTGCGCAGGCTGTTCAAAAGAATCCCGATATTAAGATTATAGCCCTTACGATGTATGGTGATGATCAATATTTCAATAAGATGCTCGATGCAGGAGCTAAAGGTTTTGTCTTAAAGTCCGCAGGAATAGAGCAGTTGAGCGAGGCCATTCAATGTGTAGCAAATGGGGATTATTTCTTCTCGGAGGAGTTGTTGGATAGTTGGAATAGAAGATTAAATGGCAATAAGATTGATAAAGATGCTGAGCATACAGTAACTTCCGATGATGAATTGTCTGTGCGAGAGTTAGACATATTGTATTATGTTTGTCAAGGTTTTTCAAATCAAGAGATTGCAGATCAGTTGTTTATAAGTAAGAGAACGGTAGATAAGCATCGTGCTAATCTGTTGTTGAAAACCGGATGCAGAAATACTGCGGCATTAGTTAAGTATGCAATTCAAAATAAGTTGATACCTATCGATTAATTGTAAAAGCGCATGGAGGGAATGATATTCGCAGCAGGGTTGGGAACTCGTCTGCGTCCGTTGACAAATGATCGCCCTAAGGCATTAGTGGTTCTTAATGGCAAAACGCTACTTTTGCGTTCTATTGAGCGAATGGTTAATGCCGGTGTTAAGAGAATTGTAATTAATATTCATCACTTTGCAGAGTTGATGCGTAGTGAGATTGCAAATATTGAGATCCCGGGAGTTGAGTTGATAATTTCCGATGAGTCTGATTTGTTGTTGGATACCGGAGGTGGTTTAAAGAGTGCTGCAAAATATTTTACAAAGGGAGAACCTGTCTTGATTCACAATGTTGATATATACACGGAGCTGGATTTGGCTAAATTGATTTCAACGTATGAGACCTCGCCCAAGCATGCAATGATGGTTATTCGTAAAAGCGTGGGAGGCAGAGTGTTGAAGTTCGGAAAAGCAATGAAGCTTTCAGGCTGGATGAATACCGAAACAGGTGAGGAGAAGATCTCTCGTTCAGATTTTTATGAGGCGGATATCTATAGTTTTTGCGGAATTCATATCGTTGGTCCGTCATTTATTGACAATATCTCGGGTGATGGGGTGTTTTCGATAATTGATGAGTATATATCTCAGGCAAAACAATTCGATGTTGAGGGATATATGTATGATGGTGTTTTTGTGGATTTGGGAACTCCGCAAGCTATAGCTCAAGCGGAGAGTTTTGTTGTATAACTTTTAACGCTATCAATTTTAATTGTGAAATTGTTGTGTGGGGAGAAATTTATTTTCAAATTTGCGCCCTAAAACTAACTAAACTGAAAAACTAATAGAGATGGAAAAGATTCGAGCTGCCGTTGTCGGTTATGGTAATATTGGAAAGTATGTCGTTGAGGCTTTGCAAGTTGCAGAAGATTTTGAACTTGTGGGAGTTGTGAGACGTAATCCTCAATCAGTAGAGCCGGAATTGACCGGTTATTCAGTTGTTGCTGATTTGGCAGAGTTAAAGGATATTGATGTAGCTATTTTGTGTACACCAACAAGAAGTGTATTGCAATATGCAAGCAGAGCTTTGGAGTTGGGAATCAATACTGTAGATAGTTTTGATATTCACTCTAAAACAGTAGAGTTGCACTCTGAGTTAGGTAGAATTGCAAAAGAGAATGGAAAAGTCTCTGTAATGAGCGCAGGGTGGGATCCGGGTTCGGATTCGGTTGTTCGTGCTCTACTTGAGGCGTGTGCTCCGAAGGGTATTACTTATACAAATTTCGGACCGGGAATGAGTATGGGTCATACAGTTGCAGTGAAGGCAATTCAAGGCGTAAAAGCGGCTTTGTCAATGACTATTCCGACTGGAACAGGCGTTCACCGTAGAATGGTATATATTGAGTTAGAGGAGGGATATGATTATGCAACAGTGGCAGCTGCAATTAAGGCAGATCCATACTTTGCATCTGATGAGACTCATGTCCTTCAGGTTGAGAGTGTAGATGCTCTTAAAGATATGGGCCACGGAGTTAATCTTACTCGTAAGGGAGTTTCAGGAAAGACTCAAAATCAGTTGTTTGAGTTCAATATGAGAATCAATAATCCGGCTCTTACAGCGCAAATAATGGTATCATGTGCAAGAGCCTCTATGCGTCAGCAACCGGGTTGTTACACAATGATAGAGTTGCCGATGATTGACCTTTTGCCGGGCGATCGCGATTCATTGATTGCTCACTTGGTATAGAATAACAAAAGAACGTTCAAGAGTGTAACTTGAACGTTCTTTTCTTTTTAGATATTCCCTTTTACCTATTTACCTGTTTAGCCATCTCAGTAGCTGCAAGTAGGAATGCTCCAACTCCAAAGTTTGCGGTAGAGTTTGAGTCAACAACCTGTCCTGGGATAGCTCTTTCACCAATAGGCTGTACATATCCAATCTTGCCGTCACTCTGCATTGCTGTTTGTGTCAGATAGTTCCATGATTTCATAATTGTAGGCAAGTAATCACTGCGCTCCAAATATCCATTATTTACACCCCATAGTAAACCGTATGTAAAGAAGGCTGTACCGCTTGTCTCAGGGCCCGGAGCGTGCTTAGGATCAAGAATGCTTCTAGTCCAATAGCCATCTGCTTGCTGGCTTCTTACCAACGCTTCTGCCATCTGTTTGTAGTGGGCAATATACTCGTTGCGATATTGATTGTTTACTGGCAAGTCGCTAAGGACCTTTGCAAATGCTGCTAATACCCAGCCGTTTCCGCGAGCCCAAAAATCTTTTTTACCGTTGGCTGATTTGTGTTTTGGATAGACATATTTGCCATCGCGGTAATACAATCCCTCGGCTTCATCCCACATTATTGAGTTTGCGTAGCTCCAATACTCATGCAACTTCTCCAAATACAACTCATTGCCTGTAATCTTGTAAAGTTTTGTCATTACCGGCATCACCATGTAAAGGCCATCTGCCCACCACCAATAGTCATTTTGTGGTGTGCTCATCTCATACTCCATTACCTCAATAGCGCGAGCAATCTTAATGCTGTCGGGCTCAAGATTATATAGGTCTGCATATACCTGGAAACAGATTTGGTAATCTCCGAATAGTACATAGTCATCGCTCTCTCCATAACTATATCTCCAGTTTGCTTTATCCGTACTCTTTGCGCCCTGCCACAAGTTGTGCTCTGCCCACGCGACAGAGTAGTCAAGATACTCTTTTTTGCCTGTCAGTTTGTATGCCTCCATGTTGCCTGTGTGGTAGGCTGCATTGTCCCAAAATGCACGACCATGTTTAGGGTGTGTTGTTTGCCAATAGTCATTAACCTTGGTTGTGATATTTACCACCTCTTCATACTCAGGTAGTTCGACCTTTGTGCATGCTGTCATTAGCAGAATCATTGCACTCAATAGATATAGATGCTTCATGTGTTTGATATTTAAAGTTTTAATCTTAATTCTCAACCTCTAATATATATACCATTTCAGGAGCTTGTTCAATTGTGCGTTCTCCGTCGCCCTGTTTTACGCTTTGAACGAAAATGTGCAGTTTCCCATCACTGTTCCAAAGTTCAGTGTCGAGCGAGGGCTCCCATGCGTACACCGGAAAATCTGTGTAGTCACCGACAATCCACTCTCCCTTGTCAATATTTTTGGTGTATGCGATTGATACTTTGCTGTTTCGTTCTTCATCGCGGAAAATAAAATAGCCCTCTTTTCCCTTGATTGCAATACGAGGACGAGCAATGGGAATCATTTTGGTCCCACCCCCGCTCAATGAGAATGGAGTGGAGCGCTGTGAGATTTGTCTTGTGTTCCAAGCTGTTCCGTTGTGCCATACAACTCTATATTGAGGAGTGTTGCTTGATGAATCTCTCCAATATGTAGCGATGTATGGATTGCCCTTTTCATCGCAACTCATACTGGTCTGATTTATTAGTTCTGAGTGCTGCGGGATGCGCAGAGCATACTCGGCGTTATTGGCATTTATTGGCAATGAGTACTTCTCTCCGTTCGATTTTTCCCACGTTTTGCCGTTGTCGTATGAGCGAGCGTAGCACAAATCATGATTTGTCTCGACTAACCAACTTTCGCGCCATACCCATGAAATGTGTATTGTTCCCATTGCATCAACACACATTTGCCAATAGGCATTACGTTGATTTTCTCCATCAATAAGAATGTCTTGAATTCTACTCCATGTTTTACTATGTAGGTCGTATTGGTTTAGAACCAGGTTTCCACGTCCGGAAGCCCCATCACGATATGCGAAGAGCAAATCTCCTCCCTTTAGTGTGTAGAATTCAGGATATGTTACATTGATTTCATCTTTACCAATCATGGAACGTTTATCACCAAGGGTTAATGATTCAGGAGCGGTGCTGACTGCGTAGTTCAGAGGGTGCCCATGGTGGTCAAAAGCAACATGAATATAGCCCTCACCATCAACAGTCATGCTGATAATATTATGAGCATCAGAAACATTGCCTTTGTATTGAGTTTTCTTTAATACCCACACTTTAGCTCCGATTTTTCGTTTCCCCAAGGTTAGATATCCGTCGCCATCGTAATAGGCAATGTATTGAAAATTATTGTGTGTGACTATTGAACTGTTACGAAAAATAGTGGCATTAACCGATGTCTTGCTATAGCCCTCTCCTACAGGAATCAAGTGTGAGTGCAAAGTAGAACTACACCCTGCAATTATACAGAGTGTAGTTATTAGCGTTGCTATCTTTTTTGTCCTCATTCTACTGCGTGATCTTTTGGAAAGTCAAGTCCCTCCCATGCTTTTTTAGAGGTCCAAGGTTGTGGCGCATCTGTCCAGAATGGGTGGTCTGCAGGTAATCCTAAAGGTAAAAATGCCAATGATGCCATATACAGGCTTCCGTTGTTGGTGTACCAGTCTGAAATATTTGGTTGAGAACCGTTGAATCCCAATGTTAAAAAGCCCTTCTCATTGAAATTGCGGTTATCGCTGAACATTCGTTTGATAACAGCGCTCATGGCTGCTCTAACCTGACCGTTAGTTAGCTCTTCTGGAAGCCAACCACGAAGGGCAAGTAGTGCTAATGGTTGCAATGTTCCTGTACGATATGTTATTGAACGGCCGTATACAGGGAATGTACCCTCAGGCGAGATTAATCTCTCAAGAATCAGGCCGTAGCGTTGCATTCTCTTCACTCCGTTTGCAAAACCTGCTTTGGGCATGTTCCATACATTGTATTTGCCTCCTTGTGTGATAACCTCTTGACACTCAACAAACATAGGATGAAGCACATAACTGTTGTAGTAATCAAATGCAAAAGTAGGTCCGTCGCTATAGAAACCATCGCCCACATACCACTCCTCAACTTTGCGTAGCGCAGAGTGGATACGATACTCGTCGGCATCGGCTCCTGCTTTCTTTAAAAAGCACTCAACTGTTGCCGAGAATAGCAGCCAGTTTGTATATGGAGGATCGACTCTTCTAAGTTGTGTAAATTCAGTTATATAGCGATCTTTTGTTGTTTGATCAAGTGGCATCCATAGAGCGTCGTATGCGCGTAAGAAACTCTCTGCAATATATGCAGCATCGACAAGGGTTTGCCCCTCTTTTCTCCATAGCAGATAGTCGGGATTTTCTGGGTTTACAGCATTTGCATAGCTCTTTAGAGCCCACTCTTTCAGTTGTTTGCGTTGTTCCCCTTCGGGAGTGTTATCTTCAGGAAGTGCAAGCCATGGGGCAATACCTGCCATTAGTCGGCCAAAACACTCCATATAGGTGACGTGAATGTCTCTTCCGTCCCATGTCGGGCTTGTCTCCACAAGCATGTTCGCTTGAAGTTCTCCCTTGCTCATATTCTCAAGAACGGGGGCTGCCATTTTGTAGGCAATACTGCACCAAATTTCACGGTCACTTTTCTCTCCTCTCTTTGCCGCATAGCTACTCTGGATAAAGAGTGCTGAGATAAGTAGGCAGAGTAATAGTTTGCTGATTTTCATAGTGTTATTGTTGTTTAGTTATAAATTCTATTTTAATCTTTGGGCTCTTTTGTAGTGATTTGAATTGCTCCTTCATGTAACTATTCCATGTGTCGCTATCCATTCCGCAATTGCTCCATGATGCTCCCCAAAGGTATTCAAATTTTTCGTATGGTGCAATTGTATCAAGGGCAAGTATGTGCTCTTGGTGGAGTAGAGTTTGTTGAAACTCTTTTGGAGCAGTGATACCCACAAAAATAACTCCGTTACCGCTTGATTGAGTTGGGTCTTGAACTGTTATATAACGTTGCTTTTTATCTGAATAGTAACTATTGGGGTCAGTAGAGTGGATAACTATTCCTGCAACTATAGGAATGGCTTTCGTGGCTCCTTTATACTCAATAGTAGTGTGATTTAGATATGAACCATGGTCGAGGGTTATTGTTCTTATTTCGGAAATAGTGTCGTTCCCAATTGTAAATGGAGGATACTCCAAACGTACAGTGAATCGAATAGGACCATTGTCCAAAATTTCATAACTCTTCCAGCAATATGGGAAAAGAATAGTACTATCAATAAATGGAGCAGCTGTGCCTCCACCAAGAGTTGGTCCAACAGCATAAACATCCATGCCATTGCCATGATCTTCGTGGTAGGAGATACCTTTAAAAAGGTGGTTGTAATAACGCTCCTTGACCACCGGTTGTGATGTGCTTTTGGTCCATATATCATAGCCGTATGCACGTTCGCCTGAAAGTTGTAGAGCAGGACCATATGCACGATAGGCCATAAGGTTGTTCTCCCAGGCAATATCGTCAAGACGTTCGGGATAGTGTGCTCCACAAGTGGTTGTATCGACAAATGACTCTCCGTTGCCAATATATATTTTTCCGCATTTCTGTGGAACAAGAACAACAAGGTTGCCATTGTAGGTGAGTTGTGAAGGTAAAACCTCGCCTAACTTGTTTTTAACAATAATTGGCGTGTTGAGGTTAATTTTCTCGGCCAATTCACTCTTGGAAATCTGAATAATGCTCTCTTTGCACTGTGCTGAAATGAAATTCTTATTTCCCAACAGTGGAGCTATCAATGCTATAGCAATGGTAAATACAACTTTTTTCATCTAATTACTCTTTTTTGCAAAGGTAGTATAAATTTTCACTACCTTTGCCTGACAATTTGAGTGTATGAGTAGATTTATTAAACTTTACGAGGATAATACCAATGTTGCGGAGGTTCGCAAGATTGTTGACGAATTGAGGAGTGGGGGAGTTATCATATACCCAACCGATACTGTTTATGCCATAGGATGCGATATTATGCAGCCTAAGGCTATCCAGCGTGTCGCTGCCATTAAGGGGGTAAAACCTGAGAGAGCACTCTTTTCAATAATTTGCTCTGATATAAGTATGGCTGGTAAGTTTACAAAAATCAGCGACAAGGTATTCAAATATATGAAACGTTGCTTGCCTGGCCCATTTACCTTTATATTGCCTGCTGCTAAAGGTCTTCCATCAACCTTGGAGGGTTTGCGTAAAACAATAGGCATAAGAATTCCCGACAATAGAATTGTGCATGCTATTGTTGAGGAGTTGGGAAATCCATTGTTGACAACATCGGTAAAGTCTGATCAAGGAGAGTCTGAATATACAACAGATCCGGAGTTGATTAATGAGAAGTACTCAAAACTTGTAGATATTGTTATTGACGGAGGGTACGGTAATGATGAGCCCTCGACCGTTGTTGACTGTTCTGATAATGAGCCTTCGATTATTCGTCAGGGAATAGGAAGTTTGTAATAGTTATGGACGAGATTAATAGTGTAATATATTCGGCTCCTGTGGTTGAGTTCGTTGCAGTTGCAAAGGAGTTTTGTCTCTTTTTGACCCAAAGTGAAGAGTTGTCTCAAAAGGAGTTTATAGATAAATTACAGAAATTCATACCCCTTCTCTATTTAAAAGGTAGTATGTTACCGTATGTTGACTCTTATAATGATGATGAGTGTGAGGATTTTGTTACCGAGGAGGAGTATAACGCTCTCTATGCACAAGTGAAGGCTAAAATGGGGGAGTACGATGATTATCTTGAGATTTTTGATCCTACGGATGGGTATATGGATGAACCTTCTGTGAGAACAATATCAGAAAAAGTGTCTGATATATACCAGGATATCAAGAACTTTGTTCAAGCTTATCGTTCAGGAGTTGAGAGTGTTATGAGCGAGGCTTTGTGGGTTTTAAACAATAATTTTGAATTATATTGGGGACGTGCTTGTGTAGATGTTCTGCGAGCTGTCCATACTGCAAAATATAGTAGTTACTGATGAATTATAAATCAACAATTACAAAAGAGGAGATTGCTTTATTGCCAAGTGCAATGTATGAGGGAAAGGTTGTTGTTGTTGAGCGCGATGAGGATGTTGATGAAGCCTTGGAACCTCTACTAAAAGCTAATGTTATTGGTTTTGATACAGAGACCCGCCCCTCGTTTAAAAGAGGTTTATTGTATCCGGTAAGTATGATACAGTTGGGAGTAGAGGACTACGTTGTGATACTACGTCTTAGTAAAATCAACTTCTCAAAATCGATACAGAGTATTCTTTCCAATGAAAAAATCATAAAGGTAGGAGTGGGAATACATGATGATCTGGCAGCTTTGCAAAGATTGTCAAAATTTGAGCCCTCGTCGTTTATTGATTTACAAAATATGGTGGGAGCATATGGCATCAACGAGAAGTCGTTTGCTAAAATGATGGCAATAATCTTTGGTGTTCATGTTTCAAAGCGTCAACGAACCTCAAATTGGGCTGCAGATTTATTGACGGAGACTCAAATCCGTTATGCAGCAACCGATGCGTGGGGAGCAAAGATTATGTACGACAAACTGGTCTCTGGTAAATGATTCTGTCCATGCATTCACCAATCTGTATTGCCATATTCTGAATATTTGATATATCCGAAGATTCGCAACTTGAATGGTAGTTATTGATGGTTCTGGCACAACACAAGAAGGTAAGAGCCTCAAAATTACTATAAATTGGGTGTAGGTAGAACTCTTTTGTGTTTTTTGCGTACATGATTTGTGCCAATTCTTGGGAAATATTGCTATTTTCTGTTATATGAACATAGCCCCACGAACATAGTTGTAAGTTGAGGAGTGAATCAAGGGGTTGTAATTTCCCTTCAATCTCCTTTTCGCTACCCGGGAATGTGGACATTTTTTGATTGTTTTTTACAACCAAAAGGTATATTCTGTCGAAAAAAAGGTTCTTCTGGGCGCTCATAAGGGCCTCTCCTATTCTTTCAGAGTAGATGAATTGCTTAAATTCATGCAATTTGGAAGAATTTTCTTTCTCGATATTTTCGAATGGAAAATAGAGCGAGTTTTTTGCAATGTTCATAAACTCAAAGTGTTAAATGTTCTATTTTCTTATACTTGAATTTGTAGAAAAAGGTTACAAAATGTTGAAGAAAAATTTATTTATATTTTTTCTGTCGATTGTTTGGTGGAAATAAACTTTTTTGTACCTTTGTGCCCGGGTAAGTCCTATACGACCAGCTCCTGTTGAACTCCCCCAGGATCGGAAGGTAGCAAGGGTAGATGGTTGTAGCGGTGCGATATAGTCCGCTTACCCTTTTCTTTGAAAAATTGCCTCTTTAGCTCAGTTGGTAGAGCGCGTGATTTGTAATCTCGAGGTCGTTGGTTCGAACCCGACAAGAGGCTC
>SUWY01000016.1:49889-61211 GCA_015061245.1 Bacteroidales bacterium
ATTGCCTCTTTAGCTCAGTTGGTAGAGCGCGTGATTTGTAATCTCGAGGTCGTTGGTTCGAACCCGACAAGAGGCTCAAAATGCTGTTATAGCTCAGTGGTAGAGCACTTCCTTGGTAAGGAAGAGGTCCCGAGTTCAAGTCTCGGTAACAGCTCTGAAAGGGTAGTCAATATTGATTGGCTGCCCTTTTTCTATGTATGCAATTTTGCTGATAAATGTTAAAAATCTTTTTTCTGAAAAAAATTAAAAAATAGATAGAAAGATTTTGTCTTTTTAACAAATTCGTGCTATATTTGCTTTGTCGTGTAGTAGTGTATTTACGGTATATCATGCCTTTGAAAACGGAAACGTTTGCTTAGTGTGATAAGTTGTAAATCAGTTTATTGGCACGATATTAATATGCGCAAAATAGAGTAATGAGTGGAGTGTTTGAGTTAAAAGCCAGGCGTGAAACTTGTGTTTTTGTGCGTTTTTTGGCTATCTCAAAAAGAATATAAATGTTAAAATATTCCTTTGAGGCGCCATTTATATAAGGTGAAAATTAGAAAAAGTCAAACAATAGAGTATTAACAATTAAAAAAAGTAAAAAAAAGAGTAAAATCAAAAGCTAAAACAACAATCGAAACATTGTATCATCCCCAAGGGGGGCGAGCAATAAACTAAGAAACAAAAACAAATAGAGATAGTCTATGATTTAAAAACTAATTCAATTTATGGAAAAAAACATGACAATTGCAAAAACTTCCAATGCGTTGCGCAGTTGGTGTCGTATGGCGATAGTAGCATTAGCTATCCTTTTGCCGACCACTGTACTTGCGCAGGAAGAGGAGTTTGTAAAAGTGTCAGGAACTGTTGTTGACGAGTTAGGTCAGCCATTTCCTGGTGTAAGCGTTATTGTTACGGGAACCGCAATCGGTACCGGTACAGACATTGACGGAAACTATAGCTTGAATGCTCCTGCTGATGGTAGCTTGACCTTCAAGTTTATGGGTTTCAAAGACAAAGTTATTGGCATTAATGGTAAAACAACCATTAACTGTACAATGGAGGAGGATGTTCAGAAACTAGAAGAGGCTGTCGTTATCGGTTATCAGTCAATTACTCGTGAGAAGGTAACTGCAGCGGTTTCATCTGTAACATCTGAGAAGTTGGAGAATATTCCGGTTCCTTCTGTCGAGATGGCATTGCAAGGAAAAGTTGCCGGATTGAACATTATGAATATCTCAGGAGAGCCTGGAACAAAGGGTATTGTTACCTTGCGTGGTAATACCAACATTGCCAGTCAGGATGCTCGTTCAACACCGTTGTATGTGATCGACGGAGTTATTATGGATGAGAATGACCTTGGTCAGATTGACTTGACATCTACAAACCCAATTTCAGGAATCAACCCTAATGATATTGAGTCTATCGACGTATTGAAAGATGCTTCTGCTTCTGCGATTTATGGAGCTCGTGCTGCTAATGGTGTGATCGTGATTACAACCAAAACTCCAAAGGGTAGCAAGCCTCAGATTCGTGTAAATGCTTACTATGGAGTATCTGATCGTCCTACATTGCGTTCTGTATCTGTAGGTAGAGCTGAGCGTCACTCTAAGATTAATCTTGTAGGTGACTATTTCGGTTATGAGGGTAATGAGTGGGGTATGCCAAGTACTGCTGCTAATAACTCTTATATTTCATACTGGATTACAGACTCTTTGAACCCAGCTTTCAATAACAATACAGACTGGCAGGATTTGATCTTCCGTGGTGCTCGTCTTCAGAACTACGATGTTTCTGTTTCTCAGAGAATTGAGAAGATGGGTTACCGTTTATCATACAATATGTATGATGAGGAGGGAACCATGATTGGTACCGGATTCAACCGTCACTCATTGTCATTGAACTTGACTTTGTCTCCATATAAGTGGATGAACATTACATCAAACATCCGTTATAGTGAGATGCGTCGCGAGAAGAGCCATGGAGATTTGAACGTATTCAACCCATGGAACATGCCGTCATCATTCATTCATTTGACTGAAGATGATATTAGAAACTTCTCTGGTGCAGGTGTGGGTCGTATGGATAAGAACTTGAACCGTTCTTTGACAGCTAACGTAATGTTGATGCTTGACTTCACAAAGCACTTGAAGTGGACAACTTCTTACTCTTATGCGTTGAACGAGAACAGAACAGATTACTTTATCCCTTCATATTCAAGAAGTGATGGTCGTTCATATGCAAGTGCTGCTCAAGGAGCTTCTCGCAGATGGGAGGTTGAGAACTATATTCAGTACTTGAACTCATTCAATGATCAGCACAACGTATCATTGTTGTTTGGACAGGGTGCTGAGTATAACTACAGTGACCAGGTAAGTGCTCAGGGTTATGATGCATCTTCTGATGATATCAAGACTATTACCGGAATTGCTACTGATAACCAGAGAGGTTCTTCTTCTATTTCAGAGCGTTCACGTTTGTCATTCTTTGCTCGTGCATCATATGACTTCAAGGATAGATATTTGTTGTCAGTGAACTGGCGTATGGATGGTTCAAGTCGTTTCGGTAAGGATAATCGTTGGGGACACTTCCCATCAGTTTCTGCAGGATGGATTGTAACTAAGGAGTCTTGGTTCCCAGAGAACGTTGTAACAGACTTCTTGAAGTTCCGTGCTTCTTATGGAGTAACTGGTAGTGACCCTGCATCTTTGTATGCTACCTATACAGCAATGACTGCATCAATCAGCAACGGTTCTCAGTCAACTACCTTATATAATGGTCAGAATGCAATTGCTTACAACTACGGTTCAACAGTATCTTCTAAGAAACTTGGTTGGGAGCAGTCAATTCAGCAGAACTATGGAGTTGATGTTCACTTCTTGAATAAGAGAATTATGGCAACTGTTGATTACTATGTTCGTGATTCTGAGAACATGATCTACTCAACAGAGCTTCCTGCAACAACTGGTTATACCACAGCTCAGAACAACATGGTATCTGTAAGAAATACCGGAGTTGAGCTTACTCTTAGCTTGGATTTGTTGCCACGTAATAGTGATTGGATGTTCACCGTAGATTTCAATGCTGCTAAGAACTTCAACAAGATTAAGGAGCTTCCATATAATAACCGTTCTGTTGAGACCGGATCATCTTGGATGCTTTATACATTGACAGTAGGTCGTCCATTGTATGAGTTTAAGAACTATGTATCTAATGGAATTTTCTCTTCATACGATCAGATTCCTGTAGACCCATTGACAGGTAGATATTTGTCAATGTGTGCTGGTTGGGGATTGAATGAGTACTATGATGGTAGCCAGCAGTTGGTAGAGATGCAGCCTGGATGTACATACTTGCAGGATATCAACGGAGACTATATCGTAGATATGTACGATAAGAAGTCAAATGGTTCTCCTGACCCAGCATTGGTAGGAGGTATGCAAGCTATGCTTCGTTGGAAGAATATTTCATTCTCAATGTATTGCAGCTATGTAGCAGGTCGTAAGTTCTGGAATGGTTTCTTGTCAGACCGTTTGAATGGAGGTAACTGGGGTCGTGGAGGTCCAACCGGTCGTTGGGGTAGCTTCTCTGGTCCTGCAATGGATTTCGGTGGTTTGAATTTCTGGACAAAGGAGGGAGAGGCAGCAGACCTTCCAACTCTTTATCCATGGTCTGTTAACGGTGCATACTATGACCTTTATAATATTGCATCAGGATTGTTCGTAGATAATGGAGCATTCTTCAAGATTAAGAATATCTCTTTGTCATATGACTTCCCTACAGCATTGATTCAGAAGATCAAATTGCAGCGTTTGAGAGTTTACGGTTACTTGGATAACGTTAAGACTTGGGCTAAGGCTAAGGCATTCCCAGATCCAGAGAACGTACAGGGTAGCGGATATGCTCGTGGTGATGAGTACCCACTTCCACACAAGTACACCTTCGGACTTGAGTTAACATTCTAATTGTAAATACAGAGAACAATGAAGATTAAATATATTTTTATGGCAGCGGTTGCGTCATTGACAATGATTGCAACTTCATGTTCAGGCTTCCTTGATCACACTCCATATACATTCCCTGTAGAGGAGGAGTTCTGGAAAACACCTGACCAAGCTGATGCCGGAGTTGTTGGTACATACTCATTGTTGCGCCAATCACTAGGAAGAAGTAGTAGATACAACGCTCTTGGTGATATTGCAGGTTGTGATTGGTATTCATCTCCAGGCCAGCAGGATTGGACCTATCTTTCTGGAATGCAGTTCGATAGAGACAATGGACTTATGAGTGGATATAGAAACTGGACAACCTTCTATCAGGTTATCAACCAGGTTAACAGAGCTTTGGTTCGTTTGGAGAATAACTATACCGACGCTCAATTTGTTGAGGATGGTTATCCTGAGAACTATAGAACTCAGTTGATTGGAGAGTTGTACTTCTTGCGTGCTTATACATACTTTACTATGTATAGAATGTGGGGAGGAGTTCCACTTGTAGTTAATGTTCCATCATCATATCTAGGAGCTCAATATTTGCCACGTGCTTTGGAGAGCGAGATTGCTGAGGTAATCTACGGAGATCTTCAGGATGCTTTGGAGCGTTTGGATTGGGATTATGTAAATGCAACTGATAAGACATATCGTGCTAATAAGGGTGTTGTATATGCAACATTGGCTCACATGGCTGCTTGGGATGGCGACTATGTAAAGTGTGTTGATGCATGTAATGCTATTATTGATAAAGGTATGTATGAGTTGGAGTCAGGAGATAACATTAAGAAGATTACAGAGAATGTTTCTCCAGAGTTGATTTTCCAGCAGTTCTATGGAAGCAAGGATGAGGCTACATCTCCATTGTATACCGGATCTACATCAAGTAACGATTTCTATCATACATTCTTGTGTAACCCATATTGGGGTAACTCATCATGGGGTTCTACAACAGCTGAGCCTGCTTGCGAGTTCGAGGAGACAAAGTTGAAACAGTTGTTTGCTGATGGTGAGGATGATCTACGTTGGTTTACATTCTTTGGAATGTCTCCAGGAGGTAAGGTTGTATGTCACAAGTTTAACAACTTTGATGAGGATGCTGATGACTACTTGTACTGTATGAATAACAGAGTTATCTTCCGTTTGGCAGATATCTATTTGTTGAGAGCCGAGGCTAATACAGCATTGGGTAACAACGCAGCAGCTATGGAGGATTTGAATACAATCCGTAACCGTGCAGGTTTGAAGAACTACGATGGTTCAACATCATTGTTCCGTGCAATTCTTGATGAGCGTGGAAGAGAGTTGTTCTTGGAGGGTCATCGTTACTACGATATGTGTCGTTACTACTTCAATACCGGAATCAGTGTGTTGAAGAACACCTCTGCTGCTCAGATGGAGAAGGGTAAATACAGATTGCCTGTAGATCCTGCTTTGTTTGAGAATAACATTGTTACTTTGCAGAACCCATTCTGGCAAGGAAAAGTGTAATTTAAATTTGTTTTGAACAATGAGAAAAGTATTATTTTCTGTGATAGCAGTGTTGATCTTGGCATCATGCGGTAGTGATTACCTTAATGATGGAGGAGTGCACTCTAATCACACTAAACATAAAGTGTATGATTACCTAAAGGGTAATGCAACACACATGTTCGATTCAACTTGTCTTATTATTGAGAAGTTGGGTATGATCGATGAGGTAAACAATTGCGGTACTTTCTTTGCATATAGTGATTTCAGTATCCGTACATTCCTTCGTACTAGAACCGGTTATTTGAGAAATAGAATTGATTCTGTACAGGCTCACCATGATTCAATTTACAAATTTACTTATGTAGATAGTCAAGGTAATATTGTAGAGGACTCATTGAAATATGATAAAGCTGCTGATTTCTATACATGGGATATCGACAGTTTGGTTGCATGTTTCCCTGCAGACTCTTTGAGAATGTATATGTTTAATGAGAGAATTGTTAACAATGAGGCACTTGCTAGTGACGATATCGTTTATGTTAACAAGAAAGATCCTAAACAGTATACAACTGTAGGCGGAGTACCAATGGGAGCTGTTACTGTTGAGTCAACAAATACCGGAGATTGGGATTTGCTTCAGGATGGTACTATTCTTTGGGAGACTAAGCCTTGGTACTTGTATCTTGTAAAAGTTCGTGGAGTTGGAATGGATGATCCACAAATTGATTGGGCAACAGTGCCTATGTCACAGCAGAAAGTAGAGCGTGATATTACAATCGGATGTAGAACAACCGATATTATCACAGGTACTGGCACTATTCTTCATGTGTTACATACCGCTCACTATCCATATATCTTCACAGCTGCTTATGATCCATATTATGTAACTGCACAAGATAACTAATTAATAGAGATATGAAGAAGTTAATTTATACATTAGCCGGTATTGCGTTTTTTGCTACCTCATGTGACCCTGTTGAGGAGGGATATATGAGCGAGAACGTATACTATATAGAGAATCCATATACTGTTGAGCAGGGTTCTACCGTAAACTCAGCAGCTTTGGAGCTTGATATGAGTACCACTCCTGTAACTGTTAAGTTGCTTGATATCCGTAACGTTGTTACCGGAATGACAGAGGAGGCTTGGTATGGTGATGGTTTGGTTGTTTATTGGAACGACGCTCCATCTGTACTAAATGATACAACTCTTGAGTTGTTGCAAGCTAAGTATACAATGAGAGAGTACCCAATCTTCAAAGTAAATGAGATTGGTGGTCGTTTGGAGTTCTCTCGCGGAACTGAGAATGTTCCATTAGGAGAGTATGAGATTGATATTGTTGCATCAAATATGCGTGAGACACGTTATATCTATAATGCATGTAACATTATCCTTGTTGCTCCTGATAAGATTATTGATCCTATCTCTATGGATGGAATCGATTATGGCGATGAGAGTGGATATGAGAATGGTTCTAACTGCGGTTTGTTCCGTTCAGGAGCAACCTCTGCAAGTTGGAAAACTCCATATGCTCACTATGATAGAATGACTTCAGAGCAGAAAGATCATTTGAGAAATACTCTTGATTCAGTTATTACTCAGTATGAGGATTATATTCCTCGTGAGAACTATATGGAGCAGGTTACCGATGAGGAGACTGGTGAGACAATCTGGACTTATCGTCATGATTTGAGTTGGGTTGTTGTTAAATTGACAGACTTTAACCGTGCTCCATTCAAATGGTACAGAAACCACTCATATACATACAAGCAGACCATTTCATACGATGAGATTTATGCTACAGATGGAACTCCTATAAAGGCTGAGATCGTTCCTATCTTCAATGGTGAGGAGGTTGATCCTGAGTGGAAGCCATTTGATTACTACTCTCCATGGTTGTTGCCAATTTGGGGTGGAGATTACCTAATCTGTGCTTATCCTGTTGCTCCATATCCTCCAACCAACATCAAGGAGGGAATGACATACTGTCGTTACAATGTAAGAAAGAACGCAGTACGTGAGGATATCAATGGAACATTGACCTGGTTGTTGAACTATGTAGTTGGACGCGAGGGAATGTTCGTAGTTGAGTTCCAGACCGATTCTCAGGAGCACTCTTTGAAACCAAATGAGGGCGAGGAGAGTGAGACAAATCAGGAGTATAGTGGTCCAGTATTTAGAAGTTAATTTAAATTGTAAAGAGAGTTAAATTATGAAGAATTTGAAATATTTCGCTTTTGCTCTTATGTTTGGTATGGCTGCTGCTTGTGCTACTGATCACGAGGAGTTTGATACCAATACCGTAAGACTACAGGGTGCAGCGGATGTTACAATGACCGTAGTTGATAATGAGGGCAATCCTATCGAGGGAGTTAGTGTCTCTGAGAATCACTATGACATTGATGAGACTACTGATGCTAATGGTCAGATTACCATTCACTTTGATGTAGCTCCTGCTGCTGTTTCAAACTTGGAGTTGAAACATGATTTGTACAAAACATCGGTTACTACTCTTCCTATTGGAAGCGTAAAGGTTGGTGATACCAAACAAGTAACTTATTCTGCAACAATGTATCCTAAAGAGTATATCTATACTGCAACTTTGGCTATCTACGATAAGGATGATGGTCTTCCAGTTGAGGGTGCATGTGTAACTGTATTGAATGCCGGTATTGGTGAGGTAGATCCTGCTTATGCTAATGCAGACGGTATTGCAACTGTATATTTGCCAGCTCCTGCCAAGGGTGCTACTGATACATATGATGTTCGCATCACATGTTATGATTTCGAGGAGACAACTGCTTCTATCTATGTAACATATAGTGATGAGGCTAAGTTAGGTATCCCATACGAGACAAACTGTGGAGCAGCTGTTATGAAGTATACAGGTCAGGGTAAGATTACTGGTCCTCACAATGTATTGATTGAGAAGGATCTTCAGATTCCACTTAGTACTGGTTATGATGGAGGTTCATTCACATTCTCTGAGTCTATAATTGTTAGAGCTTTCGGTCTTGACGATGCTACATATGCAACAGCTGTAGACGAAGGTTTGGTTACATTCGTAGGAGTTGATGTTGACGGAACAGAGCACGCAAGTAACACCAATGCCAACGGTTGTTGGTGGGGTGAAGGAGGATATGTAAAGGGTTGGGGATCTTCAGCTCGCGTATTCTTCGAGGGAAACTCATTCTGTAGCTTTACTGTAGGTCAGTACCCAGGTCAGGTTGAGTCTGGTGCAACATATCCAACATGTCACAAGGTATCTTATACCGATGAGGATGGCAATACATGGGAGGTTGTATTCAAGGTTAACGTTATGGTAGTTTAATGTGTTAATCGAAAATAAAATTATAAAGTATGAGAAAAATATTTTTAACCCTTATGATTGCTTCTCTTGCAGGAGTTATGTGCTCTTGTGAGGAGGATGATAAGCTGGTTACGAATGCAGATGCGGTTACAGTAAGTGCAGGTTCTGTTGACAGCCTTACTACACCAAATACTGCACGCGTGAAGGTTTGGTATAAGAAGGAGAACTATTCTCAGATCCAGACTGCCGGAATTCTTTTCGGAACAGTTAAGGATTTGGACTTCTTGGTAACATACGGAGAGGATATCAACATTAAGTTTGATAGACGCGATACTTGTGTATTCGATTTGACAGAGCTTGATCCTAATACAGAGTATTACTATGTAGGTTATGCAAAATTGGCTTCAGGTGCATCAAGTTACAGTGGTATTCGTTTCTTGAAGACTTTGAAGGATGATATCAGCGTTACTCCTGGATTGGTTACTTTCAATCCTGTTAGTTTGGAGGATGCATCAGCTACAACACTTACATCTTCTGTAGTTGTTAAAACATTGTATGCAGATTGGACACCAAGCGTTGATAATGAGACATATCCATGGATTAAGTCAGTTAAGAGACTTGATGATACAACAATGCAGGTTACTGTTGATGTAATCAAGGAGAAAGAGGCTGCATTGGCAGGTCGTTCAGGTCAGGTACGAATCATGGCTACAACTAACGAGAATGCTACTAAGTCTCGTTCAGTATTGATTAACCAATTAGCTGCAGCAACAACATTGACTAACCCTGCAGAGGATTATGTTTATGCTGTAAGAGCTCAGGCTAACCCTGTTAACAATGTTGCAACTTCAAACGTAGGTTTCGATGTTGAGTCATGTGAGGCTCCAGAGTGGATTACCGGAATTAAAGTTGGAGTAAGTGGTGGTATTTCATTCGAGTGTCAGGCTAATACAGGTGTTGACTACCGTGAGGGTACTGTTAAGATTGTAACAGCAATGACAGGAGAGGAGAACTACATTAAAGTTAAGCAAGATCCTGCTATGCTTATGGCTGCTGATACTGTTTATATTGATTACGCTGAGGGTTCTACCGGAACCGTTGGTTGTATGTCATTTGAGAAGACAGAGCAGAGTCTAAGTGGAACCTTGAAGACAATTAAAGAGAACGCATCTCCTGAGTTGAATGCTGCATTCAACATTACAGCTCCTCGTGGTGGAGGTTTGACCTTTAAGGCTTTGGCTGACAATAGATGTTTGGAGGATCAGATCTATCCTTTGACAGTATACTACAAGGGTGGTGATCAGACATATACTTCAGAGATTTATGTATATCACTATGCAACAACCTTCGAGATAGATCAGAATAGCTTTGAGTTCCCAAAGAGCATGGCTACATATACTGTAACTGCTTCTAAGGAGGGTGCAACAATTGATTGTGATGCTGATTGGATTGAGGCGACTGTATCTGGAACAACTGTAAGTATCAAGACTACCAGCGAGGCTTCTTCAGAGCGTACAGCTATTGTAAATGTTGTATGGGGTGAGCATGTATGCCCAGTAACAGTTAAGCAATTGACTGTAAATGATGGTGTTGCTCAGGATGCAACTGTTAATGAGAAAATTACTGTACCATACACCGAGACTGTTCCTGTAGCAGTTGACTTTAACGATGTATTGGATAAGTTTGGTTTGACAGCAACTGCAATGGATGCTTACTATATTGCTTCTACTGCAAGTGGTAAGGGTAAATTCAAAGAGGATACTAAGAGTGTTATCTGGAGAGCATTGTTGGCAGACGGTACTCCATATACCAGTGAGATGGGTGCAAACTTGTACACTGGTGAGGGTTACGGTTCTTGGTTCGATGCAGAGGGTAATGCTTGTACATCAGCAACAGGAGTTATTGCTTTGAACTTCGATGAGGCAACAAATAACATTAACGTTGTTACAACTGAAGCTGCTGAGGTTGGTAAGACCTACTCTGGACAGTTGCAGATCGCTTATAGTCAGCCTGCAGAGGGTAAGTTGAATACTTACACTATTAAGGTTACTGTAACAATCAGCACTGCATTGTTGAAGGAGGTTGTATTTACCGGAACAACTGGTTCTGAGTCATACAACAACAGAACTATTGACTCTTTGATGGCTTATGCATTCTCTGTGGAGGAGGATATGATTGCTGGAATGATTCAGAATGGTGAGATTGAGATGGTTGGTTTGAATGCTGATGGTACTGAGGTTGCTCAGAAGACCTACGGAACAACCGGATTCATCTTCTCTGCTGACGGAAATGTTGGTACATATCCAAACCCAGTATACATTGAGTATAAGAACTCAAGAATCTATATTTCTGTAGTTGACGGTATGGCTGCAACAGTTCCATCTGGAACATACGCAGTTAAGTTCAAATACAATGGAATTGAGCTTCCTGTATACTTTAAGTAATTCAGTTGAATCACTTAGATAAATTATGAGGGCGACAGTAGTCGCCCTCTAATTTTATATTATTATCTATCTGTTTTATAAAGATATTGAAATTGAGAAGAGCAATTCTGCAAAGGGTGAG
>SUWY01000048.1 GCA_015061245.1 Bacteroidales bacterium
AATGCTGAATAGTCGTGTTTCTTAAGCATAAAATAAACCCCAAAGTTTTTTGTCCAAACTTTGGGGTTCACTTCATTTTTCAAACCCTCTTTTTTTTATTTTATAAATTTTCCTCTTTTTCTTGATTAACCAATTATTTTTTAACTAAATTTGTGTGTTATACAGCAATAAAATTTAGAGAAACATGAGTCAAGAGGCACAAGTTATCAAAAAGCATGATGTTGTCATCCGTTTTTCCGGAGATTCCGGCGATGGCATGCAATTAACCGGACAGCAGTTCTCGGATACTACTGCTTTGTTCGGTAACGATGTGGCAACTTTCCCGGATTATCCGGCAGAAATTAGAGCTCCGCAGGGAACTGTAGGAGGAGTATCAGGATTCCAGGTTCATATTGGTGATGAGAAGATTACAACACCAGGAGACTATGCAGATGTATTGATTGCAATGAACCCTGCAGCTTTAAAGGCAAATCTACGTTGGGCAAAGAAGGGCGGTACAATTATTGTTGATACCGATGCTTTTGTAGATAAGAATTTGGAGAAGGCAGGTTATGACGAGGATCCATTGGCTAATCAGTCTTTAGCAGATTATAATATAATTCCTGTTAGAATTACAAGCTTGACTGAGGAGGCATTGAAGGATTCCGGACTTGATCAGAAGTCAATTGTTCGTTGTAAGAATATGTTTGCATTGGGTATGGTGTATTGGATGTTTGATACCCCAACTACCCATACAGAGGAGTTCTTTAACTATAAATTTGCTAAGAAACCTCAAATTGCAGAGGCAAATAAGACCGTTCTTAAGGCTGGTTTCAACTACGCAGAGAATGTTCACGCATTGGCATCGCACTTTAAGGTTGCTCCTGCAAATATTGTTAAGGGAAAATATCGTTCAATTACCGGTAATAAGGCAACTGCGTGGGGATTGTTGGCAGCGGCAGAGAAATCTGGTTTGCCACTATTCTGTGGGTCATATCCTATTACTCCGGCTACCGATATTTTACATGAGTTGGCATTAAGAAGAGATTTGGGCGCTAAAACATATCAAGCAGAGGATGAGATTGCAGGAATCTGTACTGCAATTGGTGCAAGTTATGCAGGTAATTTTGCAGTAACAACAACATCTGGTCCTGGTTTGGCTTTGAAGTCAGAGGCTGCCGGTTTGGCTGTTATGGCTGAGTTGCCTTTGGTTATTGTAGATGTTCAGCGTGGAGGTCCATCAACAGGTCTTCCAACCAAAACAGAGCAGTCTGATTTGATGCAGGCTTTGTATGGAAGAAATGGAGAGTGTCCAATGCCTGTAATCGCAGCTAGTACATCAGGTAACTGTTTCGATTATGCATTTATGGCAGGTAAGATAGCTCAAGAGCACATGACTCCGGTTATCTTGTTAACTGACGGATTCTTGGCTAATGGAGCACAGCCATGGTTGATTCCTGATATGAATAATCTACCACAGATTAAGGTTCAGCGTGCAAAAGCAGGAGAGGCATATCAACCATATGCTCGTGACCCGGAGACTTTGGTTCGTAAGCATGCAGTTCCTGGAACTCCCGGATGTGAGCACCGAATTGGAGGTTTGGAGAAGATGAATATTACAGGAACCATTAGTTATGTTCCAGAGAACCACCAGATAATGACCGATTTGCGTGAGGCTAAGGTTGCTAAGATTGCTGATTACATTCCTGAGCAGGAGGTTTACGGTAATGAGAATGGCGGCGAGGTTCTAGTTGTTGGTTGGGGTGGAACATATGGTCACCTTTTCTCTGCAGTTAAGGAGTTGCGTGAGGAGGGTAAGGATGTTAGCTTGGCTCATTTCAACTATATTAATCCTCTTCCGAAGAATACTCTTGATATACTTGCTAAGTATAAGAAGATTATTGTATGTGAGCTTAACTTAGGTCAGTTTGCAAACTATTTGAGAAGCAAGTGTCCTGGAATTAATTTCTATCAGTGCAATAAGGTGGCTGGTTTGCCATTCACTGTTGTTGAGCTTAAAGAGAAGATTTCGGAGTTGTTCAACGCTTAATTTTAGAGATTTATGTCACAACACAATTATACAGCTAAAGATTTTAAGAGCGATCAGCAGGTTCGTTGGTGTCCCGGTTGTGGAGACCATGGAATTATAAACTCTGTTCAGAGAGCTATGGCTGAATTGGATTTCCCGAAAGAGTCATGGGCGGTAATTTCAGGTATTGGTTGCTCTTCTCGTTTCCCCTATTATATGGGAACATACGGATTCCATACAATCCATGGTCGTGCAGCGGCAATCGCATCGGGTGCTAAGAATGCGAATAGAGATTTGAATATTTTGCAGGTATCAGGAGATGGTGATGCTCTTGCAATTGGAGGTAACCATTTTATCCACTTGGTTCGCAGAAACGTTGATATTACAACCTTGTTGTTCAATAATGAGATTTATGGATTGACAAAGGGTCAATACTCTCCAACAACCAAGTTAGGTACCAAGACAAAGAGTTCTCCATATGGAACTATTGAGATTCCATTTAATCCGGGAGAGTTGTGCATCGGTGCACAGGGCAAGTTCTTCGCACGTTCTATTGATGTTAATGTAGCATTGACTGCAGAGGTTATCAAGGCAGGAGTTATGCATAAGGGAACATCAATTATCGAGGTGTTACAGAATTGCGTAATCTTTGCTGATGGAGCTCATGCTGCAGTAACAGATAAGGATGTTAAGGAGGATCGTCAATTGGTTTTGCAACACGGAGAGCCAATGATCTTTGGTAAGAATAAGGATAAAGGAATTGTTCTTGATCATGGATTGTTGAAGGTTGTTGAGATTGGTAAAGATGGTATTACCGAGGATGATATCTTGATTCACGATGCTCATGCTGAGGATCCATCAATCCACTGGATGCTTGTTCACATGAAGGCTCCTGATTTCCCTGTTGCATTGGGAGTTATTCGCGATGTACAGGCTAAGACCTATGATCAGGCTTTGGATGATCAGATTGTAGAGGTAAAGGCTACATCAAAGATTCGTTGTATGAACGATTTGTTGAATAGTGGTGATACTTGGGAGGTTAAGTAATCTGAGACCAGATCATAATAAAAGGGGCTGTCTAACAAGTTTTTTAGGCAGCCTTATTTTTATGGTAAAAAAATAGGCTTTCTCGTTGAAAATCAACAGGAAAGCCTTTGTTATGTCA
>SUWY01000017.1 GCA_015061245.1 Bacteroidales bacterium
TTCCTGTTGATTTTCAACGAGAAAGCCTATTTTTTACCATAAAAATAAGGCTGCCTAAAACTTGTTAGACAGCCCCTCCAAGGTTTACTTATGATATCAATTCATTTTCGCCAGCCGATGGCTGACGATTATAGTGCTTCTGCAAGTTTAGTTTATGCCGTTTGCTATATATCCATAACGGACTAAACTTGTTTTGCTTTGACAGTAGCCAAAAAAAGATGCAGATGAAAAGAAAATTATCATCATACTCTTTTCGTCTGCATTTCTTTTATTAGCTTTGTGCCGTCGGAGTTATCACATTGAAGCATAACAATGAAGAACTCAGAAATACGAACGGTTGCTATCTCGTTACCCAATTTTCAAGCAATCCGGATAACCGTCTAATTCTAAGATAATTGCAAATTCTGCGATTTTTTCGCAAAAAAAGTTAGGCCAATTCAATGACCTAACTTTTTTATCTATATTGCAGCAATATTAGCAATTAGCAGATTCCTGAGAATCCCATGAATGCCAATGCTAAAAGACCTGCAACTACCAATGCGATTGGTGTTCCTTGCATTCCTTTTGGAATACGAACAAGCTCCAACTGCTCACGAATACCTGCAAATAGAATCAATGCCAATCCAAAACCAATAGCAATTGAACCTGCATAAACAACAGATTGAAGCAATGTGAAATCCTTTTGGATAACCTGAATAGCAACTCCTAATACACAGCAGTTGGTTGTAATCAATGGAAGGAATACTCCCAATGCCTGGTATAGAGATGGGCTAACCTTTTTAAGGATAATCTCAACCATCTGTACAAGGGCAGCAATAACCAAGATAAATACAATGGTCTGCATATATCCAATGTTGAATGGATCAAGTACAGATTTTTGAATTAGGAATGTAACAATAGTTGCCAAGATCATTACGAATGTAACAGCTCCTGTCATACCTATTGCTGTAGATATCTTTTTAGAAACACCCAAGAATGGGCAGATTCCCAAGAATTGTGACAGTACTACGTTATTAACAAATACCGCTGCAATGAAAAGTAAAATATACTCCATAATTTAATAATTTTAGCTGTTTATACTTTTCTTATACGGTTAACAATTGCAATCAAGTATCCCAATACTATAAATGCTCCCGGAGCCAATACAAACACAAGTGTTCCGTACTCTTCAGGGTAGATTGTCATATTGAATACTTTACCGCTACCAAGCAACTCTCTGATTGCACCAAGAAGGGTCAAAGCAAATGTAAAACCAAGACCCATACCTATTCCGTCAAGTATAGAGTCAAAAGCGTTGTTTTTACATGCAAATGCCTCAGCACGTCCAAGTACAATACAGTTTACTACAATCAATGGAATAAACAATCCCAAAGCATCGTTCAAAGCAGGAAGATATGCTTGCATCAACAACTGAACAATTGTTACGAAAGCTGCAATAACAACAATGAATGATGGGATACGTACCTTGTCAGGAATAAAACCTGCGATAAGCGAGATAACAAGGTTTGACATAATCAACACGAATGTTGTTGCCAATCCCATTCCCAATCCGTTGGTTGCAGAGCTGGTTACCGCCAATGTCGGGCACATTCCCAACACTAACACAAAGGTCGGATTCTCTTTGATCAGACCGTTAAGTATGATACCAAATTTACTCATCTTCTTACTCTTTTATTGTTCAACCTGCTCAATGTTCTCTGTTCCGGTAGCCTCGTTAGTAGGAGTAGCTCCGCTCCATGCACTTACACCGCCAAGAGCTTGAGCTGCACGGTTTATTGCATCGCAGAATGCGCGAGATGAGATAGTTGCAGCTGTAATAGCATCAATCTCTCCTCCATCTTTCTTAACTGAGATTCCCTTATCTCCAGGAGTCTTTCCAATGATATTTCCTTTACCATTCTCGGTAAACCAGTCAACCATCTTAGAGCCCAATCCCGGTGTTTCTCCTTGTGACAAAACAGAATATCCTGTAATTGTTCCCTTGGTGTCGAAACCAACCATTACGCTGATATATCCGTTAAAGCCAGAGTTTGTGAAACTCTTTACTGCTGTTCCAACAATCTGGTCACCATTTTTAGCATAGAATACCTCAACGGTATCCACTCCAACAGCAACCTTCTCAGATGTTGTTTCAGCAAACTCAACAGGTATTACATTCTTAATTGCATCTGCCTGTTTCTGAGCATTAGCTTGTGCAATTGTACCCTCTGTAAGTGAAAATACATATCCCACAGCTGCAGCAGCGATAAGTGTTATAGTGAATAACACTACCACCATATTTACAAAACTTGATTCAACTTTCTTTCCCATTTTTACTCAATTTACAGGTCAGACATTATGCAAAACGCTCAGGTTTGCAGTAGCGGTTAATCAATGGAGTAACTGCGTTCATAATCAAGATTGCAAAAGACATACCCTCTGGGAATGCTCCGAAATCACGAATGATAACAGTCAACAATCCAATACCAACTCCGTAAATCAACATTCCCTTCTTGGTCATTGGCGAGGTTACATAGTCTGTAGCCATGAAGATAGCTCCAAGCAAAAGACCTCCGCTCAAGATGTGGAATAGTGGAGATACGTACTGCTCAGGGTTGCACAAATACAAAATACCTGAGAATACAAATACAGTTGCAATGATTGATACTGGGATATGCCATGTAATGATTCTCTTGATAAGCATCCATACTAATCCAAGGATCAATGCCAAGGCTGCAACCTCTCCTAAGCTACCTCCCATATTTCCAAGCAACATATCATTTATTTGAGGAAGTGAAGCTTGAAGCTCAGAGATTGATTTGCCACCCATTAGACCCTCTTTCAATACGCTAAGGGCTGTTGCTCCTGTCTCTGCATCGATGTACGATGTTTCAAATCCCATAGGTTTAGGCCATGTGGTCATCTGTACCGGGAATGAAATCAACAAGAATACACGACCTACCAATGCAGGGTTGAAGATATTGCATCCCAAACCTCCAAAGGTCATCTTTCCAATACCAATTGCCACCAAAGCTCCAATCATAATAATCCAGATAGGAAGATTAGAAGGAACGTTGAATGCCAACAATACTCCGGTAAGAATTGCAGAACCGTCACAAATGGTCGGCTTTTGCTTCAAAAGGAACTTTTGAATAAGGTACTCGAAAAGTACACAAGCAATAACCGATGTAAGTGTTACGATAAGTGAACTTACGCCGAAGAAGATTACCGAGCAGATAAATGCCGGAATCAATGCGATCAATACTCCGTACATGTTCTTCTTTACGGTGTCGGTACCGTGAACATGGGGAGATGGCGCTACATATAATTGCTTCATATTTTAATCTGTTTTAGCTGATTACTTTTTCTGACTTCTGTTGCGTATCATAGCGCCGGTCTTGCCTTTACCCAAACGGATATAGTCAAGCAATGGACGATTTGCAGGACATGTGTACATACAACATCCGCACTCAATACAATCCATAACCTTCTCCTGCTCCAAACGCTCCAAATCGCAAGTCATTTCAGTGATAGTTGCCAACAAATATGGCTCCAATCCCATTGGACATGCGCTTACACATTTAGCACACTTGATACATGGGTGCATCTCTCCACGAGCTGATTTAGACTCTGGTAGAATCAATACACCGCTGGTTCCCTTCATAACAGGTGACTCAATGTTAATCATTGTTCTTCCCATCATAGGACCACCACCGATAACTTTACCTGTATCCTCTGGAAGACCTCCGGCAGCCTCGATAAGTTTAGAGATAGGGGTTCCTACTCTGCACAAGAAGTTTCCTGGGTTCTTCAATGACTCTCCGGTTACGGTAACAACTCTCTCTACAAGAGGTTTACGCATCATAACAGCCTCGTAAACAGCGTATATTGTTCCAATATTTTGCACTACGGCTCCAACAGCAATTGGAAGAGCACCTGATGGAACTGAGCGTCCGATGGTTGCTTTGATAAGCTGCTTCTCACCTCCTTGTGGGTAGCGAACTTTCAATGGACAAACCTCGATTCCCATTGTTGTTGTAGTTGCAGCCTGCATCTTTGCAATAGCATCGGGTTTGTTGTTCTCGATACCAATGATAGCCTTCTCAACACCAATAGCCTTCATAACCAATTTTACTCCGGCTACAATCTCGTTGGTCTTTTCAAGCATCAAACGGTGGTCTGCTGTAAGATATGGCTCACACTCAACACCGTTAATGATAAGATACTCTGCCTTGCTTCCCGGTGGAGGTGTAAGTTTAACCTGGGTAGGGAATGTTGCTCCTCCCATACCTACGATACCGGCATCTGCAATGGCTTTAATTATCTCGTCTTTCTCAAACTCGTCAATGTTCTTAGTGGTCTTTGCAACCTCGTCTGCCCACTCATCACCCTCAACTTGGATGGTGATAGCCGGTTTCAAAATACCGGCAGCATCTTTAACAGGAGCAACCTCAAGAACGGTTCCTGATACTGAGCTGTGAACATTGGCTGATACAAATCCGCCGGCAGTAGCAATAATCTGTCCTGCCTTTACCTTATCGCCCTTTTGTACAATTGCTGTTGCAGGGGCTCCGATATGTTGGCTGAGCGGAATTATAACCTTCTCAGGTACCGGCAATACCTGTATTGCGCTACCTGCGGTATATTTATTCTCGGGGGGATGAACTCCTCCAATTTTGAAACTCTTTAACACGATATTTAGTATTAATAGTTACACAATTAATTTGCTGCTGGTTGAGCAGCTGGTTTCTCAGCTGGTTGAGCAGGAGCTGCCGGTGCTGCCGGTGCTGCCTTTGGTGCAGGTGGGGTTGGTGGCAGTGGAGCCAAGTTTACCAACTTAATGGCACCTGTAGGACAAACTGCTGCACACTTACGACACAACTTACACTTGTTGAAGTCAATGTATGCAACATTGTTTTCAACCTTGATAGCGTCGAAAGCACACTCTTTAACACACTTACTACATCCGATACATGCTGCAGAACAAGCCTTACGAGCAATACCGCCCTTATCCTTGTTGATACAACTTACGTATAGACGTCTGTTCTTCGGACCCTTGTTGCGAAGCTCGATAACCATCTTTGGACACGCCTTAACGCAGGCACCGCAGGCTACACACTTCTCTTCATCAACAACAGGCAAACCTGTCTCCGGGTTCATTGCAATAGCCCCGAATTGACATGCGCTTACGCAATCGCCACATCCAAGACAACCGTATGAACAGTCGGTCTCTCCTCCATAAACAGAAGCCATGATAGCACATGACCGTGCACCATCGAACTTGCTTGTACGAGGACGGTTTGAACAACTTCCGTTGCATCGAACAACGGCAACTTTCGGTGCTTGAGCTACAACCTCTCTACCTAGAGCTGCTGCAATCTGCTCCATTACCGGAGCTCCACCGACAGGACACATAATCCCGTCCAAAGTGTCAGCTTTAACTGCTGCTTCTGCTAATCCTCTACAACCAGGGAATCCGCAACCGCCGCAATTGGCACCCGGGAGCAATTCGCATACTGTGTCGATTCTTGGATCCTCCTCCACTTTGAACTTTTTGGCAACCAAAAAGAGGATTATGGCCGAAAGGACTCCAATGGCACATAACGAAATGATAGTGATTAATAAGATATTCATAAATATAATAATTTATTTACTTGTCTTGATTTTGAATGATATGCGCTTTCCAATTTTTTTTCTGTTCAGGTATAGAATAAAGAAATAGGGAACCAAAATCAGAATAGACGCCAATGCACTTATCGTGTCGCTCCATCCTAAAATGTTTCCCGTAATCAGAATGGCAAAAATCAAAATGACCGGTAGTCCGTATGCAACGATCACTGCATAATATCCCTGTGTAAGCGAGGCCTCAACACACACCACATCGCCCGGTTTTATATCAAATCCGGGGCGAGGAGCGGTAATGGTCTTAACAACCGATTCGCTCATACCACAAGTACTCTTTGCGTGACATCCTGAGCATGCAGAGCGATTCTGTATATCGACATCTACGTAGCTCTTGCCAACGGCCTTTACAATACCGGTATGTTCGATTTTATCACCTTTAGCCATATCAAATGCAAAAGTAAGGTTTTTTAAGGAATTTCTACTATTTTTTTCTCATAAAGATTTGGATAGGAACTCCTGTAAAATCCCAGTGCTCGCGAATCTTATTCTCCAAGTATCTCTTGTATGGTTCCTTAACATACTGAGGCAGGTTGCAGAAGAATGCAAACGACGGGGCATGTGTCGGTAGCTGAGATACATACTTAATCTTAACAAACTTTCCTTTTGTTGCAGGTGGAGGATAGTTCTCGATCTCCTCAAGCATTATTGTATTGAGCTCTGAAGTTTTTAGTTTTTGGGTTCTGTTTTGGTAGACCTTGATTGCAGCTTCGAGAGCTTTTAGCAAACGTTGCTTGGTCAATGCTGAAGTGAAGATAATCTCAACATCATTGAATGGGGCAATCTGTTTGCGAACATACTTTTCATACTCGATAGTGGTTTTGTTGTCTTTCTCAATCAAATCCCACTTGTTTACAAGAATTACAACACCTTTGCGGTTACGCTCGATAAGGTGGAAAATGTTCATATCCTGTGCCTCAACGCCACGAGTTGCGTCGATAATAAGCATACATACATCGGCATCCTCGATAGCACGAACGGAACGCATCACAGAGTAAAACTCTACGTCCTCGCTCACCTTTGTCTTCTTTCTCAATCCTGCTGTATCGACCAAAAGGAAGTCGTAGCCGAATTGGTTGAAACGGGTATGGATAGTGTCGCGGGTGGTACCTGCAATGTCGGTAACAATGTTTCTGTCAACACCAAGAAGAGCGTTGATAGTTGATGATTTACCAACATTTGGACGACCTACAATGGTTATCTTTGGTAATCCGCTTGTATCTTCAATTGTGTCACTTTTGAAGTGCTTGACAACCTCGTCCAACAAATCTCCGGTGCCTGAACCGGTTATTGATGAGACACAATACAAGTTGCTGTCAATACCTAAACGGTAGAACTCTTGTGCATCGTAAATGCGCTCGTGATTTTCGGTCTTGTTTGCTACCAAAAATACAGGTTTGTCAACGTGGCGAAGCAACTTTGCGAAGTTCATGTCAAGGTCGGTCAAACCCACCTCGGCATCAACCATAAAGATGATTACGTCAGCCTCGTCAAGAGCAAGCATAACCTGCTTGTTAATCTCGCCCTCGAAAATATCATCGCTGTTCGATACATATCCTCCGGTGTCGATTACCGAGAACTCTTTGCCGTTCCATTCAGACTTTCCGTAGTTACGGTCGCGTGTAACTCCGCTCTCGTCGGTTACAATGGCCTTTCTGCCACCGATAAGGCGATTGAAAAGTGTTGATTTTCCCACATTGGGGCGACCTACAATAGCTACTATATTACTCATATCTACAATACTTACATTGTGAATTACTCTTGAACATAACCGAATCTCTTCAAGTCGTTAGCGCGGTTACGCCACTCATGCTGAACCTTCACGAAAATCTGCATGAAGACTCGCTTTCCGAAGAACTCTTCGATATCTTTTCTGGCAGCAGAGCCCACCTTTTTCAAGGCCTCGCCTCCTTTTCCGATAATGATACCCTTTTGAGAGTCACGTTCAACATAAATCAACGCCATGATGTTGATTTGCTTCTCATCCTCCTTAAACTCCTCAACCTCAACTTGTACCGAGTATGGAATCTCTTTATCGTAGTTGGTAAGAATCTTCTCGCGGATAATCTCGGTAACAAAGAATCGGGCCGGTAAGTCGGTCAATTCATCTTTTGGGAAATAGGGCTCTCCCTCGGGAAGAAGCTCCTCGATTCTCTTGTATAGATTTTCAACGTTAAAGTTCTCTTGCGCAGAGATTGGGAAGATTTCAGCTCTTGGGATGAGTTGTTCCCACTCAGCGAATAGTTTTTCAAGTTTCTCTTGAGTTGTTAAATCAATCTTGTTAAGTACCAACAACACAGGAGCTTTAGAACGATTTACTCGCTCAACAAAGTCAATGTTCTTTTTGATATCCTCGACGGTGTCGGTAACGTAAAGAATGATGTCGGCATCGATAATTGCCGATTTAGAAAACTCTAACATACACTCCTGCATCTTATAGCTGGGTTTCACAACTCCCGGAGTGTCGGAAAAGACGATTTGATAGTCGTCGGTGTTTACAATTCCTTTAATTCTGTGTCTTGTCGTTTGTGATTTTGAGGTGATAATAGAGATTCTTTCACCCACCAAACGATTCATTAGGGTAGATTTACCCACATTTGGGTTTCCTACAATGTTTACAAATCCTGACTTATGTGCCATAGTTAAAAATGTTCCGCGTGCAAGCACGCTCCGTTACAGGGCGCAAAGGTACTGATTTTTCGGCAATTCTGCAAGGTTATTTTAGATGGAAGGTGAATGGGAAAAATTGTTAACTTTGTCGAAGATTTTTGAGGTATGGAAAGCAAATACAACATATTGGCAGTGGTCGGTCCGACAGCAAGTGGAAAAACAACATTGGCTGTCAGATTGGCACATAAACTTAACGGATTGGTAATAAGCGGTGATTCCCGACAAGTTTATAGAGGGATGGATTTAGGAACCGGTAAGGATATTGAGGAGTATTGTATCAACGGCGAGCCTGTTCCTTACCGCCTTATCGATATTGCCGATGCAGGCGAGAAATATACGGTTTTTAAATTTCAACGCGACTTCTACAAAGCCTTCGAGGAGTGTAAAGAGCTTGGAAAATTTCCGGTTCTTTGCGGAGGAAGCGGATTGTATGTTCAATCGGTTATATCCGGATATAAACTGCTCGATGTTCCACAAAACCCTGAGTTGCGTAATGAGTTGTCTAAGAGATCTCTTCCTGAGCTTATAGAGATACTTAAAGGTTACAAAACTCTGCACAACACTACAGAGTGTGATACTTGTAACCGTGCTATACGTGCCATAGAGATTGAAGAGTTTTATGCCTCACATCCTGAAGCATTTCAGGAGTGGAATTTTCCTGAATTGCGTCCCCTTATAATTGGAACTCATGTCGATCGTGAAGTGCGTCGCAAAAGAATTACAAAACGCTTGCATGACCGATTGGATGCAGGGATGGTTGATGAGATACGCCAACTTATAGCAAAGGGAACCTCGCCCGAAGATTTGATATATTATGGACTGGAATACAAATATATAACTCAATATGTCATTGGCGAGTTAACATATGACGAGATGGTTGAAAAACTCAACATTGCCATTCATCAATTTGCCAAACGACAAATGACTTGGTTCAGAAAAATGGAGCGCGAGGGTTACAAAATTCACTGGGTTGATCCGAGCAGAGATGCAGAAGAGATTGACTCATATATTATGAAACTTTTAGCTGAGTAGAATTTATGTGTGGTGAGATTACTCTACGGGCGTTGGAGCCTGAGGATTTGGAGATTTTATATCAATGGGAAAATGACACCACTTTGTGGAGTTGTTCAGATACACGTACCCCACTATCCAGGTACAATCTGAAAGAGTATATCAATACATCGCATCTTGATATTAACGTCTCCGGACAGGTGCGTTTTGTTGCTGAAGTTGACGGAGTTGCTGTCGGGTTTGCAGATCTGTTTGATTATGATGCTCATAATCGTAGAGCAGGAGTTGGAATTTTGGTTTATGATAAAGAGCTACGTGGCAAGGGTATAGGTACTGCTATATTGATGAAATTGTGTGAATATGCACGGGCTGTACTTTCGTTACATCAACTAAGTGCCTCTGTGTCTGAACACAATGTTGCCAGTCTTCGCCTTTTTGAACGTTGTGGTTTTGAGCGTTGTGGTTACAAAAAGGAGTGGCGTCTTAATGGCTCTCAATGGGAAAATGTTATTGATTTGCAGCTTATCTTTTAAATTTTTCACAACCTCTTTTTATTAAAATTTGAAATTTATGCAAAGGTAATAAACTTTTCCTTTGTGAGCTTGTCTATATAGTCAGATAAATAATTTTCAGATGAGAAAGATTGCATTGATAGCAGGTTTCATTATGATGCTTGCAATTTCTGCTGAGGCGCAGGAGCGTCGAGGTGGTTTTGGAGGTCCTGGAGGCCCTGGCGGTTTTCAGGAGAGAATGGTTGAGATGATGAAGGAGAATATTCCAAATCTTACTCAAGTTCAAACAGATAGTATTTCCGCATATATGAAACGTCAGGCTGAGGAGATACGTAAAAATCGTCCGGAGCCGGGACAGCAGGGTCAGGGATTTGATCGTGAAAAGATGCGTGAAATGATGGAGCAACGTCAGAAAGCTCAGAATGAGAAGTTTAAAACGATTCTAACAGAGGAACAGTATACAGCTTACCAGAAATGGCAAGAGGAGATGCGACAAAATCGCCCACAGTTTGGAAACAGACCGGGTGGTCATTGATTGATGTTTTGATTGTGAAATGGGGGAGGTGAAAGCCTCCCCTGTTTTATGCCATACACTCAGGACAATCGCAATCGTCATCGTGCTCTTCATGGTGCGAGTGAATATTGCTTAGGGCATTTTCAATTGATGCCAGAATATCCTCGGCAAATAGTGAGTTCTCTTGTGAGGAGTTAAGTAATGACTCCCTTAGTTCATGTAGCATGTCATGATTTGCAAATCTTATTTGCTCTTCAATTGCAGTTGTAGCCTCCATTGCTACAACGAAGCTACCTTTGACAGCTAAATCGCAAAGTAGTGGTAGCATTGTAGAGAAATCCATGGTTGACTCCCAGCATACTCTGACCAATTTGGCTTGAGCTTCCGGGTGGTCAGTCAGATTGTTGATCTCCTCATTCAACATGGGAATAAAGGCGGGATCCTTTATCTCTGCGAGAAGGGTTGCAATGGCTCCCTCTGCAGAGTGGTTTAACTCCGGATTTTTTAGAACCTCAAAAAGAAGCGGGACGATACTCATATCGCCCTCGCTCTTTATTTCAGATATTGTGCTTTTAATCAGATCTTTATCTTCAGATAGAAGATTACTGATTATTTTGTTCGAATCTAGCATACCTTCGTTTATACTATTCTTCAGTGTTGACATCTGCTCTTGGATGGTACTTGTAGATAGTATCTTTCAAGTAGTGGTTATCCAAGTGAGTGTAAATTTCTGTTGTTAAAATTGATTCATGACCAAGCATATCCTGAACTGCACGCAAATCTGCTCCTCCCTGAACCAATGCAGATGCAAATGAGTGACGGAATGTGTGTGGAGAGATCTTTTTGGTGATACCTGCTCTCTCGGCAAGGTGCTTGATGATGTTGAATACCATTACTCTTGACAATGGACGTCCATGTTTGTTCAAGAAAACAATATCGGCATTTTCAGTTGGAATGTCAAGATAGTCGCGATATGATTTGAAATAGTTTTTCAACTCATTCTTAGCGTTTTTGCTAAGTGGAATCATACGCTCTTTATTACCTTTACCCTCAATTTTTACAATGCCGGTACGGAAGTTGATGTTCGACAATTTAAGGTCAATAAGCTCTGAAACTCTCAATCCGCAAGAGTAAAGCATTTCAATGATAGCTCTGTTTCTTTGGCCTTCCGGTTTGTACATCTCAACTGCATTCTCAATAGCGTCAACTTCGTCGGCAGTTAAAATGTTTGGCAATTTTCTTCCAATCTTTGGAGCCTCTAACATCTTTGCGGGGTTGGTGGTAATAACTCCGTCAAAAACCAAATATTTAAAGAATGAACGGATACTTGAAATGGTTCTTGCTTGTGTACGCTCGGTAACTCCATTCTCCATTAATGTTGAAATGAAGTCTGAGAGTTGCTCGTTGGTTGCTTCTGTAGGCGAGGCCACTCCGTGGTTCTCGTTGCAGAAAGAGGCAAGCTTATTGATGTCATTTAAATAGGCATCAACGGAATTGGGTGATAAAGATCGCTCCAAGATTAGAAAACTCTTATAGTTCTCAATTGCTGTTTTCCAGTCCATAGTGGTGTTTATGTTAATTTATAATTTCTATTTTATTATTAATGTCATGGCAAAGATATTATATATTTTATTTATATCAAATTCAATAATGATAAAATTATTCTTATCTTTGTCGACTGTAGAGAGGCTATTAAAATAGTAACATTATGACAATTTGGATTATTAATGGGCCAAACTTGAACCTTTTGGGAGTTCGTGAACCCGGAATATATGGAGATAAGGGCTTTGATGCCTATTTGTCGGAGTTGAGAAAGGCATATCCCGATGTTAATATTGAGTACTATCAATCAAATGTAGAGGGAGAGCTTATAAATAAGTTGCATGAGATTGGTTTTACTGCAGATGGAGTTGTATTAAATGCAGGAGCATATACACATACATCGGTTGCTATTGCCGATGCTATTTCGGCTATCAATACACCTGTAGTTGAGGTGCATATCTCTAATACTGCAAAGCGTGAAGAGTTCCGTCATCGTTCATATTTGACTGCTGTTTGCCAGGGAGTTGTGATGGGATTTGGGCTTAAATCGTATGAATTGGCTCTAAATAGCTTTATTTTGTAATCTGTTTGAACTATTTGAACTATGATATTTGGTCGAGGTTATTCGCCTCGACTTTTTTTATTCTCTTGATTCATAGGTTGTTCCATTGTTTTCTTTTTTTGTAGTTGGTTCATTGGTTATGTTTTATATTGGGGTTGAGTAGCTTTGGCATAAAATCAAAAATGAACTATTATGGCAATGAAAGAGTTGGGTTGGGCCTGCTATAGAGTAGAGGTTTCAATGTTGAAAAGTACTAAAGAGAGTGTAACGGTTTCTGCCGATTTTCTGCTAACAGAGTTTTGTGGCAAAAGTGGTGATGAACGATTGTTTGCTATTGATATTGAGAGTTGTGATTCGGATGAGGAGATGAATCTTAATCTTTTGGGAAGAGAGTTGTATCCGATAGAGATTTATGTCTCGTCAAATCGTGAAATAGTGGGTGTCCGTAATTGGCGAGAGTCATTACGCCGCGTTAAACGCGAGTTACGAGTATCGGCAGAGAGGTTGAAGAGTCTTAACCTTTATGACTATTTGTTCTCTTCGGTTTCAAATATTGAGAGTGAGGAGGATTTTATTACCATGTTAATGAGGAATACATTCTTTCAGATAATGTTTTCGAACTATGTGGGTGGGGATAGGATACACATGGTTTATGATTATCCTAACTATGGTGATAATGTTCCATTTGTTTATGAGGCAACTCCTTCAAAAGTTTGTGAGGATTATGCGCAGTATAAGGCTAAATTGGGTAGAATATCAGCCTATAATAGCTTTAATTACAGCGGTGCAGGGCAGTTCCGTTATAGATTTAAGAGTGGCTTTTTGCCACACGAAGTGTATGCCTCATTTTTGTTTGAAGCCGAAGAGAGCGGCTTCTACAAAAAGGAGGTGCATATACTTAATGTCGGGGATTAGCGTATGGGGAATCCAATGTTGTTGTCACTCTCTTCAAGGGCGCCTCTCTCGCTGGCCCCTTCGGGGAGTGTAAGACGTATATTGTTCAAACGTGCAAATTGGTGACCCTCTACGCAATCTTCATATAGGTCGTCAATAACCTCTTGTATGCGTTCATTCAACTCTTCGGCACTAATCTCTTGCCAATCATCTTCAATCTCTGCAAGCACATCTTGAAGAAAATCAACTCCCCAACTTCCAATCTCGCACTCCAAATTCCAATCGGGATAGTCGCGATTCAGAATATCAAATGTTGCTTGTAGGGCAGTTGTCCCTCCCCAGGTTTTGTAAAACTCCTCTATTTCAATATCAAACTGCTCGTCCATATATTTAGAATCAAAATTTATAAACAAGGTCGGACATAAGCCCGACCTTGCATTGTAGTTATAGGGTTTTATTATACCTCAATATCAAACATTGGTACATTTGCGCCAACAGCCTCGCCCACCTCACATAGAATCTGTTTAACGGTTCCGGTGTAGTCAGAGGTGATAGAGTTCTCCATCTTCATTGCCTCAAGAACCAACAACTCCTGTCCTTTGGTTACTTTATCGCCAACCTTAACTGAGATTGATAGAACAGTTCCTGGAATTGGAGCTACAATAGGCTTTCCTGTGATTGTAGCAACTTTGGCAGCTTGTGCAGCCTTCTTCTCTGCCTCGGCAGCTGCTTTCTTAGCAGCCTCAGCACCAATCTTAGCTTGGTATGCCTCAACTTTTACCTTTGTCAAGTATGTCTTTGCTACCTGTGGGAACAACTCAAGAAGCAATTGCTCCTTCTCGTTCTCGGCAAGCTTAACTCCTCCTGCCTCAGGGAGCTCCGGATTTGGTTGCATCTTATATTTAGATGTGTCGTAATCCTGCTCAATAGGGCTACCTGTAATCTTCTCACGGAATTTAGGGTCAACCGGAACAGGGGTCTTTCCATACTCTCCCTTAACCAAATTAAAGAATTGGTTTGATACGTTAGAGTACATTGGCTTTCCTGCCTTAATGTCCATAGCGCAGTTTACGGCCTGTGCTCCCACAATCTGGCTTGTTGGTGTTACCAATGGAGGCAAACCTGCAGCCAAACGTACAGTTGGGATAAGGTGCATTGCGTTCTCAAGAATCTCCATTGAGTTCAATGCTTTCAACTGTGCAACCATGTTACTATACATTCCACCGGGAACCTCAGCCTTTTTAACCAACTCGTTTGGTTTTGGGAAGTTGAAGTATGCCTCAATAGCGTGACATGCACTCAACAACTCATCCTCTTTATTAGCCTTTGCTGCAGCAATTGCTTTGTCAAATAGAGCATCAATCTCTGCTGGTAGAGTGTCGGTAAGTGGGTTGAATGGATTTGGGAACTGCTTTGTAGCATCGACGTTTGCCAACTCCTCGCGAATTGAGCGAAGTTCTGCATTGATCTTTGCTACAGCCTCCATATTTACATCAAGCTCAACTCCTAACTTCTTACAGAAGATATAAATCAACTCGATAGCAGGTGCTCCGGTACCTCCGGCAAAGTTCCAAATATTTGTATCTACAATATCAACTCCGTGGATGATTGCTGTTAAAACAGCTCCCAAGCCATAACCTGGAGTACAGTGTGTATGGAAATCAATAGGAACATTTACATTTTTCTTGAATAGAGGAATCAACTCTGCCATTCTTGAAGGTGGAATAAGACCACTCATATCCTTAATGGTAATCATGTCTGCACCAAGCTCTGCCAATGCTTTTGCCTTACTAACGAAATATTCGTTGGTAAAGACAGCTTTTGGAAGTGGTTTACCCTTAAGGGCTGCAAAGAATCTCTCTTTTGTGGTGAATTTAGGATCTACAGTGTAACAAACTGCGCAATCTGCAATTCCGCCATATTTCTTGATGAATTTGATGGTCGATTTAACATTATTGATGTCGTTCAACGCATCAAAGATACGCATAATTCCCAATCCTGATTCAATAGCGTTTTTACTGAATCCCTCAATAATCTCGTCGGTGTATGGTGCATAACCAAATAGGTTACGTCCACGAGATAGGGCTGTCAATTTTGAGACATCGCCTACAGCAGCTTTGATCTTTTCCAAACGAGTCCATGGGTTCTCGCCCAAGTATCTCATTACTGAGTCGGGAACAGCTCCTCCCCACACCTCCATAGCATAAAAGTTCGCATCTTTGTAGTATGGAAGAACACGGTCAATCTGAGCCTGTGTCATTCTGGTAGCGAACGATGATTGCTGTCCATCTCTAAGAGTCAAATCTCTGATTTTCAGTTTTTGTGCCATATGTATTAAATTTAAAGTTGTTCTACTTTAAGAGCGAGGTTTAACATTTTTTATCATTTTAAATCTCGCAAATCCGATACAAAAATAGTTAAAGACATCTGAACAACAAAAATAAAACGCATGTTTTATGAATTTTTATTATGCGATTTCAAAATTTCATAGTTAGATATGTTTTTATTAGTTTTGTATCGAGTTAAATACGTGCAAAACAAGAGTTAGTTATGAAAAAGACTGCAATATTTCCGGGATCGTTTAATCCATTTACTGTTGGACATAAAGATATAGTAGTTAGAGCGTTGTCAATTTTTGACAAGGTGATTATTGCTATAGGAATTAATGCAGACAAGGCTGCTACGAGTGATGCCGAGTTGCGAGCAGAGTCAATAAGAAAGTGCTTTGCCGATTATCCCAATGTAGAGGTATGTGTATATTCCGGTTTGACTGTAGATTTATGCAGAGAGTATAATGTCTTTACGCTGGTTCGTGGTATTCGTGATTGTGCCGATTGGGAGTATGAGCGTAAGATTGCCGATGTGAACCGATTGATGGATAGCAGAGTTGAAACGGTATATTTGCAAACATCACCACAGTACGCCTCAATATCATCTTCGGTTGTGCGTGATATTGCGCGCCACGGTGGCGATGTCTCGGAGTTTTTGCCGTAATGCAGTGTTACATGTGTTAGATATTATAGGTTAAAAAGTTCTTGAATACTTACTCCGATACCAATTGAGCATGGGGCAACTTTTGGGCCCTCGCCCTTTTTGAATATAGGGGTCAGAGCATATCTTCCTGTTACATAAAACCAATTGCAACCAATATTGGCAACCAATCCTCCTTGCAAGTCATTAACCCCTTTAATGCTGTATCGCTCTTTGGGATTTTTGACCATACAGTGTTGTTTAAAGAACCAGTTGCCATATACTCCCGCGCTTAGGTAAAAATCACGACTGAAGTTAAAGAAAATCTGAATAGGAATGTGTAATCCGAAGTTCATTAATTTACTCTTTTTATATGAGGTTTCCGTTGGATAGACAGGAGTAATCAAACCTCCATTGTTTTCCAGATGTATATTATCCTCCCAAACATAGTTCTCCCAGGTCATGCCAATGGCTGTGCTGATACGAAATCGTTGAGAGGTATTGGAGGTGAGTGAAAATATGTTAGCGTCAATACGAAGAGAGCTGCCTTTTAAGTCAAGAAAGTTATGCTGAGCAGTGGGGTAGTTACTATAATCCGGATTATCTAACATTATTCTGCTTAATTCAAAGTTTCCAATCTTTCCACGGAAATGTATAAATCCGCGATCACGATATTTTAGAGCTCTTTTTTCCATTCGAGAGAGACTCTCTTTATTGTGATTCTTAGTCGGGACCATCATGTGGGTACCTTTATCATGAATGTATGAATAGTCAGCGAAATTATTTGAGTGCTCATTTGTGTTTGCGACTACCTCGGTAGAGTCATTTTGTAGTGCTATTTCGTAGTTACCAAGTTCCAACGAGTGTTTATTGTTCTTGCCCATATTTATCCCCATAATGCTCCATGTTGGATTTATTTGTGAGAAACCAATATGGCTTAGGAGTATAAAAAGTGTAGCTGAGGTTAAAATCTTTTTCATGGTGCTGTTATTTATGTTTGATTTGTTCTAATGTAATGTTGCCGCATATATAAACAACCGAGACGGTTCCGTTCTTGTTTTGAGTAATGCAGATATATTCATGCCTGTTTTTTCTGATTTCCAGGTCACTTCGAAGGGTATATATCTCCAGATTTTCATTGCCATTACTAAGCGAAATGGTTTTATTGAAATTGCCACTATGCGTAATCCTTTTCAAGGCATCTTTAAATTCATCAATGCTTTGAGTCGAGGTTATTTTGTACATCTGTTCAATTTCCAATTTTGTGTCGGAAAGCATGTTTATACCCTCTTTGGAGATGCTGATTGTTTCAAAGTCCCCGTTATTCTCACAATATTTGAATAGTTGAGGGAATGATAGTATGCTCTGCATCTCTTCGTGTTGCTCCTGTCCCATACAGTTAAGCCATGCGGTGGACAATAATAGTGCGGCTATAATGAATTTTATGTACTTCATTTTAGTCTATTTAAAGTTGTTTAATAACTCTTCTATTTGGGTTAGAGGAGTGGAAATCTGCTCTTCAAAATTCTGCATTGTGCTTGTTACAACTACCTTGGCGACCTGTTTGTCGGTTATCGGAGTGCCGTTTACCGTAACATAAACAGTATCTTTGTTTAGAGCCGTTATAATGCAGATAATCAATGCAATTGTTGCTGCAGTTGACATGCTCCATGCTCCAATTCTCCAGCCTCTGTTTGGTAATGTACGTTTTATTTTGCCCTCATATTGAATGTGCGAGGCCTCGTCCATGCCGATAAAGTATAGTTTTGCATAACTAAACTCCTTTGGCAAGTTTTTCGAGCTAAAGAGTAAATGTTTTAGCTCAGCCTCTTCTTCGAGGGTGGTGTTACCGGATTCAAAAAGCTCCAGCAGCTCCTTGATTCTATCGTTAAGCTTTTCCATTTTCTCCTATTTTTATTAGTTCCTCTTTTATTTTTTTTTCTTGCTCTTGAGAGCGTTACACGTATTGTAGCCTCGTCGCTCTCCATAATCTCTGCAATCTCGTTGAAATCGTACCCCTCAATATCCCGCAGTTGGATAACTATGCGTTGCTTTTCAGGAAGTAGGGCTATTATTCTCATTAAATGTTCACGCAGGAATACTCTGCCTATAGTTGAGTTCCCGTCAATATTTTCCGGTGGAATTATCTGTTCAGGGATCTTTTGCGTTCGTTTCCGTCGTCGTAGCTTATCGATGCACAAATTCTTTCCTGAACGCAATATTGTGGCTTCAATATTCTTTGAGAGATTTAGCGAGGCTCTTTTGTTGTGGAGATGTTCGTATAGATCCTGCACAACATCTTGAGCCTCGTTGGAATCACCCAACAAAACAATTGCAAGTCTGTATATCTTATCAGTTATGCTTAAATATATCTTGTCAAACAAATTCTCCATAATTCGTACATATAACGCTCAATGTCGATTATTTGTAACATTGCGAAGATAATCTTTTTGTTATTATTGTCAAAAAGAGTATTTTTGATGAAAATTTTGGAAAATATCAAGATATATGATGAATAATATATTGGTAAAACTTAGTCGGGTTATTGCTCTTATTGTAATAGGAGCGTTTATAATTTCGTGCACCGATGCGGCATTTGATGGATATGTTCCGGAGCAAGGAGCTTCTGATGCTGATATAAAGTATGCAGACTATATAGGAGCATGGCAGGTATCGGGCGATATTTATGTCGATGGTAAGGTGGTTAATAACATAACCTATGAGGTAAGTGTTGAGCAGAAAGTCAAGGGGTTAAGTTATTATGTGCGAGGATGGGCCGGTTCTCCTATTAGTTTTGATTTCCCTTTTGAAATGCTTTATAACAGCGATGGCTCGGTAACCATTTATACGAATCAAAAGTTGGGAGAGTATGATTTTGATAATACAGGTAAAGCAACTGTCAGATTGGCAATGGCTAATGATAAGCAGAAACTTATGCCATTGAATTACAAAGGATACCTAAGAGGAGAGTTGAATAACGGTGCGATAAGATTTACTTCGTCAGATCCGGGTTTTACTCTTGCATATTGCAATACACGTGGAGACGTGGCATTCTATTTGATAGGTGATGAGTATCCGTTGTTAGCCCCGACAATGAAACAGCTGCCAAAAACAGCTCCATTCTATATGGATAAGAGCGTGACAGAGCTTCAGCAACATACATTGGGAAACGGAATAGATTTGATTATTGTAGGCGACGGTTATACATCGGAGTATGATTTTGGAGTAGGTGGAAAATTCATCACCGATGCGCAGAACTGTATGGAGGCTTTTTTTGAGGTAGAGCCTATGAAATCGCTTCGGAACTACTTTAATGTTAAGGTTATCGCTTCTTATTCAAAGGATCGAGGTGTGTCAAGCGGATATAGCGCTTTGAGGCGTGAGACTCTTTTTGAGGTTAAGTTGACCGACATATTGTCAAGTAGTAATGTAGGGGTGAACTATGACAAGGTACACTCGTACGTCTATTCGGTAATAAGTGGAGGAGATAAGAGTAAGCGAGGTTTCAATGTAATTCTCGTAATGGCGAATCAAGATGAGTCGGCTGGTACTGCCTACATAAATAATTCAGATACATATACCAATGTTGCTGTAGTGCCAATTACCGGTAAACAAGATGGTTTTGAGGCAATTGTAAGGCATGAGGCAGTGGGGCATGCCTTTGGTCTATTGCTTGATGAGTATATCTACTATGGAGAGCAGATTCCTGAGAGTGATAAGAAGAGTACGTTAGAGAATATGAAGGACGGATTTGGTGCAAATCTTACCTTTGAGAGTCGTGAAAATGCACATTGGGCTAAATATTATGATATTGATGGCTATGATATGGTTGGATATTTCGAGGGAGGATTGAAATATCAGTACGGAGTTTGGCGTTCTGAGGAGTTTAGTTGCATGGATAATAATGTTCCGTACTTTACAGCGCCGAGTCGCGAAAAAATTTATTCAAGAGTCATGGAGCATGCCGGAATAGCTTTTGATTTTCAGCAATTCGTTGAATATGACAAAGTTAATATAGAAAGTTCGAGGTCTATGAAGGGCATTGGCGGTACTCGATTGACCGACGATTTAATTATTTTGAAAAATTTTCCCGAATAAATTTGGAGGATATAAAAATTTGATATACCTTTGCATCGCAAAAGCAAAAAACGAGGTGTAGCTCAGTTGGTAGAGTGCTTGCTTTGGGAGCAAGACGTCGCACGTTCGAGTCGTGTCACCTCGACCAAAAGCGGTTGAAGAGATTCAGCCGCTTTTTTTGTGCCCTCGCCCAAAATCAGCTTAAGCAAGTCCAGGATAGACTTGCTCTTAAATTATGCGTTTGTCTGTACAATTGTTGAAATAATATATATCAGTACAGAAAGTAATACTAAAACAGCAATAGCATATTTAAAAATTTCTCCTTTTTTTAGTCTTCTTTCCTTCTTAATAGTGTTTAGACGGTAGATTTGATCAATAATGCATATTGTTCCAACAACCTGTAAAACAATATTTGTGAATGGCTCTTTGTCTATAAAACCACAAATTGCCACAGCAATGCCAAGTACTATGGCAATGGTCCCTGTTGCTATTATAGCTTTGTTTTTCATCTTGAAACTATTTTATTATTTATTTGCAAATGTAGATAAAAAATTAATCACATAAGAATAGATGCGTTTTTTTTACTAAATATTGCAAAAAACGGTCGATTCTTGTGATTTCAAGAACCGACCGTTGCTTTATGCGGTAAGTGTAAATTACTCGGCAGGGGTGTTTGACTCAGGCTCTGTGTCAGTAGTTGACTTTGGGTTTGCCTTTCTTGAGAAAGCCTGTTTTACGCGGTCAACATAGTCAAGTTTCTCCCATGTGAATAGCTCAACCTCCATCTCAACTGTTGGCCAATAGTTTGAGGTATATACCTTCTTAACAACCTCTGGGGTGCGTCCCATGTGGCCATAACTTGCAGTCTCCTCGTAAATAGGGTTGCAAAGTTTTAAACGCTCAACAATGGCAGCTGGGCGCATATCGAAAATCTCGCCAACTTTTTGTGCTATCTCGCCATCGGTAAAGTCAACCTTACTTGTTCCGTAGGTGTTAACATAAATACCTACAGGCTCTGCAACTCCAATAGCGTATGAAACTTGAACAAGCATCTCGTCGGCAATGCCGGCTGCAACCATGTTCTTTGCAATGTGGCGTGCAGCGTATGCAGCAGAGCGGTCAACCTTCGATGGATCTTTTCCTGAGAATGCTCCACCTCCGTGTGCTCCCTTACCACCGTAAGTGTCAACAATAATCTTTCTTCCTGTCAATCCGGTATCTCCTGCAGGACCTCCAATTACGAATTTGCCTGTTGGGTTTACGTGAAGAATCAAATCTTTGTCGAACAACGCTCTTACGCGGCGAGGAAGAATCTCCTTAACTCGTGGAAGAAGAATATCCTCTATGTCCTTCTTAATCCATGCAGCCATTGCTTTATCAGCCTCCTCTTGTGCCTCTGGGGTGTTTGTTGTTGGTTGGATAAACTCATCATGCTGGGTAGAGATAACAATAGTGTGAATACGCTTTGGCTTGTTGTCATCGTTGTACTCGACTGTTACCTGTGATTTTGAGTCAGGACGAAGATATAGCATCTTCATTCCCTCTTTTCTAATCTTAGCAAGCTCTTCCAAAAGGGTGTGAGCCAACTCCAATGGCAGTGGCATATAGTTGTCGGTTTCACGAGTTGCGTAACCAAACATCATTCCCTGGTCTCCTGCACCTTGGTCCATTGGGTTCTCGCGCTCTACTCCGCGATTAATATCGGCAGATTGTTCATGAATTGCGCTAAGCACTCCGCATGAGTTGGCATCGAACATATATTCGCTTTTGTTGTAGCCAATTCTGTCAATCACTTCACGAGCAACACGCGATACGTCAACGTATGTTTTTGTCTTAATCTCTCCGGCAATTACTACCTGTCCTGTAGTTACAAGTGTTTCACATGCAACTTTTGCTGCAGGGTCGAATGCCAGAATTTTGTCAAGAATTGCATCGGAAATCTGATCCGATACTTTGTCAGGGTGTCCTTCAGACACCGATTCAGATGTAAATAGGTATCCCATAATAATTTTATGTAGTTAATATATTACGGGAAAGTGGGGTAATTGATTCCTATATGCGTTTTAGCAATTTTTTTCTGTGGTTGCAATCAGCCCAAATCTTTCCACAATTATTGCAATTTGTTCAAATCGGCCGCAAAGGTACAACTTTATTTCGTAACTTTGTCCTTTAGATGGTAATAAAGTTGGATTATGAAGTTGATATACACTATAGGAATTGCGTTGTATGGATTGGCAATCAGAGTGGCATCGCCCTTTAATAAAAAGGCTAAGTTGTTGCTTGATGGGCGAGGACGCACAAAGAGAGTCCTTGACGGTACAGCCAATGATGTTAAGGTGAATACCGGTAATGAGAAGTGGGTGTGGTTTCATGCAGCTTCGCTTGGAGAGTTTGAGCAGGGAAGACCGGTAATTGAGGAGTTGAAAAAAAGAGAGCCTGAGACAAAGATTGTTCTTACCTTCTTCTCGCCATCGGGTTATGAGATTAGAAAGAACTATGCGATGGCCGATGCAATTTTATATCTGCCTGCTGATAATCGTAAAAATGCGAAAGCTTTTCTTGATGCCTATAAACCATCGGCAGCAGTAATTGTTAAGTATGAGTACTGGTATAATTTCCTTACAGAGCTTAAGCGTAGAGGAGTGCCTACCTACTTGATTTCGGCAATATTTTTGCCAACTCAGCCATTCTTTAAGTGGTGGGGTGGAATTTATCGTGAAATGCTTGGCTGCTTTACCAAACTTTTTATTCAGGACGAGGAGTCATTGGATTTGCTTAATAAAATAGGGGTTAAGCATGCTGTAGTTACAGGTGATACCCGTTTTGACAGAGTTGAGCAGATTGCTGCCGAGGCAAAGAGTATTCCGCAGGTAGAGAAGTTCTTAAATGGAGCGGATTCTGTTGTTTGTGGCAGTACCTGGGGGCCGGATGAGGAGAACCTTTTTGCTTATATCAATAGTTATGATGGTGATTTCAAGTGGATTATAGCTCCACATGAAATAGGAGAGGGGCACATTTCTAAGATCCTTTCATTGTGCAAGAAACCTGTGGCAAGAATTACGGCAATGCCCGAGAATGTTGCTGATTGTAACGTGTTGATTGTTGATTGTATAGGTATGCTTTCTGCAATCTATCGATATGGTTCGGTTTCATATATTGGTGGAGGTTTTGGTGTTGGAATTCACAATACCCTTGAAGCAGCTGTATATGGAGTGCCGGTAATCTTTGGCCCTAACCACAAGAAGTTCCGCGAGGCTCTTGGCTTGATTGCTGAGGGTGGTGCATTTACATACTCTGAGTCGTCGGAGTTAGCGGAGTTGCTAAATACACTGCTTGTTAAACCCGAGATAACTAAGGCTGCAGGCATGTCGGCACGTAAATATGTTGAGAGCCAGCTTGGAGCGACACCTCTTATTGTGAAGGAGTTGGTTAAATAGCACACACTAAGTTTGATATTATGGGGCGAGGTAACAAATATGTTGCCTCGCTCGTAGTTTATGGCATGGCATACATAGACTACTACAAGGTGCTTGGAGTTGAGAAGAGTGCAACTCAAGAGCAGATAAAAAAGGCCTATAAAAAATTGGCCAGAAAATATCATCCCGATTTGAATCCCGATGACAAAAGCGCTCATACAAAGTTTCAGGCTATTAATGAGGCAAATGAGGTTTTAAGTGATCCGGAGAAGCGTACCAAATATGATAAGTATGGCGAGCATTGGGAGCATGCCGAGGAGTTTGAAAAGCAAAGAGCTCAATATGCAAACTACTCTCAAGCTCACCAAGGAGATTTCGATTTTGGCTCTATGTTTGGCGAAGAGCCATTCTCATCTTCGGGCGAGGGTTTCTCCGATTTCTTTGAATCGCTTTTTGGCTCTGCCGGCCGCCGTAGAAAGAGAAATTTCAAAGGACGGGATTACCATTCAGAGTTACAACTTTCACTACTTGAGGCCTCGCAAACTCATAAACGTATTTTGAATATTGATGGGAAGAGTGTCAGGATAACTATCCCTGCGGGAGTTTACGATGGGCAGGAGATTCGTTTGCCGGGTTATGGTGCATCCGGTGCAACTAAAGAGCAGAATGGAGATCTTTATATAACTTTTAAGATCTTACCCGATTCTAACTTTAAAAGAGTTGGGAATGACCTATATACAACAGTTTCGCTTGACCTTTATACTGCAGTACTTGGCGGTGAGGTGGTTATACAGAACCTGACCGAAAAGTTGCGGTTGAGGGTTAATGAGCTTACCCAAAATGGAGCAAGGGTACGTTTACGTGGTAAGGGATTCCCTATCTATAAACAAGATGGTAAGCGAGGGGATTTGATTGTAACCTATTCGGTAGAGTTGCCTGCAACACTCTCGGATAGAGAGCGAGAGCTGTTTTTGCAGTTAAAAAGTTTGTCACCTAAATAGCGATAATAATGTATCAAGAGTATGTAATTATAAAGGAGTACTGTTCGTGGAGCCATATTGAGCCTGAATTTGTATCAAATCTGGCCGAGATGGGGATTATAGAGCCACATCAGATAGGTGGCGAGAGCTGTTTGTCTATTCGCCAGATAAGAGAGTTGCAAATATATTCGCACCTTTATTACGATTTATCGGTAAATTTGGAGGGGATAGATGTGATACGCCATTTGTTAGGGCGTTTGTCTTCTAATAAAGAGTAACTATTTTTGAGTAGTCTTGTTAATAAAATTTGGATTGGCTAACTTTGCATAAAAGAAAAGAGATATTGTAAAGTTGGTTGATTATGGAGACATACGAAATATGCTTGGAGAAGCTTGAGTTGGTGAATAGTTATGTTGATACTTTTGAGAGACGAGCAGCCTTAACAAAAGAGTACTCTCAAAAGATCGAGGAGGCAAGCATCGCTCAAAGAAGGTTTGGCGCAAACATCTCTACTTCGGAGATTCTAAATGAGTTTATGCGTGTTTCGGATATGATGTTAGAGCATACAAAGAAGATTTATCAACATCAATATGACATTGCATGTAACGATTTTAAACAAAGTATAAATCAGCTTACAAGTGAAATTTCAAAAAATAGGGGGTTGATATCGAAGTATGAGACTACTCTTGCAAAACTGGAAAAAGATTTCAGTACGTGGAGTTATGTGAATAACTTCTGCAATAAGCATTTGACAGAGTATGATAGATCGATGACCCGCTTAGAAACCAGTAACCCATTTGAATTAGAGTTAAATGTTCAAAGTCTTTCTTGTTTGAAACGAAAAATTCAAAAGATTCCAGACTCATTTATCACTATTTATGTTGGCAATAGGCAGGTCTCGAAGTCATATATTGTAGATCAATATAAGCCAACTTATTCAAATTCCGAAAGTGAAATCAATTCAAAGTACATAAAGGTCAATGTTAACATACCGGATAATATTAAGGGCAAATTATTCAAGATGGCAAATGCTGATTTCTTGGAGTCGTTCCCCGGCACTGTGAATTGGTATAACGATACGTTTCTGAAATGGAGTGCTGCAAATTGGTATACTCTTTTACTAAAGAGTGACTTCGCGGTTTTGCCGAAACAGATAAAAGAGCATAAGGAGAGGATTGAAGCTCTTAGACGTTTGGTTTCAAGTGATGAGGATACGAAAAGAAATACTCAAAAACTATATGATGAATTTTTGGCGTTGAAGGATTTCAGGCGATATATAGAGGCCGGTCATATAAAGCCAATGTCCAAAGGAGAGCTGGATAGAGTAAAAGAGCAGGTGTTAAAAGCTGCATCTTCAAAATTGTCAATTCAGCCTGATGATTTAATGGATTATTTGGCACTTTCAAATAGTAAGGAGAATTTTACGGAGTTTAAGTTGGCTTGTGTTAGGGATAGGGCTAATAAGTATATCGATAAAAATTCCAAACTTCAATCAAAAGTTACTCTTTTGGAGCAGGAGAGGGATAGAAAATTAAAGAGTCTGAATATTCCGGACTTGGTGCCTGCTTTTATGAAGTGGAGAGATGAAATGCCTCTGTTGGCTCAATTGGGATTTCCCGATAATATGAGTGACTCAATGCTTGATACACTATTTAACAAGATTGTTGAGGAGGCCTCGCACCAATACTCACTAAAGATGTATCCGACAGGGGGATGCTCATATCATACCGACAGCACAGGAAAGAAATTTATAACACCCAACAAAGAGTTGGTTTGTGTTCCGAGCTATATTACCCCAGGCTGTAATAAAAAGTCTCGTTTGGTAATTTATTATGGTAAAGATTCTGTCGATTTGGCTCAAAGGGCACTAAACAGAGCTGTTTTTAATATATTGTTGGCATTGCCGCCACGTAAGGCAAAACTAAGAATCATAGATTTGGCGGCTACCAATATGGCTTCACTCTTTACAACTCGTTTGCATCCATCTATATGGAACAATGAGGTTGTTATGAATGACAGAGAGTTACGGGGTGTTGTTGAAGAGTGGCAGGCTCGTAGTAAACGAGTTATGCAGAAATGTGAAAATATTTTTGATTATAATGAAAAGCATCAAACTTGTTTGGAGCCTTATGAGGTTGCAATAGTGTTGGGTTATCCGGGAAGTCTTACCCCTGGCAGTGAGGAGTTGTTGCGCCCATTTGTACAGAATGGTTATAAGGTGGGAATAATCTTCATCTTCTTGAATAATATTGATTTGCAAGCGGCTAACGGGCAGAATCTGCTCAATGATAAAGAGTTGTTTAAATTTATTCTTCCTTATGTGAAGATAGGCAAAGAGTATCCTTTATCTTTAACGCCAATAGCAGATAATCAACAATTACTTGAAACTGCCATAGAGTATTTGAACGCTGAGGCGGTGAAGGTAGATGAGAAGCCAATAGCGAAACAAAATGTAAATAACCTTGTTGAGAACTTGTATAGACCGAACAATGTGTCTGAAATAAAGGTTGCTGTAGGTGAGGTAAATGGACGATCTGTATATTTTGAGTTTGATACGGTAAGTCACTCTCATGCATTTATATTAGGACAGTCTGGAACAGGAAAATCGAGATTCCTGCACAATGTAATAGGTAATATCCTGTTAAATCATAGTCCGCAGAATGTTGAACTCTATTTGATGGATTTAAAATTGGGAGGAGTTGAGTTTAATCCGTATAGAGGGGTAAAACATGTGAGGGCTTTGTTGGTTGATAATAATGATCGACAAATTACATTGGAGGTGCTGAAGGAGTTGGCTGCTCGCATTGAACAACGTAATAAGCAGATAGCTGAGCTGGGAGTAAGGAATTTGGAGGCATATAATAAGAAAGCAGATACTCCAATGTCTCAGATAGTCTTGGTTATAGATGAGTGTCAAATGTTGTTTACTGAACGTCCCGATATAATTGAACGCGAGTTAAGAGATATTCTGAAGCTTATAGTACAGCAGGGTCGTAGTCAGGGAGTCCATTTGATTCTTGCTACTCAAACTTTGATGAACTCAGCAATCCCTATTGATGGGTTGCAGGGAGCCGGTTTGACAGATTTTTATCTCTTTAATTGTGATTCTCGCGATTCGGAAAAGTTGGTTAAGAATAGTAGTCCAATTACCGGAACATTACAGACGGGAGAGATTTATTATCATCATAATCAAAATGTTTCGCCCGATGTTCAATTCCAATCTTTCTATGTTGATGATACTCAACAGGAGGAGATATTGCGAGGTATTGCTCAAAAGAGCAAGGATTTGATGGCTGTACCACAATACTATTTCAGTGGTAAAAGTCAGGCAGTATTGTCAACCGATGTAATAGCCTCAATGCAACGTAGAAGCAGAAGGTCATTGTGTGCATCATTAGGTGTCGGTATTGATCTGTCTCAACAACCGATTAATGTCTCTTTGAGCGAGGAGCAGGGAGAGAACGTATTATTGTTTGGACTAAATAAGAATCATCAGGTAACTCGTACGGCAACACAGATATTTTTATCGGCTCTTTACTCTGCAAGGGCAGCAGGCAGAGATACCGATTTTGTAGTTCTTGATTGTTTCAGTGCCGATGAGGAGGTGCCCTATGTGCAGCTATTTGAAAAATTAGAGAATGAGGGAGAGTTGCGTCAACTTTTTGGTCGTGAACGAGGTGAGTGGCTTGTTGAGTTGGGCGATAGTGTACGGAATGATCAGGCAAACGAGACAGTCGTGCTTATTTTGGGACAGGATAAGTGGAGAGAGCTACGCAATAATCGTGAATTACCGGTAAAGGAGTCTGCTGATGTTTCTGCTTCAACATTGGGAACATCACCTTCGTTCTTGGGTGGTTCATTCGGAGGAGCTCGTCCATCACAACGAACCTACAGAACAGAGTTACAATATCTCTTGGAGAATGGTTCGGAGCGAGGAGTACATTTCATTTTGCAGGTAGATAAACCTCAGAATTTAATAGGAGGTCAGACCCTATCTCAGCAAATGATAAAGACACAATTCCGCCATTGGGTAATGTTGCGTTCAGCTTCCGATGCCTCTTTGGCATTGCGATTGAGCGATGAGGTTCGTTTAGAAAATTTGTCCGATGATCATGATCGTTTACGTGCAATTTATTACTCCGATGATACGGATACATATAAACTTCTAACCCCGTATCGTTACACAACCGAGGAAGAGAATGTGGAATTATTAAAATAGTCAAGCCATTATGTCAGCAAATGCTAGTGTAAAGAGCGTAGATGAGTTACGTGCTTTTTCAACCTATTTGAAGAATCTTAGTCAGAATCTTACCAACGAGTTTGCAATTGCACAACGTGAAATGTTTCGCGTAAATGAGGGATGGAATGATGAAGAGAATATCCGTTTTATGCAAGAGTTTGAGCAAACCGTTCAGGTGATAAATCGTATTTCAGAGTACATGAATGAGTATGGAGTATTTATTCAAAAGAAATGCGATATTCTGGATATGTATAGAAATATTCATCTTTAAGAGGATAGATTATGGCTTCAGATGCACATGTAAAGGAGATAGAGAATCTCTATTCAATGCGTTCGGATTTACTGAGTGTAGCAGGTTCTTTGAGAAATTCACTCTCTATGATTTCACAATATGTTAATGTGGAGGAGAGTGAACTGATGGGCCTGCTAAATCAGGTGGAGTCGCGTTTTGCCGAGAGTAGAGAGGCTCTATACGAGGCAGAACGAGCTTATGATGAGTACCGTAATTATACAGATTCGGAAAACTACTCATCCTACACCGAAGCGGAATTAAGAGAGGCTGTCGATGCTGCGCGCAGTAGATATCAGAGAGCAGAACAGAATTTGGATCAGGCGAGAAGTTTGGTGAATCAAGCCAGACAGGTGTTGTATGGTATGCATGGAACGGCTCAATCTGCAGCCTCATTATATGACTCTCAGGCATCACATATTGCGCACGCAGTGGAGAAAGCTGCACATGAAATAGGAGAATATAACAATCATTAAGCAAAGTAAAGATGATAGATTCAGCAGTTCAACAGATTCAAGTTGATGTGCAACGTATGGAGTCGCTTGTGGCGGCATATTCATCAGGGTGGTGTGATTCTGTTTCCGAGCAAGTGTTTGGCGAGGTCTCTTCGTTGGCGTCAAATGCTTATAGAGTGTATAGTGATTTGTATAATCAAGCAGCCATTATAAGAGATATTAAATCCTCCTTAACACAGTTGGCATATAATTAAACCGGGTCACATTGGCTATGTGACCCGGTTGTTGATATATTGGAGTTTTGATTACTCTTCGTCCTCCTCGTGGTATGATGCCAACAACTCCTCTTGAACCTCGGCAGGAACCTTCTCGTAACCTGCGAAATTCATTGAGAATGTTGCACGACCTCCGGTGATAGAGCTCAAAGATGTTGAGTATCTCTGCATCTCCTTCAATGGAACCTTAGCCGATAGTTTCTGGAATCCGAAGTCTGCCTCCATACCCATGATGATAGCTCTACGGGTCTGCAAATCACTCATTACATCACCCATGTCCTCGTCCGGAGTAAGAACCTCTACATCGTAGATTGGCTCCAAAATCTTTGGAGTTGCCTTCTTGAAGGCCTCGCTAAATGCATGACGTCCTGCAAGCTTGAACGAAATCTCGTTTGAATCAACCGGGTGCATCTTACCGTCGTATACGCATACTCTAATGTCTCGAGCGTATGAACCGGTAAGTGGTCCCTCCTCCATCTTCTCCATGATACCCTTTAGGATAGCTGGCATGAAGCGAGCGTCAATAACACCACCAACGATACAGTTGTAGAATACCAATTTTCCACCCCATGGCAAATCGTACTCCTCTTTACCCTTAACAGAAACCTTGGTATCAATTCCGTTAATCTTGTACATTGTAGGCTCTGGCATTCCCTCCTCGTATGGCTCAATTACCAAGTGAACCTCACCAAACTGTCCGGCACCTCCAGACTGTTTCTTGTGGCGGTAATCTGCGTGAGCAGCCTTTGTAATAGTCTCGCGATATGGAATCTTTGGAGCAATGAACTCAATGTTAATCTTGTCGTTATGCTCAATACGCCACTTCATTGTGTTCAAGTGGAACTCTCCCTGACCTGAAAGGATAAGTTGCTTCAACTCCTTAGAGTACTCAACCAACAATGATGGATCCTCTTCGTGCATTCTGTTCAAAACCAAAGCCATCTTCTCCTCGTCAGCTTTGTTAACAGCCTTAACTGCAGTTCTAAAGCGTACGTTAGGATATTTAATCTCTGGATATACATACTCACAATCCTTTCCATTCAAGGTATCTCCGTTGTTGGTTCCTTTCAACTTAACGGTTGCTCCAATATCTCCTGCGCGAAGCTCTGAAACCTTTGTTCTGTTCTTTCCTGCAACAGCAAACAGCTGGCTGATTCTCTCTTTTGCTCCGGTTGTCATGTTGGTTACATCGTCGTTCTCTTTAAGAACTCCTGAAACAACTTTGAAGTAGTTAATCTCACCAATATGTTGCTCAACAGTTGTGCTGAATACGAAAGCTGATGTTGGGCCATCAACATTGTATGGTACATACTCGCCATCCTTGGTCATCATACCTGGTGTAGCAGCTGCACTTGGTGCAACGTTAACAAGGAACTCCATGAAACGACGTACGCACATATCCTTCTCTGCAGATACGCAGAATACAGGGAACATATCTCTCAACATCAATCCCTTTCTGATTCCTGCACGCATCTCATCCTCACTCAATGTACCCTGATCGAAGAACTTCTCCATTAGGTTGTCATCATTTTCGGCAGCAGCCTCAACAAGTGCGTTGTGAAGCTCCATAGCCTTATCCATCTCCTCCGCAGGAATCGGAAGTACATCAGGCTTGCCACCCTCTGGTTTCCACTGGTACATCTCCATCTTCAATACATCAACAACGCGGTTGAATCCGGCACCAGGATTAACAGGGTATTGAATTTGAACAACCTTGGTTCCGAATGAAGCTTTCAATGCCTCCAAAGACTCCTCAAATCTAACCTTCTCGTGGTCAAGCTGGTTCATGATGAAGATAAGAGGTTTGTGGAACTTTTTGGCATGTCTGTACATCATCTCTGTTCCAACCTCAACGCCATTAACCGAGTTAACTACCAATACGGCAGAATCGGCAACCTCAAGAGCAGATATTACGCCACCGACAAAATCGTCTGCGCCCGGAGTGTCAATAAAGTTTAACTTTTGCTCTTTCCACTCAGAATATAGAACTGCTGGGAATACAGAAGAACCATACTCTTGCTCTACCGGACGATAGTCCGAAGCTGTATTTTTTGCACTAACACTACCGCGGCGCGGAATGACCCCGCCCTCGTACATCATCGCCTCTGCAAGAGTGGTCTTACCAGCTCCGGCAGCACCTACAATTGCGATGTTCTTAATCTCGTTAGGATTGTAAGCTTTCATAACTTATAAATGTATTTAATTTGAATACTAAAAACAGGCTCAACGTTGCAAACGTTTCCGCCACGACACGAAAGTATATAGAAATTTATATTTTTCCAAGTATTTAGCATTTTTTAATTTTTTTCATTATGAAATTGGCTGTATCTTTGGGGCGAAAAATATTACTAATTACCAATTAGGAATTAGGAATTAGGAATTAGGAAAAATCGTGCAAGCCGAATGCAGAAGGCAAACTTGTTTGCATTATGCTGAGGCGCAGCCGATTTTGCGGAAACACTCTGTGTTTGCGAATTAGGAATTAATTAAATAGATGTAAAGATATGGAACATACTACAGGATTATTTATGGGAGGTTATGGAATGTGGGGAATCTTTATTGCATTCACATTAATAAGCCTACTTATTCAATCGCAGTTAAAGAGTCGTTTTGAGCGCTACTCTAAAATACCGACATCGAACGGTATGACCGGAAAAGAGGTTGCCGAGAAGATGTTGCGTGATAGTGGAATTACCACCGTTAAGGTGATGTGTGTCGATGGTTTTTTAACAGATCACTACAATCCGCTAACCAGGGTTATTAATCTTAGTCAGAGTGTATATTACGGCAATAGTATAGCATCGGCAGCAGTGGCAGCGCACGAAACCGGTCATGCTTTGCAGGATGCATATGGCTATTTCTGGTTGGGTTTGCGTAGCAAGTTGGTGCCGGTAGTGACCTTTGCATCGAGATATGTACAGTGGATTATATTAGCAGGAATGCTTATGATAGAGACATTCCCTAATCTACTTCTAATAGGTATTATTCTTTTCGGAATGACAACTCTATTCAGTTTTGTTACACTGCCTGTAGAGATAAATGCCAGCAAGAGAGCATTAGTTTGGCTTGGAACAACAGGAATTACCGATTATGGTACCCATGATAAGGCTCAAGATGCCTTGAAATGGGCTGCATACACATACGTGGTAGCTGCATTGTCATCATTGGCAACTCTGCTTTACTATATATCAATATTCATGGGTCGTAGAGACTAATCTGTTTATTTAAGGTATGAGAATATTCTATACACCCGATATTCAAGGCTCTCCTTATACAATGTCGCCTCAGGAGTCAAAACATTGTGTTCAGGTGTTGCGTTTGACAAATGGCGACGAGGTTATCCTTGTTGATGGTAAGGGTAATAAGTATGAGGGGGTTATAAGCGAGGCCTCGCCCAAAAAGTGTGTAGTGACAATTGTTGAAACAACTCCGGAGTGGGAGCTTCGGGATTACTCTATTCATATTGCAATTGCTCCAACCAAAAATATTGACCGCATTGAGTGGATGTTGGAGAAGTGTACCGAGATGGGCATAAATCAGGTTACAATGATTAATGCTCGCTACTCTGAGCGTAAAGAGGTGAAATTAGAGCGTTTGGAGAAGGTGCTTGTCTCTGCCATGAAACAGTCGTTGAAGGCCTATCTGCCACAACTCAATGATATGACGAAGTTTTCTGATTTTGTAAAGAGTTGTAATTCAGAGTATAAGTTTATTGCTCATTGTCATCCCGGTGAAAAGGTGTCGCTAAAACAGGCGTGTCCTGCAGGAGCCGATGTTACCATTATGATTGGCCCAGAAGGCGATTTTAGCGAAGAGGAGGTTGCATTGGCAATTGCCAACGGCTTCAAGCCTCTGACCCTTGGTGAGAGTCGTTTGAGGACTGAAACCGCTGCAATGACTGCCTGTGCTGCCGTTCACTTTATCAATATGTAGATTAAGATTGCTAATTGAACATCACGATAAAGATGTTTAAATAGGTCGCCAAAGTGAGCCAAAGAATATATGGAATATATAGATAGGCTGCCCACTTATGTACCTTAAATGCAGTCATAAAGTAAAGAACAACCACTAAATCCAGGAAGAAGATATCAATTAACGCCCACCCGGGACTCATAAAGTAGAAGAATAGAATGCTCCACATAAAATTTAGAGCTAGCTGAATCCAGAATAGACGGATGGTGCGTCTCTTCTCTCTTGTGTTCGGAAGTTTGGGCGAGAAAACAAATTTAAACTTACGTTAAAAAGCAGATAAATGTTCAGGTTTTGTCAATTATACCTTATTTTCCCTCATTCGTTAGATTTTTCCAGAGATAATGTTTATCTTTGGCATAGGTTTTTATATTAACTAGATTGTTATGAAGGTATTTCATGGTAGTGCAGTAGAAGTTAAGATTCCTGAAATCAGAGTTAGTAAGTTTAACAAAGATTTTGGAACAGGTTTCTATTGTACAAAATTGAAGATACAAGCAAAAAGATGGGCAATGAGAAAAGAGACGCCTGTCGTAAATACGTATGAATTTACACCACATCAGGAGTTGTCAATTCTGAATTTTTCTAAAATGACAGATGAGTGGTTGGATTTTATTGTGAATTGTAGAAAAGGAATACCTCATAAATATGATATTGTAATAGGAGCAATGGCCAATGATCAAATATACAACTATGTAGAGGATTTTATTTCGGGTTTAATAACAAGAGAGCAGTTTTGGGTTATGGCTAAATTTAAATACCCAACACATCAAATCTGTTTTGCAACCGAGGCGGCATTAAATTGTTTATCTTTTGTTTCAAGCGATAAAATTGCGAGAAAATGATGGGACGCGAGAATAAGATGCACAACGATCTTTTTTATTTGTGCGCATTGATAGAGTATATAGCTCGTCAAACAAAAAATAGGAATAGAGTTATTGTAAATATTCTGGGCGAGGAGCGTCTGAAAAAAATATATAGATTAGCAGATGTATATCATAGCGATAATATTGCTCGTGTTGCAGATGACTTAATTCAGGAGTGTAATATTGAAAATGATTATTTTGATATAACCAATGTAAAATATAAAGTCCCTACTCATTGGGATATAGCCAAGGTATATAAGCGTCTGATAATAAATGTGTCTGCTGATAACCCTAAGCATTATATTTCCACTCTGATAACTGTATATAATTCTTGGATTGCAGATAAAATAGATGATTATAATAGCAGTTTCTATTATGATTCACCAGATTGCATATACCAATCCTATTTAGTTGGAAAGGCATTATGATTTTGTGAGTAATGAATATGAGAAGAATTCTTTTTGTCTGTTTGGGAAATATTTGTCGGTCGTCGTCGGCGCAGACAATTATGCAGGCGAGGGTTGATGAGTTGGGATTGAGCGATGACTATTACATTGATTCTGCGGGGCTTATAAGCTATCATCAGGGCGAGCCTGCCGATTCACGAATGAGGGCACATGCTGCACGCAGAGGCTACAACATTACTCACCTTTCGCGTCCTGTTACATATAATGATTTTTTCGATTTCGATATGATAATCGGAATGGATGATTCAAATATTGATCGTTTACGTGATTTGGCTCCCGGTGCCGATGAGTTGAAAAAGATTTACCGCATGACCGATTTTTGTGTAAATAAGGTGGTTGATCATGTCCCCGACCCATACTATGGCGGTGCCTCGGGATTTGAGAATGTTTTGGATATTCTTGAGGATGCAGTTGAGGGGCTTATTCAGTCTGAAATTAGGAATTAGTAATTAGTAATTAGGAATTATGAATTTGGAATTAGTAATTAGGAATTATGAATTTGGAATTAGTAATTAGGAATTATCTTGAAATAGTTTTACGGATGAAAAACTCATTTCTTTTGTTACTTGTTTTAGTGTTTTTTGGGTGTTCGGATAGAGGAGAGCAGGTAGAATATATAGGTTTGGACTCTTTTAGTGATAATAGAATTGAAATTAGTGGTAACGTGCTGAATGGTGATTTTGTTTTCAGTTGGCCCTCGGAAATCATCATAGTAGATTCATTGTTGATAATTCATGATTTTCACATGCAAAATTATGGGTTGCATATTTTCCGTAGGAGTGATGGAACGTTTATTAAGAGTTTTGGCGCACGTGGTAGAGGTCCTGGAGAGTTGTTGTCAATTAGTTCATTAAGTGTGAATGATAATGGGGTATTAATAGCCTATGATGCAAATAGCCGTAGGGTAATGAAATATGATTTGCATAAGCTATTAAATAATGAAACCTATTATTACGAAGAGTTTTCTATTCCAGAAAGGCTTTCATATTTTGTGAGTAATATGTTTAGTTGTGGAGATAATTATCTTATGACAAGCTATTATGAACATTTTCGATATGGAATATATAATAAGCTAAAAGATTCGGTATTTTCTATCTATGCTCAATTTCCGAGTTTTACGGATGATGAGGAGGTTAATCGTGCAATCGTTGAATATGGAGTTTTAGAAATATCACCCAATAAGCAATACCTATTAAATGCAACGTATGTAGGAGCAACTATAGAGTTGTTTTGCTTGAATGATTGTTCTTTAGATTTGAAAAAAGCATTACATATTTCAAAACCTCAGTATAACGAAGTTGAGGGTACTTCGCCTAAGTGGGTTAATCCTACAGAAGAGTGTATAATAGGAACCGAGGATGCCTTTATTACAAATGATGCAGTTTATACTTTGTTCTGGGGTGTTCCTAATAATGCCTTAGAGATTTCAAAGCCTTATATCGTTCAGTATGATTACGACTTGTCAATTAAGAAAATATTTGAAACACGTGAGGTTGTTGGAGCGTTTGCTGTTGAAGGTGATTGTATGTATGCCGTTGCCTGTGACGATGATGGTGAGTATAAGTTGTATACCTACGCTATAGAATAATAAGGGTGGAAATTTGCTGAATATTTGTGTTTTAATATTCTTTTTCGTGCTCAATAATTTTATTAAATTCGCACCTTGTAAACTATTTTATACTAAGGTATGGATTTAACAAAATTAAAAAGAGAGTCACTATGCGTTCAGGCCGGGTGGCAACCAAAGAACGGTGAGGCACGCGTTCTTCCTGTATTTCAAAGTACTACATTTAAATATGACGATACCGAGCAGATGGCTGATCTGTTCGATTTGAAGGCAAGCGGATACTTCTATACTCGTTTGCAGAACCCTACCAACGATGCTGTTGCATCGAAGATAGCTGCTCTTGAGGGTGGTGTTGCAGGAATGTTGACATCATCGGGTCAAGCTGCGAATTTCTATTCTATATTCAATATCTGTGAGTCAGGAGACCACTTTATTGCTACAAACGATATTTACGGAGGTACATTTAATCTTTTCGGAGTTACTTTGAAAAAGTTGGGTATCGAGTGTACTTTTGTCGATTCAGAGTGCTCTGATGAGGAGCTTGAGGCTGCTTTCCGTCCAAATACAAAGTGCGTTTTCGGAGAGACACTTTCAAATCCCGGATGTAAGGTTTTTGATATTGAGCGTTTTGCAAACATGGCTCACAAACATGGTGTACCTTTGATTGTCGATAATACTTTTGCAACTCCAATTAATTGTCGCCCATTTGAGTGGGGTGCTGATATTGTTACTCACTCAACTACAAAATATATGGATGGACACGCAACTGCAGTTGGAGGAGCAATTGTTGATAGCGGCAATTTCGACTGGGAGGCTCATGCCGATAAGTTCCCTGGTTTGTGTCAGCCCGATGAGTCATACCATGGTTTGGCATATACAAAGGCATTCGGTAAGATGGCCTTTATCACTAAGGCTACTGCACAGTTGATGCGCGATTTGGGTTCAATTCAGAGTCCGCAAAATGCCTTCTTGTTGAATTTGGGCCTTGAGACTCTTCATTTGCGTATGCCACAGCACTGTAAGAATGCTCAGGCGGTTGCAGAGTATTTGGAGAATCATCCAAAGGTTGCATGGGTTAACTATTGCGGATTGAAGGGTAATAAGTATTATGAGTTGGGTCAGAAGTATGTCCCAAACGGTTCGTGCGGAGTTATGGCCTTCGGTTTGAAAGGAACCCGTGAGCAGGCAATCCAATTTATGGATAGCTTGGATATGATATGTATAGTTACTCACGTTGCAGATGCTCGTACTTGTGTTCTGCATCCGGCAAGTCATACCCACAGACAACTCTCTGAGGAGCAGTTGAAGGCGGCAGGAATTGCCTCGGATTTGATTCGTTTGTCTGTCGGTATTGAGAATGTACAGGATATTATTGCCGATATTGAGCAGGCTTTGGAGAAGATTTAAACAACGCGAAATACAATAAACAATAAAATAACATGAAGAAGACAATCATTACTCTGTTGTGTCTCTGTTTAGGAGTTGCAACATTTGCACAGGAGTTGACCCTTGAGAGTGTTATCAGGGGAAACTTGCTTCACAACCGTGGAGGTGGTGGATTGAGTTGGTTCGATGGCGACCACTACTACAAGTATGATCAGGTAAAGGGTGGTGGCGTTGAGATGGCAAAGTATAATGTTGCCAATGATGAGCGTACAGTGCTTATACCAGCCTCAATGTTGATAAATCCTACAACAGGAAAGCAATTTGCTATTCGCAACATTATTTGGAGCGAGGACGGAGAGCGCGTTCTTATCTACACAAATACAAAGCGTGTTTGGCGTTACGATACCCGCGGAGATTATTGGTATTTGAATGTTAAGACCGGTAAGGTTGCTCAGGTGGGCGAGGGCTTGCCGGAGTCATCGTTGATGTTTGCAAAATTCTCGCCCGATAGCAAGAAGATTGCATACGTATCAAAGAACAATGTATATGTAGAGGCTATTGACGAGAGTAATGGTTTGAAGTTGGTGCGTACTCAGCTTACAACCGATGGCGATGAGCGAATCGTAAACGGAACTTTCGACTGGGCTTACGAGGAGGAGTTCAGCTGTCGTGACGGAATCCGCTGGAGCCCTGATAGCAAGTATGTTGCTTTCTGGCAGAGCGATACCGAGGGTACAGGCACCTTCGCAATGATTAACAATATCGACTCAATCTATGCTACTATTCAAGAGTTCCCATATCCAAAGGCAGGAACCCCGAATTCTGCTGTAAAGATTGGTTATGTAGCAGCCGATGGAGGTAATATAACCTGGGTTCCAATCCCGGGAGATCCACGTAACAACTATCTTCCACGCATGGAGTTTATTCCCGGAAGCAATGAGTTGTTTATCCAGCAGATGAACCGTGAGCAGAATACCAATAAGATTTGGGTTGTATCATTGGCAGATAATCAACCGAAGAATATCTTTACCGATACCGATGCAGCCTGGTTGGATACCAACGACGATATTATGTGGTTGAAGAACAATACATGGTTTACCTGGTTGAGCGAGCGTGACGGATGGCGTCACATGTACAGAATCAGTCGTGATGGTAAGCAGATTGTTCCGGTAACAAAGGGTGATTTTGATTTTATCTCCGCTGTTGGTACCGATATGAAGAGCGGAGTTGTATATTTTATGGCCTCGCCCGAAAACTATACACAGAGATATTTGTATAAGGCTAAATTATTTGGAAATGGTTCTGTTGAGCGTGTAAGCCCTGCAAATCAGTCAGGTCAGCATAGCTATAACATTTCGCCAAACGGAAAGTGGGCTGTACATACATATAGCAATGCTTCAACACCAAACTATATTGAGAAGATCTCTTTGCCAAATCACAAAACATTGCAGGTAATAGAGACCAATGAGTATGCAAAAGAGGCGTACGCTAAGTTGGGATTGAATCCTAAGGAGTTTGTAAAGGCTAAGAGTGGAGATTTAGAGCTTGATGCTTGGATTATTAAGCCTCGCGATTTCGATCCAAACAAGAAGTATCCTGTGATTGTCTATGTGTATGGTGAGCCTGCAAGTGCCACTGTAAACGATGCTTGGGAGGGTGGTTACCTTTGGGATCAACTTCAGGCAAATCAGGGATATATTGTTGTAAGTATTGAGAATCGTGGTGCCAATGCTCCTCGCGGACGTGAGTGGAGAAAGTGCATCTACGGAGAGGTTGGAACCTTTGCTTCAGAGGATCAGGCTCGTGGAATTATGGATTTGTGCAGAAAGTACAACTACATGGATAGCACTCGCATCGGAATTAACGGATGGAGTGGTGGAGGTAGCCAGACTTTGAACTGTATGTTCCGTTATCCCGAGGTATTTAAGGCTGGAATTGCAATTGCTTTCGTTGCTGATCAAAGAACTTACGATAATATCTATCAGGAGCGTTATATGAATACTCCTCAAAACAATCCGGAGGGTTATAAGAAGGGTTCTCCTATCAGCCATGCAGCAGGATTGAAGGGTGAGTTGCTAATGATTCACGGAACAGGTGATGATAACGTGCACTATCAGAACATGGAGCTTATGGCAAACGAGCTTATCCGTTTGGGTAAGACCTTCTACCAGATAAGCTATCCAATGCGTTCTCACTCAATCTCTGAGCGTGCCAATACAACTTACCACTTGCGTAAGAGTATGTTGAAATTCTGGAAAGAGAAGTTGTAATAGTACCTTCTACTTTGCAGAGTAATAGACCAGGATAATGTCGCCATCTTTGAGTTTGTCAGAGGTGGCGATATTTGTTAGATATGGGCGATAAAGCTCTATATCCTGATCAATTATACTGTGAACAGAGATCATTGCATTGTCGAATTGTTTTGGTTGTGGTTTGAATTCGATATCAGTTGTTGGTAAAACCTTTCCGAATTTGGTCTCTCCGGTTTTCAAATTATGGGTAATGGTATATAAGGTCTTTTCTTCAGTAGCCTCGGTGTTTACTGATATTGAGCTGAGATCTTCCGATATGACAATCGGACTCTCAATAGAGCCCATTTCAACGATAAGAGTTAAAATATCTCCAACAATGTATCGGCTTGTAGGGATAGCTGCAGGCGACTCATTAATTTTCTGGATAAACTCGTATCTTAATGTACTTGGCATATTGTCGCTGCCAAAATCAAACTCTAATACTTTTGCTAAGGTATCGTTCTCTATTTTAAACAACTCTCTTGAATAGAGCGGCGATATGTAGATTTCGTTATTATATGTGAAGAGATTGTTGGCAACTTTCTCAACGATAGGTAAACCGTTAGGACTTTCTTTATCTCGGATAAACCATTGTTGGATGGTGTCGTTTTGAAAATCTATTTTTACAATATCGGCATCACCCTCCTCAAATGTAGAATTGTTATAATATATGCCGTCGCTATCTATCTTTAGAATGTAGTTGCCACAAATATTTAATTCTCCTATACTATTTAAATCTTCATCGTAGATCCATGTTTTTTGTTTGTTTGGGTCGCAAATGTATATTTTGTTGTTATGGCATTTGATATCGGTAATGTATCCGTATTCATCACCGGCACGTCCCATTTTATTAACACTTCTGATATACTCTCCGCTTTGTCGGTTAAATTGGAATATCGTACATGTTTTGAATTCTACTACATAAATATATTTATCAGAGTAATCTACACGGGCAACTTGGCCAATGAAGATGGAGTCGTTGGGAAATTTCAATAGTTGCATCTCTGCCTTTAGTCCCAACTCATCAAGGGTAATATCATCAGCCTTTGACAAATCTATTTTAATTGCGCCGGGATTTGATGTTGAGCAGCCGGCAAAGAGTGCTATTGTGATAAGAAGTGTAGTAAATATTAGTTGTTTCATAATAATCTGTTTTTTGCAAAGGTATAGTTTTATAGTTGGATTATCGCTTTGGTTGTTATTTTTTTTGTTTTAGTGTCAAAATGTCTGAAAATATGTCAAAATGGCACAAAAGATAACTTGGAATAGAGTTTGTATCGTATAGAGTGAAGGTGAAAACTTTTGAAAAGCAATTATTGAATATGAATACAAACAACTACACAATTAAGTCGCAAGAGGCACTACAAAGTGCGGTGCAAATTGCGCAGGGAAACGGACAGCAGGCAATCGAACCTGCACACTTGTTAAAGGGTGTGGTGCAGAACGGAGAGAATGTTGTGAACTTCATCTTTAATAAGTTGGGTGTAAATAAGGGTGCTGTTCTTTCAGCATTGGATGGAATTATTGCAAGTTACCCTAAGGTATCGGGAGGAAATCCATATCTATCTTCCGATAGTAACCGTGTTATGACCAAAGCTCAGCAGTTGGCGAGCGAAATGGGTGACCAGTATATATCGTTGGAGCATATCTTTATGGCAATTGTTGCCGGTAAGGAGCAGACTGCACGTCTTTTGAAGGATAACGGTGTTACCGAAAAAGATACAAAGGCGGCAGTGTTGGAGTTGAGAAAGGGCTCTAATGTCAATTCACAGTCGGCTGAAGATAGCTACGATTCATTGAATAGATATGCTATCAATCTTAATGAGCGTGCAAGAAATGGAAAGCTTGATCCGGTTATTGGCCGTGATGATGAGATACGCCGTGTTTTGCAGATTTTGTCGCGCAGAACCAAGAATAATCCTATTCTTATAGGAGAGCCTGGAGTTGGTAAGACTGCCATTGCCGAGGGGTTGGCTCAACGTATTGTCAATGGCGATGTGCCCTCGAACTTGGCGAGCAAAACTATCTACTCATTGGATATGGGAGCATTGATTGCAGGTGCAAAGTATCAGGGAGAGTTTGAGGAGCGTTTAAAGGCTGTTGTGAACGAGGTTTTGAAGTCTGATGGCGAGATAATTCTTTTCATCGATGAGATTCATACTCTTGTTGGTGCAGGAAAATCGAATGGAGCAATGGATGCTGCAAATATTCTGAAACCAGCCCTCGCCCGTGGAGATCTGCGTGCAATAGGAGCAACAACTCTTAATGAGTATCAGAAATATTTTGAGCAGGATAAAGCTTTGGAGCGCCGATTCCAGAAGGTTTTAATCGATGAGCCCGATGTTTTGAGTGCCATTAGTATTATGCGTGGATTGAAGGAGCGCTATGAGAATCATCACAAGGTGCGTATCACCGATGATGCGATTATTGCATCGGTTGAGTTGTCGCACAGGTATATCAGTGACCGATTCCTGCCCGATAAGGCAATCGATTTGGTGGACGAGGCTGCAGCAAAGTTGCGTTTGGAGATGAATTCAGTGCCCGAGGAGATTGATGAGCTGGAGCGTAAAATCAAGCAGCTTGAGATTGAGAAGGAGGCTTTGAAACGTGAGCCCGAGAGTAAGCGTTTGGAGGCTTTGAAGCGCGAGTTGGCTGATTTGAATGAGGAGCGTACAAAGTTGCGTGCCCAATGGGAGTCAGAGCGTTCGTTAATCGATGAGATTCAGAAGAGTAAAGATGCGATAGAGGAGTTTAAATTCCAGGCTAACCGTGCTGAGCGCGAGGGTGATTATGGCAAGGTGGCTGAACTTCGTTACGGAAAGATAAAAGAGGCAGAGCAACATATCGAGCAGGTTAAGGCAAAGCTTGCCGAGACCAAGAGTGGCTCTTCGCTTATTCGCGAGGAGATTACAAGTGATGATATTGCGGCAGTGGTATCGAAGTGGACAGGAATTCCTGTGAGCAGAATGATGCAGAGCGAGAGAGCAAAGCTACTGAATCTCGAGGCTGAGTTGCACAGAAGGGTTGTTGGTCAGGATATGGCAATTGCTGCGCTTGCCGATGCAGTGCGCCGTAACAGAGCCGGATTGCAGGATGCAAAGCGACCAATCGGTTCATTTATCTTCCTGGGTACAACCGGAGTTGGAAAGACCGAGTTGGCAAAGGCGCTGGCAGAGTTCCTTTTCGATGACGAGAGCCTTATGACCCGAATCGATATGAGTGAGTATCAGGAGAAACACACTGTGTCAAGATTGATAGGAGCGCCTCCGGGATATGTCGGTTACGATGAGGGCGGTCAGCTTACCGAGGCGGTACGCAGAAAACCGTACTCAGTGGTACTTTTGGATGAGATTGAGAAGGCGCATCCCGATGTCTTTAATATCCTGTTGCAGGTTCTCGATGACGGCCGTTTGACTGATAATAAGGGTAGAACCGTAGATTTCAAGAATACCATTATTATTATGACCTCGAACCTTGGGGCCTCGCTTATTCAGGAGGAGTTGGAGAGCCTTACCGATGCCAATAGAGAAGAGAAGATTGAGCAGTGTAACAATAGGGTGTTTGAGCTGTTGAAGCGTACAATCAGACCTGAGTTTTTGAACAGAATAGACGAGGTTATAATGTTCACCCCATTGCAGAAGTCCGAGATTGTGAGCGTTGTGCGTTTGCAAGTTAATCAGATAACCAAGATGTTGGAGCATAACGGAATTACAATGAGTGTTACTCCTGCTGCCGTTGAGTGGATTGCAAATGAGGGCTACGATCCGCAGTTCGGTGCGCGTCCTGTTAAGCGTGTTATTCAGCGCAATTTGCTTAACGATTTGTCTAAGCAGATTTTGTCGGAGCAGGTCTCTAAGGATAGCGTCATTGAGGTGGATGTCGCCGATAATCACCTTGTGTTCTTGAATAAAATTTGAGCTGATTTAGTCTAAGAAGGGGTGTATATCTTTTAAAAGACTCTAGCGTAAGGCGATTAGAATTTAAGGAAAATTTGCCGTAACAAAATTGCTGTTTGAGTTGCGAAGCAATGAGTTCTATTTTGTAGGCAAATTGACGTAGAAATTCTTGAGCCGTGAGCGTCTGTCTTGAAAAGATATACACCCCTTGTGTTTCTGTTTGAAATTAGATATAGTTTGTTTAATTTTGCGATAAAGGTCACATAACTAATACTGATGATATGAAACTTACAAAGGTAGTACTTGCTTGTTGCTTAATGGTTGCGGGGTTGACTGCAATGGCGCAACAGAATGCACAGAAGATTCAGACAGCGAATCCGATTATCAAACACATCTATACCTGCGATCCAGCTGCACTTGTGCTAAATGATACCCTATATATCGCTGCAGGTCATGAGGAGAGTACCACTCCATACAACTGGCCCTTCCGCATCAAGGATTGGCACATATTCTCGACAACCGATATGAAGAACTTTACCGACCATGGAGCAATACTTGACGATGAGGTTTTTGATTGGATAGACGAGGACTACTGTTGGGCATCGCAACTGATTGAACGCGATGGTAAGTTCTATTGGTATGTAAGTAACTATGGAAGTATGGGAGTCGCTGTTGCTGATAATATTTTTGGCCCATATCACGACCCGCTTGGTAAACCATTGGTTGACAGAAAGACTCCCGGTTACGAAGAGAGCAATATTGATCCAACCGTATTTATTGACGACGACGGTCAGGCATATCTCTATTGGGGTGGTGAGACAAACTTGAAGGGTGTGAAGCTCAAAGAGAATATGATTGAGTTTGATGGCGAGCCTGTCAAGTTTACAGGGTTGAAAAATTATGAGGAGGCTCCATGGCTCTTCAAACGCAATGGAATATACTATTTGGCATACTCTACATCGACAGGTTATGTTCGTGGACCGATACGCTATGCAATGGCAACCTCGCCCATGGGCCCATGGAAAGATATGACCGATATTCTGGGTGTTGTGCACAACAGTTTTACCAACCATGAGGCGATTATCGAGTATAAAGGACAGTGGTATATTATTTACCATAACGGAGCATTGCCCGGCGGTGGAGATTACAACAGAAGTGTCTGTATAGATAAGTTGTTCTTTAACGAGGATGGCACAATCCAGTATGTTGAGCAGACTACAGGAGGTGCATTGGGCGCTACCGAGTACAATAATTATGGGCCGAATGTCTATGCCGGAGTCGATGCGACATGTGTAATGCCAAATGGAGTTACTTTGAATAGTGTGATAGCCGATGATGGCCGGAATAAAGTGCCTGTTTCATGGAGGTGGAGTGTTGTTCAGGGACCGGATTCGATTCGTGTTGAGAGCAACTCTTTGAGTAACCATACCGTATATTTTAAAGAGCCGGGAGCCTACGTTTTGCGTTTGGCGGCAACTGACGGATATGAGACCAATTACGACGAGGTGAATGTTATGGTTTATGAGGAGCCGGAGAATAAGGTGGTTGAGTTGGCCCATCAGAGATCAAAGATTTACAATTGTGATGTACCCAAAAAGGGGAAATATGTTTTGTCGGTAATATATGACTCTCGCGGAGCTTCTGCCGCTGAGGTTGTGGTAAATAATCAATCTTGTGCCTTTCATGTAATAAGAACAACATTTGGTTACGAACCTAACTTTGGAATGTGGCAGGCAGAGTTTGAGTTTAATAAAGGCATTAACAAAATAGATATGACCTATTTCCCTCCGCAGGTACAAAAAATAGTAGTTTCAGAGGTTGAAAAATAATCGGTTATGAAAAGCTGGATAAAAGAGGCAGCAATAATTGCCATAGGATTATGCCTGTTGGGATTGTCGATCAACTCGGCAATAAAGGCATTTGTCAATAAGGAGCGAGTGGTTAGCGTAAAGGGACTTGCCGAGATTGAGGTTGAGGCCAACAAGGTTACCTGGCCGATAGCCTTTAAGGAGGTGGGCAACGATGTTCAGCAGCTCTATAAAAGCATTAATGAGAAGAGCAAGGTGGTTGTTGCGTTCCTTAAGGAGAATGGTATTGCCGATAGTGAGATAAGTGTAAATCCTGCAGAGGTGGTTGATATGGATGCTGAGCGATACAGCAACAATAACAATCAATATCGCTACATATCGACATCGGTGATAACTGTAACCTCGACCAATGTAAAGCTTGTAAGAAAGTTGATCTCGGAGCAGACCGCACTTTTGCAGAAGGGAGTGGTTGTTACAGGAAGCGACTATCGCTATAACGTGAATTATGAGTTTACAGGATTGAACGATATTAAGCCTGGAATGATTGAGGAGGCTACTAAGAATGCACGCGCTGCAGCTGAGAAGTTTGCCAAGGATTCCGATAGCAAGTTGGGTAAGATTAAGCGAGCAAATCAGGGACAATTCTCAATCTACGACAGAGATATCAATACCCCTTACATTAAGACGGTGAGGGTAGTGACCTCGATTGACTATTACCTTAATAATTAGGAGTTAGGAGTGAACAGTTAGGAGTTAATTAGGAAAAATCGTGCAAGGTGAGAGCAGAAACCAAATTTATTTGGATTATGCTGAGCCGCTAGGAGTAGAAGCACACGAAGTGTGGTTAACCGCAGCCGATTTTGCGTAAAGACGAAGTGTTTGCGAATTTGTGATTGAGTTATGGTATTTATTGCGCTGGTAGTGTTTTGTATGATTCTTACAGGGTGTGGAAACCAGACCTCGCCCGGTAGTGGGGTTGTTGAGATTGATTTCTATAATAATCAACAATCTGAGTTGTCAATCAGAGATATGGGCTATAGAGCCGAGGTTTTAAGATTACAACTTCCGAGCGACACAATGGTGGTAGGCACCGTTGCCTCGATGGCAGTGAGCGATTCCGTTATTTACCTTTTGGAACTTCCGGAGAAGTCGTACATATTGGCGTTTGATAGTAAAACCGGTAAATATAAATGTGGCTACTATAATCTCGGACGTGGCCCGGGGGAGTTCCTTATGACATTGGGCATTGAATGGGATGGGAAGTATCTTCGTTTAAAGGATATGGGTAAAAGAGCCCTTATGTTTTATGATGCGGATTTGAATTTTGTAAAACAGCGAGCTTTGCCCCCGAGCGAGGAGGGTATTGCCATTGATATGAACGATGGGGGCATTTGGCATAAGCCGATACCCGATTCTGCGCTTTTCTACAATTTGGCAAAAATGGATACACTGGGGAATGTTTCAGTAAGGTTGTTGCCTGAACAGAGAGACTTAAATAGTCCCTCGGGTTCTATCCGATTCCACATTACCGGTCAGAACTTTGTCTCGAATGGTAGAGATTTGTACTATTTGAAAACTATGCATACTACCCTTTACAGAGTTAAAAATGACACCGCCATTCCTGCATACAAAATGAATTTAGGACCGAATGCCCTGCCCGAGGATTATGATTTTGTCAATAGGAGTCCAATGAGCGAGGGCAAAAGAGTACCAATGGCTTTGGTAATGAGCAATGATCATCTTTTGGCCCAGATTATGGATTTTGGAAAAGATGAGAGGGTGTGGGGTAGTTACAATTTAAAGACCGGCAAGAGTGTTATAGGCAATGTGGTTGATGAGTCGGGAATACCATTCTATGTAAAGACATCTCATAATGGAGTGTTGTATTATCCATATACAATTTATCCGGGTATGCCCGATTTTGAGAAATTCTGTAAAGGTGCAGGAATCGACCCCGAAACAGTTCCCGACGATGGTGAAACAGTAATTTTGAAGTATATTCCTATAGAATAATAGCAATATGAATGTGATGGATTTTTTTAAGGGTAGTGCAGTTGCCACAACAGTGTGTGATATTGACGGCAATGTAATTTATCAGAACGATACAGCAAAGAGTGTTTTGGGCGATGCCATAGGGCGCAACCTCAAGGGGTGTCACAAACCCGAGTCGTGGAATAAAATTGTGGAGATGCTAACTACAGGCACATCGAATGCCTACACAATTGAAAAGGGAGAGATAAAGAAGTTGATATATCAAACCCCATGGTACGATTCCGATGGCAAGGTAGCAGGATTGATTGAGTACTCGGTCATCCTACCCAACAATATGCCCCACTTTGTCCGTCCTGTGAAGTAATGGGAATAAGCATTTTTTTCTTACCTTTGTGTCGTAAGATAGATAATAGAGTTATTATATAAGACATAATAATAGGACGTTTATTGACGTTTGTCATTGACATTCAAACTTCGCAAATTTGAAAAACCCCAATGACGATGTCTGGGAACTCCTGTATTGATGTGGCGTTATAGCACATCGGACTCATCTTTGTAGGGGCGCGTTGCCCCTTTGAAGATGAGCGATAGCTATATACATATCATCGTGGGGATTTTAGGCTAATCGTTTTGGGGTGAGGTAGTGCGAAGACCTGAATGTCAATCGAGTAGCAATAGGATTCCCACGTTCCTTTTTATTTTGTCAAATCTGTATTCATAAACATTTTACCTCTGCTTGGGGATCGAGAGGGCTATACTTTTTATGGTCCATTTGGGTGAACTTGTAAAAGAGGTACTTCATGAGCAAGGACGCACGGTGACATGGTTTGCCGGGCGTCTTGGATGTACACGTCCTAATGTTTATAAGATTTTTGCCAAAGCGAACTTTGATGTAAGCCTTCTTTGGCGTATTTCCAATATTCTCAATTATAACTTTTTTATGAGAATAGGTGAATTATATCACGATGAAGAGTAGTTCTCATTCCATTAACAGTGTAGCCTTTTAGGAAACATATTTGTTTAGGGTTTGGAAATATTGGGTAACGGTTGTAAGTATCCTTTCTTTATAATTTTGTAGCACATTTTAAATGTTAAAAAAATTAAATTACGTGTGCATTTTTTTTCTATGCAATATAAATAGAGAATGGAATTCCATGTACACCAAAATAAAGAGTAGAGATTCTTAAGGAATTCAAGAATCAAACAATTAAAAGTAAATAAAATGAAAAAGATTTTATCGCTATTGGCAACTGCCGTGTAGGCATTAACATTTGTATCATGTTCATCAGATGATGATGAGGTAGCTCCAAAACAGGCTGCTTTTATCGGTAATTGGAAGACTTATAGTCAACATTTTACAATGCTAAAGAATGGTAATATTGTAGAAGAGGAAACAAGTTATTATACCGAAGAAGATTACATGTTGTGGTCATTCCGTAATGATTATACTTTTACTGACGTTACTGTAGAGGAAGCAGAGGCTAATACTTATATAGGAACTTGGTTCTCTTCTGGCAATAAATTGTATATGAACTACAAGGATGTTGATATGGGTTATGAGTGGACAGATGATTATACAATATCTTCGTGCAATTCATCAACCTTTATAATACAATTTACAGAAACAGAAACTGTAGGAAATATAACATATGACTACATAACTGAATATACATTCAAGAAGCAAAACTAATTTTGTTTACGTTACATAGTAAACGAGGGCTGAGTAAAGAGGTGAAAGAGTATCCTGCTTTGCTCAGCCTTTAGTTCTAAATGTTGCATAATCATTATAAATGAAGAGGTTTATCATATTTCTCCTATTAAGTGTTGTCAATACATTGTTTGCCTGTTCAAGTGATGGTATTGACAATAAGGACATTTATGATAATGCAGGGGAGATTGGTAATATTGATACCATTGTTAATGCAGGAGGTAAGGATCACATTAAGGACTCTCTTGCGAATAATGGGAAAAATGAGATAACATTACCGGGATTTACTAATCCGACGCCAAATTTTGTGGATAAATATCCGGGACGTGAAGATATCTTTGATGATTCTGATGAAGTTTGCGAGATAGATTCATTGATTTATGGAGCTTGGAAAGCAACCCAAATAGTGGATTTGTATAAGGCCTCCGATACAATTATAGTTTCAGATACAATATTGGACGAGGATTATTCTTTTATTCTTTCAATTTACGAGGAGTCGTTTTCTTTGGAGTACGCAGATATAGATACTACGATTGCTTTGAACGGTTGTTGGAACTATTATGGAGAAACAATAGAGTTTGTGTGTAATAGTGAAAATAGTTGGAGTGATACATATATCTTCAATATTTTGTCATTATCTGAAGCTCAATTTGAACTTCTATATCTGTATCCATACATGATAGGAGATACAATACCACAAAAAGTGAGCGAGATTACTTTAATTAGGCAGTAATATAACAAATTTAAATAGTGTAAATATGAAAACAAAATTTGCAGCATTTCTTCTCTTCATTTGTATTGCGTGTACAACTGAAGACGAGCAAACAGTTTTACCGACTTATCCGGGCGGAGGAGATCAAACACCTAATGTTCCTGTACAACCAACGGTGCCTAAAGATACAAACCAAACACCCGTACCTCCCTCAACATCAGAGGAGCAAGACGTATTATCATCTTTTGAGCAGAAAGAGTTTCTTGAAGAGGTAGCTTTGGAATTTATGGAAAATGTATCATCTACCGATTTTGATGAAATTTCAAATTTTGTGAACTATGTACGCTCTACATACGGGGATGATTATGATTGGGATAATGTTGAAGATTGGTATGAAGTGACATTCGATGGCTTATTAGAATCATTGGGTACGGTAACCCATGAATCTGAAACTGATTATTGGTATGGCACTACTTATGAATATAACAGCTATTATAGCAATTATAAAGCAATTTTATTGTTGTCTAATTTTACCGGTCATTTTACAGCAGAAGATAATAAATGGAAATATAGTACTGCAAGAGATTTAAGATTTTTCTTCCATGATCAAAACGATAGGGAGTGTGAACTGACATTGGAGTACAATGGTAATGTTAAGAAGGTTTACATGTTTTCCGATGATGACTGGCAAGACTATGAGTCTGATTGGATTACTGATGATTATTATGTAAGTAATGATTATTATGACAGGACACAGTACACAATAGGAGTGCCTGAGCAAGTTGTTGTTACCTTGACAAGAGGTCGAGAGGTGATTGTAAAAGTTAAAGTTAATACTGATTTAAGCAGTTTGCAAGGAGATAGATTTGATATCAGTCGTAATAATGCCTCTTTTACTTCAGAGGTAAACTTAAATAATGGTTATACCTTCATGCTTTCACAAATGAAGTATAATGCAAATTCCGATATTGCTTTATCTTTCGATGTGGCAAAGAATGGTAGTAGTTTGGCTACAGTTGCTGTCTCTTCAGAAATTACCGGGATTCCTTCATGTAATGTAGATGCATTCTCAAGTGAATCATTTGATATGGATGATTATGAAATCGATGATGCAAATGCGAAGAATGCATTTGTAAAGATAGATATTCTAGGTAAGGTTCAAATTCAAGGTAGGGTGTCAAATGTTCGTAAATATGTCGATTATATGGATGAGGCATATGATAATGATGAAAGTGAATCCTCGTTCAAGTCTTATTTGAATATGGCAAACGGATTGGCAGATATAAACCTTTTTTATAATAATTCGTCAGTTAGGCAGGCAACAGTAAAGTGGGAGGCCTTTGTTGATGAGACCTATTATGGTTACACATATTGGGATTCAGAGTTGATTCTTAATTTCTATGATGGGACTTCTTATAGCACCTTTGAAGCCTTCTTTAATGACACAGATTTTAAGAGTGTAATAGACTCATTTGAAGAACTGGTTGAGAACTATGAAGATTTAGTTGATTAATGAAGTTTGTCTTCAAATTTATATTGACCTTAATTCTATATGTGACTTGTCTTCCTGTGTTTGCGCAGGAAGACAGTCTTATATATAATATCGCGTTAGATAGCGTTGTTATACGTGCTAACCGCTATACATCAGATTTAAAATCCGATATAAATGGAGTTGTGGAACTTGATATGGAGATAATGGATAAACTACCTAAGATATTAGGTAATGCAGATCCAATGCTCCATATACAAATATTACCCGGTGTACAAACAAAAGGAGAATACAAAAGTGGTATAAATATTCATGGTTGTGATAATTCTCATAATATGATATCTATATCAGATGTCCCCATCTATAGCATTAATCATCTTTTAGGTCTGTTTTCTATATTTAATGCATCGCATTATCAAACAATTGAGTTGATAAAAACACCTAATTCAGCGCTTTTCCCCACAAGATTAGGTGGAAAATTGAATGTGACACATCGACGCATAATTTCAGATTCTTTATCGGGCGAATTTGCAATTGGACTTATCTCTTCTCAAGGAACAATAAGAACGCCATTGGGGAAAAAATCGGATATGGTTTTGTCATTGCGAGGTTCGTATTTAAATCTATTATATGGTTCATTTATCCGAAGCGGAGGAGTGCGCTTGCGCTATTCTTTTTACGATGCCAATTTTACATTGCGGCATAAGTTTAATGGAAAGAGTCAAATTATTTTCGATTGCTATTTAGGGAATGATAAAGGGGCTTTTGATGAGGATAAGTATTTGGCAAATATGGAGGCTAAGTGGGGCAATAAAATGGGAGCTTTGCATTGGCATTATGGTCTTGAAGATTCATCTTTTCTTGTTAAGAATACATTTTATGTCTCAACATATCGTAATAATTTCAATTTAGGAGTTAGTGACGATGTGTATAAAGCTCCCTCAGATGTGATAGAATCCGGATATAAAGGGGTGTTTTCGTTGAATAATCTCTCGGGAGGTTTAGATTTTGCATACAGGAGGTTTAATCCACAAAGAGTTTACTATGCAGTTAACCACCCGGATACGAATAATTTTTTGAAATCGTATGAAGCCTCGCTCTATATTAATTATGAGCAAGTTCTAAGTAAGAACTTTACCATCATGGCCGGTATTAGGGGTAATATGTATTGTAATGGGAAAACATATACTTCAGTTGATCCCTCATTAAGTTTAAGTTATAACAATGAAGCTATTAAAGTGATAGCATCTTATGCTTTAAGGCATCAGTATCTGTTTCAAACTGGTTTTGTCGATTCCGGGTTACCAACAGAGTTTTGGTTACCATGTAATGATATATGTAAACCTCAATATTCTCACTCTTTTTTGCTAGGATTTTCAAAGTACTTCGCAAAGGGGTTATTTAAGATTGATTTAGATATATATTACAAACTCCTTTATAATCAGGTTGAGTATAGAGGAGCGATATTAGATTTGCTAAATCCAAATTATAATTACCAAGAGCATTTATTAGTAGGAGATGGTAATAATGTTGGTTTTAGTTTCACATTAAATAAGTGTGCAGGTAAATTCTCAGGATGGATGGGCTATGCATATACCCGGGCACGTCGTTCTGTACAAAGTGCTACGTTAAATGAGCGATTTCCTGCAAGCCATGAACGCCCACATGAAGTAGATGTTTTAATTACATATCAGTTGAATAAGCATTTTAGGTTTGGAGCAACCTATGTATTTGCTTCCGGAACTCCTTTTACTGCCCCAAAAAGTATTGCGCTGATAAATGGAGGAATACAGGTCTATTATGGTGATCATAATGGCATGCGCCTGAAATCGTATAATAGATTGGATGTATCGATAGATTATCAATGGCGATGTCGTTATGCGTCAGAACATGGTATAAATTTTTCATTACATAATGCAACTGCATCAAATAATGAATTGTTTTATGGGATGAAAATTAAGAGTGATGGTAGTTATGCGTATCGCCCAGTTACATTTGCATTAAAGGTTATGCCATCGATTAGTTATTTCTGTAAATTTTAAAGATGAGAAAAGTAGTACTTATTTTTTGGTTATTTTTTTTGCTGGTTTCCTGTGATTCCGCACTGGAATTTAATATAAATCAATCTGATATAGTTGTTGAGGGATGGATAGAGGCAGACGGCTATCCAGTGATAATTGTTACAGAGACATTCCCTATATCGAATAGGTATGAAAATGTGGAGAATTTAAAGCAATTTATTGTAAAATGGGCAAAGGTTACTGTTATATCTGAGACTGATTCGGTTGTTTTAACTGGAAAATATGATAACGGATATTTCCCCCCATATGTATATACAACATCGAGTATTAAGGGGGAGGTGGGGAAGTCATATACATTAAAGGTTGAATATAAAGATTATAACGTAACAGCTAAAACAACAATTCCAGAATTTCCAGAAATCACTTCGTTCAATTTGCATAAATGCGATGGAGTTGATTCTCTTTACATTGTAGATGCAAACTTTTCAGGAAATTTTAGTGAAACAAATTACTATCAATGTTTTTCAAGAGTTGGGGCTAAGTGGCGCCAATACTTTGCCTCGTTTATGGGAAGTTTGAATGGTCATAATTTGTCTTATAGTAGTACTATACCTATATATCGCTCTCGTCATTTATTAGAAGATGATTATACTCCATATTATAAGTATAACGATACGATTTCTGTTAAGGTCTCTCAACTTGATTCTGTGTCATATAATTTCTGGCATGAGTACATGAAAACTCAGGTAACATCATTAAATACGTTTTTTTCATTTCAAGAAAATCTTTCATCAAATATAAATGGTGGAATTGGATATTGGTGTGGATATGCTTCTCGAAGAGCTTATTTTGTTGTAAAATCAGACACAACAATTCTTTTAAATGATTAGAATGAGTATAAAATACAATCGTGTATACATATTAGTGACATTTTTGTTGTTGTTTTAGAAACGCAATGTAAGATTCGTTTCTGTGACTTTTTGATATTTTTGTATAGACGATGTCACGAAGTTATGTGCTCGGTCATCAAGGATCGAGTGTAATTTCGTGACAGTCCCTATATTAACAAATTAAAATTTGCAGCTATGAAAAAATTATTTATGGTGGTTGCTTTGGTGTTGGCAACTGTGTCATTGAGTGCACAAGAAGATTCTAGATTTGCAGTGCGAGTGGGAGTTGGTGCATCATCAGTAGTGGGAAGTGATGCATATTCTTCTTCTGCGAAACTATTTTATAAAGTAGGTCTTTTGTATGATTAGGCTTTTTCTGAAAGCTTTTCTTTGCTACCTGCAGTGGAAATTGCAAATAAAGGAGCTAACGTGGATGAAATTGAAGGTTCTATTGATATGTTATACATTCAAGTTCCCATACATGTTGCTTATAGATTTAATCTATCTAACAACTTGAAATTGGGGATAAATGTAGGTCCTTATGTGGCATACGGAATAGCTGGTAGTGACCTTCTTTGGGATGATGGTAGTGTAACTAATGTTTTTGATGGTGATAATGGTTATGATCGTTTTGATATAGGTGTAGGTTTGGGAGTAAATCTAGATTTCAATAAATTTGTAGTTGGAGTAGATTATACTAGAGGTTTAAAAAAACTAGATCCCAACTTTAAACAATTTAATCAAACCATAGGAGTTGTGTTTGGTTATAAGTTTTAAATAATGTCGAAATTATGAATTAATTGAGGCTGTCTAACAATGAATAATGTTAGGCAGCTCTTTTTTGTTGTCTATAGACAAATTCGTGCAGCACTTTTG
>SUWY01000041.1 GCA_015061245.1 Bacteroidales bacterium
AATGCTGAATAGTCGTGTTTCTTAAGCATAAAATAAACCCCAAAGTTTTTTGTCCAAACTTTGGGGTTCACTTCAATTTGCTCTTCCCCATTTTATTTGGATTGTATTGATAAATTTTGTAAATTGCAGTTTTAATGGGAATTATAAATAAAAAAACGAACCATAATGAAGAAAACAATTGTAGATTTATTTGAGGCATCTGTAAGAAAGTATCCAAACAACACCTTCTTGTTGGAGAAGACCAATAAGAAGTTTGAGCCTACAACCTATTCTCAGGTCAAGCAACAGGTGTATAGTTTGGGAGCGGGTCTTCAGGCGTTGGGTGTGAAGAAGGGTGATACTATGGCTCTATTGAGTGAGGGTAGAAATATGTGGGTAATAGGAGAGTTGGCTATGTTCTATGCCGGAGCTGTCAATGTACCTTTATCTATTAAACTTGAAGAGAGTAATGATTTGTTGTTCCGTTTGATACACGGCGATGTTCAGTATATCATGGTATCCGGAACTCAGTTGAAGAAGATTCGTACTATCAAAGAGAAACTTACCGATGTAAAGTATATCATTGTTTTCGATAAGCAGGAGAGCTATGAGGATCGTGAGATTGCTTTGGAGAAGGTAATCGAGATGGGTGACGAGTTTATGCAGAGTCATACAATGGAGCAGTTCCTAAGTGTTGCCAACTCAATTGAGAATGATGATTACGCAACAATTACATATACCAGTGGAACTACTGCAGATCCAAAGGGAGTTGTTTTGACTCATAGAAACTACACTGCAAATGTTGAGCAGGCGTTAACTTTGGTTGATATTGACGAGACATGGAGAACATTGATTATTTTGCCACTGGACCACTGTTTTGCCCATGTTGTAGGTTTCTATATCATGATGTCGCGTGGAGCAACTGCTGCAACAGTTCAAGTTGGTCGTACTCCGCTTGAGACATTAAAGAATATTCCGTTGAATATCCGCGAGGTAAGACCTCATTTTATATTGAGTGTTCCTGCACTGGCTAAGACCTTCAAGAAGAATATTGAGCAGGCTATTAAGGCGAAGGGTGAGACAACTGTTAAACTCTTCAATATGGGTATGAAGGTGCGTCAGGTATATTATGGTGATAGCAATATGGAGTTCAAGGGAGTACGTGCTTTATTGAAACCGTTGGTATGGTTGTTTGATAAGGTAATCTTCTCAAAAGTTCGTGAGAATTTCGGAGGTCAGCTTCGTTTCTTTATCGGTGGAGGTGCTCTTCTTGACAAGGATTTGCAGAAATTCTATATTGGTATAGGAATGCCTATGTTCCAGGGATATGGTCTTTCTGAGGCTACTCCGGTTCTATCATCAAATGGTCCTGATAAGTACCGTTTTGGTTCAAGCGGTAAGTTGGTTAAACCATTGGAGTTGAAGATTTGTGATACTGATGGAAAGGAGCTTCCTGTTGGTGAGCTTGGAGAGATTGTTGTTAAGGGCGAGAATGTGATGGCCGGATATTGGAAGAACCCTGAGGCAACTGCCGAGACTGTTCGTGATGGGTATCTGTATACCGGAGATTTGGGTTACATGAGCAAGGAGGGGCTTTTGTATGTTAAGGGACGTTTCAAGAGTCTTTTGATTTCAAGCGATGGCGAGAAATATAGTCCTGAGGGAATTGAGGAGGCTATGGTCGAGCACTCTCCATACATTGATCAGGTTATGTTGTATAACAATCAGTCTCCGTACACTACTGCTTTGATTGTACCTAATAAAGAGAATCTTAAGAAGAGTGTTGCCGAGCGAGGTTTCGATATTAAAACTGTCGATGGAGTTAAGGAGGCATTGAAGATTCTTGATGAGCAGGTATCGCGCTTCAAAAAGGGTGGCGATATGGAGGGAATGTTCCCTGAGCGTTGGCTGCCAAGTTGTTTTGCCGTTCTTGCTGAGCCATTTACAGAGCAGAACCAGATGATTAATAGTACAATGAAGATGGTTCGAGGTAAGATTGAGAAGGCATACGCTGCAAGAATAGAGTATTTGTATACCGCAGAGGGTAAGCAGTTATTGAATCAACAAAATATTGATGCTTTGTCATGATTGAAATAATTGCACATCGGTTGCAAATAGGTATAGAGCAAGTTAAGGGGACTGTTAAACTTTTGGAAGAGGGGGCAACAGTCCCCTTTATCAGTCGTTATAGAAAAGAGGTGACAGGCTCTTTAGATGAGGTTGCTGTTGGTTCTATTAAGGAGTTGTATGAGGATTTAACGGAGTTGCAGAGCCGAAAGAGTACTATTCTGAATAGTATTGAGAGTAGTGGTAATTTGACTCCTGATCTTGAAGAGAGAATTGTTAATTGCTGGGATTCAGCAACTCTTGAGGATATTTACCTTCCCTATAAACCTAAAAGAAGAACCAAGGCAACAGTTGCTCGTGAGCGAGGTTTGGAGCCTTTGGCAAATATCATTATGGCTCAAAATTCTCCAAATTTGGAGCGTTCTGCAAGTAGGTTTGTTGTGGGCGATGTTGCAAGCGTTGATGAGGCCATCTCCGGTGCTTGCGATATTGTAGCTGAGCGAGTATCCGAGGATGAAAGAACACGAAACCGAGTGCGAAAACTATTCCGGCGTGACGGCATTCTTCGCACAAAGGTAGTTAAAGGCAAAGAGGAGGAGGGGGTGAACTTCTCTGATTACTTCAATGCCGATGCTACGGTGAGGGGTGTAACCTCGCACAGATTCCTTGCAATGCAACGAGGAGTAGAGGAGGGGATATTGAAACTTACTGCTGAGGTTGACTCAGATGTGGCAATAGAGCAGATTGAACGTATGTTTATTCGTAATGGTTCGGCTACCAAAGAGTATATGCAAGGAGCCATAAAGGATAGCTATAAGCGTTTGTTACGTCCATCAATAGAGGGCGAAACTATATCTGATGTAAAGGAGAGAGCTGATAACGAGGCGATTACAATTTTTGCAAACAACCTTAGAGAGTTGTTGCTTGCTGCACCTTTGGGACAGAAACGAGTTATTGCCATAGATCCGGGATACAGAACGGGATGTAAAGTGGTGGTTTTGGATTCGCAGGGCAATTTGTTGGAGCATAGTGTGATATATCCTCATCCACCGGTAAGTAAGTTAAGCGAGGCCTCGCTCATAATAACTTCGCTGGTGAAAAAGTATGGTATAGAGGCAATTGCCATAGGTGACGGAACTGCCGGACGAGAGACTGAGTGCTTTATCAAGTCGTTGAAATTTGAGGGGGTTGATATATATATGGTGAATGAAGATGGAGCGTCGGTATATTCGGCCTCGCCTGTAGCGCGCGAGGAGTTTCCGGATCACGATGTAACGGTCAGAGGTGCGGTAAGTATTGGACGCCGATTAATTGACCCGTTGTCGGAGTTGGTTAAGATTGAACCAAAGTCGATAGGTGTGGGGCAGTATCAGCATAGTGTTGATCAGGGAAAATTGAAGGCTAAATTGGGCAGTGTTGTAGAGAGTTGTGTAAATATGGTAGGAGTGAATTTGAATACAGCCTCGAAGCATATTTTGACCTATATTTCTGGCTTGGGCCCTGTTCTGGCTAAAAATATTGTTGATTACAGAGCCACAAACGGAGATTTTAAATCCAGAAAGGAGTTGCTTAAGGTGCCGCGTTTGGGTGCAAAGGCGTTTGAACAGGCTGCAGGATTCTTGAGAATTATCGGTGGTTCAAACCCTTTGGATAATAGTGCTGTTCATCCGGAGGCGTATGAAGTGGTAAAGCGTATGGCTGCTTCGTTAAATGTAACTGTTAATCAGTTTCTTAATGATAAAAAACTTCGTGACAAGATTATCCTTGAACGCTTCGTAGATAGTTCATTTGGTCTACCTACCTTGAACTATATTATGGAGGCTCTTGATAAGCGAGGGCTGGATCCCAGAGAGCAGTTGACAGCTTTCTCGTTTGCTGATATCCACACAATAGAGGATCTTTCCGAGGGTATGGTTGTACCGGGAATAGTGACTAATATAACCGCTTTTGGTGCATTTGTGGATATAGGAATAAAGCAGGATGGGCTTGTTCATATATCTCAGATTACCGATAGATATATCTCCTCGCCGTCAGAGGTGTTGCACCTTGGCGAGAGGGTTATGGTAAAGGTTATTGGAGTTGACTTTGTACGAAAGAGAATATCTCTTTCGCTTCGTGGTGCTAAAGCTTAATCCGTTTCCATATAAAGCGAGGCGAGAATTTCATTAAGGCAACTACAATCTTGTATCGCCAATCAAAAATTGCTACTCGCTTATGTTTGGTTATTGCATTGAATATCACTTTGCCGGCATAATCCGGTTTCATTAGCATGGGGTAGTTGTTATTGTCATTTAGTAGTGCAGTGGCAACGAATCCCGGGCGAATGTCGGTGAATGTGATATTTAGTTTATGTGAGCATGATAGTTGTTCCAGAGCATTGATATATTGTGTCTGGAATGCCTTTGTTGCTGAGTAAGCTGCAGCAACTCCTATGCCTCGGCTTCCTGCAACCGAGGTTATCGCTGCAATATGACCACCACCCCTGTTTTTGAGATAGTTGAATGCTGTTGTGATCATTCGGACAAATCCCATGCCATTTGTGGAGGTAATCTTTAACTCAATCTCGGGGTCCAACTCCCTGTTTTGAAAGCCAATTCCTGAGCTGAGGAAGATGGTTTCAACGTTGCCTGTTAGTTCAATTAGTTCTGTAAGATGTGTTGCAGCGTTTTGCTCTGTAACATCAATTTTGCCAATTACAACTCTTTCGGGAGCAATTGCTTTTAACGACTCCAATAGTTCTGTGCGTCTACCGGCAACTCCAACTCTATAGCCAATCTCTATGAAGCGTTTTGCCACTTCATATCCTAATCCCGATGTTGCTCCAACAATAACAATACTCTGCATCTCGTTTAATTTAGAATTTTAAGGCAATTTTCTAACTCCTCACTATTGAATGATGAATTTAAAGGGTGTTCTTTATCTTTGATTGCTTTAGTAATCTCCTCTTTGATAACCATAGTTGAGTCTGCTATCATCTCTTTATGGTCAAATGCCAATTTTGGTAGCGATTTTAGGTTGAACCACTCTGCTCTGTTTGCATCATCGCCCGCCTTTGGAGTGACACTCTCTTTGTGATCAAGTGTACAATAGGTTATTGTTACAACTCTTTCGCGTGGGTCACGATTAACTGTCGAATAGCTCTTTACCTCTTTTAGGTAGTTAACCTTAATACCGGTCTCTTCCTGCATTTCGCGACGTGCGCAACTCTCGGTTGTTTCACTCATCTCCATGAATCCTCCCGGAATTGCCCAATAGCCTTTGTATGGTTCTCCGCCTCGTTCAATTAGTAATACCTCGATAGTCTCATTTTGATATGCGAATAGTAGGCAATCTGCTGTAATTGCCGGGTGAGGATACCTATAGCAGTATGATGTGATTTTGTATTCGCTTTTGCGTTTTGGGTTTGCTGGGAACCACCCTTTGTTTACTCTTTCACGTTGTTCAAAAATCTCTAAAATAGACCATAATGACGAGAATGCAAACACTGCTATCAAAGCAGAAAGCAGGGTGTTCTGGATGGTTAGGCTTACTGTAATGCCTGCTATTCCCATTATAAGAAATATCCACCAACACTTCGTGCCATAATAGTATTCAGACTTTATTACAATCGGATGAAAAAGTCCTATTATAAGAAATGTTGCCAATCCTATAAGTGCTCCTTCGTAAAACATACCCTTTTATAAAATGTACATTGCAAAGTTATGGATATTTTGAGACATAAAAAAGGGGTTGAAACATGTTCAACCCCTTCTTATGTTTAATTGTGAATAGATTATTCAACCATCAATACTGTACGGTTCAATCTAGCCTCCTTGAACTGGTTGTCAGTAGAACCAACAGCCTTAATTGTCAATCTGCTAGCGTCAATTCCGTACTTGTTGATCAACAAGTCAGCAACGTACTGAGCACGCTTCTCACTCAACTTCTGGTTGTACTCCTTAGTTCCTGTTGCGCTATCAGCAGAACCGATGATAGTGAAGTTCTTGTTCTCAGAACCCTCGATAGCGGTCTTAACATAGTAATCCAAGTTAACCAACTCCTTGCTATCCAAAGTTGCCTTTCCGATTGGGAAGAACAATGCTACTGGAGCATTTGGAACATCCTTAACAACTGGTCTGTTACGCAAAGCCTCAACCTCGTTGTTCAAAGCCTTGTTTGCGTTAGCCAACTGAGCGTTCTGTGCCTCCAACTCCTTAATGCGGTTGTTGTATGGAGTGTAGTCAGCAGGCTCTGCTTTCTGAACTCTCTTGAAGTTTGTCTTACCAACCTTTACTGATACACCGATTGTAGCTGTAGTCATTCCCTCAAGCTTAGAACCACCGGTCTCACCATCGAAATTCTGACCTACAAGCATCTGCTTACCCTCAAGTGTGATATCGATACGGTCTGAGATATAGATCTCGTTAATCAAACCGATAACAGCAGCTGGCTTGTGGTTAGTGTAACCTGTTCTGTGAGCGCGAACAATTCCGAATCCAACGTAAGGAACGAAATCCCATCTACGTGTCTCTTTGTATCCGCTGAATGAATTTGACAAGTTCCACATAGCATCAACGTGCAAGAAGTGGTAACCGAATTTCTGCTTGTAGTACTCGCCGTCGTTTGCTCTTGCAAATACATTATCAGCAGTTGTCCAACCCTTAGCCTGGATTCCTGAATATTGTACGCGAGCTCCAACTGTTGGAGTAATCCACTTTCCAGCGTTAATGTCTAGAGCGAATGACATTCTTGGTCCGAAATCGCCTTTCCAGTCATACTCTCCTGTGTAAACGTTCACTCCAACTCCTGCTCCGAAGAACCAGTTGTCGAAGAATTTGTTTGTCTCGTAAGGACCACGAACAATCTTACCATTAGCGTCGCGATTGCCGTTCTCCTGTGCCATTGCTACAGTTGCACCCATCATTAGAACTGCAGCTAGAAGAATTTTTGTAAACTTCATTTTCAAGCGTTTTTGATTAAGTGTTTATTAATAAAATGTCTATTTTCAAATCTCTGGTTGTAAAAAACCAATTATCAGTGCAAAGGTATCTAAAATATTGTAAAAATCCAATCATATATGTCTCTATATTCAAATTTTTTTGGTTCATCTGTAAAATGTTGATGCTTAGGCGTTCAAACTGCTTTTCATTACGTTATTTTTACTACTTTCGTTGCCTGATTCGGATATTTAGTTCAATATATCATTAATCTACTATGAAAAATTTGCATAAATTCTCTATTGATGTTGGAAAAGTGGTTATTCCTGCAAGGTTTACCTATCCTTTCAATTATACTCCTCATGAGTTATCTAAGGTGGCAGTGAGTGAGGTGTGTAGCTTGATAGAGTCTGAGTTGTGTGCTGATAGTGAGGTAAAACAAGAGTTGCAGCGTGGTAAGATGTTTGGTGTTTTAGTTGTGAAATATCAAGAGGAGTTGGGGTATCTTGCTGCATTCTCGGGAAATATTGCACATTCAAACCAGTATGCGGGATTTGTACCTCCTATATATGATTTGCTTTCACCCGATGGATTCTTTGTAAAGGGAGAGAATCGGCTAAATGGTATAAATAGGAAAATTGAAGAGTTGAATGGTTCAAGCCACTACGTTGAACTATCTTCACAATACAGTAGGTTGTCTGAGGAATTGCTTGATTTAAAGAGGAGTAATAAGGAGAAATTACGTAGTTCAAAGCTTGAACGTGATAGTTTAAGGGAGAAGCATCCTGACAATCTTGAACTACATGCAAAGTTGATAACGGAGAGTCAATTTCTAAAGGCTGAGTGCAAAAGAGTAGAACGTTCAAAGATTGCCGAGATTCAGATGGTTCAAGATGAACTGGTTCAATTGAACCAAAAAATAGATAGCCTTAAACTATTGAGAAAGGAGTATTCTGCCGAATTACAGCGTCTAATCTTTAAAGAGTTTGTTGTTCGTAATGCAAAAGGCGAGAGCTGTGATCTTTTAGAGATATTTGCCAATACTGCACAAGGGTTTCCCCCTGCAGGGGCGGGGGAGTGTGCTGCTCCCAAGCTGCTGCAATATGCGTATTTGAATGGAATGGAGCCTTTGTGTATGGCAGAGTTTTGGTGGGGTAATTCTCCTAAGGAGGAGGTGCGTCGTCATGGTGAGTTTTACCCATCGTGCAAGAGTAAATGTGAACCAATCTTGAACTATATGATGCGTGGGTTGAACGTTGAACCAAATCCTATTCTTATGCGAGCAGGAGGCAAGAGGCCTCGCCCGATATATGAAGATGAGTGGATATTAGCCCTGGATAAGCCTGCGGGTATGTTATCAATGAGGGGAAAGATTGCTGTTGATAGCGTTGATGAATGGTTAAAGGTTGAGTATGGCTTGAACTATTTTGTAGCACATAGATTGGATATGGACACATCGGGGGTTTTGTTGGTTGCCAAAGATGTAAATACCTATAAAAGGTTGCAAGATATGTTTGCCCATAAAAGGGTAAAGAAAATTTATAAGGCGTTGTTGAGTAGAGAGTTGGATGAGAAACAAGGCGTTGTTGAGTTGCCTTTGATTGCCGATATCTCGAACCGACCTTTCCAGAGAGTAGATTATGAATATGGAAAATCTGCAGTTACAAAGTACGAGGTAATCGATTCTAAAAATGGTTCAAGCTTTGTGAGCCTTGAACCAATTACAGGTAGAACGCATCAACTTAGAGTGCATGCGGCTCATGTGGATGGTTTGAATGCTCCAATAGTGGGGGATAATCTATATGGAAAGAGTGCGGAGAGGTTAATGTTACATGCAGAGAGTGTTGAATTTATACATCCTGTTACATGTGAACGGATAACAATATCGTCACCTTGTCCGTTTACACTTTAACTTCGATTATCTCATTCCAATCGGTGGTGTAGTGCGGCGAGGTGTGGTTGCGATTTGAGAATGTTGTGATCTCTGCTTGCGATGCAATTGCCACGGTGTTGTTACCTTGAGTGCGATTTATTGTGTCAATGGCGTTCATTAACCTTTTGTGACGCTCTCGGTCAATGGTGTCGAAAAGTGAACCCTGCGTTGCATTTTCCGGTGTCAAATCGGTGGCAATTACTCCTGCCTTTTTATACCCATATCCTGGTTTGTACATCTTTTTAAGGAGGTGTGTAGCCATTTGACATATCTCTATGGTACTGTTAGTTGCAACACCAAAGCGGTAAGTGTGGATGTTGTAGTCTTGCGGTTCATTCTCTTTATGGCGGTTGGTATATATGAATACCGATAGTTGCCATGCACAACTCTTTTGTCTGCGTAATTTTTCCGAGAGTGTTGCTGCGAATGTTGTAACGGCGCTACGCAGTTCGTTAATGTCATACATCTCCTTTGCGAATGAGCGAGATACGCAGATGCTCTGTTTCTCAACCGTTTCGTGTTCCATTTTGATGCAGGCCTCGCACTTTAACTCTTTGTATGTCCTTAAACCGGTAATTGTCAACTGTTTCTGGACGAACTCTGCAGGTAGTTTTGTGAAATCCCAGGCTGTCTTGACATTCCACATTTTGATTTTTGCAAAGTGACGACGGCCAATTCCCCATACATCTTCGATAGGGAATTTTTTAAGTACCTTTTCAATATCTTCCGGGCGGTGCATATAACAACACCCCTTTAGTGCCGGGTATTTCTTGCAGAGTTTACCCGCAATTTTGGCCAATGTTTTTGTGGGTGCAATGCCTATGCTAACAGGAATGCCGGTATTTTTTCGAATTGTTTTTGCAAGGGCGAGGCCTCGCTCATGAAGCTCATTCTCTGCAATCCCATCGAGGTTTAGGAATGCCTCATCGATAGAGTAGATCTCTATGTTTGGAACCGCTTCGCGAAGGGTTGTCATGACGCGGTTGCTCATATCTCCATACAGACGATAGTTGCTTGAGAATACTGTAACATTTTCGCGCTCAATGAGATTGCGAACTTGGTAGAGGGGCGTGCCCATCTTTATGCCGAGAGCTTTTGCTTCGTTTGAACGTGCAACAATGCAGCCGTCGTTGTTCGATAATACAACTACGGGTTTACCATTCAGATCCGGTCTGAATGTCCGCTCGCATGAAACGAAGAAGTTGTTACAGTCGCAATGGCCTATCATTTTTCCTTACATTCTAATCACCTTCCGCTAGTGTCCATAAAGTTATGTTATACACTTTTTCAGAACTGATGCTCACGGTTCAAGAACTTCTACGTCAATTTGCCTACAAAATAGAACTCGTTGCTACGCAACTCAGACAGCAATTTTGTTACGGCAAATTTTCCTTGAGTTCTAATCACCTTCCGCTAGTGTTCTGAAAAAGTGTATAGCATAACTATGGGGTTACGTTTATACCTTTTTAATGATGTAACGGACAACTCCCCAAATCTGGAAGTCGTTATCCTTATTAACAACAATTGGTTGGAACTCTTTGTTTGCCGGTACAAGTAAACCATGATCGCCCATATCCTTGAACCGTTTAAGGGTAAAATCGCCATCTATAAAGCAGACGGCCAATGCGCCATCGTGTGGTTCAATGCTCTTGTCAATGATCAGTAAATCGCCATTATTGATTCCCTCGTCAATCATTGATGTGCCACGCACTCGTGCATAGAAGGTGGCTGCAGGATTTTTGACTAACTCTTTGTTCAAATCTAGAGATAAATCCATGAAATCCTCGGCGGGCGAGGGGAATCCGGCGGCAACTCCATTTTCAGAGAATGGAATGGCTTGTGGTTCACTTATATCGGGGTTAAACAGTTCCAATGAGCCATATTTATCTTTCATTGTGTATAGTGTATATTTAGTTCTATGCTGTTAAATATTTACAAAGATAAGAAGATTCTGTTTTATTTTTTAATCCTATTTGGAGTTAATATTTGTTTTATTTACCTTTGAAGTGTTAAATATATAATGTACGACGATAAAACAAAACAATAATACAACAAAGTTATGAAAACCCTTATTACAATGTTGGCAACAGCTTGTTTGTTTACAGCATGTTGCGGTAATGGATCAAAGTGCGGTGTTCAGGAGTCTGCTCCTGTTCCGGAGATGGCTACTTATGATGAGAAGCCTGTAATTACAGCTCCTCCAGCAGAGTTGAATTTGCATCCATTCTATGAGAAGTATATGAATGTAAATGGTATTCACGTATGTAGTTCATGGCGTGTGCCTGATAGCTGTTTCATGGCTGCGTATGTAAGCATTAGAGGAGTGACCGAGGCTCTACCTAAAGAGGTTATGGATGTTCTTCTTGCAAAGAATACCCGTATAGGAATTATGGCTCGTTATGAGGGAACTACCGATATTCCCGAGCATGCTCATTTGGTTCGCGATACCAGTATTAACTGGGATTTGCGCGCTCGTGGATTGGGTGGTTCAAGAAGAAACCCATTCTCAACAAGTGCTGAGGAGAATATTTTGGCATACCAGATTGACAAGTACCATGCAGAGGATATTTTGATTCACGAGTTTGCTCACACTATCCACGGAGCAGGTGTATGCGAGGTTTACAAAGATTTCAATAAAGAGTTGCAGGCATCTTTGGATAAGGCTTTGGCTGCAGGTCGTTGGCAGAATGTATATGCAGGAACAAATATCTCTGAGTATTGGGCAGAGGGTGTTCAATCATGGTTCAATGTTAATGCAGAGGTTGATAAAGATGGTGGTGATGGAAAGCACAACAAGATCAATACTCGCGAGGAGTTGAAACGTTACGATCTGGGTTTGTATGAGATCCTTTCTCGTTTCTTCACTCCTGTTGACAAAATGTATAGTCGTCACAAATATGTGAACGAGTTCAACTGGACAGAGTAACTTAGAATGTTTTTTCATAACAAGGCGCTGTGAAGCGCAATTCTTTAAATTTAATTGAAACTACCGGAGGCCGTTGAGAAACGCCCTTCGGTTTTTTATTGTAGAATATTTTAAAATTTATAATGATGATAAATAGATAATGCGAATAGTATATCTTGGACCAAAATAAACCGGGGGGGGGGATATTAATGATTGTTAAATATTTTACCTTTGCAAATACTCCATAATTAGCTTGAATGCAGATATATGGATAATTTTATCAGAGGAGAAAAGCCGAAAATCCTAATTAAGAGTAGGCACAAATCGAATTTTGAGATGAAAGTGAGAGGAGTTTTAGGTGTGTTATCCTTAGTGCTACTAATATCATGTGGTAAGGATACTGTTGTTCCAGAGCCTACACCGATAGTGCCGGGCAGTTCAGATTTGAAGCCGGTTCTATTCTCTGTTGGGACAATATCTGAGGGACGTGCAGAGGAGATGAATAGTAGTAATTTTATTGTTGATGGTAGGCGTTTGGGAGTGTTTGCATATAAACACTCAGGAGAGTTGGTTGATGGAGTAGATATTGCTAATGTTCGTAATTTCCCATTGACTTATAGAGGCACAAACTGGACTTATTCTCCTTATTTGTATTGGCCTAATAATGCAGATACTCTATACTCTTTTGTAGGAATTTACCCCTATATGTCAGATTATTCAGATCAATTTAGTTATAATGTAGATGGTGAAAATTTGTCTATAAGTTATAACTTAGGCAGTGATGCGTCTAATCAGGTTGATATGTTATATGCTGTTGCTAAGAATTGTTCTGTAGAAGGTGGAGAGGTAGATTTGAATTTTAAACATGCGCTAAGTAAAGTAGGTCTTTCCATTGCAGGTAATGTGTCAGGAACAGGAGTTGATAGTGTATTAATTAAGGAAGTTCAGTTATTGGGTGTTGCTAAATCCGGTATAATGACCGTCTCTTCAGATTTTTCTGAAATAGATTGGAGTACAGGTGAGACTACAGATGTATGTATATTAAACGGTACACAAAAATTGTCAGCAACATCAACACAAATAGGTGATTGGCAATATTTAGTTCCTCAAAATATTGAAACCTCGCCAATCAATGTTTCATTAATATATTATGTATATACAAACTCTTCAAATGTTCCTCAAACGAAGAAGTGTGTATTTGAATTGCCAAATGATGTAGTTGCATCTTGGGAGGATAATCACACTTATAATTATACTCTTTCATTGAATTTGAGTGAGGTTAGTTTTGATGTTGATATAGATGTCGTTGACTTTGAAAGTGGTGCAGACGTGGATTTAAATATACCAAATCCAGATGATACTCTTCCTGAGACAGGTGAACTGAATGTTATCTATTATAGAAGTACTGATGGAAGTGTTATTGAGCCATATGTGGAGGGAGATTCTCCTTGGGGAGGAGCTCAAATAGTTTCAAATACATACGATAATGGGTATGGAAAGATTGTGTTTGATGATGTGGTGAGAAGGATTGGTTTTGGGGTTTTTAGTGCTTATACCGATAGTGGTAAAAATTCCACTCTTACAAGTATAATTATTCCTGATTCAGTGAAACAAATAGAATCTTCTGCATTTTCCGGGTGTACTGAGTTATGTGTAGTTATATTGCCAGAAGGATTACATGAAATTGGTCCAAGAGCTTTTGCTGATTGTGATAAATTAACTTCCATAGAAATTCCAAAGAATTGTACAGAAATAGGGATAGGGTATTC
>SUWY01000042.1:0-5743 GCA_015061245.1 Bacteroidales bacterium
ATTTGTAGAAACTAAAATCTTAGAGCCATGAAAAAGTTATTTAATCTTATCGTTATGCTATTTATAGCATTTGGTGCGAGCGCCCAGTTTAAATATTATTCAACAGGTAAGTTAACCTTTGGGGATATAACTGTTCCTGCAGAATATACAACTGCATGGGAAGGTAAGGGACACTATTACCTATTTTAACAGGTGCCATACAAGAGTTGTCAGTTCAGATTAGTGAACTTGAATCTGTTATTGAGACTTTACAAATAGAGATTGATAATCTAAAAAATAGATAATATAAATTTAGGACGTTAATATGAGAAACTTAAAGCGGCTATGGAGCATTAATTATTGTGAGTTTAGCATAATATTGTCGTTTGTTTATGTTGCTCTTCTAAGTTGTTCTTCAAATAATGAAAAAGACTCATGTCATCATGATTTTATAAATACTGATACAGAATGGCCAACCAATACATTTATAAGTTATGTGAATAACATCCCGTTAGATGTTAATTATGAAGAGTGTTTTATTGTTACTTGTGATTGTGCATGTGATATAACTGGGGTGGAAGCTGAACGACTTTATGCTCCTAAGCTATCAAAATGGACCTTAGGTTATAGATATGTATATGTCATAAATAGCAACATGGATTTACAAGAAATAACTGATGCAGAGATTGATTTCGATTTCAAGAGAAATACAATGATAGTATTTACATTATCGGATGATTGCATAATACCTCGAGTTGATATTAATCTTAAGTATTGTTCATGTGGCACTCTTGATATACAAGCGAGTGTTTATGATGGGATGGCAACAGAGGTTGATGATGAATTGTTTATATTGAGCATTCCTAAAAATGGTAATCTTCAATATGCAAAAGTTGTAAATGTTAAAAGGATGGAATGAATATGAATAAAATAAATCTTTTATTTTTGATATTAATGTGTATGTCGTTCTTGACATCTTGTAATGTTGATACGGATGAGATTAAATCGTATCAGGATATTGATTTGAGTGAAAAGTCGACCTCTTATTGGAGTCTGGGAAAATGTAGGGAGTTATTAATAAATCAAAATGAGTTGTATGTGGTATTTAAAACTACTAGTAAAATTTCAAAATCAGTACAGTGGATTGTAGAACCACGCCCAGCATCTAATGTGTCCAATATAGAGGAGTCAAATTTATATATGGAGGCTTTTATTCCCGAGGGTGAACTCTCAAAAATTCCTAATGTTTACTATAAGTCTAGGGTAGTAACTGAAATAGGAGATGATTATATGCAAAATGTGGGAATATCTATCTTTTGCAGTGTTAAATTAAAATCGGGAACTTCAGTCTCATGGCTCCGAACTGTAGCATCTGAGTATTACTTAGAAGATGTGCAGAAGTATTCTACTCTACCAAGGTGGTATTCGTTTAAATGCACAAATAAAACTCCTTTTGACGCATTAGAAATATTAAATATTTTGTATGAAACGGGAAAAGTGGAAAAAGTCCAACCTTTTTTTATTCAGAAGGATAATGCGATTATAAGTCCACTGGATTAATGATTTAACACAAAAAGAGGTAAGTGATATAATTGAAAAAACTGCGACAAAATTACCGGCATATCAATATTCGAATGTAACAGGCAGACTAAATGGAACGTGGAATAATGAGACCAGATATGGATTGCTAAATGCAAAGGCCGCTGTTGATATGGCAATAGGTGAGGAGTACAAGAAAACAGTCGAATTTTATACATATTGATATTGTAGGAGAATCATTAATTCATAATAGTGCGACACTTACTTGTTGTAAAAGACAAAGTAGGTGTCGCAATTTTTATATGTTTTTTAGTATTTTTAATTTTGTTATACTATCTTTGCTTTGTTGATTGTGTGTAAATCTTAATAACAATAATAAAACCTAACACTATGAGAAAATTATGGATTGGTGCAATGGTACTTGTTGGAATGGGTATGGTTGCATGTCAGTCGGAGGTTCAGCCTAAGACAGGTTCTAATTGGGGCCAGGTTCCAAATGGATCTGCTGAGCAGGTTGTATCTGACAAGGTTCTTGATTGGACCTACGGAACGGGCGAGTCTGTTCGCCACATTCACGACAATCAGGCTAAGGATGGAACAAAGAGTTTGCTTATGTACTCTGCAACTCCAGCCGATGGTTCTTGGGCAAACAAGGTAAACTTGAAGCCTTGGTCAAAGTACAAATTCACAGCTTGGATTAAGACTCAGGACTTGAAGGCAATGGGCGAGGGTGGAGCTACAATCACCTTGCAGGTTGGTATGTCTAACTACTTGACAACAACTCCAATAAGCGGAACTAATGATTGGACACCTGTAACCCTTGAGTTCGAGACAGGTGCTGATGACTGCGCAGGTATTACATGTACATATCCTCGCCGCGGAACAGGATATGCATGGTTCGATGCAATGACATTTGAGTTGATCAGTTCTGAGGAGATTAATACAGCTTTGAAGATTGATCCAAATGTTCAGGGTACAAATATGTCAGAGTATATCTATGGTCAGTTTATTGAGCACATGGGACAGTGTATCTATGGCGGTATCTGGTCAGAGATGTTGATGGATAGAAAGTTCTGGTATGCACCTGGTGAGAGAAATTCTCCATGGAGTGTAGCTCCAACACAGGTTGCTCGTCCACAGGGACCACAAGGACCTGCTCAGGATGTTAGTTTGCAGGCTGCATTGTATGCAAACTCAGGTCGTGGCGCACGCGGAATGCGCGGAGGTGCAGATCTATTCACTATGGATAAGGCAAATGCTTATACCGGTGAGCACAGCGTTCTTTTGAAGGCTGGTAAGGGTGCAAAACTTCAGCAGTCAGGTCTTGGAGTTCGTCCGGAGGTTGGAATGACAGGTTATGCAATTTTGAAAGCCGATAAGCCGACAGCTGTTAAGGTTACAATGACCAGCGATGGCAAGACTCAGGAGAAGACAATCAATGTTGGAACAAAATGGACTAAATACCCATTCGAGTTTGATGCATTCGATGCTAAGAATACCAATGCAACTTTTGCAATTGTTACCGATGGAGCAGCAAAGGTTTGGGTTGGAACAGCATCAATTATGCCTAATGACAACGTTGAGGGATTCCGTGCCGATGTGTTGGCATTGTTGAAGGGCTTGAAGGCTCCTGTATATCGTTGGCCGGGAGGTAACTTTGTAAGTGGTTACGATTGGCACGATGGTATTGGTCCTCGTGATCAGCGTCCTCCAAGAAAGAATCCGGCATGGACAGGTGTTGAGAGCAACGATGTTGGTATGCACGAGTTCATTCGTTTGTGTGAGTTGTTGGAGACAGAGCCATACATTGCTGTAAATGCAGGATTGGGTGGAACAAAGATGGCTACCGACGAGGTTGAGTATGCTAATGGCGAGGCTACAACTCCAATGGGTAAGTTGCGTGTTCAGAATGGTGGAAGTGTTGAGCCATGGAATGTTAAGTGGTGGTCAGTAGGTAACGAGATGTTCGGAGACTGGCAGCTTGGATTTATGGCAACCGACGCTTTTGCGTTGAAACATAAAGAGTTTGCTGATGCAATGTGGAAAGTTGATCCATCAATCAAATTGATTGGAGTAGGCGAGGTTGGCCGTTGGGATGAGTATATCATGAAGCACTGTTCAGACCACATGAACCTTGTAAGTGAGCACTTCTACAGCCAGGATTGGCATGGTGGCGGTCTTATGACTCACACATCGCAGATTGCTCGTCACATTAAGAGAGTAACCGACGCACATAGAAAGTATCGTCAGGAGATTCCTGAGTTGGAGGGTAAGGATATCCAGATCTGTATGGATGAGTGGAACTACTGGTATGGTCCACATATCTTCGGAGAGTTGGGTACTCGCTACTACTTGCGTGATGCTTTGGGAATTGCTGCAGGTTTGAATGAGTATTTGCGCCAGAGCGACATTGTATTTATGGCTAACTATGCTCAGACCGTAAACGTTATTGGATGTATTAAGGCTACAACAACCGATGCAGGTTATGCTTCAACCGGTCAGGTATTGAAACTATATCGTGAGGTATTTGGAACTCTTCCTGTTCAGCTTGAGGGTGAGCTTCGTCCATTTGATGTGGCTGCAGCTATCAATACCGAGAACAATACTCTTACAATTTCTGTAGTGAACCCAACATGGGAGAGTGTAAGCTTCCCAATCGACGCTGTTAAGAAGTTCACTCTTGGAGATAAGGAGTACTCATTGGCAGGAAATGGTGAGATTTACACTGTAGGTGGTGACGATGATATGGCATTCAATACTCCGGGTATGGAGCCAAACATTACTGTTACAAACCAGAAGCTATCTTCTGTAAGCAACGTAACTGTTCAGCCATACACAGCTAACATCATTGTAATCCCATTTAAATAAGGCTTCATAGCACTAAGGACACAATAGTAAAACAGTTTTGTTTTGAGGGCAACTTTCGGGTTGCCCTTTTTTATTGCGAGGTGAAGTTTGCTTAGCACTATTTGATGGTTTCAGGGTAGAATTGATTAATTTTGCGGACCAAAGCAGAGTAAAACTGCTTAAATAATTGATGATTGAATTAAAAGGGTTCTGGATTTGAAATAATAGTATGGAAAATTTGGAGATAGGGGTTAAGGCGGAGAGTTGTGTTCGCTGTGCCAAGTGTGTAAGAGTTTGTCCGTCAGGAATATTTGCTGCGGGCGATGATGGAATTGTGACCGACAAGGTTAATCGTTGTATTGGGTGCGGACACTGTATGGCTGTCTGTCCGACTGATTCAGTTGTGCACTCTCTATTTCCTAAAGGTACGGTTCATACCATAAATTATGCCGCAATGCCTAAACCGGAGCAGGTAATGCTTCTTTGCAAAATGCGCAGGTCGTTGAGAGTCTTTACCAAGGCTCCAATCCCTGAAACCTCGCTCACTGATATTGTGGAGGCGGCACACCGGGCACCTACAGGTTCCAATATGCAGAATGTCGAGTTTACGCTTATTACAAGTCCGGATATGTTGAAGCAGATAAGCAACTTGACTATTCAGATTTTTGGCGAGGCCTTGAAGAAGTTGGAGAATCCGCTTTTGAAACCGATATTGAAGCGCATAATGCCTCAGATGTATAGATATGTTCCGGTGTTGAAGGGGCTTATTCGTGACTATGCAAAGGGAAATGACCGTATTTTGCGAGGTGCGACAGCGGTGTTGTTGATTCATGGACCTAAGAAGAGCGGTTTGGCATGCAATGATTGTAATTTGGCATATCAGAACGGTTCGTTAATGGCTGAGGCTTTGGGGGTTGGACAGTTTTATACCGGTTTTGTATATATGGCGATGAATGCTGATAAGAGGCACAGAATTGAGAAGTTGCTGGAGATTGATGGTAAGGTTTATGCAGGAATGGCGCTTGGTATGCCTGCTTTGCGTTACCCTCGATATATTGATAGAAAACCGGTGAAAGTGAAGAGGGTATAAAGTTAGGAGTGAACAGTGAGGAGTTACAAATTGCTTGCAATTTGCTAAGCCCCCTTATTAGCGAAGGCAAGCGTTAGCGCGCTGAGCGAAGGGGGTTTGGGGGTTGGTAAACAACAAATTAAAGCAAATCCACAAGATTGCAAGTAGAAAAAACGTAGCTTGACAGATTACGGAACAAGTAGAGATGTGATTTGCGCAGATTTGCTTTGGGGGTTGGTAAACAACAAATTAAAGCAAATCCACAAGATTGCAAGTAGAGAAAACGTAGCTTGACAGATTACGGTACAA
>SUWY01000042.1:5753-13288 GCA_015061245.1 Bacteroidales bacterium
GGTTGGTAAACAACAAATTAAAGCAAATCCACAAGATTGCAAGTAGAGAAAACGTAGCTTGACAGATTACGGTACAAGTAGAGATGTGATTTGCGCAGATTTGCTTTGGGGGTTGGTAAACAACAAATTAAAGCAAATCCACAAGATTGCAAGTAGAGAAAACGTAGCTTGACAGATTACGGTACAATTAGAGATGTGATTTGCGCAGATTTGCTTTGGGGGTTGGTAGAACTCTTGTCCCGAGTTAAACGAGTGTGAGAAAGGGGATTTTAGGATTTTTTTTATGAGAATTGTTGTTGATAAGGCGGAACCGAGGTTTCCGGAGTTTAGATTTAAGGAGCTGGTTAGTTGGAGAATGGAGCATGGCCAGAATTGGGCAGTAATCGGACCAAACGGTGCCGGTAAGAGTCTGTTTGCCGATTTGTTGCAGGGAAAGGTGGCTTTGCGTGGTGGTAGTGTGAAGTTTTTTGATGAGAGTGAGGTGGAGCAGTTTGGAGTGGTGCGTTCACTTACTTTCCGAGATATTCATACCCTTACAGATAGTAAAAATATGTATTATCAGCAGCGATGGAACTCGCAAGATGCTGAGGAGGCTCCTGTTGCAGCTGAGCTTCTTTCACACTTTTCTCAGGAGAAGATTGAGGAGTACACCAAACTTTTCGGAATATATGGTTTGTTGGAGCGCAGAATAATCTCGCTGTCGAGTGGTGAGTTGCGCAAATTCCTTATTACCAGAGTTTTGATGAGTGAACCTAAGGTGCTGATTCTTGATAATCCCTTTATCGGTTTGGATGCGGATTCAAGAAAGTCGTTGGATTCTATGTTGTCGCATCTATATGAGCAGAAGGGGTTGCAGGTGATTTTGGTGTTATCGCAAACAAAGGATTTACCTGAGTGGATTTCTAATGTGTTGCCGGTAAAGGATATGACTTTGTTGCAGCCTTGTACCAGAGAGGAGTTTTTTTGTAAGGGTAACTCTATTGTTGAGCAACTCTTTCCGGAGAGGGTGGAAGATGTGGCCTCGCCCATTTATGAGAATCCGGAACTTCCATATACCGATGTTGTTGAGATGCACAATGTGGTTGTCAAGTATGCAGGTCAGGTCATTCTGAAAGATGTGGATTGGCAAGTGCTGAAGGGTGAGAAGTGGGCGCTGCTTGGAGGTAACGGAAGTGGTAAGTCTACGCTGTTAAGCCTTGTTTGTGGCGATAATCCTCAGGCGTATGCCAATAATATGAGTCTGTTTGGGCGTCGTCGTGGAACAGGCGAGAGTATTTGGGATATTAAGCGTAGGATTGGCTATTTGTCGCCCGATATACACACCTATTATATGGAGGATATTCCATGTTTAAAGGTTGTGGCAAGCGGATTCTTTGATTCGGTTGGCTTGTTCCGTAAGTGTACGGAGGAGCAGATTGAGCAGGCAAGAGCGTGGATGCGTTGCTTTGGTGCCGAGTATTTGATGGAGCGCTCGTTCGTGAAGATTTCGTATGGAGAGCAGCGATTGGTGCTTTTGGTGCGTGCCTTTGTAAAGAATCCGGAGTTGCTTATCCTTGATGAGCCGCTTCACGGATTGGATAGCGGCAAGAAGCGGTTGGCAAAACAGATAATAGAGCAGTTCTGTTCAAATCCGGAGAAGACCTTGATATATGTCTCTCACTACGAGGAGGAGATCCCCGAGTGCGTGAATCTTCGCAAAGTTTTATTCAAGGCAGAGCTGTAGGTTTTGATGCTCCTTATTTTCCAGCAGCCTCGAATAACTTTTGGAACATTTCGGTTGAGGCAGCGGTGCTTTCGCCCGGTATAAACCAAAGGAAATCTATTTGGTTTGAGGCGTTTAGCGATACTAGCAAGGTTAAATCGCCACTATCGAAGTTGGCTTTGTAGCGAGCCACTTTGTTGCCGTTTTTGGTCTCGAAGTTAAGGAATTGATATTTGTTTAACTTTCCGAGTTGCAAGCGTAGTACACCAATCATAAGCTGCATTCTGTCTTGCGGAAGTAGTTTTACCAATTCCGGTGTAAATAGTGCGCAAATAGCTTTGATATCTTCGTTATTGTAGCCTGTTGCAAATTTGGCTGCAGTCTGCTTGTAGTTTGCGGGCTCGGCGCTCTGCTCTGTATTTTGTTGGTTTGTGGCAGTTGTGCTGATATTGGTTGCGAACGAGGCCTCGCTTATAAAAAGTGAGGTGATGATTATAAGTGCGCTAAGTGTAAATTTCTCTATCTTTTTCATGAAATACTTATCCATAAATCTTTTCAATGCGACAAAATTAGTAATTTTTTTGATTTCGTTATATTTTGTGATAGTTGATAGTCATATATTGTTGAATTAGAGATAAAGATTTTTCTGTAACTTTGTAGGCGTTGAATGGTTTTGCGTTAAAGTTATATGGATAATTTAATTTGTAGCGAGGTTGTTAAGTTTGCCAAATCGAGCGCTCAGTTTGAGTTGCCTGAAATGCCGGAGTTTGATTATGAGGCAGTTCGACAATTTGCATTGGATGGTTGGAAGCTTGATGAGGTGCATGGTATGCCTCATTGGAGCCGTGTAGAGCGTCATGCAATTATTCTTAGTTTAGAGGTGCGTAATGGTGAATTTACATTCCGTAATGATGTGAATGTTAAGGTGGTGCGTCTCTTTGCCTACTTTCATGATAAGTGCAGGGTGAGCAATAGCTTCGATATGGGGCATGGTCCCAGAGCTGCAAAAATGTTGCCCTCGCTTCGCAATAATCTGTTGAAGGATTTGAGTGATGAGGAGTTTGATTTGTTGCGCGATGCTTGCCTTTATCATACAGCAAAATCAAGTACAGGAGTACCGACTATCGATGTTTGTCTTGATGCAGATCGTTTAGATTTACGCAGGATAGGGTTGGACCCCGATCCCAAATTGATGGCCTCGCCCTTCGGCTCTTACTATGCCGCCCACATGACAGAATTTGATTTGCTGATGGAGCGAGTTGCACATCTGCGTGATTTTATTCAGCAGAAACAGGAATAAATATAGTGTACAGCTTGTTGTATTATGGAAAATCGTTGTGAATTAATGGCCGAAATGATTAACGGATTGAGTGTTCGTTGGGGTAGTGATGTTAGTGATGCACAGAAGGATATTTTGCGGAGCATGATTCGTAATATGGTGGATGTTGAGGGTGGTACTTTCCGGATGGGGGCCAAACAGGGCGATTATGATGGGGATATTGATGAAAGGCCGGGTCATAGTGTTACTTTATCAACCTATCTGATATGTAAATATGAGTTGACTCAGAGAGAGTGGATGGCAGTAATGGGTACTAATCCTTCGTTTTTTGTGGGCGAGGATTTGCCGGTTGATTGTGTGAGTTGGGAAATGATCAATGACCATTTTTTGCCAAAATTGCGTTCAATGACCGGTTTGAATTTCCGTTTGCCGAGCGAGGCGGAGTGGGAGTTTGCTGCCGGCGGAGGTAATAAATCTAATGGTTATAAATATAGCGGTAGTAATTGTATAGGCGAGGTTGCATGGAATATGGAGAATTCTGATCGTATGACCCATTCGGTTGGTCAGAGAAATGCCAATGAGTTGGGGTTGTTTGATATGAGTGGCAATGTATGGGAGTGGTGCAACGATTGGTATAGCGGTGTATACTATTCATCCTCGACGATTAACAATCCAGTGGGCCCAGTTTCCGGCACTCATCATGTGCTTCGAGGTGGCGGCTGGAGCTCTAACGCATGGAGCTGTCGTATTCTGTATCGTCACCATGACTCGCCAACGGGTTGGTCTGCTCTTTACGGCCTGCGCCTGGCCCTCTAGTATCACTTCCTAGTACAAAATTTGTTCTTGAAGTTGTTTTATAGTATGGGCAAGACATCTTCTTGAATAATTTTCGTAAGTAATGTACAAATTGAAAAAGACATTTCTTAAAAACGGCCGCAAAGGTATAGTAATTTTTTTAAATTGCACAAACAGCTTGCAAATGTGCAATATTGGAATTATTGGAATGCTATCTTTTTTGCTGTTCCAATAAATACCGTTTATGGTTGTAGGGAGTCTGTAAAAATTATAGTGTAGTTTTTGATGTGAGTTTTGCGAGGTAGTCGTAGTGGTCGCCCTCGGCTACAATCTCGGCCTTAAAGCCATTTTGCTCTGCGTAATATGCAAGTGTATCAAAATCAATGTATAGCCAATCGAAAGGTTCGCCCATGCTCTCTTTGTATGCCATTTGGAAGTCAACCTGACCATAATAGCCATCGGCCAAATCAATCATATAAGAACCATCCTCCTCTTCGAAAAGGTAGCGTAAGTCACTCGAGTCCATAAGAATCATGCCTCCCGGTTTCAGCATTTTACGAACTCGGTTAAAGAAGTTGTCCATATTTTCAAGAGTGCCAATTATTCCTGAGCCATTCATTAGGAAGAGCATTGTGTCGAATTGCTCGGTGAAACTCTCGTCGTATAGGTTTATAAGGTGTGCATCAAGGTCTCGCTCCCTCATTATTGAAACCGAGGTCGGTGATATGTCGATAGCCTTTACCTGCTTGCCCATCTTCTTAAGGGCAAGAGAGTGGCATCCGCTTCCGGCGCCAACATCGAGAATTGAGCCCTCGCTCATTGTAAGTGCAACCTGCTCAATGTAGGGCATGGAGTCGAAATCGCGAAACAGCTCCTCTACTGGTATCTCATCTTCATCGAATTGTGATGATAGTACACGCAGTTTCCCAACCTTGTTGCCGTTGTAATAGTCGTATATCGCTTGCCCCATAGGGTCGTTCTGTAACTGTATCAATTCCTTATTCTCCATAGTGTTGCAAAGATATGAATTAAATTGTTAAATCTTGTTGTAAACTTTGGTTGTTAGTTGTTGTTTCATTAAATTTGCACCTACTATGGGCGATTTGAGTGAGAAAATAGAGCAGTTGCGCGAACTTTTAGTTGGCGGAGGGGTTAAGAGAGCGGTGATTATTCCGCATATCTCGCCCGATGGCGATGCTATAGGTTCATGTGGAGCATTGAGTTTGATGATGGATAAGTTGGGAATTCACAATCAGATTATTATTTGTGATCATGTTCCCGATTATCTGCAGTTTCTGCCCAAGGCTAAGAGTGTTATCTCAAATCGTACGGAGCCGGAGTTGTGCGAGAGCTATATGATGGCTGCCGATGCTCTTTTTATGATGGATCATAACAATCCGGACCGCGAGGGGGAGTTGCAACCGTTGACTGAGGCGTTTATGGGTAAAAAGGTGATGATTGATCACCATCTGGAGCCCTCGCCCGTTGATATTACAATCTCGGATTCGGGAAGTCCTGCAACCTGTATGCTTCTATTTCAGGTGATTAAGAGTATTTGGGGCAAGGAGGCAATTACTCCCGATATGGCAAATGCCCTGTATGCGGGAATTAGTACCGATACGGGAAATTTCAATCATGCGGCATCGGATCCTGAACTTTATAGAACTGTTGCAGATTTGTTGGAGCAGGGTTTGAATCGCGATTATGTCTATTCGAACATATACCAAGTGGCAAGTTTGGATAAACTAAAGTTGACGGGCAGTGTTATATTAAATGATTTGCGGATTCATCCGGACTATCCGGTTGCCATTATTCCGATAACTTTGCAGGAGTTGGAGCAGTATAATTATAAAGAGGGTGATTTAGAGGGAGTTGTAAATATTCCGCTTTCAATTGCTGCAGTGAAGGTGTCGGTGATGATTACCGAACGTAAAGATAAGGTGAAGCTTTCAATGCGCTCGAAGGGTGATATTCCTGTGAATCTGTGGTGCGAGAAGTACTTTAACGGAGGAGGTCATAAGAATGCTTCGGGAGGTAAGATGGAGATTCCTTTTGCTGAGGTAGTTGAGCTTGTATATGGAACGGTGGAGGAGTTTTTTGAAGGAATTAGGTGAAATGGAAAAGGTTAAAGGGAAAAGGTGAATAATAAAATATATTAAATTATGGGAGTTTTAGAGAATTTAGAGCCGAAAAAGGTTTGGACAATCTTTGAGCAGATTTGTCAAGTACCTCACCCATCAAAGAAAGAGGGAAAAATTATTGAGTTTTTAATGAACTTTGCTGCAGAGAATGGTTTGCAGGCAAAGAAGGATGAGCTTGGCAATATTTTAATGATAGGCGAGGCTACTCCTGGTTATGAGAATCTGCCAACAGTTGTTCTTCAGGCTCACATGGATATGGTTTGTGAGAAGAATAACGATACTGTTCACGATTTTGATAACGATCCTATCGTTCCATGGATTGATGGCGATTGGGTAAAGGCTACAGGTACAACTCTTGGTGCTGACGATGGTATGGGAGTTGCAGCCGCATTGGCAATCTTGACAGATAAGAGTGTTGCTCACGGTCCTATTGAGGCTTTGTTTACTGTTGACGAGGAGACAGGTTTGACCGGTGCATACGGCTTGAAGCCTGGTTTCTTTACAGGTAAGAAACTTTTGAATCTTGATTCTGAGGACGAGGATATTATCTTTATCGGTTGTGCAGGAGGTATGGATACCGTTATTACCTATCCATATCAGACTGAGGCTGTTGCTGCCGGTCAGTTTGCTGTTAATGTAACTGTTCGCGGTTTGCAGGGTGGACACTCAGGTGGTGAGATTGACAAGGGCCGTTCAAATGCACTTAAGGTGTTGGCAAACTTCTTGTGGGAGTGCGCTAAGGAGTATGGGGCAAAGATTGCAACCATCCAGGGTGGAAACTTGAGAAATGCCATTCCACGTGAGGCAGAGGCTGTGATTGTTTTCGATGCTAAGTATAAAGAGGATGTACGCGTTGCAGTAAATTGCTACTCAGCTGAGTGTGCAAGGGTTGCGGCAATGACAGATCCGGGAGTAAAAGTTGATATTGAGAGCGTTGAGGTTCCTGCAGAGAGCATGACAGCTAAGTGTACAATTGATTTGATTAATGCTTTGTTGGCTTGTCCTCACGGAGTTCAGTCAATGAGTGCTAAGATGCCTGGATTGGTTGAGAGCAGTACAAACTTGGCATCAATCAAGACAATTGAGGGTAACAAAGTATATATCCAGACAAGTCAGCGTAGTGCTATCGACTCACAGAAGAAGTTGATTGCTCGTTCAGTTGGTGCTGCATTCGAGATTATTGGTGCAGAGGTTCAGCATGGCGACGGATATCCAGGTTGGGATCCAAATCCGGATTCAGAGTTGTTGAAGGCTGTTGTAGAGTCATTCAAGAAGGTTTACAACGGTAAGGAGCCTGAGGTAACTGCAATTCACGCAGGTTTGGAGTGCGGATTGTTCTTGGAGAAGTATCCAGGAATGGATATGATATCTACAGGACCAACATTGGCAGGAGTACACTCTCCGGACGAGAAGTGCTACATTCCAAGTGTTGAGCGTTGGTACAATTTCCTAAAGGAAGTTTTGGTTAACATTAAATAAGGAGGAGTTTCATAGCTAATTATAGCTATGGTTTTTATAGCAAAGCAGAGGGGTGATATGTGATTGAAGTGAACCCCAAAGTTTGGACAAAAAACTTTGGGGTTTATTTTATGCTTAAGAAACACGACTATTCAGCATT